>JAKUQA010000002.1 GCA_022450525.1 Dehalococcoidia bacterium | reverse complement strand
ATTAACGAATGATTCGTTGCTTTCAAAAAAATAGCAGTTTATAATGGACTTAACATAAAAACCATGAAATTCTAGAATTGGAGATTAAATGAAACCCTTTGACTACTTTGCACCACAATCGTTAGATGAAGCAATATCTATTTTTGATAGTGCTAATGAAGTTGGTGATACTCGAGGTTTAATTGGTGGGAGCGATCTGATAGATCAGGTAAGAAATGGTAGAAGAGAGCCTGCCAGAGTTGTAAATCTAAAAGGAATTCCTGAGACTAACCGATTAGAATGGATTGAAGGAGACGGCCTACATTTAGGTTCTGCAGTTTCCTGTTCAACTACTGCAGCTTTCCCCAAAATAAAAGAACGATATTTTGGGCTATATCAAGCGTGTGGGCTCGTTGGGTCCATCCAAATACAGAACAGAGCGAGTGTCGCAGGAAATGTATGCAATTCTACCCCATCTGCCGACACTGTGCCAAGTTTACTTACTTATAATGCGAAAGCTCTCTTGGTAAGTAGTAAAGGTGAAAGAATTGTCGAACTGAATGATTTTTTTACTGGACCAGGCAGAAATATTATGGAAGCAAATGAATTTCTAGTTGAAATAATTTTACCAGATTTAGGTGAAAATACTTACAGCAGATATCAAAGATTCATACCAAGAAATGAAATGGATATAGCTGTTGTTGGAGTAGCAAGTTATGTTAAATTAGACGAGGATCATAAATGTATATCCTCTGGAATTTCTCTAGCTTCTGTTGCCCCAACTCCAGTGAATGCTAAAGATGCTGAAGATTTTTTAATTGATAAAAAATTTACTCAAGAAAATATAGAAGAAGCTTCAAATTTGGCCCCTAATTCTGCAAATCCTATCTCTGATGTACGTGGAACTTCAGAATATAGAAAAAAACTAGTGAAAGTATTGACGAGCAGAACACTTAGCGAATGTCTTGAAGATTCTATATAAAAACCAACAAATTTCGTACGGAGGGAAATGTGTCTAAAATTCCAGTTAAATTTCAAGTTAATAATGAAACTAAAGAAATACTAGTTGATCCATGGGAAACTTTGTTAGAAGCTCTTAGGGACAATATTGGCTTAACTGGCACCAAAGAAGGTTGCAGCAATGGTAATTGCGGTGCATGCACAGTTCAATTAGAAGGTAAGGCAATTGTATCTTGTTGCACACTCGCTGTTGAAGTTGAGGGACAACATGTTACAACAGTTGAAGGACTCGCTACAAAAGATGGTCTTGACCCACTACAAGAAGCTTTCATGGAATACGGGAGTTTACAATGTGGATTTTGCACACCAGGTTTTCTTATGTCAGCCAGAGCATTACTTAATGAGAACCCTAAACCTACTGAAGAAGAAATAAGGCTAGCAATTGCAGGTAATTTATGTAGATGTACAGGTTATGATAAAATAGTCAAAGCAATTCAGGCTGTAGCGTATTACAAAAAATAAAACACAATCATAGGAGCAAATTAAAAAAATTAATTAAACCACAATATTAAGGGGGAGCTTGTAAGAATACAGGCTGAGAGGCTCAATTGAGCGACCCTTATACCTGATCTGGATAATACCAGCGTAGGAAATCTTATTAGGATAAGAACCGCTGGTATACACCAAGCGGTTTTTTTTTATATTATTATGAACCCAATTATAAATATTAAAAATCTAAGTAAAAGTTTTATAGACGAATCTTCCAATGAAAATACAATGATATTACATCATATTGATTTTCATATGAATGATGGGGAATTTGTCAGCCTTATTGGTCCTAGTGGATGTGGAAAAAGCACACTTCTCAACATAATTTCTGGTTTAGATAATCCAGATAATGGTGAAATAAATATCAGTGATATTCAATCTAACAATCGACTTGGTAAATTAAGTTATATGCAACAAAAAGATTTACTTTTACCATGGAAAACTGTTCTAGACAATTCAATCCTAGGATTAGAAGTTCAAAATGAAAATAAACGTGTTTCTGAACAAAAGGCTGTTGAGCTTCTCGAAACTTTTGGTTTAAGTGGTTATGAAAACTATTATCCTAATCAAATTTCTGGAGGTATGAGACAAAGAGCTTCTTTTCTTAGAACAATATTAACAAATAAAAAAATTTTACTGTTAGATGAACCTTTTAGTGCTCTGGATTCTATAACAAGATCACAAATGCAAAAATGGTTACTAAAACTATGGAAACAATTTAACAAAACCATTCTTTTGGTTACCCATGATATTGATGAAGCAATCTTTTTATCAGACAGAATCTATGTTATGCAAAATAATAACTTTAATTCAATGCAAATTATTCATGTTGAATTACCTCGACCTCGTACCCGTGAAATAGTATTAGATGATTCATTTATAAAAATTAAAAAAGAAATTTTACCGTTGATTGAAAATTAATATGCAAAATACAATTAAAAAAATTAATACTAAATTAAAAACTGTATTTGTTCAGTGGTTTCCAGCAGTAATATTAATATTTTCATTGTTAGTTATCTGGGAAATATCTTGCAGATTAGCTGATGTACCCAAGTGGTTACTGCCTGTTCCAACAGATATAATCGTTGAATTATATGAACATTGGAATTTACTTTTAGGTCATTCGTTTGTGACTCTATATGAAATATTGATAGGTTTTTCATTTTCTATAATTTCTGGAATATTAATTGGAGGACTTATTGTTTATTCAAAAACATTGGAAAAAGCAATTTATCCAATCATCATTTCTTCACAAACAATACCCATTATAGCAATTGCACCTATATTACTCGTTTGGTTTGGATATGGACTGTTACCAAAGATACTCGTTGTTGGATTGATTGCTTTTTTCCCAATAGCAGTTAATACTATTGATGGTCTAAAATCAATTGATGATGATCTTGTTAATATGATGAAAACTTTGGGTGCAAATAAGTCTCAAATTTTTAAAAAAATACAGATACCTAATTCTCTACCTTATATCTTTACAGGCTTAAGAATAGGCATGGCTGCAAGCGTGATTGGAGCGGTGATCAGTGAGTGGGTAGGTTCAAGTGAAGGTTTAGGATATTTAATGATAAGATCAAAACCACAGTTTTTAACCGAGCGTGTATTTGCTGCAATATTTTTGCTGTCAATTATTGGTTTCTTATTATTTTTACTAGTAAATTATTGTGAAAAGAAAATAGTCTATTGGAGGACACTCAGTGAATAATATTTGTACCTGGAGGGAATCATGAAATTCAAATATTTATCAATTGTATTAATATTAGTGTGTAGTATATTTGTATTAAGTTGCGGAAACACAAAGGAAGATACAAAAGTTAAATTAGCCTTAGATTGGTACCCAAATGCCAATCATACCGGATTATATATTGCTTTAGAAAAGGGATATTTCCAGGACGAAAATATAGATATCGAAATTTACACTCCATCTGATCCTTCAACGGTATTACAAACTGTTGGTGCAGGACAAGATGATTTTGGAATTAGTTATCAACCTGACCTAATTTTGGCAAAATCAAAAAATATTCCTGTAAAATCAATACTTGCCTTCGTTCAACATCCATTAAATATTATAATGACTCTCGAAGAATCAAATATAACAAGACCATCTGACCTCAAAGGTAAAAAAATTGCATACCCTGGAATTCCCTTAAATGAAAATTTACTTGACACATTATTAAAGGCTGATGGCTTACAAGGAAAACAAGAAGTTGAATTAATTAATACTGGATATGATCTTGTACCTCCACTTATTGGTAAAACCGTTGATGCTTGCTTAGGCTGCTATTTAAGCCATGAAACTATTATGGCTGAAAATGAAGGATTCCCTGTTAATGTAATGAGGATGGAAAAGTGGGGTGTACCTGACTATTACGAATTAGTATTAGTTGCTAGTGATGAGATGATAACAAATAATAAAGATCTGGTTCAACGAATGACTAGAGCCATATCAAAAGGATATAATGATGCTGTTTCAAACCCAAAAGAAGGTATTGATAATTTAGTCAAGGCAACCAATGAAGAAATAGATCAAGCAATAGAATATCCTGGAGTAGAACTATTAGCACCATTATGGGTAGATAACGAAGGCAGATTCGGTGTTCAAACTGAAGAAAAATGGGCGATATTTTCAAAATGGTTATTCGATACTGGCCAAATAACCAGTATACCTGAAACAAATAGCTTATTTACAAATGAGTTTGTAAAATAAGAGGAGATAAAATGAAAATTCCAGTAAGTATGACTATAGCAGGTTCAGATTCAGGCGGAGGAGCAGGAATTCAAGCGGATTTAAAAACCTTTTCTGCTCTTGGTACTTTTGGGTGTTCAGTAATAACCGCAGTTACTGCTCAAAATACTACGGGTGTGTATGGAATCCATGAAATACCCATAGATATTATAGAATCACAAATTGATGCAGTTTTAGATGATTTAAATCCAAATGTAATTAAAACAGGAATGCTTGCTTCTATCGAAGTAATACAACTCATATCAAAAAAAATCAAATCATCTAATACTAATAAAATCGTTGTAGACCCTGTCATGATAGCTAAGGGAGGAGATAAATTAATTCAAGATAATGCAATAGGACATTTGATTTCAGAATTATTACCATTATCAACCGTTGTTACTCCTAATATCCCTGAGGCAGAAGTTTTAAGCAAAATGACTATTAACACCACTCAAGATATTGAATCAGCGGCAAAGATTATACATTCCATGGGCCCAGATTTTGTTGTAATTAAGGGAGGCCATTCTAATGATTCTAAATCAAATGATACAATATATGACGGTCAAAAATTTACGATATTAGAAGCAGATCGGATACCTACGGCTAACACTCATGGCACAGGATGTACATATGCTTCAGCCATAGCTGCAGGTTTGGCAAAAAATTATACTGTAGATCAAAGTGTCGAGGAAGCTAAAAATTATGTAACTCAAGCAATTAAAAATGAACCTGGGTTAGGAAAAGGACATGGACCTTTAAATCATTTTTTCATGCTAAGCTAAGTGTCATTATCAATAAAATCTTTTTCGAATTCACTTATAGATAAATAGATTCCTAAGAGAATCAAAAATCCCCCTAGATACCAATATAGCGATGGAATTTCATCTAAAATAATACCAGCTAATATTGTAGCTATTATAGGTTCAGCCATAACACTAATGGTAACTAGAACAGCACTTGCATACCCCAAAACCCAGTTTAGTAATGAATGACCAATAACTTGAGGAATCAAAGCAACTAAGAAAAGCATAAAGTATGTATAAAGACTTAGATTAAATAACTCAATTTGAAATAATATTATTAAGATGAATAAGAAAATGGTTGCTAACCCATAGACATATAAATTGTAAGTCAGTATATGCATATCTTTCCTCAAGCTTCTTCCGCACAAGACATATGGAACTATACATAAAGATCCCAATAATGCTAATAAATCACCCGTAATATTATTAGTATTATGTGAATCCCCGAATATAATTATAGATCCTCCAATTAAACCAATAAACATTCCAATTATCATTTTCAAACGTATAGGATGTGACCAAATAATCCAGGAAAATAACAATACTATAAATGGGTTTGTAGTTACCAAAAGAACAGAACTTGCAACAGAGGTAAAACTCAAAGACCAAACCCAAAACCAAAAATGCATAGCAAGACCCAAGCTACTAATTATTATACGTACTACTTGATTATTATTAACAGTGAATACATTAATATCGTCCAAACGCCTATGTCTGTATATCAAAGCTATTATTACAAATACCAATACACTAATAAACATCCTATAGAATGCAATGGCTAATGGATGTGCTTCGGAAGATAATTTAATCAAAATTGCCGCTGTAGAAACAGCGAAAACTCCAATTACCAAATAAAAACGAATTTTGTATTCTATACTAAAGTTGTTTAACAAATTAATCTTCTATTTGAATTCTAAGACGCTTATTTATTTTCCCTTTACTTTCATGACCTACGACAGTAATATGTCCAACTTCCTTGGTACTATATACATGTGTACCACCATCTGCTTGAAGATCCAGAGAAGTGATATCAACTATTCGCAATTCAGAAATATGTTTGGGCAATAGATCAATTTTGGTTCTAATCAAATCAGGTATTTTCAATGCTTCTTCTCTAGGAAGCATATTGATATCTATTTTATGGTCTTTTAATACCTCTTCGTTGATTTTTTCTTCTACTTTTTCTGCAAAATCAACACTCATACTTTCTAATTCAAAATCCATTCTTGCCTTTAAGGGTTCCATATTTCCACCAGTAACCAAGGCGCCAAAATCACGCCATACTACTCCGCATAATATATGCAAAGCTGTATGAGTTCTCATAAGTTTATATCTTCTATCCCAATCGATTGTTGCATTAATTCTATCCCCAATTTTCAAACCGTCAGATAAAACTTTGTGAACAATCGTTCCTTCAAAATATTGAACTTTATCTACTTTATATTCGTTTCCGTCAGAAATTAGTAAACCATAATCACATGGTTGCCCTCCTCCACCGGGATAAAATGCCGTTTGATCCAATACGACACCTTCTGGAAGAATATTTTCTATAACTGCGTCGAATTCTTTTATATAAGAATCTATATGATATAGTTGTTTAACCATTTTATAATTTTACTTAACAGATAACTCTGATTTAATGTCACTCAATACTTGATCCCAGGTACGATTTTGCCATCTTACTCGTTGATTAATTGGTACATTTTCGATTTCAGGATTAATTTTAAGATGGATAAATACAGGTCCTTCTTGATTTAAAATTTCAGCAATCTTTTGATCAAAATCTTCCAAATTATCTATAAAGTACGTTGAACCGTATCCCATACTTTTGGCTAAACCTGTATAGTCAACTTTCTGTGCGTTTGGTACAGGTTGACCACCAGTTGTCGCATAGCACTCATTATCTAAAAGAAAATGATAGAAATTTTTTGGGGCAAGATCCGCTATAGTCGCAAGAGCACCAGTATTCATTAATAAATCTCCCTCGGAGTCAAAAAGTACAACGGTTTCATTTGGAATCGCCAAAGCTAAACCAAAAGCATATGAAGCATGCCCTCCCATTGCTGGATCGCCTAATGGTACATCTCGCGATTGATTGTCTGTTAATGTAACCCAATGTTTACCACCTCTACCTGGGATTACAACACTATTCCCTCGATGATTTTTAAATATTTTCAGCATTTCTAATGTATCTATCATCTTTTTTCCTTTAATAATAATTAAAATTCTATTAATTCCAACTGGAATATTCATCACCAACTAATACTGCCACGGGCTTCTTATTTTCATCAGCTTCTTCGAAGGCATAGGTTATTCTATCAATGTCTCCATCATTCTCAACTAAATAGTAATTAATACCCATAGCTATGAGAAAAGGTTCGGTAAACTTAGCTACATCATGAAATGCATTCTTACCATGCCTAGTCCATCCTCTGTAACCAATCATCATAACGACAGGGGTCTTTAGACCTATTCCCCAGCCTCTCAAAGAGTCGCCAGATTCTAGTAGCCCCGTATTCTGAATTAATATTACAGGCTTCTTACCCCCCGTAGCTAATCCTGCAGCTACAGAAAAGGCCTGACCTTCTCTACTAACTGGAACCAATTCAATACTTGGTTCATTTTTCATCAATAAATAAAGCCAATTAGTCTCACTATCTGGAAGCCATACAACATGCGTGATATTGTTGGATTTCAATTGTGATAAAACAGACTCAGGGCTCAAACTTCCTTCGTTTGACATCATTACACTCCTGAAATTTCACTCAAAATAAAATATGTAAGTACTTAAGAACTATATCAATATTATATTAATTAATCGATGAAAAGATTGACAGTATATGTGAATCAAAAGAAAATTATACAAATGTCAGCAAATAAACTATCACCTAAAGTTATTTTTTCATCGATAGGCCCTTCATTTTCAGGCCTAAACAATCCACGTGAGGATCTAGAAATAGCCTCATTATATCTTTCTTCTTACCCAAATAGTCTTAGAGCGTGGATAGAAAAAGGAAACGCGTTAAAACTTCTTCAAAGATTTTCAGATGCTCTAGAATCATATAGAGAAGTCCCTAAGTTAATTTCAACAATAAATTCTTCAGAAGAATTGGGTTTATTAGCTTGTGCATTTTTCAATATTGCCAATCTGGAATCATCAATACAAAAGTATTCAGACTATAAAAAAAACTATATAGATTGCATACATTACGGAATAAAATCAAAAAATTCATTCGGTATTATGTTCAGTGCGATGGCATGTTTCGAACTGGGTCTTTGGTATAACCAAGAAAATAATTTTACTACTAGTATTCATATGCACAATAGGGCAGTCAAAGTAGGAATTCTTTCAAATTCTCCAGAAGGTTTATATATAACTTCGAGAGCTTATTTCAATATAGCAAACTACGAGGGACGCTCAGAAAATTACAATCGTTTTGAAAAATTAATGAAAAAAAGTATCGAATATGGGACATGTTCCAAAACAATATCTGGTATACAAACAAGTATACAAGCATACCAAAGTTTACTATCTTGGTATGAATCAAAAGATAATACCGATGAAAAAGAGAAAATCGCACAACAAATTCGAGATTATAACATCATATTATCTAATACATCCGAAGCACACAAATGCATACTTGAAGGACAAGATTTTGAATCCAAAGATCAAATTGATAAAGCACGAATTTCATATCGCAAAGCTATTGATCTTTCTAAATCTTTAGAAAATATAATTGCTAAAGAATTAGGTACAAAAGCAGCTATTAATCTGGCACAAATAATAAGAAAAAAATCAAGATCTGCAAATCTAATAGAAAAAGCATATATACAAATTATAGAATTAGGAGAATCAACGTTTACTCCTTGGTCTCTAGATCAAGCAGCATTTGCGGCACTTGGGATTGGTAGTTATCTTGATCATAAAGGGAAAGCCAAAGATGCTAAAAAATATTACAAAAAAGCAAGTAAACTAGCAAAAACTAGCACAACAAACCAAGGAAAACGAATTATTGGTTTTGCTAAATCTTATAACTCAATGAAAAGTTAATTAATCTCATCTATAGCTTTATCAAGGAGAAAAACGCCATCAACGTCATTATCTGCAAGTTTGTAACATCTTTCGATATAGAGTTGAATAAGCTTACTAGAATTTAATGAATTGTTCTTCACCAAATGTAAAATAGCTCCTATTTTGTATTCTTCAGGAAAGTACGAAGAAATATTATTGATTTCGGATTCTGTTTCTTGAACTTGATCTGTATCTTTCCCTTCTACGGCAAACTGTAATTTACCTATAAGTTTTGATATTTCTCCCAATTTATCTTTTTCAGACATCAAGGATAACATAACATTTTGTACATTAAGATCTTCTGAGCTTTCAGGTATAGATTGATGATAAGAACTTTGTGATTTTTTATATAGTTCTGAATAATTTTCTACTTGATTATTCACAGATTGCGCGGACTCAATTAAATTAGATTCATTAAATGTGCCTCCATAAATCAAATCGTCACTTCTACTAACAGCCAAACTTCTTATAAAATCATATCCATCTGGTATTTCTTCAGGCACAGGAGGTAAGGCGAAAGCAGAAAATCCTGCCATTTCTTCGGCATTAATTTGAGATGAAATTACTGGAGGCATAAATTTAGTAAAATCGAAAGATATCGGAATTATTACTATATATGCCATAAAATATTTCGAACCTGAGGTATAGTAAATAATTGCATGCCCTCTAGGACTATATTCATCTCCAATTTCAAATGATAGACTCATCAATAAACACCCATATTAATCATTATTATCTCTTATGATTTTACCACGATGTTCTGTATTTACTATATCGTCTTTGTAGGCTATATGCCCATTTACTAAAACAGATTTGATACCTACTGAATATTGGTGCGGATTAGCAAATGTTGATTTATCATCTATCTTTTCTGGATCAAAAATTACTATATCTGCCCAATTATTAACAATTAAAGACCCACGTCTTTTTAAATCGAGTCTACTTGCAGGTAGTGAGGTCATTTTACGAATTGCCTCTTGCATTGATAACATTTTTTTCTCTCTAACGTATTGTTTGATAAATCTTGGGAAAGTCCCATAACTTCTTGGATGCGGTGATCCAACAGACAACGGGCCTTCCGTTCGGATTGAGCTACCATCGCTTCCAACACAAACGTATGGATGGCAAGCAATTTTATCTACATCATCTTGTTTTAAAGAATGAGCAATAACATGAACAGTTCCACCCTTGAAAAGAGTAATTGCGGCATCTTCTGGATCGCAATTCATAACATCTGAGATTTCTTCTAAATTTAATCCATCAAACTCTCGATTATCTGGGCATTGAGCTATGCTAATTGCACCTGCCCCACCTCTCCTATAGAAATTTCTAGAAATATCTTTTTTTAATCTATCATACAGAGCAGGGTCTTCTATTCTCTGTAGCGCTTCTGCTCTTCCTCCCGCTTGTACCCATCTAGGAAAAACTGCTCCTGCCAACATAGTACTGCTACCCGTGTAAGGATATTGATCAGCTATTACATCATATCCACCACGTCTCATCTCATCAATTCTTGATAAGAGAATATCTGCTTGTCCCCATGTTACAGGGCCAATACATTTTAAATGGGATACTTGTGTTTTTACTCCAGATATTTGAGCTATACTCATTGTTTCTTCTAATGCACCACGAAGACCTATAGAATAGTCACTTTCGTCCCTCATATGGGTTGAATAAAGCTTATTTTTTTTTGATGCAACATTACATAATTTTATTATTTCTTCTGTACGAGAATAATTTCCTGGAGCGTAATAAAGACCTGTTGAAAAACCCATAGCGCCTTGATCTAAACATTCATCTAAAAGTGATATCATATTATCTAATTCATCAAGAGTTGGGTTAGTGTCTCCTGAACCTATCACACTTGTTCTTAAAGTCCCATGCCCAATTTGTCCAGCTATATTTATTAAAGTCCCTTTTTGTTCAAGTAAATTAAGATAATCAGCATAGTTCCCGGTTAAAGTAAAATTTGGTGTAAAATTTAATGTTTCAAGTCTTTCACTTGTAAGGTCAAATGCTTCTCCAAAGAGAGGACCGCCATCACTTCGTCCACAATTACCAATAAGTTCAAAAGTACATCCTTGTCTTAATTTACTATCTGCTAATGGTTCGATTAAAAAAGACAAATCACTATGTGTGTGTAAATCAATAAAACCTGGTGATACAGAATAACCAGAAGCATCAATGACATTTAATGCTTCATCTTCTATTTTACCAATCGCTACAATAATGCCATTTAAAATAGCTATATCAGCAATATAGGGATTTGACCCTAAACCGTCATATATATATCCATTACGGATAACAACTTCATACATAATTATTTCTTTCAAAAAAAAGAAGCCACTATTTAACAAAAGTGGCTTCTTTTTATTAATTTAAGCCTTAACAGCTAACCCCAAAGTTGCTGCATCCATAATCTGCACAACATCTGATTGATTTTCTAAGTCCATAACCAAATTCAAAAGTGTGTCTACTTGGCTTGGCGAAATTACAGCACCAGCCAAAGCCTGAAATTTATCAATTACTTGAATATTAGTATACGGGCCATATGTATCACCATGTCCTGGAACTCTTGTATTTAGTTGACTTCCATTTTTGAGATTTACCGTAACATCCCACCAAGATTCACCACCAATCGCACGATTAGGTCGGTCAGCTATTGTTTCCTCTTGTGTTATATTTACCCTTTCCAACATTGATTGTAATTCGGGTCTGTTTGCTGAGTCATCAGTAAAACTTTCTAAGTCTAATCTTCCTTTATCAACAATAAGGGATGCAACAGTATACCAAGTAGAAAACTTACCTTGTAAACCACTTTTTGGCCAACGCAGATTTGGTGCCATGCATGAAGGATTGTCAGTAGTAATAATATCAACCGATTCAACGTCTTCAGAACTAAATGAATGATTATTGAGTAACTCTATTATGGCGGTATTTGAACCATGAGTTCCGCCGCAACATGGCCATATTTTTATATCAATTCCGTTGGCTACTTCTTTACCTGTTCCCATGATTGCCCAAGGATAACCTAGGTGTCTTGTCATGTTTCCTAATTGAACCATTTGTTCACCTAAACATGCAGCATATCCAAATCTATCTTCCATAATATCTGGATTAGACTCATATCCTTTTCCAGCCATTTTTGCAGCTATTATTCCACTTTGAGATGCTCTACCAGGATGAAAAGGTTTGGTCATTGTCCCAAAATTTCCACGCAAACCTGAAGCTTGTGTAGCCCCTAAGCCTATTGCCATTCGTGTTTGCATTTCATCTAATCCTAGTGCTTTTGCAGCAACTGCAGTTGAACCCAAAGTACCTACACTTGATGTAGAATGCCAACCTTTAGCATAATGATCTGGCCCCATATTTAAAGCAACATTTGCAAAAATATCAAAACCTACTAAATACGAAGTCAGTACATCTTTGCCATTCAAACCCAATTCCTCTGCTAAAGCAAAAGCTACTGGCATTAATACTACTGCTTGATGACCTCCAGATCCCATATCATCAAAATCTTCTGAGTGACCTAAAGTACCATTTGCCAAGGCAGCATTAGCTGCATTAGTTTTGATTGAGGTCCCAAGTACTCTTGACTGAGGAGTTCCTCCCATTTCATCTACTAATTCAGTTATAATCTTGCCCAAAGGTCTTGTTGTTCCGTAAATTGCACATGCTATAGAGTCTAAAATACAAAGTTTTGCTGCATAAACCGCGGGTTCTGGTATGTCGGAATATTGAGCATTTGTTATAAATCTTGCCATTTGCTGTGTTGTACCCATTGGATAACCTCCTAATATTCTGAATTCAAAATAGAATATGAATTCCTAATAACAACTTATGAGGATTTTAGAAATAACTTTTATCAAAGTCAATATTGTGAAAGTCGGTACAATTACTAGTACTTAATTAATGAAAAAATATCTACATTTTTAAGCATATCTCTGCCATTTAAAAAGCTTAATTCAATTATTACAGCTATTCCATTAACTTTAGCATTAAACTGATCTACTAAATCCAAACATGCACTTAATGTTCCGCCTGTAGCTATTAAGTCATCAATCAATAATATTCTATCTTTTGTTTTGATTGAATCTTCATGAATTTCTATAGTACTGCTACCATATTCTAAATCATAACTTGCCGACTTAGTTTTATAGGGAAGTTTCCCACTCTTTCTAAATAAAACTAATGGTTTTTTCATACGATCTGCTATTGGAGCTGCCAATAAGAAACCTCTAGATTCAACACCAGCAATAACATCAATTTCATCAAAATTATAATTCTTAATTATTCTGTTAATAGTTTCTTGAAATGCATCTGTATCTGATAACAAAGGGGTTATATCTTTGAAAATTATCCCTTGAATAGGAAAATCCGGAATATCTCTAATGTACTTGCTTAAATCCATATGTCTCTTTATTTAGTATATATCTAAGGCAAAACTTAGACCATCAGGTGTTTCTTTAAAATCAAAAATAACTTTTTCATACTGTGTGAGTAATTGTTCATTAATAAGTAAAACAATCTGTTCGTTAAATTCTATTTTAGTATCAAAATCCTGTTCTGTATCCAAAACTATTCCAAAGTCCCCAGGCCCAGTCCATGAAGGTGGGGTTGTTAATCTCAAATACTGACCTTCTTCTAAACTCAATCTTTCTAATGTTTTCAATAATTCCATTTTGGCATTATCAGTAACTTCTACACTCATTGTATTTATCCAATCTAATTGCTATTGTCACTATAACTACTAAATGCTACCATTAACTCTCTCAATTTTTTTCTCTACAAATAATAATACATCAAATATATGACAAACAGAATAAAAAAAACTTTTGAAAATTTACAATTGAATGATAAAAAGGGAATTATATTATATTTAACAACTGGTATTCCCGATAACGAAACAACTGCTGAATTGGCTTTAGAATTATTTAACTCTGGCGCTGATATCATTGAACTCGGTATTCCTTTTAGCGATCCTCTAGCTGATGGCGTGACAATTCAACAATCTAGCCAAAAAGCATTAGAAAAAGGCGTTAATATTGATACATGTTTTGACGTTTGCAAAATGATCCGTAATAAAAATGACAATAACCCTATCGTATTAATGGGATACTTTAATCCAATCTTACAGTACGGTCTAGATGAATTTATATCTAAAGCTAAATCTTGTGGTGTAGATGGAATTATCGTTCCGGATTTACCATTAGAAGAATCTTTGATTTTATTGGAAAAATGTTCTTCAAATGACATTAATCTGATATATCTCATAGCACCAACAACATCTACTGAGAGAATTAAAGAAATATGCAAAAATGGGGATGGCTTTTTGTATTGTGTAAGCGTAGCAGGTATAACTGGTGCTAGGGCAACATTAAGTGCAGAGGGTATTAATTTAGTTAAAGAAGTTAAGCAATATAGCACTGTACCTGTAGCGTTAGGTTTTGGTATTTCAACAAAAATACATTTAGCTGAAGTTAATAAACATGCAGACGCTGGAATAATTGGTAGTGCTTTAGTCAATATTATATCAAATTCTGATGAAAACACTGTGGTACAAAATGCTACAGATTTCTTAAAGGAATTACAATAACAAAGGAGAACATCTATGGCTCAGATAGCATGTCGAGGAATTAGAGGAGCTACAACAGCGGATAATAACGACAGAGAATCAATAATAGATGCAACTAAAGAACTATTAGAATCTATTGTTAACAAAAATAATTTAAATGTGGATGATATTGCAGCAGCCTTTTTCACAACAACAAAAGATCTAACTGCTGAGTACCCAGCAGTTGCTGCAAGAAGATCCTTAGGATGGACACAAGTAGCTTTGTCCAATACCCACGAAATGGAAGTTCCTAATGATATATCCAAATGTATTCGTGTACTGATACTTGTTAACACTGACAAAAAACAATCTGAAATTAACAATATTTATCTAAAAGATGCAATCAATTTACGAAATCGTGGATCAGATATAAATTAAGCACAAAGAGTTATTAATTGACCAAATACTAAAAAAAGTACATAATGTCCGCCTCAGATAAATATTAAATTGACTTGCTTGAGGAAATATGAATAAGACACAACAAGATAATCCTGACTTATATGATGCTAACGTCATACAAACACAGCCTTTACCTGCCCCTACAGAACTTATTGAAGAATTTCCTGTATCTAATGAACTGAGTAATTTTATAACAACAGGAAGAAATGAACTACATAATATTCTTGCTGGAGAAGACGATAGATTTGTTATCATCACTGGCCCCTGCTCAATACACGATACGGATGCAGGTTTAGATTATGCTAAAAAACTGAAACCATTAGTAGATAAATATAAAGATAAGCTTTTGGTCATGATGAGAGTGTATTTTGAAAAACCAAGAACCACTGTAGGTTGGAAGGGTCTAGTTTATGATCCTGACTTGAACGGTACTTTTGATATGATCTCGGGATTAAAAAAAGCTAGGAAATTTCTTCTTGATGTTGCTAATCTTGGACTGTGGTCTGGTACAGAATTTCTAGATCCTATTACACCTCAATATTTTGGTGATCTTATTTCTTGGGGAGCTATTGGGGCAAGAACTTCTGAAAGTCAAACCCATCGCCAATTAGCAAGTGGTCTCAGTATGCCTGTAGGTTTCAAAAATGGAACTGGTGGAAGTATTCAATTAGCTGTAGATGGAATAATTTCATCAAATTCAAAACATGGATTTTTAGGCGTTGATCGCTCTGGTAAAGCATCAATTGTCACCACAAGAGGCAATCAAGATGCGCATCTTATATTAAGAGGTGGAAGTGATAAACCGAACTATGATGCGCAGTCAGTTTCTGATGCTGTCAATAAACTTCAAGATTCTGGCGCAAATACGAGCATTATTATAGATTGCTCACATGCTAATTCATTTAAAGACCATACTAAACAACCTGGAGTATTCAGGAATATTATTAATCAACGTACTAATGGAAACAATAATATTATTGGTCTAATGCTAGAAAGCAATATTAACCCAGGAAATCAAAAACTAGATGAATCTAATCCTTCAAATCTAGCTTATGGTGTTTCGATTACCGATGCATGTATTGGCTGGGAAGAAACTGAAGTATTACTTGAAGAAGCATACAAAAATATAAAATAATTATTTATTGTTTTCATGTGAATAATTTGGTGATATGGACGAACTAAGAACTCAATTGGACTCTTACAACATCCATCAAAATACAATTTTTTCAATTGGAATGTTTGATGGAGTTCATTTAGGACACCAACATTTACTTAATCAAGTTTGCAAAATAGCCCAAAATAATTCCTGTAAATCTGGGATTATTACCTTCACAGATCATCCTAGAAAACTTTTTGATCCATCTATAACTATTCCTTTAATTACTTCAGTAGATGAAAAGAAAGCTTTTATTGAAAATATTGGTATAGACTTTGTTATTCCCATACAATTTACCAAATCTATATCTGAATTAACATATGAACAATTTATTAAAACAATAATCAATTCTGCAAATTTAAAAGGATTAGTACTTGGACCTGATACAGCAATAGGATTCAAAAGACTAGGAACTCCAGATAAGTTAAAAGAGTTAGGTAATGAACTCGATTATGAAGTATTTAATATTAATCAATTGAATTTTAATAATAAGCGAGTAAGTAGTAGCCTAACAAGACAAGCAATCTCCGAAGGGAATATGGACCTATGTACACAATATTTAGGAAGAAATTATTCTATTTCAGGAACTGTCATAAAGGGTAAGGGAATTGGCAACCCTGTTTTAGGTTATCCAACAGCAAATTTAGATATGTCTTCAGTGAAAACTATATTACCAGCAAATGGTATTTATGCCACAAAAATTAAGTTAGATGGAAGAGAATTTTTTGGGGCTACTAGTATTGGTTATAACCCCACATTTAACAATGAAGAAAAATCTATTGAATCTTTTATAATAGATTTTAATGAAAATTTATACGGAAAAGATATAGAAATAAATTTTGTGAAATGGATCAGACAAGAAGAGTCTTTCGATAATACTGTTGAATTACAAAAACAAATGACCGATGATATTAACCAAATAATACAACTTTTCAAGGGGAAAAATTAACTTTGATAGACCAAAATACAATTGACACAATAACCAAAAGAGGTGTCGAAGAAATCATAATTGAATCAGAATTTATAAATCTATTAAAAGAAAATAAACCACTTCGCTTAAAAATGGGATTTGATCCAAGCAGCTCTGATATACATCTTGGTCATGCTGTAGGTTTGAAAAAGTTACGACAGTTACAAGATATTGGCCATAAATGTATTTTAATTATAGGGGATTGGACTGCAAGAATTGGAGATCCTACTGGTGTTTCTGCAACGAGAAAAATGCTCACGCAAGAAGAAGTTGAAAGCAATGCCAAAACTTATTTAGAACAGTTTTTTAAAATTGTTGATATTGACCAAACTGAAGTTGTTTATCAAAGTGAATGGTATGGAGATTTTAAATTAGAAAACGTCATAGAACTTACAAGTAAATTTACTGTTGCACAATTTTTAGCTAGGGAAGATTTTAATAATCGATATAAACAAGGTAAACCAATAGCAATAACTGAATTTTTATACCCCCTATTGCAAGCATATGATTCTGTCGCGATAAATTCCGATGTTGAATTCGGAGGAACAGATCAAAAATTCAATTTATTAGTTGGACGTGAATTACAATCTATGAATGGAATGAAACCGCAACAATGTCTTATGGTTCCTCTTTTAGTAGGTACAGATGGTATAAACAAAATGAGTAAAAGCCTCAATAACTATATTGGTATTACCGATAAACCAGAAGATATTTATGGCAAAGTAATGTCAATACCAGATAGTTTAATTATAAATTACCTAGAGGTTTTAAGTAATTTTAACAACAACGAAATTGAAGAAATGAAAAAGGCTATGTCGCTTGGTAATGAGAACCCCATGATTTTTAAAAAAGAATTAGCAAAAGATATTGTTACACAATTCTACACAATCCAAGATGCAATTGATTCAGAATTAAATTTCAAAATGGTAGTACAGGGAAATGAAATACCTGAAAATTTAGAAAATCATGATTTAAATGAAATGATTAATAGTAAATTAAGCAACATACTTGTAAAAACCTCTATGGCCAAAAGTAACAGTGAAGCAAAGAGGCTAATTAATCAAGGTGCTATCGAATTAAATGGTGTTAAACTCACTGAAGATGCAGAAATGAACTCCCTAAAAGATGGTGATATATTCAAAATTGGCAAACAAAAATTCTTTCAAGTTAGCCAGAATGCGTAACATAAGTAGTTACTTATCGTCATTTCTTATACTAAAATGTCTTTAGTTTTAATCTATATATTGATATAATGTGAATTAATTCACAATTAGACAAGGAGATAAAATTGGATTTTAATCTACGAACGCCTGGTCCTACACCGGTACCTGAGGATATATTACAAGCTTCAGCAGCTCAAATGATTAACCATCGAGGGCCTGAATTTAAATCATTAATAGAAAGTGTAACTTCAAAAATAAAAGAAGTTTTTCAAACTTCAAATGACTTGTACATACTCACTTCTTCAGGCACAGGAGCCCTCGAATCAGCTGTAGTTAATACAATTTCTCCAAATGATTCAGTACTCTCAATAAGTGTAGGGGTCTTTGGTGATCGTTTTTCACAAATTGCCCATATGTATGGTGCAGACGTTACAGATCTAAAAATTGAGGCAGGGAAAGCTGTAGATCCAGAACAAATTCGCAAAGAATTAAACTCCAACCCCAAAATAAGCACTGTAATTGTTACCCATAATGAAACTTCTACAGGAATAACCAATGATCTCCAGAGTATCGCACAGGTTGTTAAAGGTGAATTTGATAAACTTCTTCTAGTTGATAGTGTTAGTGGTATGGGTTCTATTCCATGTCCTGTAGATAGCTGGGATTTAGATGTTGTAGCAAGTGGTTCTCAAAAAGGCTGGATGGCTCAACCAGGACTTGCATTTATTAGTGTAAGTAAAGAGGCTTGGGAAGCACAATCAAAAGCAACCACCCCACGTTTTTACTTTGACTGGGAAAAAGCTGAACAGTATCTGCAGAGAGGTCAAAACCCTTGGACACCAGCCATTTCAGTTATGTATGCAATGGATAAATCTCTAACAATGATTTTGAATGAAGGACTTGGTGCTGTATATGAACGACATCAAACAATTGCAACCAAAACTCGTGAGGCAGTAAAATCGATTGGCTTAGAACTGTTCGCTGATGAAAAATATGCATCAAATACTGTAACAGCTGTAAAAGCTCCTGATGGAATAAACTGTGGAGAGTTACTTTCTAATCTACGAACAAAATACAACATTGTATTAGCTGGTGGACAAGCATATTTAGAAGGTACAATGTTCAGAATTGGCCATTTAGGATTTGTCCCTGAAAAAGAAATAGATGAAGTGATAGATGCTCTTAAAAAAGAGCTGGGGCGATAAATTCAGGTAATAAAATGAAACCTAAAATTTTAATTTCAGATCGTATCAATGACAAAGGTATTGAAATTCTTAACAAAATTAGCGATACCGATATCATAACCGGTTTGAACGAAGAAGATTTAATTAAAAAAATTCCCGCATACGATGCATTAATAGTAAGAAGCGAAACAAAAGTTACAAAAGCTATTATTGACGCAGGCTCAAATCTTAAAGTTATTGGAAGAGCAGGAGTAGGTGTTGATAATATAGATATACAATCTGCGACTAGTAAAGGGATCGCTGTTGTTAATTCTCCTACAGGAAATACTATTGCTGCTGCAGAGCATGCTTTCGCCCTAATGCTCAGTCTTTCAAGAAGAATTCCAGAAGCTAATCAAACTATGAAAGAAGGTAAATGGAATCGAAGCTCATTTATGGGTGCCCAAATACAAGATAAAACCCTCGGTGTTATTGGTTTAGGTAAAGTAGGTGTAGAAGTTGTTAAAAGAGCTAACGCATTTGGTATGAAAATTCTTGGCTATGACCCGTACATTTCAAATGAACTTGCTAATAGCTTATCGGTAAATCTTGTTGAGTTAGATGAAATATACAAAAACTCTGACTTTATAACACTTCATATACCACTCCTTGAATCTACCAAAGGTTTAATTGGTCTGAATGAACTAAAAAAAATGAAACCAACAACGCAAATAATTAATGCAGCTCGTGGAGGATTGATTGATGAAGATGCATTGTATGAAGCTTTAGCAAATAATATAATTTCAGGTGCAGCTGTTGATGTTTTCGTGGATGAACCTACACAAAATCAAAAATTAGTAGATTTACCTAATTTAGTTTCAACTCCGCATTTAGGAGCTTCTACAAGTGAGGCTCAAGTAGAAGTTGCTTTAGAGGTAGTTCAAGAGGTTCTAGATGTACTTGATGGTAAATTTGCAAAATCGACAGTAAATCTTCCATTTCTTCCAGATGAAGCTCAAAAAGTTTTAACCCCATACTTTAAAACTGCTGAACTTTTAGGTGAGATTATTACACAACTATCCGAAGGCCAGTTTAAATCTCTAAAAATTATATATAACGGAGATTTATCTCAATACGATACTAATACATTAAAATCTTCTGTACTTGTTGGGTTATTAAATGCATCCTCTGATGAGAAAGTAAACATTATTAGTGCGCCATTTATTGCGCAAAATCGTGGTTTACATATTATTGAAGAGAAGAATCCTTCTTCGGATTTATTCAGTTCTGTTTTGTCACTAGAACTTACTACAGAAAAAGGTCAATTTTCCATATCAGGTGTAAATATTGAAAACGAAACACATATAGTTAAGGTTAATGACAGATCACTTGATTTTACCCCTTATACTCCATACCTGCTATTTATTGAAAACCTTGATCGACCAGGAACAATTGGAAAAGTGGGTACTGTGGCGGGAGAATACGATATAAATATTGCTTTTATGACCGTAGGGAGAAATGCACCAAGAGATACAGCAATAATGATAGTTGGAATAGATGATGCACCAAATACAGAAGTGATTGAATCGATGAGAAAGATCAAAAATATAGTTAGTGTTAAGGGTGTTAGTTTAAATATATCTTAAATGTTTTCTTTCAAAGAATTATAGACAAAACCTGTTGGCACTTTAGGATGAAAATAGGTTGATTTGGGAGGAAGCTTCAAACCTAAATCAACAATTTCTTCAAATAAATCTAATGGAAATGGTTTTACTAAAAATAATACTTGGGTAGTATTATCTTCAATTTCTTCATCTAAATCGTGGAAATAGACCACTTTTTGCTCCAAATGATCATGAAAACAATTTTTAAAGACTCCTTCATATAAAACCCAACCCTCACATCTTATAAATAGTTTTGGATCAAAATTAGTTTCGATGTGTTCAAAATTAATTTTGCTACTAATTTTATAAAATCTAATAGCATTAGTTAATTTATTCACATAAATCATGCATGGGTAATTAGTATCAATAACCATTTGTTCTAATTGTTTTAAATCATAATCTTTAAGACTAGATTGAGATAAAGGAACTTCTTCGAAATATTCTATCAATGTACTTTCTAATTTATCGATATCTTCTTCTGTTAAAGATTGTAAACCTCGATGATATGGCAATAAAGACAAACCAGGATCTTGAATATCAATACAATTAACCATGATAAAATTTTTACCATTGTTGGATAAATTATTTTCATCTCTGTAAGTTAAAGCTGTTTCATAACGATGATGGCCATCTGCAATTAGTAAAGGAAATTCTCCGATCCCTTTGCAAATTTTTTCTATAATATCTCTATCATTAATAACCCATAAATAAACTTTTTCATTTTCAGTTATTTCTGCAGACAAAGATTCTGGAGATTGAACAATATTATTAATTATTTGAGTAACTGTTTTCTTAGGATCTCTAAACAACATCATTATTGGGCTAAAATTTATATCTGTTGCTTCCATAAGTTTTAAACGATCAATCTTTGGGCCTGAACGTGTTTCTTCGTGAGGCAAAATAGTCCCTGAATCTAAAGATGCTAATTCTAAAGATGCATAAATTTCATATCGAGAAATTATTTTGTTATTTATAGAAAATTCATGCTTTGCAAGATATATAGATGGAATCTTATCTTGGATTATGACCTCTTCTCTAATCCAAGATGCAAATAATTCTGATGCACGTAAATAATCTTCGTTATTTTGACCAGGTAATTCCACATGTACGGCATTATATTTGCTTTTGTTTTCAAGATCTTTTTTTTCATCCGAAGAAATCACATCATAAGGAGGAGACACTACTGATGTAATATCTTTTGTATTAAGATTATATCTAAGACCTTTAAAAGGGATAATGTTTGGCATAAGACTCCTGTTAATTAATTTTTCCACTATATCTTAATGATATAATGAGCCATCATAATTTTCTATAAAAATGAGTTAATATATTAATAATATAGAAAGGAATATAAGATTGAAAATTGGATTTCTAGGAGGAACTGGTCCCGAAGGTAAAGGTTTAGCTTTAAGGTTTGCAATGGCAGGACATGAGATATACATTGGTTCAAGAGATGTCACAAAAAGCCAAGAGGTGTCTTCAGAACTTATAGGTAAACTTGAGACAATATTACCAGAAGCTCCAAAAATCCATGGTGAAACAAACAAAAATAGTTGTCTTTATTCTGAAATAATATTCATTACAGTCCCATATAATGCCCAATATCAATTGATTACAGACCTAAAAAAAGAAATTAATGAACAAATAGTTGTAAATACTGTGGTACCAATGAGTTTTGAAAATGGTAAACCGTCGATTATTGATGTCAAAGAAGGCTCTGCTGCAGAACAAGTACAAACATTAATTCCCAGTACTCGTGTCATTTCAGCATTCCATAACGTAAGTGCAGTCGAACTCTCAAAACCCAATGCTATAATTGAAGGAGACGTTGTAATTTGCGGAGAGGATAAAGAAGCTAAAGAAATCATAATGAACCTCACTAAAACCATTAATAACCTTAGGCCAGTCGATGGCGGAGATTTAACAAATTCATCTATCGTAGAAAATATTACAATACTACTTCTAACTATAAATAAAAAATATAAAACAAGGACAAATATACAAATAAAAGGTATAACTTAAACATTTAACAAATAATTAGGGAGAGAATAATGTCAACGGAATCAAACAAAACCCAATATCAATGCTCTAAATGTCCAAGTAACAATTATACTACCGAAGAAATTAGAGCTACTGGGTCAGGGTTTTCAAGGTTTATGAACATTCAAAATAAAAGGTTTACTGCTGTAATATGCACCGAATGTCGATTTACAGAGTTCTACGCTTCAGGCAAAAGTGGCCTCGGTACAAATATACTAGATATGTTTACAGGATAAATAATAATAGAAAGTTTTATTCAATGTACCTAATTGCTCTTTCAATGATATTTTCCACATTATTAATTACGGCAAATATCACAGCAGTAAAGATAATAGAATTCGGCCCAGGTGGTATAGATGCTGGTATAATCGCCTACCCTTTAACATTTTTATTATCTGATGTTATATCTGAAGTTTATGGGAAAAAAACTGCTACAAAAATAATTTGGTTTGGTTTTATAACCAGTATCTTAATGACTTCAATAATATATATAGCAGGGCAATTACCTTCAGCAAGCTTTTGGGAAGATCAATCTTCTTACGATACAATATTAGGAGCAGTACCACGAATAGTAATCGCATCAATGGTGGCTTATCTAATTAGTCAACATCATGATGTTTTTGCTTTTGACTTTTGGAAAAAATATACAAAAGGGAAATATCTTTGGTTGAGAAATAATGCTTCAACTCTTGTATCTCAAGCAATAGATACTGTAATTTTTGTAATAGTAGCATTTTTTGGCGTATATAATAATAGTGAACTTTGGGATATGATTTGGATGACCTACATTATAAAATTAGGTGTCGCCGTACTTGATACGCCATTAATTTATTTAATAGTATGGAAATTAAAAGAAATCGAGAAGGAAAATCTAAGGAGAAACGATTGAAAACAGGACTTGAAGGTAAAACAGTAATGATATCTGGCGCTAGCAGAAATATTGGAAAACAAACAGCAATATTAATGGCAGAGGAAGGAGCAAACTTAGTTTTGTGTACACAAAAAAGTATTGAACCTCTGCAAGAAACTGCACATGAATTGGAAGAATTAGGAGCAAATGTAATTGCAGAACTTTGTGATGTAACTAATCAAGATCAGGTTAATAAATTTGTTACTAAAGCGGCTGATAAATTCGGATCTGTTGATGTATTGATTAACAATGCTGTCTTTCGTTCTCAACATGCAGTATTAGAAACGATTGATGAAGAATGGGATAGAAATATTGAAGTCAATCTTACAGGGCCTTTTAAAACAACTGGGGCTGTACTACCACATATGATCAAAAATAATTGGGGACGTATAATTAATTATTCGGGTATTGCCCCATATTTAGGTGCTGGCGCAGCAAAAGCGATGGTAAAACTCGGTATAGTTGGATATACAAGAGGCCTAGCAAGAGAAGTTGGGAAAAATAATATTACTGCAAATTGCATTGGTCCTGGTTCAATAGATGTAGAAAGAGATGCAGGTTTAGGAGACGTAGGTACAAGAATACATGAAACTCTTGGTATACCTGCTGGCAGACAAGGAACGCCTGAAGAGATTGCCTCATTAGCCGTTTATCTTTCAAGTGAACTTGCAGGATATATTACTGGTCAGTGTTACCTTGCAAATGGTGGAGCATATTTTCAATAAATATTTACCCTGTTTCAACAATTGGTTGCGCTATCATCCACAAACTAAGCATTGTATATAAGATCATTAAGACCATCATTGGATATTGACTAAGTAATACTGTTCTATATTCTTTAAATTTTTGAGTTGCTGCCACGTGAGATAAGTAGGCAGCTGAAATATGTCCTATTACTATAAATATTATTGATGCATACCAAGCAAACCTGGCATCAACAATTCCTATATTTATTTTATAATCAGCTGTATTAAAAATATTCCACCCTAAACCTGCTGGATCCGAAATTAAAGGAATTATCATTTGTCCTTGAATTAACAAAAATCCTAAATAATGTGCTAAATGGTAAGCAATTGATATTGGGACTAATGATAAAATGAAAGTTTTAGCAAGTTCTGTAATTGTAGTAGTTCTACCTATAATAGTATGTATAAAAAACATTACAGTCATATACACTAACAAAAAGAATAATGGGAACATTGCTAGTAACAAAGTTTTTATAAGTAAAACAGCATTTGAACCAAAACCTTCTACCAATGGATATACATTAACCAATAATTCTCCCCATATTGGCGTTGAGGAAAAGCCATCAAATGCAATAACAGAAAGAATTGATAAATGGGTCATTACTAAAGACATTCTTACTTCGCGGTTATCTTTTAATCCCATTCCGAAAAATCTAAATTCTATACTTTTACGATCATTAAGAAAAACAATAGGACTAAATCGATTAAATAAATCAAATACGACATTAAATATCTCACCATACTTTAGCCATGTCGATCTACCAAATACTAACATACCTATTATTGTTATTACCGAATATACAATCAAAATACGGGATAAAGCAGAAGGTAAAGCAGCGTACGGATACACTAATTCTATCCATGCTAAAAGCCACATAAAAAGTGCTGCAGGCCACCAACCCCACGACTTAGGATAATCAAACCAGGGATTAACCTTAGATTTTGTAAATAATCTTACAAAATTTTCATATATTAAATAAATATTGTTCCATGGATTTACAATATTATGGATATTAAAAATCAAGGCAGAAATGTAAGCTATACCTACCCACCATATAATCCAAAAAAATGTTGGGAAAATATTATTAGACGGTTGTTGATCTCCTACAAATCCAGAAATAATACATACAACAAAAACCAATATAGAGATTACACGCACAAATGATACAAGGACGAATGATAATTTTTCAGAAATATTAGTACTAAAATTAAATCTAGTATACTCAAAACTGCTATCAACCTTTTTTAGCATAAAAGAAATAAAGAAAATAGAAATTGTTACAGTTAAACCTCCACCTAGAACATACAGATAGAGAGGAATTGGTAAGTCATATCTTTCACCAAAACCATGGGCCAAAGCTGCGGTTGGACTTATTATCCATACCGAAAGTATAAATAATGCAAAACGAATATTTCTGTTAATCACTCAATCTCCTAAGGATATACTTCAAGTGATGCAATAATATTTTCACCACCATGTCCATGCCCGTGTCCATCGTGCCCTTTTTTCTCACCCATTATTTCTATTGCTACTTCATCACTAATATTATATTCACAGTGACTTGTAGATGATAAAGCAACGCGAACTTTATAATCACCAGGTTCTAAATCTTTTAAGGTCAATGTATCCATATGATACATCCCTTTTAATTCATTATTTAGATATAAATGCCAATGACCCTTCTTAGTAGTTTCAGTATTATGATCGCTATGTTCATTTTTATCATTTGAGCCAGCTACCAAAGTAAAATTCTTTATATTTGGTTTGATTATTAAAGTACCATTAGTAGAATCTTTATCAACTTCGAGATTAATTGATGGAGATGCACTATCAGTTGTAGAAAACTGGTTCTCACACTTTTCATGTTCTGCTCCATGGGTCCCATGGTCATGGCTATGATGAGAATGTTCATCACCAGCCTCATGTAATGCTATATCAAACTTACCTGTGGCATTTGCTTCAAAATTTAATATTTTATTATTCTGACCTTTTTGCAATTCAGCCTCAAGATCATATCCATGTAAATGCAAAACATATGAACTGTCACTATTTACATTAAAAGTAATTGTGTCACCTTTGTTTGCTTCCAAACTTTGTTTTTCTTCTAGCTCTCCATGGTGAATTTCCAAATCATATGTAATATCTTTGACTTCTCCGCCACCGCATCCCATTACCATAACTAGAATAAGTGATAAGAAAAAGTATCTCATATTATCCTCCCTTGTTAATAGAACGAATCCAAATTATAGACATTGGTAATACCAAAAGTATGATAGTTAATATACCTGCAATTAAGCCCCAGTTAATGATCATACTTACTATTTCCACTTGAGTATTCACAGTAGTTTTCCCTAAAGGGCCATCAATATCAATTTTTAATTTCCAGATTCCAATTTCATCTAATAAAATATCAGAATCATAAGAAATATTCATCTCCTCTATTCCTAAACTCGGTATCGGATCTTCGATGTATCCTATGAATGGTGCCAAACTTTTCCCACTAGGTGATATTGCTGTGTAAGTTACATTTAAATTTTCAAGGTTTTCATTTTTTGTGGTATCAAAAATATATATACTGAAATGAGCTGGACCTTTAGGTAGTTTTTTGGCATAGCTTTTAACTTCAACTTTATAAGGACCTGATATATCGTCAACCAAAACTACACCTAAGCTACCATTCCCATAAACTATAGAAATAGAACCTAATATATAAAAAAAGATAACAGCTAATAGCAGTTCTTTTTTAATTCTTTTTGTAATCATTAACTCTCTTTATTAGTATTTTCTTCCGTTTGACTATACATTTTCATTTGTTCTTGTATAAAATCATCTAACCATCTTCTAAAATCATGTAATGCTGGTGGGCTTAC
Source organism: Dehalococcoidia bacterium (assembly GCA_022450525.1). Taxonomy (GTDB): domain Bacteria; phylum Chloroflexota; class Dehalococcoidia; order Lucifugimonadales; family UBA6952; genus UBA6952. The sequence goes on along the minus strand of JAKUQA010000002.1, from coordinate 116,694 downwards.
ATGAATCACTTCAATATCTTCAGGAAATTCAATATTATGATTTTCACTCATAAGTAGTAAACCTATTTCATCTGATTTGATTTTCGAATCAATTGATTCTTTTATAGCAGAAAATCTCTTTGCAGCAACTTCAGAATACCAACTTTCGATCTTTGATCTTACACCCTCTGAAGAAAATGGAATATTTGCTATACGTTGTAAATCAATCATCTCAGTTAGTGATACAAGATCTTCTGTTACGTGAATCTCTGCACCAGATTCCCATTGTTCTTGAACAAAGCTATAAGTCTTAGAATTCATATTTTTCAATTGTTCTAAACCTTCGTGCCCACCCACTGAAAGAGTTTCGTGAAAAATGTGCTTAACGATACCAAGTGACTGTGTCAAACTATTGATTTGATTTTTAACTTGGTTCCAATATTTTGTTATAAGAATTTCAGCATCTTGATTAGGTTCAAATGGAGTAAAGATAATTGGAACCATAAATAATTTTCTTTTATTTTTATAATCTTCTGTATTTGCTTTATCTATTTTACCTAATTCTTGAGACATTATAATTTCCTAAAAAATAATATTCTAAAATATACTATATTATTATATACATAAAATATTAAATATAAACTGGAGTCATCATATGGAAAGTACAAACTTGTGGGAATTCATAAACTCAAATGTACTCCTATTATACAGCGTACTTCTTACAGTAATCTTTATTATCACTATAAATCAGTATAATAAACTCAAATCAAAAATTACCAATCTAGATAGCAATTTACGAAGTAATGCAGTAAAACAAGGATTAACACTAGAACAATGGATACCCATTTCAGAAAATTACCCTTGGGATCATAGAAATTTTAGATTTTTAGGAGATCCAATAGATGGAATTCAATTTGAAGACAATAAAATACTCTTAGTAGAATTCAAATCTGGTAATAGTAGGATGTCTAATAAACAAAAAGCTATTCAACAGTTAGTTGAAAATGGAAAAGTGGAATTTATTGAAATTAAAACGAATTAAATTCTACCATGTATTATTTTCAACTTTAGATAAAAATTCATCAATCAACTGATTGAATAACGAAGGTTCTTCTAAATTTACTGTGTGCCCAGTTTTAGGTACAAAAACAAGACCAGCATTCTTCATTTTATTTTTTAAAAATATTCCAGGGTTTATACAGGGTTCATCTTCATCACCAACTATTATCAAAGAAGGTATATCAATTTTTTCTATTTCCTTTTCCAATTCATATATAGTCTTTCGTTTACCTTGTACGTTTTTAAAAGTATTAGCAGAGCCAAGTGGAGAATGGTTAACAAGTGCATCTCTAAATATATTCCATCCCTTTGGGTCTTTAGATTTATATTGTAATCGTTGTGGACCATTTGCATATGAATCTGCCCAAGAAGTAAAATCTTTTTCCATTAAAGATGCCTGATTGTTAACCGACTCTTTCCAATTATCTGAATTATCTGATCCGCTGCCAGCTCCTGCAATAATCAGTGCTTTGGCAATTTGCGGGTATTTAATGCCAAAACTTACTGCTAAACCTCCACCCATTGAAAGGCCGGCAATATATGCTTCTTTTATATCTAAGTAGTTTAATAATCCGTGCAAGTCTTCTAAGGATTTTTCTTGTGAATAGTTATCATCACCTTCAGGCACTGATGATGGAGGATATCCTCGGTCATTATATGTAATTACCTTATATTTTCTAGAAAAATAATTTACCTGTGGCATCCAGCTCTGGGAATCTCCAGCAAATTCATGCGAAAAAATAATTGGGAAACCTTCACCATATGTTTCATAATAAATTTCAACACCATTTATTGATGCAATGCTCATCTTACTCTCCTACTAACAAAATTGTATTAATCTTTAGTATTCTACTTCCATAACTCTTTCTGGGTCAGGAATTATTACAACCTCTTCGCACAAATTATCATTATTATAAAAAAGAACTTCAGATTTATTAATTAACGTAGTAAAAATTCTTAGTTTCCTTGGGTTCTTGCTAGAAAATGATTTAGCGTGTTTCTCTGCAAAAATTCTGGCTTTGTCTTCTCTCAATGTCCAACTCAACCCGCTAGGACTTCCACCACGATAAATTCTTATGAGTAAGTTATCATCTGGTAATTCTTTTTTAAATAATTCATTGGGCTTTCTTAAACCCAACATTATTAGCCAGCTTTGAAAATCTTCCCTAATTGTCTCAACACTTCTCCAAGTATTTACAATCAATTCCCATACGTCTTCATCCATTAAGCTCAGATTTCTAAGGTGATTTTCTTCAATTAAAGTGTCTTCTAAAGCTAAATATGCAAAACCATCCTTGTTTGGTGCTTTTAACCACATATGTAAATTATCAATAAATCTAGCATTACCTTTATCTAGCCAAATATCGAACTGATCGTTATGGCCTTGATTCTTTTCTGCGTCCAAAAAAAAGAATAAAACCTCCGGTCTCATTTGACTCGGAAGCGAAAAGAGGATTTTTTGTAAATCATTTTTCGAATACGCCATTATGGAATAATTTCAAGTGCCTTTTCTAAACCACCAGCTATAAATATATCAAACTCATCAATCAAATTATTTCTAGAATTAAGTTTATATTGGTGGAGCTGAGGAGGATCGAACTCCTGACCTCTTCAATGCCATTGAAGCGCTCTCCCAGCTGAGCTACAGCCCCATTTCTAACAATTTAGAGTTAATCTACAACCTAATCAGATACTGTTAAGACATTTCTTCCATTAAGTACACTACATCGGTGTTATTGTGTTTTTCATCCCATTCGACCATCCAAGGTGCACTCATTGCTTCTTGCATTTTGTCAAAATCTAGCACATGCGCAATTGTAACGACTTTACACCATCCTTCTTTGTCATATGGAAGTTCAGCACTTTCTTGTTCCGTCATGGTTCCTGGAAATTCAGCAATGGCTTTTGACATAACATTTTTGAAGTCATCAAATGTGCCTTCAAAAGTAGATGTAAAACAAACATTCATTTACGTTCTCCTTTGGTTTTTTCTGGCAGGCTAACCACACTATTCGGAATATCTTATACAGAACCACTTCTCAGTACGGAATTTTAGCACCTTTTTTCTTATATATAGAATGCAAGTTAACATATTTTTTCAGGACAATAAATACATGAAAAAATTTAACCAACAATTATACGAACACTTATGTATAATTACCTCTATTACAAATATATATAATTACTGGAGTCTGATTTATGTCACTGGATTTGGGACTAACATTAATCCCAATAGAGATTTCGTTTATTGAATTTATAATCCTTTGTTTAATTAGTTTTTTTTCATCTGCACTTTCTGCTTCTATAGGGTTAGGGGGTGGAATTATGACTATTACAGCATTTATATATCTAATCAACCCACTAGCAGTAATACCTGTACATGCAATTACACAAGCAAATTCTAATTTTTTCAGAGCTCTCATGATGAGGAAAGATATAAGTTATACTTGGATTAAACCTTTCATATTAGGAACAATATTAGGCGTAACAATTGGCGGACAACTTGCATTTAACATGCCCAAACATTTACTAGAAGGAATTATTGGTATATTTGTAATTTATTCATTATGGGGTCCTAAGTCGATTAATTTTACTAAACCAACAAATCTTATATCTCTTTTTACAGGTATAATCACATCTTTTGCTACTATGTTCGTTGGTGGTACTGGTCCTTTAGTTGCTCCATTTGTTAAATCTACATCAAATGATAGAAAAGTCATCGTAGCAACCCAAGGTGCCTATATGTCTATACAACATGGATTAAAGATCTTAGTATTTGGGATATTAGGCTTTAATTTTGGCCCCTACATAATCCTAATAATTTCTATTGTTCTATTTGGAATATTAGGAACATGGTTTGGTAAGTACCTACTTAATCTTATGCCAGAAAGATTATTTATTATAGGCTTCAATTCAATTATTACAGTTCTAGCAATAAAATTAATATACTCTCCAATTAAAGTGTGGTTTTTTTAAGTTAACTTATATTTGGAAAGGATATATAAAAATGGGCTTCTCATGGGAATTTATAAAAAACCCAATTCAAATTGGTTCACCTTTTCCTTCATCTCAATCTCTTGCAAAACTAATAGTAGATTCTGCCAAATTACAATCAAATGCAACAATAGTTGAACTTGGTCCAGGAACTGGAAGTGTTACAAAAGAAATACTCAAACAAACTTCTTCTGATAGCCTTTTTTTTACAATAGAAATTAATGAAATGCTTTACAAAAAATTCAAGCAAAACTTTCCAGATACAATAATTCACCACGGTACCGCAAATGAAATAAAAAAATATTTAAAAATACATGATAGAACTCAGGTTGATTATATTATATCCGCAATACCATGGGCCACATTATCAATTGATCTACAACAAGAATTATTTTCTGAAATATATGATGTACTTGCACCTGGTGGTAAGTTTATTACTATTGCATTATTGATTGGAACCTTTTTCTCAAGGGGTAAAAAATTTAAGCAATTACTTAATTCTAATTTTGAATTAGTTAATCAAACTCGTGTTGTGTGGAAAAACTTTCCTCCAGCTATTGCATATATTTGTGAAAAGTAAGTTCAATTACTTAAGTGTTTTGAAATATCTTCAAAACTCTCCACAACAATATCAAATCTAGATAAGTCGCCGTAGTCTTCGCTTTTCCCTGTTCCAAATTCATTTGGTCTATGAACATAACATGTTTTCATGCCAGCTCTATTTGCTCCATCCAAATCATATGCATGAGAAGCTACCATCATTGATTCTTTTGGTAATACATCTAACATTTCTATTGCCCCTAAGTAAACTTTTGGGTCTGGTTTATATGTTCCAAAAAATTCAGTCGATAATATAGTATCCCAAGGGGTATTAGAATTTTTTGAAAGTTTAACCAACATAGATAAATTACCATTAGAAAGTGCTGAAATTATATAATTTTCTTTTAAATCTCTTAGTCCGGATAATGAATCACTCCATGGAATTAACCTATGCCATGACTGATTAAATTCAATTAATTTATTTTTATCTATGTTTTGTATTTTAAGCTCTTCTAATAATTTGTTCAGAACTTCCATATGAATATCATCCATAGAGAGATACGATCTTTCTCCTTTAGCAACATGAGATTGTAGTAATCTAAATCCTGCTCTCCAATTATCCGTAAATTTGAATTCATCAAATGTTAAATTATTTTGTTTTGTAAAAGTTTTTGTTTCTTGATAAATAGAATTATGCCAATCAAAAACAGTTCCAAATACATCAAAAAAAATTGCTCTTACATTTTTAATTGTTTTCATAATTTTAGATTCTTAGTTATAAACCTAGTCGGTTTGATTCTTCATGTACTTTATCTAAATACTGCTTAGCCCCAGATATTAATAGCCTATTAACAGAACTATGAAAATAACGAACGCCAAATTCCAGCCACATAGTAGTTTGGTCTTCTGGACAACTACATCCAGCCCATTTACCTACATCTAGAACTTTACCAAGAGCCTTTTTACCCGCTTCAACAACTTTCGGATGAGTCATTTGTCCAGGATACCCCATAGCTGTAGATAAATCACCGTGCCCAACAAAAACAACATCAACGCCATCTACTTTAGCTATTTCTTCTGCATTCTCAATTCCCTGTGGAGTTTCTACCATAATACAAACCAAAGTTTCTTGATTACCATGATTAAGGTAGTCTGGAGCTGACATACCTAATCCAAACTTATTATTTCTATTTGCAACAAAATATCCCCTTTTACCCACTGGAGGATATTTAACTGAATCAACAATAATTTTTGCTTCTTCAGCAGTCTGAACTTGGGGTGCCTGAATACCATGTGCTCCTAAATCCAAAAACGGTCGAATAATTTCCGGGGTATTTCCTATAGGTCTTACAATCGGCGTTATATTAGATGATTCACAACTTTGTACACATTGTGGAAATACCTGAGTAGTTATATGACCATGCTCATTATCAAGTAAAAGCCAATCAAATCCCAAATGGCCAAAAATTTCTAAAGCACTTATTGAATAGTCATATACCATTGCTCCCCAAACAGCTTGACCATTCTTTAACTTTTCTTTGGTTGTATTTTTGAACATCACAGACCCTCGCTAACCTCATTAATTTGTAATTAATTTAGATATTATATATGAACTTGTGTAATTGAAAATCATTAAACTCCTTTGTATACTGCAAATACTTTAATAAAAAGCGATTATATTTTTATATCAATGTATGAGAAAGAAAATTAATGGCAATAGCCAAAAGATCAGTACAATTTAGTTTCGATCCAAAAACATTAGATCGAAAATGGCAAGATAGATGGTCAAACGATAAGCTTTATCATGTTGCTGATACAAGTGAAAAACAAAACTGGTTTGAAATGACTATGTATCCTTACCCTTCAGGTGATACTCATATTGGGCACTGGTATGCCATGGCACCTTCCGATGCACATGCACGATTTCGTAGGATGCAAGGATATAATGTGTTACACCCTATGGGTTTTGATTCTTTTGGATTACCAGCTGAAAATGCTGCCATAAGAAGAGGTATTCATCCGTATAAATGGACAATGGATAATATTTCTAATATGAAAAAACAATTTTATTCCATGGGGACAATATATGACTGGGATAGAGAAGTTAATACATGCCAACCTGATTATTATAAATGGAACCAATGGTTCTTTTTAAAACTATTTGAAAATGGGTTAGCATATAGATCAAATGCACCAGTAAATTGGTGTGGTCAATGCCAAACTGTTCTTGCTAATGAACAAGTAATTAATGGGAAATGTGATCGATGTGAAAGTGTTGTAATTCACAGAGATTTAGAACAATGGTTTTTCAAAATCACCAACTATGCAGAAGAACTGTTAAGCTTCGATAAAGTTATAGATTGGCCAGAAAAAATCAAAACCCTTCAAGAAAACTGGATCGGAAAAAGTTTTGGAGTACAGGTAAAATTTGATTTATCTCATTTGCAAATTTCCACTCCTGAAATCGAAACTTTCACTACAAGAATAGACACTCTTTTTGGAGTAACGTTTATTGTATTAGCTCCAGAACACAATCTGGTATCTGAACTAACGACACCAGATAATAAAGAAAAAGTTGAGAAATACATTAATACGACCAGAGAGTATTCAGAAATAGAAAGATTATCTACAGAAAGAGATAAAACTGGAGTCTTTACAGGTTCATATGCAACAAACACTATTAATGGCAATAAAGTTCCAATTTTTATTGCTGATTATGTTTTAATGCAGTATGGAACAGGTGCAGTCATGGGGGTTCCTGCACATGATCAAAGAGATTTTGAATTTGCTAAAAAGTATGATTTGGATATTATCAGAGTTATCGCTAAGAACAAAAATGATACCGAATCTCTTGAAGAAGCATATACTGAATCTGGTATTCTAACCAACTCAGGTAAATTTGATAATATTAGCAATGAAGAAGCTAAAATAAAAATAGCTGAGCATCTTGAACAACTGAACCTAGGTATACGCACAACTACCTATAGATTAAGAGATTGGCTTATTTCCAGACAACGTTATTGGGGTACTCCCATACCGATTATTTATTGTGGAGACTGTGGTATTGTACCAGTACCAGAAAAAGATCTACCAGTGATACTCCCTCCAGATGCAGAATTTAAACCTACTGGTGAATCTCCATTAAAATACCATCCTGAATTCATTAACTGTAAATGCCCAAATTGTGGTAATGATGCTGAAAGAGAAACAGACACCATGGATACATTTGTAGACTCTTCTTGGTATTTTCTTCGATACCCTAATCCTAAATACGATAATGCTCCTTTTGATTTGAATAAACTAAAACTATGGAACCCTGTAGACCAATACACAGGAGGTGCTGAACATGCAGTATTGCACCTAATGTATTCCAGATTTTTTGTCAAAGCTCTAAGAGACATTGGACTATTTAAATTTGATGAGCCATTTTTACGGTTATTTAACCAAGGAATGATTATCGCTAACCATCAAAAGATGAGTAAATCCAGAGGCAATGTTATAGCTCCTGACGATTACGTTCTTGAATTTGGAGCAGATGTTGTACGAATTTATTTAATGTTTCTTGGTCCTTGGGACCAAGGAGGTGATTGGATTGATAGTGGAATTAATGGAATGGCAAGATGGATAAATAGAGTATGGAATATAAGTACAATAAATTCAAATAAGTTTACTTTAACAAAAGAAAACCAAGACCTTACTAGAACTACTCACAAACTCATTAAAAATGTAACCGAAGATATAGATAGGTTCAAATTTAATACAGCTTTAGCATTTATGATGGAATTTACAAACTATTTAAACCAAATTTCAGAAAATAATAATGCAACACCTGAACAATGGAACTTTGCTATCAAAAGCCTATTACTCCTTCTGGCCCCAATAGCTCCTCACATAACTGAAGAGTTATGGGAATTAACCGGGAATCAATATAGCATTCACAATCAATCTGTTCCTTCATTTAATCCAAAGCTCATTGAAGATGAAACAACAACATTGGTTATACAAGTTAACGGTAAAGTTCGCGACACAATTGAAGTAGGAATCAATACAGAAAAAGAAAAGGCTGAAGAAATTGCTCTTTCAAGCGAAAAAATTCAGCCCTATCTAGTAAATCAAGCTATAAATAGAATAATTTATGTTCCTGATAAATTAGTGAATATAGTTATAAAATAAACTAATCTATACGAACAGTCCCTAATAAATCGCGTATTTTTGCACTGCCATCAGCATTCCACCAAGAATCAATTGCATTGCCAACACGTTCTTTTGGTAAGCTTAAAATTGCACAGTTATAAAATTTATCTTTAAATTCTTCTTCAGATAAAGGATCAGCTTGTGTACCATGCATTACATGTCGATTGGTATCCTCTTCTAAAGTCGTCCCATCTTTCAATGTGATCTTTACAGGGTTTGAAACCATCATTCCGTCTCGCCCACTACTCCATTCAGAATTTATTTTTATATCTACTTTATCCACTGCTTCTATATATTCTGATCGATCTAAATTTTCATCATTAAAACTTGCCATATCTATTTTCTTATCTACCAAAGCCGTAGCAACATTATAATGAATACTAAATTTACCTTGAAATCCATAAGTGGGTCTAGGATACAAAAGAACATGACTTATTGATGAGAAATTATCTATTTCAACTTCATCTATATCATTAAAATCTAATTCATTTGAATTTAAAATACTTAATAAAGAATCTAATGAACTATGATTTGATCCACAGCAAGGATATTTTTTTATTACAATAGAGGTAGCACACAACCAAGTATTACCTAAATCTTTAACCATAGCCTCAGGATCAAAATTTCCTGCTCCTAGATAGGCTGAAGCCCAACCAACTTTACTTTCTAAAAAGTTATCTGTTGCTTTCCATCCATCTTTGGCTAAATAACCAGCCATAATACCATTACGTGATGTCATACCAGCATGAAGAGGTTTAGTGTAAGTACCAAAGTTTTGCAATATACCACTAGGCATAGAACCTGCCATTCCTAAAGCAGTTAAAGTTTGTTCTTTATCTAGACCTAATAAACGTGCCGCTACTGCAGCTGAGCCCATCGTCCCAAATATTGCTGTTGAATGGAAACCAGTTGTTCCTTGAGGAGAACTTGAACCCCTTGATAAGTGAGCTGCCGCCTCAAAACCAATAACATAAGCTGCGAGTAAATCATTAACAGTTAAATCTAATTCCTCAGCAATAGCTAGTGCTGGAGGTAGTAATGCCACACTGGGATGGCCAAATCCTCCCATATCATCATAATCTAGAGCGTGTCCTAGTGTTCCATTGCCTAAGGCTGCCATATATTGAGATGTCCTCATAGTAGATCCGACGATAGTACAATCACCATTTCCTCCTTGATCTGATACAAACTTTTGAATCATTTTACCGAGGGGTTGATCAGCTCCAGCAAGCATAACACCAATACAATCAAATATAGCTTCTCTTGCTGCTCTATATGCATCAGCTGGTATATCTTCTGCTTTAGTATTTACAATAAACTCCGCTAATTTTTCTTCTGAACGTCCCATAGTTACCTCCTATTATTTATTAAGGTTAATTACTCCAATATCATTTTCTTTGGCAATACTAATATCAAATTCTGAACTCATCTCGGCAATTCGATTTATTATGTCATCGGCTATTTCACCTTGAGCAGGCATAGGTCTACCTTGAGTACCTCTGCTTCGATCCTTGAATATTGAAACATTTTGGCTACTTGTAGTCACAGGGTGTACGAGTATCTTAACACATTCTTTCCTCTCCCACTGCATTGAAACATAAGAACTTCCATGCATTCCGATACGATCTACATCATATTCTCTTCCTATACTCGAGCGTCTAGTTTCAAATTCAGATGGGGTTGGATTAATTTGATCAGTTATTCCATATCTCTGATATGCATCCCATGGCGACCATTTTACAGAAGATTGGGTTATAAACCCTCCAAGTCCATGGAAAATCGGTTTACCATTGTATAGTTCTATACCTCGCGAACCCTGATAGCTATGATGTGATCCATGACTTACAAATATATCTGTGCCAGCGTCAATAGCCTTATGGGCAAATTCTTTGACAAAATCTGGAGAATCCGTTTCTTCTTTACCACAATCATGTACATGTATTGATACAATTACCCAATCAGCAAAGTGTTTCGCATTTTCTATCCATTTGATATTTCGATTTAAATCCTCGACATTTGGAGTTGTAATAACCTTATATTCATCTCCAACTGTAAAATTTGAAAATTCGAACTTAGGATATGGCGCAAAATTAGTATTAAGAAACTGGAAATTATTTTCATCATCCACTCGTAAACCTGGATTCCTACTTACAACTAAACGTTTTTTTCCTTTTTCAAAGCCCAATCCTTCACTAATCTTTCGCAAAGCATTTAAGTCTTGTTTTGGTACAACATATTGTATATTGTGTCGAAGAACATTTGCTCCAGGTCTACCTCGATCTAAGGAAGTTGGCTCTCCTGCATAAGAACCGTTTGCTGGTAAAGTAGCAGTTACACTAATTAATGCAATTCTACCCCTTGGTGTATCTAGATATGTTGGGGAAGTTGCCTCTGTTAAGTGTCTACCTGTTCCTGCATGCGGCATATTAAATTTATCTAAATTTGAAATGTTATCAAGTACTCCCCTAGGGCCATAATCGTTTGCATGATTGTTGGCGCAACTTATCATACTAACTCCCAACCAATGTAATTCGGATATATTATTTGGATCTGATGCCATATGCGTTCCACCATGGTCCCATGCTGGTGTTCCTTGATATTCATGAAATAACATTTCAGAATTTGCTAAAACCAAATCATTTTTTCTTATAGAATTAACCATTTCTAAATATCTAGACTCTCTAAAAACAGAAAGTTTTCTTGTGAGAATACAATCACCTAAAAGTGCAATATCTAAGTTACCTTGATCAGATTCGTAATGATACATAAAACCTCCGTACATGTGTGATTATATTTATCAGAAAATGATGCAATATTAAACCATTTTTTCTGCTCTAAATTACAGAATTTAATCATTGACACTGTATATAGCCAATGATAGAGTTTTAATACACATTTAATTTATATAACAGGGGTAAACATGTCTTTTAATATAGTAGTATTAGCAAAACAAGTTATTGATCCTGAAGCTCCAAGTGCAAGTTATAGAATTGACGGAAGTGCTGGAAAACTTGAAGTTGATTCTTCACAAAAAATAGCACCAGTCATTAATGGTTTTTGTGAAAATGCCATTGAAGCTGCACTTCAAATCAAAGAAGCAGTTGGAGATGCTACAGTTAGCGTAATTTCAGCAGGTTCAGATTTTGTCATGGATGTCATGAAAAAGGCCGTTTCTATGGGTTCTGATGAAATGTATCTTTTGCAAGATGAAAAATTTAGCAATCTTAATGATAGCTCAATTACTGCAAAACTTTTAGCAACAGCAATTCAAAAAATAGGCGAGTACGATTTGGTACTGGCAGGTATGCAAGCATCTGATTGGGACCAAGCTCAAGTTCCTTTAGGTATTGCTGAAATCCTAGGAGTACCTTGTGTACCAATTGCAAGAAAAATCGAAATTAAAGATGGTAGAGCTATTTGTGAGCGCGCAACTGATGCAGGTTATGAAACTGTTTCAGCCCCTTTACCTTCAGTAATTACTGTAAATAATGAATTTGGACAGCCAAGATACCCTACTCTACGAAACATTATGGCAGCTGCACGTAAAACCCCAATAACATGGGACGCAGCTGAACTTGGTTTGTCTGATGATGATCTTTCTCCACGAATCAAAATCGTTGACCTTTTTATACCTGAAAAACAATCTCAATGTGAAATTATTGAAGGGGAAGACGAAGAAGAAATGGGAAGAAATTTAGCATTAAAAATGCGTGAAGCAAAATTAATATAGGAGTACAAATAATGTCAGAAATATTACTTGTTGGTGAGGTAAATGGTGGAAATCTAGCAGAAGCTACTGCTGAATTAATTGCCCATGGGAAACCTTTAGCAGAATCTTTAACTTCTTCAATTTCTGTTGCTTTACTTGATCAAGACTCAACTAGTGCTGCTCAAGAAGCAATAAGTCAAGGAGCCGATAAAGTTTACAACATTAAAGACTCTTTGCTTGGCACTTACCAAACAGATGCATATTTAGCAAGCTTAGCAAAATTAATCCAAGAAATTAATCCAATTGCAGTATTAATTTCTAAAACTGAAATTGGTGCAGATATTGGAGCAAGATTAGCATTTAGAGTTGATACTGGTATTGTACAAGACTGTATTGAAGTATCAGTTAATTCAGATAACAAAATTCAAGCTAACCGACCTGTTTTTGGCGGTAACTGCATGGCAACTGTTGTCTGTGAATCAACTCCTATGATGGCTTTAATAAGACCAAAAACAAAAGAAGCCTTAGAAGCTGACACAAGCAGATCTGGTGATGTAGTTGATTACAATGCCGATCTCGATGAGTCAGTAATAAAAAATCAAGTTGTAGAACGGGTTGAAGAAGTACAAGAAGGAATACGTTTAGAAGATGCAGCAAGAATAGTTGGTGGTGGTCGTGGTATGAACGGACCAGAGCCCTTTGATAATGAACTTAAAGATTTGGCTGATACTATGGGGGCTGCTATTGGAGCAAGCCGCGCAGCAGTCGATATAGGATGGGTACCATATTCATATCAAATAGGATTGACAGGAAAAAAAGTTGCTCCTGACCTTTACTTATTAGTAGGAATATCTGGAGCCAGTCAACATATGGCTGGTTGCAGTGGATCAAAAAATCTTGTCGCGATAAATAAAGATCCAGATGCCAATATATTCCGAGACGCTAGATTTGGAGTAGTTGGAGATTGGGAAAAAGTACTACCTGCTCTAACTCAGCAACTTAAAGAATTAATGTAATTCCAATATAATTAAATTCCAAAACCCCTGAAACCTCAGGGGTTTTGTCTTGTTAGGGGTGGTTGAACATACATGAGTAATATGATGAGCTCATTTCGATATTCTGCGTTCAGATATCTTTGGTTAGGACAAGTAACTCATGCTGCTGGAATGTGGATAGACATGGTAACTATTCCTTTAATAGTTTTAAGCCTATATGAAAGCTTAGAACAAGCTGCAATAAATATTGGCTTGGTTATGTTTGTTCGCACAATGCCCCATTTCACACTGGGACTTTTTGCTGGTGTATTTGCTGATAACTTCAACAGAAAAACACTGTTAGTCGTTACTAAAATAGGTGTTGTATTTATTCAAATAATATTTATGTTTGTTGTATTTATGGATCATTTATCTATGACGTGGGTGTATTTATACACTTTCTTTCGGGGTGCAACAATGGCATTCGATCAACCTGCAAGAAGAGCAATGATAGCTAATGTTGTCCCACAAGAACTGTACACTAATGCAATGGCTCTTAGTATGGGAACAGTTCAAGCAACAAGAATAATTGCTGCAGCAGGAGCTGGTTGGATTATCGCATTAACCAGTGGAGTCGATCGAATAACAGAAGCAGACTATGGATTCCAATTTCCTGTAACTATTATTTTAATACTATATACTTTAGCTTTTATTTTTACTTATTTAATTAACTATTCACACGAAGTAATAAATAACGAAGGAGAAAACAAAAAAACTATCCAGTACGTTTTTGCTGAATTAATCGAAGGATTACGATTCTCATGGTCAAGAAAAGATATACGCGCAGTAGTAATTATGGCAGCATGTTTCTTTTTATTTGGAATGGTATTTATGCAAGTTTTTGCTCCACTATTTGCTAAAATATTAGGTATAGGGGAAAAAGGTCTTGGCATTCTTTTATCAATGAGTGGAATCGGCGGGGCTAGCGGTGCTGTATTCCTTGCAGCAGTTAACCCTAATAATAAACGTGGAATTTGGATATTATCGTCACAAATTGCATTAGGGTTATCTCTCATATTATTTGCACTATCAGTAGCATTTGACAATATGATGGTTATATATTTTATGGCTATTCTAATTGGATTATCTCAAGCCATTATTTTCCCCCTTATTAATTCAGTATTAATGAAACTTACCCCCGACCATCTCAGAGGGAGAGCAATGGGTCTATTAAGTTTAGACAGAGCTTTTGTATCTCTTGGCGCCGCCATAGCCGGACCAGCAGCAGCATACGTAGGAGTAACAAACGGCCAAATACTTTTTGGTGTAGGATGTGTAATGAGTGGTATTTTTCTTTGGATTTTTGGAAGTACTCTCAGAAAATTAGATTAAATAGTATAATCACTATATAGATTCAATCTGTACATAAAAGGCACATATAGTGAAAATAATTTCCTCTAATAAGCCCATATTTAAATTAATTCTATTTGCAATTTTATTATTATGCAGTGGATTAATACCAAGCAATCCTTCTAAAAGTGAAACAATTAATTCGATAATATCTCATGAAAAACATAGTTTGTTACTATGGGAATTACAATATTTACCACAGAAATTCTTTTATTCAATATCTGAATTTATTTTCCCATTTGAAAATAAGAAAGTTTCTAAAAACGATCCAATAGAAATTATACAAAATTACATTAAAATCAATGATCAAATAAGAAAACACAATAACGAATATGAGTATGCAACTATAAAAGGTAATGATTTTAAATCAAATGCAGAAAAAGAAAAGATAATCCAACAATACATTAATGAGTTAGAACAAAACCAATTAATAACTGAAAATGCCTTAGAAGAAATAGTAAGTAATGCAATTCAGGAGTTCAATATATCTATATTGCCAAACACAGTATTTCCACCTGTTTTGATTAGTATAGAACCACCACCGTCGCTTTTAATATTGTCACCGAGAGATCAAATAAAATTAGAAAAAACAATATTATTAAAATCCGATAATTCAATTCCTCAAAGATATAAAATTGAAGATACTATTGAAAATCTAGAAAATAAATCAGTTCTTATATCAGATATTGGTGGATTATCTACTTTTCCTGCAACGGTAAAAGTAAGAAGTTTAGAATCTACTCTTAGCACAACTGCACATGAATGGTTTCATAATTATATGATCTTCAAACCTCTTGGAAGAGGTTACTTCAATGATGACAAACTACGAACAATTAATGAAACTGCGGCTAATATTTTTGGGGACGAAATAGCTAAATATATATTAGATATCGAAAAAAATGATGTTTTAAAAAATCCTATAACTGCTGAGCCTTGTAACAAGCCTGATTTTTGCTTTGGATTAGAAATGAATGAAACAAGATCTACTGCTGAAGAATATCTAAATCAAGGTGATATTTCTAAAGCTGAAAAATATATGGAAGACCGACAGAAATTATTTCTAGATGAAGGATACATTATTCGTAAACTAAACCAAGCATATTTTGCTTTTCACGGTATATATGCAGACAGCCCATCTTCCAAAAGTACTGTATTTGAAGAACTAACTTATCTAAGAAACCAATCCAAATCTTTAGCAGATTTCATAAAGAAAATAGAAAATATAAGCAATGAAAATGATTATCAGAAACTAATTAAATGATTCTATTTGTGCCCTCGTCTTCATAACAAGGGCACAAATAATTTCTTATTTTGAAATCATTCCACGACCAAGTGTAATTGCCCAAACTGTATAAACTATGTAACAAATACCACCAATCAAAGCCATTGTAGTTGCTTGACCTGTTGCCAATAATGAAACCTGTGCAGTTATAACAACAACTACAGCAGAGAGCGCTGCTATACTTGCAAATATAGAGCTATCATCTCTCGTAGAAGCACCTAGTGCTATAAGAAAACCACCCACTCCAAATAAAAATGTACATAAATTTGCTAAAGAAAAACCAATTGTTGCTAATTCACGATCCCCTGTTAAAGTTACTGTTCCTATTCCAGCACCTAAGCTTAGCCCAGAACCAATAGCCCAACCAGCTACTGCTATAAATACCATTGGCATTCCAAGCCTAGCTAGTGCGTATCCATTACCACCTTCAAGACTTTGTACAAAATACATGAGTCCGGAAAGCATAGTAATGAGAGCAACAGGTATAAGCATTGAAGTAACAATCCCATAGGTTTGTAAATCACCAGTCCACAATTTAATCACCGCTTCAGCATCTGTTGGGTCAGGTTGGCCTCCAATACCTAGTACGCCTCCTGGTTGAATAAAGTAAATCAATACAGCGACGATTGGACCTATAATTAAACAATATCCAGCCATCTTTTCTACAGAAATCGTGCCCATTTTATTCCTCCTTATTATTTAAATAAAATAACACTGTTCCTGGGATTTGATTATATCACTTTTCTAGTAATTATTTTATTGACTTGTTCAGAATATGTTAATATACTCACCTGTATTATGTAGCTCTTCTCTGAATTACGATTGATTCAGGGATATTTTTATAGGAGGTTTATAATGGGCGCAACAGAGAAGTTGGCAAGATTTGTTATTGAAACACCTTCAGAAAAGATTAGTGACGAAGCCATAGAAAGAGCCACAGCAGGCTTAATGGATGCTGTTGGAACAGCACTTGTTGCTAATACTAATGAGATAGGTAGAATAATAACTGAATTTACTGAAGAGGTAGGTGGAACTCCTGTTTCTCGTGTAATTGGTACAAATATTAAAACATCATCTCCAAATGCAGCTTTAGCAAATGGTACACTTGGACATGCTGATGACTATGACGACGTTGGTGGTTTCGGTCATCCTGCAGTAATTTTAATGCCTACGGTATTAGCACTAGGAGAACAACTTGGCAAGACTGGACGTGAGATTTTAGATGCTTATGTTCTGGGATTTGATGTAGGCGCTCGCTTAGCCCAAGGTATTGGGGGAGACCATTATGAAAGAGGTTGGCATTCAACCGTAACTCTTGGTACATTAGCTTCTGCAGCTGCTGCTTCCAGACTAATGGGTCTGACAGTTGATCAAACACGACATGCTTTGGGTATCGCTGCATCTCATGCTGCTGGTATGCAGGCAAATTTTGGTACTATGACAAAACCATTACATCCCGGTAATGGTGCAAGAAGCGGCATCACTGCTGCAACTTTAGCTTCTAAGGGATATACTGCAAATCAAGATATAATTGAAGCACCTTTAGGCTATGTAGCAGTATTTGGTGATAAGCAAGCAAATATTAATGCAATGACTCACCAATTAGGCGATGCTCAATGGCAAATAGTAAATCCAGGATTCAAAATAAAAGAATGGCCTTGCTGTTATGGTAACCATGGCGCCGTTCCTATGCTAATAGATTTAGTACATAAATATGAAATTCAACCCGACCAAGTTGAAAGTGTTGAATTTATAGGCGGTATGGGAGCTTCTGGATTCTTAAACAGACCTGATACAGACACTTATTTTGGTGGAAAATTTAGTTTGCAATTTAATATTGCTGCTGCTGTAGTTGATGGTGCAATGTCTTATGACACATTTACAGATGAAAAAGTAAACAGCCCTGAAATCCGTGACATGATGTCTCGAGTAGAACTCAAAGATGATATCATGACTAAAGATTTACCTGGTCGTATACATAGTCAACACAGAGATCAAACTGTAGTCATCAATATGAAAGATGGAAGAAGTGTTAGTGATACTATTGAGACAGCTACTAATACTCTTGTAGGTCATGAAATTGATGTTAAGTTTGAAGCAAATGCAAGTAAAGTTCTTCCTTCAGAAAAAGTTGAACGTGCTCTTTCTCTTCTCAAGGATCTTAAAAACGTAAAAGATATTAGTGAAGTTTTAGACGCAGTTACCGTTTAATCATAAAGAAAGAATAATTAAGAGGGGTTGAAATCAACCCCTCTTTTTTTACAAGAGTAAGATGAATAATTTACCCCTTTCAGGCATCAAAGTTGTCGAAATAGCACATATAGTTGCAGGACCTACTGCTGGTCTTATCTTGGGAGATTTAGGTGCTGAAGTAATTAAAATTGAACCACCCAATGCACTTGATACTAGTCGTATAGGATCTAGTAGAAATGGTAGCTTTTTCTTTGTAAATCGTAACAAAAGTAGTATCGTTATAGATTTAAAAAACCCAGAAGGACTAGAAATCTTATATAAGATATTAGAAGACACCGATGTACTTATTGAAAATATGGCCCCTGGGACCATGAATAGACTTGGTATAGGTTACAAGCAATTAAGCACCAAATTTTCTAAATTAATCTATCTAAGTGTAAAAGGATTTTTAAGTGGACCTTACAGCAATCAAACATCTCTAGATGAACTCGCACAAATGGGATCAGGTCTCGCATATATGACGGGCAGATCAGGAGATCCAATACGTGCTGGTGCAAGTATTGTAGATATGGGCGCAGCCATGCATGGAATAATTGGTGTGCTTTCTGCCTTATATACTAGAAGTATTACACAAAAAGGACAGGAAATTACTTCTGGGTTATTTGAAACTGCATTATTTTTTGTCGGTCAACATATGGCATTCAATCAACATACTGGTAATGAGAATGTACCTTTACCAGAACGCCATCATGGATGGGGTGTCTATGATAAATTCCAATGTATTGATGGAGAATTGGTTTTTATTGGTGTCACTAGTAATAACCAATGGAACACCTTTTGTAGAATATTAGAATTAAAAGAATTGGCGAATAATCCTGAACTAGAAAATAATCCAGGAAGAATAGCGAACAGACCCCTAATTCTAAAAACAGTAACCCCAATTATAGAAAATATGGAAAGTACTACAATCTTAGATATGCTTAGAGAAAATGGAATCTCAGCTACACTTGTTCACACACCAGACACAGTAATTACTGACCAGCATGTAAATTCAGGAAAACGTTTATACAAATTTACATCTGACGGAAAAGATTTTGCCTTACCTAAATTACCTTACGAAAGCAGTGATTATGAATTTGATGAATCTTTACCTGCTCCTGACAAACCTGGATTACAAACAAATTCAATATTAAAAAAAATGGGATACTCAGATACTCAGATAAGTAAATTTTTTGACGACAATATTGTACAATAAGATTATGGATAGCATAATTGTAGATGTTAATATATTCGAAGAATTTTCCAAAGTTCTTTCTGAAGTGTGGATAGAAAAAATAGCATTAAATTCCCTAAGTTTCGGTTTACTTTCATTAAATTCTGAATTTATTCATGATTACCATTCCCTAGGAATTACCATAGCTGACGATGCAACAATTCAAGTATTGAATAATGAATATAGAGGACTTGATGAAATTACTGATGTACTAGCATTCTCAGAAAATTATCCAGGACAATATTATGGCGAAAGTGAAAAAGCCATATCTACCACAGAATCTTTCCCCAATGAGACTGGATATGCAGGCGAAATCGTTTTATCATATCCTCAATGCAAACGACAAGCCGAAGAAAATAACGTTTCTATCGATAAAGAATTAGCCATATTAATTTCCCATGGTGTTCTTCACTTAATTGGATATGATCATACAAATAATGATGAGCTAAAAATTATGGAAAAAATTCAAACCGATTCAACAAAACATTTATTAAATAAATAATTTACTATGAATAATTACGTTTTATATAGAAAATGGCGCCCAAAAAGTTTTTCTGACTTAGTTGGACAAACAGCAATCAGAAAAACCCTCGTAAACGCGATCTCTCAAAATAGAATTGCTCATGCGTATCTATTTAGTGGCCCTAGAGGTACAGGAAAAACCAGTACAGCAAGGATATTAGCTAAAGCAATTAATTGTAAAACTGAAAATATTGAAGATAGGTTGATTTGTAATACTTGTGAAAATTGTACCGATATTAATTCGTCAAATTCTTTAGATCTTATAGAAATTGATGCAGCAAGTAACCGTGGAATAGATGAAATAAGAAGTATAAGAGATAAAAGTAATTATTCCCCTTCAAAAAGTTTATATAAGGTATATGTTTTAGATGAAGCACATATGTTAACTAAAGACGCCTCTAATGCCTTACTTAAAACGTTGGAAGAACCTCCGCCTCATGTAATTTTCATATTAGCTACTACAGAAGCGGATAAAATGGAACCTACTATACTTTCAAGATGTCAAAGATTCGACTTTAAAAAAATTGATAATAACGATATTTTCCAAAGACTTGAACAAATAGCTAATGATGAAAAAGTTAATATTTCTGAATCAGCAATTAAAAGAATTGCCGAGATATCAGAAGGAAGTTTAAGAGATGCTGAAAGCTTTCTCGAGCAAGCCATTCTATCAAATGATGAAGAATATATTGATATTAATCAAATTAATACTATCCTCGGTATAACTGACTCAAAACAAATAGAATTGCTACAAGAATCGATACTTACGGGTAACATTAATCAAACAATTCAATTGATCAATAATAGTGTTTCTAATAATACTAGTATTAAGCAATTACATAATAGCTTGATTATCTCTTTAAGAGAAACCTTAATTACTCAAGCCAGTACTTCAAATGATAAAGAACGAATATTACATATGGCAAAATGCCTTAAAATATTAGTAAATCTTGATTTTTCTAAATCACTAAATCATACATCTAGCTTAGAAATAGCAGCAATAGAAGCTTCTATGTTAAAAGAAAATGAAGATTATATATCCTCAAAGGTAATTATAAATGAAGCGCCTATTAAGACTCTAGAAAATACAGCTAACCAAACGCCAGAAAATTCAATCGAAGAAATAATTGAAACAGAAAAACCAAATATTGAGGTTCCAAATGAAAATATTCTAAAAGATATGCATTCAGAAACCGATAATCAAGAAAAAATAGAAACAATTGCTGAACAAAATACTGAGGTTCCAAATGAAAATATAATAAAAAGTGACTCATGGCAATCAATAATTGAAAAGTTTGCAAAAATTAAAGGAGAACGTTTTGCAATTGGAGCATTATTACGAGACTGTAGGGAAGCATCCATTGATAACGAAAAACTATATTTAAGCTTTGCAAGTAACTCAAACCAAGAAAGATTTATTGGAGAATTAGAGCATGGTAGAATTAAATTAGATTTAATCGAATCTATATCTAAGACTTTTCAAATATCTACTCTCAAGGAAATTGTTTATAATGATTCTGAGAAAAAAAACAACTCTAACAACAACAGTGTGAATTTATCAGTTATGAAAGCTCTGAACTGGGGCGGTCAAATTATCGAAGAAGAGGTACAAAATGATGAATAAAAATATGCTAAAGCAAGCACAACAACTTCAACAAAAACTCATGGAAGAACAGCAAAAGCTAGAATCTGAAACTGTCACTGGTTCATCAGGTGGTGGAGCAATTACAATTACTATTAATGGGAAATACCAAGTTACAGAAATAAAAATTGACCCAGAAACAATTGATCCAGAAAATGCTGATATGTTAGAAGACTTAATCACCACAGGTTTCAATGAAGCAATAGAAAAAATACAACAACTAAGTGCTTCTAGACTTAATTCTCTAACAGGAGGACTCAAACTCCCTGGAATTTCTTAAGAATTAAATTGCGAAAGTAAACTATCATGCAAATTCCTGAACAAAATCACTCAGTTAAAATAATTTCAAAACTTATAAATGAATTGTCTAAACTACCAGGAATTGGACCTAAAAGTGCTCAGAGGCTTGCGTATCATTTTATAAAATTGCCAAAATCTGAAGTACTGGAATTATCTAGTTCTCTTATAGAACTTAAAGACAAGATTATATATTGCGATATATGTCAAAATCTAAGTGACGAAAACCCCTGTTCAATATGTACAAATAACCAACGTGACCATAAACTCATATGTGTCATTGAAGAACCCTTAGATATATTAGCATTTGAAAGAACTGGTTCATATAATGGCCTTTATCATGTATTACATGGGGTTCTTTCACCGATCAATGGTATTGGTCCAAACAACCTTAAAATAAACGAATTATTAAATCGAATCAAAGTTAATAATATAGATGAAATAATCCTAGCAACGAATCCAAGCATAGAGGGAGAAAGTACAGCTATGTACATTCAAGACATTATAGGAGATTTAGTGCCCAAAATTACCAGATTAGCAAGAGGTCTTCCAGTTGGTGGAGATATTGAATATGCTGACCAAATGACTATAATGAGAGCTCTACAAGGACGTCAAGAAATATAAATTTTCTAAAACCTTTTAGTCAATAATAAGAGAGATTTTGTGGTAAATAGAGAGCGAAGTTATAAAACTGAAGCCATCATTCTAAATTCAAAAAGTTTTGGTGAATCAGGTCATATCTATATTGTATTTACCCCCAACTTAGGAAAATTAAGTATTAATGCAAATGGTACAAAAAAACCCAAAAGTAAACTATCCGGACATCTACAAATTACCAATCGTTGTAATTTAGTAATATCAAAAGGAAGAAGTATTGATACTATTTCTTCAGCAGAAACTACAGAACTATTTCCAAATATTAGAGAAAATTACGACTTAATTAATAATGTTTTTTATATTATGGAATTATTTGACGTTTTCAACCCTATTAACGAAATTAATACAGATGCATATAAACTCTTATTAGAATCTTTACGATGGCTAAACGATAATCAGAATATTAATTTATTGATTTTGTATATAAGAATGAAAATTCTTACAATGAGTGGATGGGATTTAAATTTTTCTAGCTGTAACTTATGTTTTGATGAAAACAAGGAAAATCTAACATCTATTAGTTCTAATCATGGAGGAGCAATTTGTACTGTATGCCAATCCAAAATCAATAATTCTCTAACTGCAGATGCACAATCAATTAAATTATTACATTTTATTTCTATAGCTCCGCGAGAAAAATTATTATCTATAAGCCTTGAAATCCCATCAATAAAAAAATGTTTAGCTATCAGTGAATTTCTAATACATGATAATTTAGGATTTAAGTTAAAAACTAAACTATTCTGATAGAAATTATGCAAAGTTTAAATTTATAAGCTGTTAGTTAACAGAAAATATCATGAGTTTGTAATAGAATACTAACCGATTATGAATAATACGATAAAACCCTTTAAAAAAATACTTATAGCAAATCGTGGTGAAATTGCTTGTAGAGTCATAAAGACATGTAACAATATCGGAATTGAAACAGTTGCAATATATTCTGATGCCGATCAAGAAGCTCTACATGTAAAACTAGCTGATGAATCAAAACCCTTAGGTGGATTGACTCCTGCAGAAAGCTATTTAAATATAGATAAAATTATTGAAATTGCTCTTGAAACTAATTCTGAGGCTATACACCCAGGATATGGATTCTTATCAGAAAATATTGAATTCGCAAAAGCGTGTGTAGAAAACAATATAATATTTATCGGCCCATCAACTGAAGCTATAGAAAAAATGGGAGACAAAGTTACTGCTATTCAGACAGCAATGAAAGCTGGTGTTCCTTGTTTACCTGGTACATATGCACCAGTAACTTATGCTAAAGCTAAAAAAGTCTGTGAAGAAATCGGTTATCCCGTTATGGTAAAAGCATCTGCAGGTGGTGGAGGTATAGGTATTAGAAAAGTAGATTCTGCTGAAGATTTAGAAGAATCATTTAAACAAGCACAATCATTAGCAGAAAGTAATTTTGGGAATTCAAAACTATATGTTGAAAAATATATGACTAATGGTTCTCATGTTGAGGTTCAAGTTTTAGCTGATCTTCATGGAAATGCTATACATTTGTTTGAGAGGGATTGCTCAGTTCAAAGAAGGAATCAAAAGATTATTGAAGAAACACCATGTACAAAACTATCTCAACAAAAAAGAGAGGAACTATGGAATTCTGCTATAGATTTGGTCAAACATATCAATTACACCAATGCAGGAACTGTTGAATTTTTAGTAGATGAGGAATCTAATTTCTACTTTCTAGAAATGAATACAAGACTTCAAGTTGAACATCCAGTAACGGAAATGACTACCGGCCTAGATATTGTCGATCTGCAAATTAGAATTGCCTCAGGTGAAGAATTAAGTATTGTACAAGATGATATTAAACAAACTGGACACTCCATTGAAGCGCGTATTTATCCAGAAGATCCTAAAACATTTTTACCAACAATTGGCAAGATTTCTTCTCTTAAATTGCCGACTAAAAAAAATATACGAATTGATGCTTCTATATTTGAAGGATACGAAGTATCACCATATTACGAACCTATGTTAGGTAAATTTATCGCTTGGGGACGAAATAGAAAAGAATGTATTTCAAACTTTATTAAATATTTACAATCTACAGAAATTATTGGTATCACACATAACATTCCATTAATTATTGAGATCTTGCAATCTGAAGGATTTGAAAATCATGAGTTTTCTACAAATTTTCTCACTGATGTTTTTCCCTATGAAAATAACAACACTAGTGATGAAGAAATAGTTGCTGCTATAACAATTGCTTTAAACGAAATCTTTGGTTCGAAATCAAATTCACACAACACGAATAATTGGAAAATGCAAGGTAGAGTATCACAAATGAATCAAAGTAGCTTTGGTGGGTTAGGATGGTAAAAAAACAACTCACAATCTTAGTTAATGGAAAATCTCATATAGTAGAAATAGAAGATACTACTAGCTATCCTTTTGAGATCTATGTTGATGGGAAAAAAATGAGTGTTTCCGTCGAAAATACTCCTATAAATCTAGGATCTACACCAGCTAATATTTCTGATGTAATTGAAACTAATGAAGGTCTTAAAGGTTTAACACAAAACGGTAATAAACTTATTAGATCTCCTATGCCAGGAAAAGTAATTTCTGTTCCTATAAAAATATGGGATTACATTGAAGAAGGTTCAGAACTTTGTGTTATAGAGTCTATGAAAATGCAGCAAAGTTTATTATCAGGAAATGCAGGTATAGTGAGAGCTATCTTTATACATGAGGGGGATTCAGTTAATACAGGTGATGTAGTAGTTCAAATACAGTAACTTATCTAATTAACATTTGTATTTTATCCCAAATAAGGTTGTGAATTTCATCAATGGATTTTGTTGCGTCAATGGTAAGCCAACTTGAATCTTTACTCATTTCTTTATATCCCTGAAAAACACGTTTGTGAAAATTTATTGATTCAAGTTCAAATCTTCTACTACCTTCAACATCCAATCTAGGATTTTCTTTTTCTACAGGATTAGAAACGCTATCTAATAAAGATAATTGGGAATTGACTCTATCTAATGCTTTATCTGGGTCAACACTTAATAAAATTGTAAGGTCTGGCTTAATCCCATGAGTACTTACGTTAATTATATTTTCCACAGTATCTAAATTAATATTTCGGCCATAACCTTGGTATGCAATAGTAGATGCTATAAACCGATCACAAATAATTATTGTATCTTTCTCTAAATTAGGTTTTATTACTTTTTCAATCAACTCACTCCTCGCAGACGAAAAAAGTAAAAGTTCTGTTAAAGAATTCATTGTAGAATTTTTGGAACGAGATGATTTCTTTCCAGTTGCCCCACGTTCAGCTAACAAAATTCTTCTTACTTCTTCTCCAACAGACGTACCACCAGGTTCATGTAATAATAATGATGAAAACCCTTCAGCAATTATTCGTTCATAAAGTAGTTTTGATTGTGTTGATTTTCCGCTACCTTCTCCACCTTCAAATGCTACAAAAACGCTCATTACCAACCTTTTTCTGTTTTCTTAAAAACTTTAATATATCTCTCAGGTTCTTTCCCATAACTAATCGAAACTAGTGAATTGCTATCTAAAACCTGATGTTGTAATTTACGAGTATACGCGTCTTGTGGATCTAATTGTACACTGGAAGAACCATTTTGAATCTGCAATATAGCATTTTCAGCATCTTCCAATGCTTCTTGAATTGAGGATTTTACTTTTTTATATGAATCTACATTTTTGATAAATTCAGAAATTTGAGATACTGTATTTTTTCTTAATATATGTACAGGAGTTCCATCTAATTCTGCATTTGTAATTACTTTAGGACTTCTTCTATACTGGCTTTTAGTAGTAACAACTATTTGAGCATCCTTAACATTTTCAACAATTTTCATGTTGGTTTTATAAAAATCAGCTAATTGACGAATTGTACTTTTACTAATCCCAAAAGGTAATATTGTTGTATAATCTGTATCTCTACCATTCTCTAAATATCCATTAGTTTTTTTTGCGTATTTTTCATAGGAATGATTTCGAAATTGATTATCGAATTCCTGTATTTCAGGTAATTCAAATTGGTCTTCTATATCTGGTAATAAAAACTCTTTCTGCTTAAGAACTTCTCCGGAGCTATCTAACCATCGAATTTCAGGATTAGGTTTGATCGATTTCAATATGTTATCTACAACACTACCCACTTCTTCATGAATAGCCATTTTTTCTCTGTTGCGGATTTCCAATACTATTTCAAATGTTGGCGGTAGTTTTCTTTCGGTGACTGTTTTCTGAGTACCTCTTTTTCTGGCTTCTTCATCTCCTAAAATAACAGTTTGAACACCACCAACTAAATCAGATAATGTAGGATTCATCAATAAACTTTCTAAATCATTGCCATGGGCAGTTGCAATTAACTGTACGCCTCTTTCAGCTATTGTTCGAGCAGCTTTAGCTTCAAGTTCTGTACCCATTTCATCAATAATGATAACTTCAGGCATATGATTTTCTACAGCTTCAATCATAATATCATGTTGCAATTCGGGCCGTGCTACTTGCATTCTTCGAGCTTTACCAATACCTGGATGAGGAATAAAACCATCTCCCCCAATTTCATTTGAAGTATCGACTATTATCACTCTTTTTGCCAAATCAACAGATAGTACTCTTGCTAATTCTCTTAAAATTGTAGTTTTACCTACCCCAGGTCGACCAAGTAACAACATACTTTTGTCTTCATTAACTAAATCCGTTATAGCTTTAGTAGTTCCTAGTACTGATCTACCAACTCTACATGTCACACCAATCAGAGTTGTATCTCTAGCACGTATTGCAGAAAATCTATGCAAAGTTTTTTCTACTCCAGCTCTGTTATCATTTCCAAATCTACCAATTTTTTCAGTCAATAAATCTAAATCAGAAAATGAAATAATATCTAAATCCATTTCTTCATCACGATCTACAAATCTTACTTGCGGTTTACGACCTAAATCTAAAACTACTTCAATAAGAGAGTTTAGACTATTACTTTGCAGAAGGTTCTCACGAATTTGAGATGGGAGAACATCTAAAAAACTATGTAGGTCATCAATTTCTGCGTCTGGTTTCATGCAGGTCCCCTTAAATAATTAGATACTAATTTCATAATTCTATTGCCATTTCTACTTTGGAAGTTGAAGTTTCATATATTCTAGACTGAGTCTGATAAATTAATGTATAAAATGATACTTGGTTAATTAAACCTAATCTGTGAAGAGTATCAAGTATATCTTTTTGTTGAATTTTAACTATCCAATAAATCTGTTTTCTTTTTGCGTGTTGATATGTATCAGAAATAAGTTCTGGAAGCATATTGGCATACTTTTGAAATATATTGATACTCACTGCACAAATTTTGTGATAATCTTTCTTTGATAAAGCACCAATAAGATTATCTCCATCAACATATATCAATTCTTTCGCATTAGCATCAACCATACAACATAATTGTACTAAATCAATATCGTTATACGTTAAATTTTTCTTAACAAAAAAATCTAATGTACTTTCGTAAAGTGAATTTATCTCAGATTTAAATCTATTATAATTTAATTTAGATAAATAAATAGGATTAGATTTATATAAAGAATATTGACCTCCAAGTGTTAAAATTACATTCTGATTGGCAACTTTAAATTTAGCACTAACTGCACTATCAACTAACTGCCAATTGTTCGGAATTTTTAATATCACTCCATGAGATTTTCTTTTTGTAATATATGTCGTTGAAATATCAAGAATATTTTTGAACAACTCAGAATTAACTTTTTCAAGTAATAAGTGACGAATATACCAATAATTCCTATCTTGTATCTTTCTTATACAAATTAATCCATTTATTGAATTAGAATTTTTTGAAATAAAAGTAATTTGGTGGCGATTATATCCAAATATATTCAAACATATCAATAATCGCTCCATGAATTTAAGTGGTTTGCCAATATTATCAGGTCTTTGTACAGAAAAATCTGGCATATCTGCTTTTAACACGTGAAGTATGTCAAAAAAACCGAGCTTTTTAATCATTAATTACCTAACTATAAACTAAATCAATAAAATATTTATGAAACCTATTATCGGTAGTTAGTTCTGGATGAAAAGATGTACCGAGTTTATTGCCTTGTTTTACTCCTACAATTTCCCCATCATTTAGTGTACAAATTACGTCAACATTTTCATCAATATCAAGAATTTTAGGTGCCCGGATAAATACACCCGGAAATGGATTTTCCCTATCGAAAGAAAAATTAATTGAATCTTTAAAACTATCTATTTGTCGTCCATATGCATTTCGGCTAACATTAATATTCATAAGGCTTAGAGGTATAGGAATATCTTCTTTGAGATTATTCGCCATTAGAATTAATCCAGCACAAGTACCCCAAATCGGTAGATCACTTGAAGCTGCATCTTTTATAGCTGATCTAAAATTATATAAATCCATCAGGTAAGAAATTGTTGTGCTTTCTCCACCCGGTATTACCAAAGCATCCAAATCAGAGATTTGATTAGCTTTTCTTATCTCTTGTGCTGACACTCCTAAGCTTGAAAAAGTTTTTATGTGTTCTACAAAATCACCTTGAAGTGCCAAAACCCCAATTCCAGACAACTGTTACCATCCCCTTGTGGCTAATTGTTCCTCTTCTGGCATAGTACGGACATCTAAACCTCTCATTGCATCACCTAACCCTGAAGAAACTTCAGCAATTATTTTAGGGTCATTAAAATGAGTGGTAGCTTTCACAATAGCTTTAGCCATTGCTGAAGGATTGGAGGATTTGAATATACCAGATCCCACAAAAACGCCTTCAACACCAATTTGCATCATTAATGCTGCATCAGCTGGAGTTGCTATTCCGCCTGCTGCAAAATTTACCACAGGCAATTTACCTGTTTCATGTATTTGTAAAATTAATTCATAGGGAGCTTGTAAATCTCTAGCTGTTGCCATTAATTCTGTGGGATCCAAGTTTGTAATTCTTGTTATTTCCCCCAAAACAGATCGTGCATGTCTTACAGCCTCAACAACATTTCCAGTCCCTGCTTCTCCTTTGGTTCTAATCATGGCTGCACCTTCACCTATTCTACGTAAGGCTTCACCCAAGTTCCTACACCCACAAACAAATGGAACTTTGAAATCATGTTTATTAATATGATTATTTTCATCAGCAGGAGTTAGTACTTCTGATTCATCTATATAATCAACACCCAATGCTTCTAGAACTTGCGCTTCAACTAAATGACCAATTCTGGCTTTTGCCATTACTGGTATACTTACAGCTTCTATAATTCCTGTAATCATGTCAGGATCAGACATTCTTGCAACTCCCCCAGCTGCCCTTATGTCAGAAGGCACTCTTTCTAAAGCCATTACTGCACACGCCCCAGCATCCTCTGCTATTTTAGCTTGTTCTGGCGTAACCACATCCATTATCACTCCACCTTTAAGCATTTGAGCAAGGCCAGTTTTTAAATCCCACGTATTTTTCTCTACCATAAAAGATTCTCCTAACAGCTAGTATTAGTTAACTGATTAACACATAAAACATAATAAAAGTATACTCCTATAAGTATACACTATGCAATTTAAATAATTGAACTAATATATACCTGATATATTAGTTGTCAAAAATACAAATTCGTATTGAAGTATTAATTTAATTTAACTACAATCAGCCATGAATCAATAAGGGGTTTTATGTTTAAAAAGAAAATATATCGTGGTTGGTACATAGTTACAGCAATATTTTTTGCCAACTGGATGGGTGCAGGTATAGGAGTTCCCATTTATGGATTATTTTATGTCCCCATACGCTCATCACTATCTCTGACAAATTTAATGCTTTCACTTCCGCCTGTTATAAGAAATCTAACCACACATTTTATGGGACCTATTGTAGGACCTTTGGTAGATAAATTTGGACCACGCTACTTAATGACAATGGGTGCAATTATCGCAGGGTTTAGCACATTTCTAATGAGTACAGCCGATAACTTTTGGGAAATTATACTTTATTTTTCAATCATTGGAGCTTCTGGCCATGCTTGCCTTAGTCATATTGTGACAAATACAACTCTTGCTAGATGGTTTATAAAAAAACGCGGTAGAGCTACTGGAATTGCTACAACAGGTATTAATGTTGGTGAAGCTATTATGGCCCCATTAATTCAACTACTAATAACTTATGTTGGTTGGAGAAAAACCTGGCAATTTATGGCACTAGTACCATGGTTAATTATAGCACCTACTAGTTTCTTGTTCATGAGAAGATCTCCAGAAGACTTAGGATTAAAACCCGATGGAGAAAGTACTGAAATTGAAAATAAACAAAATGCATCCGATTCACATCAAGATATTGAAGAGATATGGACACCAAAAGATGCTTTTAGAACTACTTCACTATGGGCTTTAGTTTTCTCAACTAATTTAGCAGCTATTGCTGTTATAGGCGTAGTTTTACACCAAATACCATTTATGATTGATCAAGGTTTATCACCAGGGATAGCTGCTTTAAGCCTAACAACATATGCTATATTTGCGATACCATCAAAATTGGTATGGGGGTTTTTAGCAGAAAAAGTCGCTATAAAATATTTAACTGCAGCCTCACTAATAGGTTCAGCAATTGGATTATTAATTCTAATACAGGCTAGTACAATAAAGGGAGTTTTACTGTTTGGTGTTATTTATGGCCTAACAAGAGGTGCTTGGGCTGTTGTCCAATCACTAATATGGGCAGATTATTTTGGTCGTGCCTTCCTCGGATCTATAAGAGGGTTTGTTTCTCCAATACAAGGATTATCGGCAATATTTGGTCCTCTATTTGCTGGTTGGTTAAGAGATGTTACAAATAGTTATCAAATTCCTTTTTATACTTTTGTGGGATTATATATTATAAGTGCCTTTATTATTTTAATAATACCTAAACCTATTTTAAAAAAATAAATTTCTGATAACAACTTTATTACTGATTAGTGATAAAATAATAAAAAAATGTAGGACTACTAAGGATGGAACCACAAAAAATTATCGTTAAGGGTGCTCGCCAACATAATTTAAAAAATGTATCTGTAAATATACCAAGAAATAAATTTGTTGTAGTTACAGGAGTTTCAGGTTCCGGTAAATCTACACTAGCTTTTGATACTATTTATGCTGAAGGACAAAGAAGATATGTTGAATCCTTGTCCTCATATGCTCGACAATTCCTAGGCCGAATGGACAAGCCAGACGTAGATTATATTGAAGGGCTAAGTCCATCAATTTCAATTGATCAAAAAAATACGTCCCAAAACCCTCGTTCTACTGTCGGTACCACAACTGAAATATATGATTATTTACGTTTGCTATTTGCAAGAGTTGGTGAACCCCACTGCTACAAATGTGGTAAGAGGGTAGAAAAACAAACTATTCCTCAGATTGTAGAAACAATACAAAACATGGATGAAAATCACAGAATTATGATTCTATCACCCAAAGTTATCCACAAAAAAGGAGAACATAAACAAATATTTGAACAATTAAAAAAGGATGGCTTTGTACGTGTTCGAGTAAATAATGAGGTTCGAGAATTAACAGAAAATATTGAATTAAACAAACAAAAATGGCATACAATTGAATTGGTTGTTGATAGAATCACTTCTGGCCACTCTACTGATGCAAGTCGTATTCATAGTTCAGTAGAAACTGCCTTAACTCAAGGTGACGGCACAATAACTATTTTAGATGTTGAAAATAATCAAGAAACAGCAATTTCAGAGAATTTTGCATGTGTAAATTGCGGAATAAATTTCACAGAAATTGAACCACGGACTTTTAGTTTTAATTCCCCTCATGGAGCTTGTAATAGATGTTCTGGAATTGGTTATCACTTGGAAGTTGATCCCGATTTAGTAATCCCAGATTATACATTATCAATGAGTAAGGGCGGTATTCTCCCTTGGTCTTCGTCGGGTCGACTTTCGCAATGGGGTCGAAGTATTTTAGCGTCATTAGCAGATAAATATAATTTTAATATTAATGAACCACTTATCAATCTTTCTGATGAAATGATCGATATTCTACTACACGGTGATAATGACACTATCAATATAACTCATGTTACAAAAAGAGGGATGCGGTATCAATGGAGCCGTAAATTTGAGGGATTAATCCCTAATCTCGAACGTAGATACCAAAATACAGATTCAGACTATTCTAAAAAAGAAATTGAAAAATTCATGTCTAAAGTTGAATGCCCAGAATGCAGTGGCAATAGGCTTAAACCTACTTCTTTATCAGTAAAAATTGGTAATGAAAATATAATTTCTTTAACAAATATGTCTATCAAACAAACTTCAGAATGGACAAAAACTCAACTTGATAAAACAGGAAACAATTCAGTGATTCCAAAAAAAAATTTTCCTATAGCTGAGCCAATTATTAAGGAAATTAAAAATAGATTAGAATTTCTAATAGACATAGGGCTCGATTATATTAGCCTTGATCGGCCTACTTCGACCCTATCTGGTGGTGAATCTCAAAGAATCCGGTTAGCTACTCAAATAGGGTCTGGTTTAGTTGGAGTTCTATATGTTTGTGATGAACCATCAATTGGACTGCACCCAGCTGATGGTAATATGTTAATAACCACTCTAAAAAAACTTAGAGATCTAGGAAATTCATTATTGGTTGTAGAACACGATGAAGCCGTTATGGAATCAGCTGACTATATTATTGATCTTGGTCCAGGTGCTGGGGAAAATGGAGGTTATATCATAGCTGAGGGCCCATTAAAAAAAATTAAAAGTGTTGAAGAATCTTTGACTGGTTCATATTTAAGCGGAAGAAATGTTATACCCACACCATATGTTAGAAGAAAAAATAATGGAAGTACCATAAATATAGTAGGCGCTAGAGAAAATAATCTGAAAAATATAAGTGTCGAAGTTCCACTAGGTAATTTAGTTTGTATAACTGGAGTTTCAGGCTCTGGAAAATCAACCCTGATCAATGAAGTTTTATACAAAAAATTAAATCAAACATTAAACAAAGCTCGAGCAAAAGCTGGAGATTGTGACTACGTTGAAGGAATAGAAAATATAACAAAAGTAATAAACATTGATCAATCACCTATAGGTCGAACACCAAGAAGTAATCCAGCAACTTATTGTGGTGTTTTTACACCAATAAGAGAATTATTTTCAATGTTACCAGAAGCCAAAATTCGTGGATATGCTCCAGGTAGATTCTCTTTTAATGTTAGAGGTGGAAGGTGTGAAGCCTGTTCAGGAGAAGGTTCTATAGAAATTGAAATGCAATTTCTTGCAAATGTGACCATACCATGTGAAATTTGCGAAGGTGCTAGATATAATTCTGAAGCATTAACAGTTCTTTACAATGAACATTCTATATCCGATGTATTAAACTTAACTGTTGATCAAGCAATAGATTTATTCTCTAACATTCCTAAAATTGTGAATAAATTGACTGTCATGAAAGAAGTTGGTTTAGGATATATTAAATTAGGGCAACCAGCAACAACTTTATCTGGTGGAGAAGCACAAAGAGTAAAACTAGCTACAGAACTTTCAAAAAGATCTTTAGGGCATACTTTGTACATTTTAGATGAACCAACAACTGGATTATCTCTATATGACTGTGAATATCTTCTAGAAGTTATACAAAAATTAGTAGATAAAAATAATACAGTCATATTAATTGAACACCACCTTGATTTGATTAAAAATGCTGACTGGATTATTGATTTGGGGCCAAAAGCTGGAGAAAATGGTGGATTTGTTATAGCTACAGGGACTCCAGAGTTTATATCCAAACAAGAAAAATCAATAACTGGTAAATATCTTATTCCTAAATTAAACAAACAAGAATATAATGTTCTTCAGTCTTCATCAATAAAATAATACAACTATAAAATTATGCAAAAAAACAAAGACTTACAACCGCAAAACTTTTCAGATCTCCTTGGTTTTGAAATTCTACAAAAAGATCAAGAAAAATGTATCGTTAAAATGGAAATTCATCAAAGACACTTACAAGGTGCAGGATTCGTACAAGGTGGAATAATCGCAACTATAGCCGATGCTGCTATATCTATGGCATTAGGTGTCATAAAGGCTGACGATACCACACTATTTACGGTTGAAATGAAAATAAATTATATAGCACCAGCATCAATTAAATCAAAGTATTTAGTTGCAGACGGGAAAATATCTCATAAAGGTAATTTACTTTCTCTAGGAGAATGCATTGTATACGATGCTGCAGACAAAAAAATTGCACAAGTATTAGGAACATGGATTACAGTCAAAAATAATAACTAAACATTATGAAGCCAATAGTAACACCAGAAGAGGCAGTAAAAGAAATAAAAGATGGATCATCTATTATGATAGGGGGATTTGGTGGATCTGGTGACATGCCAACAAACCTCATACTAGCACTAAGTAATTCCAAAGCAAAAAATTTAACGATAATTAGTAATACCGGAGGATTACCTGGATTTGGGTTAATTCAAAATCAACCACTGCCTGTAAACCATGATATCTTAATTAGAAATAAACAAGTCAGTAAAATAATTTCTTCTTTTCCTGTTTCTCCATCTCCTTCAATGAAAAATGCTCTTGAAGAAATCTATAAAGAAGAAAATATTATAATCGAACTTATACCTCAAGGAACTCTAGCTGAAAAAATTCGGGCAGGTGGAGCTGGTATAAGAGCATTTTACACACCAACCGGTGTGAATAGTTTTCCAAGCGAAAAAAAAGAAACTCGTTTATTTAATAATACAAGATATCTTTTAGAAGAATGGTTACAAGCTGATTTTTGTTTTATAAGAGCCCACAAATCTGATACTTTAGGAAATTTGATTAATAAGGGCACTTCAAAAAACTTTAATCCCATTATGGCAACAGCAAGTAAGGTGACAATCGTTGAAACAGATGAAATTGTTAACCCCGAACAATTAATACCAGAACAAATTACAACGCCCGGAATTTTCGTGAATAAACTAGTACATAGGAATTAGATGATTATGAAGGAAAAACTTAACAGAGAAACTATTGCAATGAGAATAGCAAAAGAGATTCCTAATAATTCCTATGTTAATTTAGGAATAGGAATACCAACATTAGTTTCACAATTTACAAGTCCTGAACAAAATATTATTTTTCATAGTGAAAATGGTGTTTTAAACTATGGTTCATTAGCCGAAGTTGGTGAAGAAGATCCTGATTTAATTAATGCAGGTGGACAATTCTTAAAACCAACAATAGGTATGTCTTTTTTTAATTCAGCAGATGCATTCGCTATGATAAGAGGTGGGCACATAGATATTTCAGTTTTGGGTGCTCTTCAAATTTCTGTAAAAGGAGACCTTGCTAATTGGATGATTCCCGAGAGGGGTATTGGAAATATAGGGGGGGCAATGGACTTAGCTACTGGTGCAAAAAAATTAATCGTTGCTATGGAACATACTGATAGAAATAATAATCCCAAAATAGTTACAAAATGTAGCTATCCTTTAACTGTGCCAGAATGTGTAGACTTAATAGTTACTGATTTGTGCGTAATATCAGTAGAATCCCAACGATTAATAGTCAAAGAAATTGCACCCGGGTGGAACAAAGATGAAATTCAAAATTTAACTGAGGCGAAATTACTTTTTGACAATAACATAACAGAAATAACTCTTTAAGAGACATATAAAGCTAAAATTTATTATTTTTACACTTGCTAATCATCATAAAAAGAGTAATACTTTGTAATACTTTAGAAACCGACAAAATTAATTGGGGAGGTTATATTGTCTAACGAAAATGCAGTAAAAACAGGCGAATATTTGTTATCAAGACTTACTTCTTGGTTTGGAAATAGACCTGATTATTTCAGTGCTTTTATTGATCGAAACGTAGGTGGTTACGGATGGTTACCTGCTGAAGCATATTATGCTTTATCAGGACCAGTGTCTTCTATAAGTGCAAACGTAACTGCGGTTAGAGGGAACTCACAAGGTGAGGGTGGATTTAGTCCAGATATAGAAATTGATATCGACAAAGAAGCTCATCAAGTTGCAGTTGTCCCTGCATTAGTTACACCTGATAAAAATCTTACCACCTTAGTAGATGGTGGCCTTGGAGGAGCTCTAGAATGGGCAAGTGGTGTACTAAAAGATAGAGCAATTGTTTATCTTTTGGCATTCCCTTCAGGTATAGAAACTGAAGACTGGACTAATGCTTTAGCAAAAGCTGAAGAAAAATACCAATTAAAGGCATTGGATTCTATGCAGTTTGTCATCCCTCGCCCACCAAGAGAAATGGCAAGAGGAGCAGCTACAGTTCTAATGCATTCATCTCGAGTATAAAAATAAAGCATCACACTAACAAAGCAGCTGGATAGCTGCTTTGTTAATTTAATTCAAACATAGATCCAGATTCTGTTTTTATAACTTCTATCCTAACTGGAAAGGCTTCTTTAATTTCCTCAATATGAGTAATCACGACAACTCTTTCAAAATCTGATGATATTTGGTTAATAACCTCAATTATTCTCTCCCTACCCACATTGTCTTGTGTCCCAAAACCTTCATCAATAAAAATAGTCGGTAATGGACAACCCGATCTCCTTGCCAACAGCTTTGATAATGCAATACGTAAAGCTAAATTAATTCTAAAAGCTTCTCCTCCACTAAAAGTTTCATAACTTCTCATCCCACGCGAATCAGAAACATTAATTTCTAACGTTTCTGCAGTGTCACCTTTTTGTGTTTGTCTTTGGGTTTCTAAATTGATAAACATTTCTCCATTTGTCATTTTTTCTAATAAATAATTAGCATCTTTTTCAATTTCAGGGATGGATGCTTCAATTAATAATGCTTGTACTCCTGTTCGTCCGAGATATGTCGAAAGTTCATCGTAACGACCATACTCACTATTAATTTCAAGCAATTGATTTTCATATTGATTTAATTCAGTTTTTTGACTGGAATATACTTCAAACTGTCTTTCAATAGATAATTTTCGTGAATTTTTCTCTATCTTTTGATTTAACAAATTATCAAAATCATTTTGTAGTTTTTCGACTTCTGATTTGATTTCAGGGGCTGATTTTTTCTTTATGTCATAATCATTTAATTCATGGTCTATCTTTTCTATATTTGTATTTCTCGATAAAATTAATTTCTGAATATCACTAATTCTATTTTCAATTTCTGGTATTTCTTTCTCAGCTAAACTTAGTTGATTAAATAGATCTTCATATGAATGAATCTGTATTAGTTTTTCCTCAAGAATCTTATTTTCTACAGGATCAAATCCTAAATCCTCGATATTTTTGTTAATTTCGCTTAGTTGAGTTTCAGATTGATCTAATGAATTTCTCTCTTGTGTATATGCAGCAATTTGACTATTAATTCTTATAAATTCATTATTTATATTACTATCATTTTGATTAATGTAATCTAAAATTGATAGTTTTTTTGTTTCTAGCTCTGAAATTATTGTTATGTTACTCCTATACGCATCAGCTAGTGTTTTTCCGTTTTTTTCAAATTCTTCCTTTACATGTTCTCTACGATCATTTAACAATTCAGTTCCACACAAAGGACAATTTTGGTCACTATCTTCTATTAATAAGATTTTTTCTTTCAGATCGTCCATTTGGTTTTTTAGATTATCATTATGAGTATTTTTTTCTTGTATTTGTAACTGCAATAAATTTAATTGTTCTTTTTTATTTTGTAATTCATCCAATAGCTTTTGAGTTGAAAATAAATTTTGTTTTAGAGTTTCAAGTTGTTCAATAATTTCCTTTAAACGTACTAATGCATTTTCTAAAGACTTTTTTCTTTCAATCAAACTGCTATAGGGACCTATAAGGTTATTATTTTGTTGTAACTTGTTCCTTAGTCGATTAATCTCTTGAAAATTTTCGTGAATTACTTCTTTTTTATCCAAAATATCCTGATATTCGGATATTTTTCTTTGTAAGGTGCTTAACTGATTATTAAATATACTTAAATCATCAACCAATGTTTTCTTATCTATCAATAGCTTGGATGTTTTTGTTTCAATTTCTTCAATAAGTAAATAATCTTGTTTACGGTTTTCTAATAATGGCTGAATTTCTAAAATGTGTTGATCTACCTGAATTAAATCAGATGATAATACCTTTAACTCCATTTCCTCTTCAGTAAAACGAGCAAGCTGATCTTGCAATGTATTAACTTGTAATTCTACTGTAGTTTTATCCGATCTTAATTCTCTAACTTTTTCTCGAGCTAATTCTTGTAATTTATCAAAATAGTCTAATTGCAATATTTCACCTAAAGTACGTTGTCTAAGTGCGGGGGTACTATTAGTAAATTCATCTGACCGGCCCTGAAGTAAAAAAGCACTATTAATAAATGTTCGATAATCCATTCCAACTAATTTCAATATTGAAGATTGGGTATCTCTAATAGTGTTTCCTGTTAATACTTGAAAATCTAATTCAGAATCAACCTCTCCTGTTTGAGCCACATACAATTCAAGAGATGTAGCTCCAGATCTTGAACCTTTTCTTTTAGAAAATCTTCTAATAACTTTATAT
Organism: Dehalococcoidia bacterium; assembly: GCA_022450525.1. Classification (GTDB taxonomy): domain Bacteria; phylum Chloroflexota; class Dehalococcoidia; order Lucifugimonadales; family UBA6952; genus UBA6952. The sequence continues at coordinate 77,381 of JAKUQA010000002.1, read as the reverse complement.
AAATTTCTTCCCTCTTTTTTTTGAAAATATCCATCTGAAAAAAATTCCAATTCTACTCTCATGTCATTTTCGCCATGTTTAACTAATTCATCTTGTGGTCGATGGACCTCATCACCCCATATCGACCAACAGATTGCATCAAGTAAAGAAGATTTCCCATGTCCATTTTGACCAGAAAGACAAACTATATGAACACCATTAAGATCCAATGGATTTAAAGATGATCCATAAGATTTAAAATTTTCAATTGTCAATTTATTTGGTACCATATAATAGTATTTTAACATTTAAGGTTGTGTTGTATAGAAGTTTACACTTTAGTAAATGAAACCAAAAAAAGATTAATAGGTAGTATTAATTTATGTTTGAAAATTTAAGTGCAAAATTATCACAAATTACTCGAAAACTAATTAATCAGCGACGTCTAAACGAAAATGATATAAATGATTTTTTGCGACAAATCAGAATGGCATTATTAGAAGCAGACGTGAATTTTAAAGTTGTGAAATCTTTAATTGAATCTATTAAAAATGAAACACATGACCCTGAATTCTCAAAAAGCTTAAACCCTGGCTACCTACTAGTTGAAATATTGAAACAACAATTAATAACAATCTTAACAAGTGATAATTCTGAACTGGTTAAATCAAACAAGAACTGTTCTAAAATTTTATTAGTTGGAATACAAGGTTCAGGTAAAACTACAACTGCAGCTAAGTTATCCTTTTATCTAAATAAATTAAATCAAAAAACTCTTTTAGTGGCTAATGACTTAGTGAGACCTGCAGCAATAGATCAACTAATAAAATTAGCAAATGATAATGAACTTGATATTTATTATGATAAAAAGATTAATGATTCAATCAAGATAGCTGAAAATTCTCTTAAACTTTCATCAGACAATCAATATCAATGGACAATAATTGATACTGCTGGTAGATCACAGCTAGATGATGAAATGATGAAAGAATTAATTACAATCAAAAATAAAGTAAATCCTGAAGAGTGTATTCTTGTAGTTGATTCAATGATTGGCCAAACAGCTGTAGATATAGCAAATTCCTTTAATGAAAAACTAGGATTAACAGGACTAATAATTACAAAACTTGATGGAGACTCAAAAGGTGGAAGCGCAGTATCAATTGTGAAAGAAACGGGTCTTCCGATAAAATTTATTGGAACAGGAGAAAAAGTTGATGAATTTGATAAATTCTATCCTGATAGGATTAGTTCTAGAATATTAGGTATGGGTGATTTACAAACTCTAGCAGAAAAGGCTAGTGAACAAATTGACCATCAAAAGGCAGAGGATCTAACAAAAAAAATCGTGTCAGATTCTTTTGACTTTAATGATTTATTAGACCAAATGAACTCTATAAAAAAAATGGGATCACTTGAAAGTATTATAAATATGATACCTGGGGTTAATTTAAATCAGATGGGTTCTAAACTTTCTGAAAATGAATCAAAAATGAACAAAATGAAATACATGATTGACTCGATGACACCAATTGAAAGAAGAAATCCAAATATTTTAAATGTAAGTCGTAGAAAAAGAATAGCTACTGGTTCTGGATTAACGCATATTGAAGTGAATCAATTAATTAATCAGTTCAATCAGACAAAAAAAATGATGAAATCTTTTTACGGTAAAAATGGTCGTAATTTAAATAAATTAATTAAGTCAGGAAATTTCCCAAATTAAAACCTTCTAAATTATTTTATTTATGATTTTGTTCATGAAATAATTTATGAACATAGGGGTGTTTTGCAACGATGGCAACAACAAATGAAAATACCACTGTCCCTGCAAAAAGAATAAAAATATTTACGTCTGTCATTCTTCCAAGCATAATTAAAGCTGCATCTTCAAAAAAATGCAGAACTGATACAATAGCTGTAAAAGGAATAACCCCACGAAAATTCATTTTTTCTCTATTCTAGGTAGTCTCTGAGAGGTTTTGATCTAGCTGGATGACGAAGTTTTCTTAATGCTTTTGCTTCAATTTGACGTATTCTCTCCCGTGTTACACCAAATTCTTTTCCAACTTCTTCTAGAGTTCTTCCACGTCCATCTCCTAAACCAAATCTGAGTTCAAGTACACGTTTTTCTCTATCAGTTAAACTATCTAATATCTGTATTATCTGTTCTTGTAGCAACGTTTCAGTAGCCGCATCTGCAGGAGCTTTTGCTGACCTATCTTCAATAAAATCTCCAAGATGAGAATCTTCTTCTTCTCCAATTGGAGTTTCAAGCGAAACAGGCTCTTGGGATATTTTCATGATTTCTCGTACTTTTTCAGCACTAACATCCATGTCCCAAGCTATTTCTTCTGTTGAAGGTTCTCGACCATATTCCTGAACCAATTTTCTACTAGTTCGAAGTAATTTGTTAATCGTTTCAACCATATGAACTGGAATTCTAATAGTTCTAGCTTGATCAGCAATTGCCCTAGTAATCGCCTGCCTAATCCACCAAGTTGCATATGTTGAAAATTTATATCCCTTTCTGTAGTCAAATTTCTCAACTGCACGAATTAATCCAATATTCCCTTCTTGTATTAAATCAAGAAGAGACATACCTCTACCAATATATTTTTTTGCTACTGAAACTACTAATCTAAGGTTTGCCTCTGCTAAATGTTGTTGAGCTGCTTCCGAACCTGCAGTCATTTCGTCTAAATGTTGCTGAAGTATCATTTCATAAGGAGATAAATTATCAGCTAGAGGACCCTCTTCAACTATTGCAGCTAACTGTTCTAATGTAGAATTCATATCCAAAACATATTCTATTTGTTTTGGAAGAAGGCGCGTATTAATAGAAAGTGAAATTATATTTCTTTTTAAGTCGTCGACTTCAATTTTATATTTTTTACTCCAAACTAATAATTGTTCTTCATCGAAACTATTCTGCAAAAAGAATTGTAACTTTTCATCGTATACCAACTCTTGTAATGTGTAATGACCTTCTTTTTCCATGATTTTTTCGACAATATTAGTAATATTTGTCAATTGACTTAAAGTCTTTAACATTTCAACAAACGTATCTGGTGCTGGCATATCTCTACCATATTCTGACTGGTATGACTTATGGATCTCCTCTATATATTTGCCATTTTCCATAATTTGAGCTAAACCACGTTCATCTTTAGCTTTTAGTAATGCAACACGTCCAATTTCCCTTAAATACATCCTCACAGGATCATCAATCATATCATTAGGTTCAGTAGATCTTTCTGTATCCTGCTCAGACTCTGACTCTGCTTCTGGTTCTGGTTGCGGTTCAGTTTCTTCAACTAACTTTTCCGGAACAACATCAGATAAATCTAATTTTTCTAAATCGATTTCTTCAGGAGATTCTTCTAGTGCTACTAATTGAGCATCATCAGGTGCATCAATACTATTAATATCTGGTGCTTCCATTGATTCGGGTTCATCAAATTCATCAGGTGCATCTTCTAAAGCTAAAGAAGATTTATCTTTTTCATCAATTGTATCTATTTTTTTCTTTCTAGGCATAATTAAGATCCTTTAAATATCACTATTTTTTTCAGTAGATTTATTAAATACATCCGAAAGCATATCATTGACAATAATAGCTTTTTCTTGCAAATGACTCAAATCTTCAGAGGGAACATTATTTAAATCAGAATTATTTGACCATAAACTGGCTTCTTCTTTTTTCATTCCTCTTAGGTATCGCTCTTGTAATTTTAGTACACATTGCTTAACAGCTTTTTCCCTGTTGCTTTTGGTCATATTTGGCAAATCAATGTTGCCTAGATCCTCTATGCGAGATAAAACATCCCCAGGGAGTTGCGTTCTATTTTCAATAATCATTTCTTGAGAGCCATTATATTTTAATAAAATATCGAAAACTTGCCTATTTTCCCAAATACTAAACCAAGATCCATCTACATTTTCAGCTAAAGAGAACAAATAGGGCCATTTGATAACCATTGACAGTGTATGTTCTTCAAGTAAATATGAATTGTCGTTCTTCTCTATTGTACCATAGTTTATCTTTTGATTAAAACTTGGCATATTATTTGAATTATTTTTTTTATTTGCAGAAATAACAGCGCTTTTGACAACATTAATGTCTTCATTCAATGTATTTGCAAATAGACCATAGTAATGTTCTCTATCGTAATCATTATCTAAACTTAGAATCAAAGGAGCTATATTCTCTGTAGCTGACTGTTTACCCTCATTAGATAAAATATTCCATCTACGTGGTGCATTTTCTATAAGATATGCTAAAAGTGGCTTAGAATTATCAATATGGTCTTCCCAAGAAACTTTATCTGTACGAATAATTTCATCTGGGTCTTTACCGGAATTAAATTGCGCAATTCTTAAATCAATTTTATTTGTTGTTTTATAAAGCGATACATTGTTTTTCTTCCCTACAAAAACTCGTTCAAAAGCTTTCCAACTATTTTCAATACTTCTAAAAGTAGCTTCACTTCCAGCAATATCTGCATCTAAGGCTAGAACACATTGTTTACTCAGTACTGAAATATAACGAACCTGTGATTCAGTAAGAGCTGTTCCCATACAAGCCACTACATTATCGTAGCCATATTGATGTGCAGTTAACACATCCATATACCCCTCGACTAACACTACTTTGCCGGAATCGGCTATTCCCTCTTTTGCAAGGTTAATACCATACAAAGAACTTGATTTATCAAAAATTTTGGTCTTTGAAGAATTAATATACTTTGGACCATTGTCATTTAAAGTACGGCCGCCAAAACCTAATACTTTACCCTTTGAATCTATAATTGGAAAAACTAATCTCCCTGCAAAAATATCTTTTGGAATTCCATCCTCGCGAATAAATACCAGTCCTGATTCTGAGATTTGCTTATTACTGAATCCCAAATTTTCTAAATATCTGGGTAACTGTCGATTATCACTAGGGCTCAGACCCAATCCAAATTTCATGATTGTATCATGATCTACACCACGATTATTAATCATATAGTTTCGAGCTGCAAGGCCATTTTCAGATAATAAAAAGTTATGAAAAAAATTATAAGCAGACTCATTAATGTTATACAACTCGACATTTGCGTTATCATTATTATATCGTGGCACCTCAATACCAACAGAATCAGCTAATAATTTAATGGCTTGTTGAAAATCGATTTTTTCGATTTTCATTACAAAACTTATGACATCTCCACCTTCTACACATGCTCCAAAACATCGCCACGATTGAGTTTCGGGGAAAATCACAAATGAAGGTGTTCTTTCTTCATGAAATGGGCAATTAGATTTATAGGTTCGTCCCGCTGATTTCAAATCAGGTAAATATCTCGAAGCGACTTCGATAATATCTAATGAATCTTTTAATGTTTTTGAAAACATTCTCTTATTTTAACGAATTATTCAGACAAATCTAATATATATTTAAAGCCAAAAAAACCATTTTTTATTGTTTATCAAATACTCGGAAAAAATTACTCATTATAGCGAGCTAATACTAGAATAAAGACAACTTAAAATGCTATAATGTGTCGCAGTTCACTAATGAAGGGTAGATTATGTCGCAAAAAACCGATAGCGTAATAAAATGGGTATACGCTTTTGATGAAAAAACAGAGAATATGAACTCATTACTTGGAGGAAAGGGTGCGGGTCTGGCGGAAATGACGCACATTGGTTTACCAGTACCTCCAGGATTTACTGTGATAACAAAAGCATGTAAAGAATTTATCAATAATAACTACCATATTCCTGATTCTATTTGGCAAGATATACTTATTAACATAAAGAAACTTGAATTACTTACTAATAAAACATATGGAGATGTAAATAATCCACTTCTTGTTTCAGTTAGATCAGGTTCAGTTGTGTCTATGCCAGGAATGATGGATACAGTACTAAACCTTGGTCTAAATGACCAAACTGTTTTAGGTCTATCAAAATCTTCGGGTGGCGAAAAGTTTGCCTATGACTCGTACCGAAGATTTATACAAATGTATAGTAAAGTTGTACTGGAAATTGCTTCAGATAAGTTCGAATCTATATTAGATGAAATTAAATTAAAAAATAATTACCAGAGTGATAGCCAATTAGAATTTAATGATATCCAAAAAATAGTAAACCAATTCAAAGAAATAGTTCTGGCAGAAACCGGCTCAGATTTTCCTCAAGATCCATATACTCAGTTAAAATTAGCTGTAGAAGCTGTTTTCCTAAGCTGGTTCAGCGATAGAGCTGATGAATACAGAAGAATCAATGAAATAAGCGACAGTCTAGGTACTGCTGTGAATATTGTTGCAATGGTGTTTGGAAATAGAGACCAAAATAGCGGGACCGGAGTTGCATTTACTAGAAATCCTTCTACGGGTACTAAAGAGCTATTTGGTGAATACTTAGATATAGCGCAAGGCGAAGATGTTGTTGCCGGAATTAGAACACCAAAATCTATTAGTAGTTTAGAAGAGAGCAACAAAGACCTTTACAGTGAATTAGTAAAAATCAGCAAGATTTTAGAAGGTCATTATAAAGATGCACAAGATATGGAATTCACAGTTGAAAGCAATAAATTGTATATGCTTCAAACTAGATCTGCCAAAAGATCAGCCTTAGCATCAGTGAAAATATCTGTAGATATGGTTTCTGAGGGACTCATTTCAAAAGAAGAATCATTAAACCTTATTGATCCTACAAGAATAAATGAACTTATGCTCCCAAAATTTTCTGATGAAGAAGAAGATTTATCACTCAAATGTAAAGCATATATTGACTCTGGGTTAAATGCTTCTCCTGGAGCAGCAGTTGGGAAAATCGTTTTTGATCCTACTGAAGCTGTAGAAATGAAAAATCTAGGTGAAAAAGTAATATTGGTCAGAGACGAAACCAGCCCTGATGATATACATGGAATGCATGCGTCTACTGGCGTATTAACTGCAAAGGGTGGAGCAACAAGTCATGCAGCCGTGGTTGCTAGAGGCATGGGGAAACCGTGTATAACTGGGTGTGATAGTTTACATATCGATCAACAAAACAAACGATGTACAATCGGAAATCAAACATTCCAACTTTATGACATTATCAGTATAGATGGATCATCTGGAGAAATTTTTACCGGTACAATGAAAACTATAACCCCATCACCTAGTGACACAAAAGAGTTATCTACAATTTTAGAATGGGCAGATTCTACAAGAAAATTAGGAATATGGGCAAATGCAGACACTCCCGAAGATGCAAGTAAGGCAATAGAATTAGGTGCAGAAGGAATAGGTCTTTGTAGAACCGAACATATGTTTTTTGGCGAAGAAAGACTTCCATGGGTTCAACAATTAATTATGTCCACATCCTCAATTAGTACTAATGGAAATAATCAGCAAAACAAATACCAAGAATCAATTTTAAAAATGCTCGAATTTCAAATTCAAGATTTTTATGAAATCTTAAAAGTAATGGATAATAAACCTGTTGTGATTAGATTAATTGATCCACCGTTACACGAATTTTTACCTTCCTATGAAAAACTAATAGATCAGATATATGAAGAAAAAATGAATAATAATCAAGGTGAGTTATTAGATCAGTTAGAAGATATTCTTGCTATTGTTAAAGATATTAAAGAATCCAATCCTATGTTAGGTTTAAGAGGATGTCGATTAGGAATACTTTATCCCGATATAGTTGCAATGCAAACAAAAGCAATACTTACTGCAGCTTGCCAATTAATTAAAGAAGGTAACAATCCAATCCCTGAAATTATGATACCTTTAGTAGGAGATTATCGAGAGTTAGTAGTACTTAAAGAATTGTTGTTACAAGAAGCATCTAAAGTTGAAGAGGAATTACAATTAAAACCATCCTACAAAATAGGCACTATGATTGAGCTTCCACGAGCTGCAATTACAGCTGATGATATCGCAAAACATGCTCAATTTTTCAGTTTTGGCACTAATGACTTAACTCAAACTACTTATGGATTTAGTAGAGATGATGCTGAATCAAAATTCCTAAATGAATACCAAGAAAAAGGAATACTTTCCACTAATCCTTTTAAGACACTTGATGAAAAAGGTGTGGGGCAATTAATGAAAATCGCCATTGAAAAAGGCAGGCTTTCAAATTCCGATTTAGAACTGGGTATTTGTGGAGAACATGGAGGAGACCCAAAAAGTATCTTAATTTGTCATAATTTGGGCCTTAATTACGTTAGTGCTTCACCGTACAGGGTTCCAGTTGCAAGACTTGCTGCTGCACAAGCTACTATTAATTCCAAAAACTAATAAAAGGTTGTCATATGGACAAAAAACATGTCCTATATTTTTCTGTAATTGGTATACCTATTGGCCTTCTTGAGCTATGGGGAATTCATTTTATTGTAATAAATATTTTTTGGATTATATTTACTCTAGCTACTGCTTTTTATCTCATAACTCGCCAAAGAATAAATATATTCACAGAAGGTTTTGTTATAGGTTTTTTTTCTCGAGGAATCGCTACAATGATTGCACCAATATATACATATTTTATTAACTCTTCTAATACTTTTGAACAATATACTAATATAGTTTTAATACAAAGTACTATTGCAGGTCTCTTGGTAGGATTTATATCCTTTGCTCTTTATCGATTGAATTATTTCCAATAATCTCCTCTTCTTTAGAAAGATCAACTGCCATTTTTTGCCTGCGAGCCTTGAGTAAATAAGTTATAAATTAACTCTTGAGACTATATAATAGTTAAATTCACGTTATACCCATCAACAATTAAATGCATTTATTTATCTCCTGTTATATAATCACCGTCGATAGTTAAATTTTTGAATTATTAAACCTAAACACTTGACAGCTACATACCATTCAGATATAGGATATCTTTTGTGTTTAAAATACAATAATTCAGATATCTTAAGTATTTAATATAAATGGAGTGATTTTTTTATGAGTTCTGAAATTATGGTTCAGGCAAATAATATAACAAAATTCTATGGTGAATATCCTGCAATTAGCAACGTCTCATTTACCGCTAATAAAGGTGAAATTATTGGATTTTTAGGACCTAATGGTTCAGGAAAAACCACAACTATGCGGATTCTTACAGGTTACATGCCAGCATCGTCAGGTGATGCTACTATTGCTGGATATGATGTCGCAAATCAATCACTTGAGGCAAAACAACATGTTGGATACTTACCTGAAAATGCACCTTTATATACTGATATGAAAGTCAATGAATATCTCACTTTTACAGGGAAAATTCGTGGTATGACAAAAACTGCCATCAAGTCAAGACTAGATGAAATTATTGAAATCTGTCGTTTACAAGAATATAGAAACACAATTATAGGTAAATTATCTAAAGGATTTAGACAAAGGGTAGGAATAGCTCAAGCAATAATCCACCAACCTGATGTATTAATATTAGATGAACCTACTATTGGAATTGATCCTATTCAGGTTGTTGAAACACGTAGTTTAATCAAAGAAATTGGTGGAGACTCCACAATTATTTTATCATCTCACATTCTTCCTGAAGTTAGTGCTATATGTGAAAGAGTAATAATAATAAATGATGGCGAAATAGTTGCTGTAGATTCTCCAGAAAACTTATCAAACAGATTAGAAGCTACAGAAAGAATTCGTATTGAGGCATTAGGTAAAACTAGTGATATGGTCTCTGTATTTCGAAATAATCCATCTGTTCAAGATGTAAACTTTGAAACTTTAGATGATGGTAAAATAATATTTGACATCATTAGTAAGGGTGGGTTGGAAATAAGATCAGAATTAGCTAAATCAGTTATAGATAATGGATGGTCTTTGTATAATCTACAAGCTGTAAGTCTTAGTTTGGAAGATATATTCCTAAGACTTACCACAAATGAAGAAGAAATATTTGAGGAAAAGAAATGAAAAATATCTCTGCAATAACATACAAAGAGCTTTTAATTTATTTTTCTTCCCCAATGGCATATATTATCGCAGGTGTTTTTTTTACATTAACTGGTGTATTCTTTGTTACCAGTATTGAGGGAGCATTTGCAGAAGCTTCTGCCCGAGCATTATTTTCAAATGCAACATACTTTTTAATGCCCCTTATACCCCCTTTATTAACCATGCGATTATTAGCTGAAGAACAAAAACTAGGAACTTTAGAGCTTTTACTTACTTCCCCAATAAGAGACTATGAAATTGTGGTCGCAAAATTTCTTGCAAGCTTTATTATTTTACTTGCAATGACTTTGTTTACTCTTTTCTACATGTTACTTCTTTTTGTATATCAAGCTAATCCTGATATAGGCCCAATGATTAGTACATATGTAGGATTTATCCTTTATGCAATGGTGGCTTTATCAATAGGACTTTTAGCGTCTTCTTTGACAACAAACCAAATTGTCGCAGCATCCGTGGGGTTTGGGATAATATTTTTGTTCACAATACTCCAAAGAATTAATGAAGTCATTGACGGACCTATTGCTACATTAATTGAACATCTATCACTCCTATCACATTTTGAATCCTTTTCGAGAGGAGTTATGGATACTAAAGATATAGCTTATTTTATAGTAATGACTGCAACTTTTCTGTTTTTAACAATCAGATCTCTAGAATCTAGAAGGTGGCGATAATATGGTTCGCGATCAGTCAACCACAGGCACAAAACGTTTATCTAGAATACTCCCTTCTAACAGAAAAGGTGTAATAAGTCTCCTTATTTCTTTAACAGGTTTATTGGCCCTATTTATTGGTCTAATTTTTTATGGATTTCTACCTGAAACTCAAAATACTGCCATTACAACAATGGTTCTAGGTATACTACTCATATTAATTGGTATGTTTATTTCATATAAAGATATCTTAGGTTTCATAATTCAGAAAAAAGGTCGTTATAGTATAAACAGCAGCATTATGGTCTTTGCGTTTATATTAATTGGCGTTTTAATCTATGTATTAGCTGCAAGAAACTCAATACGAATAGACACTACTGCAACTCGTCAGTATTCTCTAGCTAGTCAAACAACTGAAATCTTACAAAATTTGCAAAACCCAATTACCGCTACAGCATTTTTTGTACCAAATGACTCAACTAGTGCAAGTTACAGAATATCTACAGAAAATTTACTAAATGAATTCAAACACCGTTCTTCAGAAAATGCTAAATTTACGTATAAATATATTGACCCAGATTTGGAACCTACCCTTGCTAAAAATCTTCGTGTAACCGAATATCCATCGATTGTTTTTCAAGGCCAAAATTCCGATGGAGTTGATTTATCTTATACCCTTACCGCTCCATTGTTTGAGGAAAGAGATATCTCGACAGCAATAATGATTGCATCAGGTATCCAACAAAAAAAGATATACATCATTTCAGGTCATGGTGAAAGAGACTCAACGATAATGGATATCAATGATAGATTGGGGTTTGGTTTAGCACGTGATGGTATGAGAAATGATAATTACGCTGTACAAACACTCTCTATTGCACAATACGAAATTATACCTGATGACGCTGCAGCACTAGTGATACCTGGACCAACTATTGATTTATCAGACATAGAAGCAAACTTAATACACCAATACCTCAAGGGTGGTGGAAGATTATTATTAAGTGTAGATCCTGGAACTCCAAATAGTTACAATAAGTTAATTAATAAATGGGGAATTACAATGATCGATGGTACAATCATTGATCTTGGCAGCTCTCTTGCCAATCAACCTAAAACCCCTTTGATCCAACAAGAACAATTTGTAACCGTAGATCCAATTAATGTTATAACTGACCCTTTATCCCAAGTATATTTCCCAGGGACTATAGCTTTTGATCAAGTACTTCCAGCTGATGAAATGCCAGATTATATAAGAGCAAAACCTATAGTAGGTACAACAATGTTAAGTTGTTTACAATTTAATGAAGAGATAAACACCTGTAATCAAGATCAATTTACCATTCTAGCTCCTTCTATGGCTGTTGAGGCACTTAAACCAATAAATGAAGAATCAGATGCAAATGCGACACGCCAAGCAAAAATTGTTCTTTTCGGAGATACTGATTTTATAAGTAATTATCATTTCTATAATTTTAATAATAGTGATTTATATTTAAATTCATTGAATTGGTTAACTGAAGATGTATCGCTCGCATCAGTTCGAGCAAAAGCACTAACATACAGAAGGCTTGTAGTCACAGATAGAGAAATTCAACTTATACGAGGTCTAAGTTGGTTTGCTCTACCTGCCCTTATGACTATTCTAGCGTTTATGACATGGTGGCGAAGGAGATAGTTTCGTCCAATGAATTATAGAATATCATTTATACTCATTGTCATAGCATTAATTATAAGTATTTATGTTGGTTTTTTTGAATTAAGAAAACCACCTAAAACTGATGGTGAAAATCTTGAAGCTCCTTGGTTTTATGATATTGCATATGATGAATTGTCAATATTAGATATAACATACCAAGATAATAATGAGTCCTTCACAAAGATTAATGGACAGTGGACCTTTACGAAAAGTGGAGATAAAGTTGATTTAAATAGGTGGAGTGGTATTCCATTATTATTCACTGGACCAAGAAGTTCTAGATTAATCACAAATGACTTAACAAATCCTGAAGAATACGGAATTGATAACCCAACTGCTGAATATATTATAACTTTAAAAACAGGAAATATATTAAAAATTCTAGTAGGCACACAAACTCCTGATCAAGCTTCTAGTTATGTGAGTTTAGATGGTAGAGGTTCTCTATTTCTTGTCCCAGCTTCCTGGACTATTGCTATAAATGATATTGCTTTAAACCCTCCTTATTATGATCCAAACACGGCAGACCAACCTATTATTGGCCCGTAAATTTAGTGAAGAGATGATATTTGTTGAAACACAATTAGAAGCAAAGCCTAATAATGCTGATATATTATTAGATTTTATTAGAAAAGATTACGTTCCAAATATTGTAAAAAATAATATAAAACCTATTTGTTTATTACGCGGTATGATAGGCAAGCCATCCAACGAATTTATACTTATCTCTGCATATAATGATATAAACTTATGGGAGAGTCATACAAATTCATTACCTCTAGTAAATGAAAAAATAATATACGAAAAAAACACGCTATTAAAACCAATTTCTACTAATAAATTTATGTCCTGTGAAAACAATACCTTAAAAAATATATACGGATATAGAGAATTTTTAATTGAAACAAAGAATATAAATACATTTGTAGAAAGTTCCGAACAAGGTGTTTGGCCAAGAGTGCAATCCCAAGGAGGAAAGGTATTAGGACTGTGGGCAAATATTACCAATTCATCACAAAAAAGAATTTTATTACTAACTGGATACGATAGTGTTAGCCATTGGGAAGGAACTAGAAGTTCTAATCAATACGGATTATCATTTGCAAATGCACCAGAGTCGTCAAAAGAATTAACAGAAACAGAAAAAATATTGAGAAAAAATCGAGAAGATATTACGATAAGCACCACAGTAAATTTGATGCAAAATGTAAACTTAAATTATTAAAGGGCATAATAATGACTATGAAATATGTAAGTAATGAAGAGATTATACGAGCTGCTAGAAAAAATCTTTCTCAAGGAGCATGGGATTATTTAATTGGAGGCTCTGAGTCTGAAACAACTATGAGACGAAATAGACTAGCTTTTGATAGACTAGCTTTTAGACCTCGTGTTTTAGTGGATGTTTCAAATATTGACACATCCAATACGATTCTTGGATTTAATTCAAAAATGCCAGTGATACTAGCTCCAATAGGTTCTCAAGAAACATTTACAGAAAATGGAGCTGCTGCGGCCACATTGGCTGCAAATGAATTTGGAATAATTGACGTGATAAGTTCAGTAAGCTCTCCAAGCTTAGAGGAAATATCTACAACTGCTAATAACCCAAAAGTATTTCAATTATATATCCATGGAGACTGGAATTGGATTACTTCTATGATTAATAGAGTAAAAGAATCTGGGTATAAAGCTCTCTGTATAACTGTTGATACTGCTCACTATAGTAGAAGAGAGAGACCTATGATGACTAGATTTTTCCCACACTCAAGAAGAACTCCACCTGATCCTAAATATGCAGCATCAGTAACATGGGAAACTATTAATAAAATTGCAGAATATGCGGATATGCCATTACTATTAAAAGGCATTGCAACCGGAGAAGACGCAAAACTCGCGGTAGAGCATGATGCAAAGGTTGTTTGGGTGTCAAATCACGGAGGACGTCAATTAGATTATGGCCAAGGAAGTATGGAAATGCTACCTGAAATTGTAGATGCTATACAAGGTAGAGCTGAAATAGTTCTTGATGGTGGAGTCCAGCGAGGAAGTGATATTGCAAAAGCAATATCATTAGGTGCAAATTCGGTTGCTATTGGTAAAATGCAATGTCTCGGATTAGCAGCTAATGGAAAAGACGGATTAATAAGAGTTCTGGAAATCTTAGAAGAAGAATTAACAATCGCTATGGCTCTATTAGGTGTAACTAGTATAGATCAATTATCACCAAATTATGTTTGTAGATCAGAGGCTACATCTGAATCGCATGAAATGAGTTCTTGGGTAAATATTCCAGAAAATCGTATAAAATAGATGCCAAACAGTATAATTAAATCACCCAAAAGTAAAGAATTTTTTTCTGGGGTTTCTGCAGTGTTACCAATTTTAATTGGAGTTGTACCCTTTGGACTTATATTTGGTATTTTGGGATTGGAAGCGGGATTTACTGCTAATCAAACATTTTTCATGTCATCAATTATTTTTGCGGGAGCAAGCCAAGTTGCGTTCGTTAAATTAGTATCTAGTGGAACTATACCATTCATAACAATATTTTCAGTTGGCATAATTAATCTTCGTCATTTTTTATATAGTGCATCAATAGCTAAATATTTAGCTCATCTCCCTACACCTTGGAAAATAATACTTTCATATTTATTAACTGATGAAGCATATGCTGTATCAATAAAGAGAATGCAAGAAGAAAAAGAAAATACTGCATTCTACCATTATCATCTATTTGGAAGTGGAATAACTCTTTGGTTAACATGGCAAACATCAACCTTTTTAGGAATTGTAATAGGCCAAATCATTCCAGAGAAATTAAACCTTGGCTTTGCTATACCACTTGTTTTTCTTTCAATTATTGCACCAGAAATAATAAAATATAAAAGCCATGCTATGTGTGCATTAAGTGCAGGAATATTAGCTATATTTTTAAGTAATCTCCCATTAAATTTATGGATAATATTTTCATCAATATTTGGCTTGGTTATCGGTGTACTATTTGATAAAAGACCTAAGAAGAGTCAACAATGATGTGGGCTACAATTATAATTTCAGGAATTATCACATTCACTATACGATTTAGTGCAATATATAAAGTTACCAATTCAACAACACCAGAATGGTTAGAAAATATATTAAAATATGTACCAACCTCAGTATTAGCTGTCTTAATATTTCCGGAAATATTTCTAAATGAATCAAATACTTTAGAAATATTAAATAACCCAAAAATTCTCGCAGCTGCTGCTGCATTGTTGGTAACAATATTAACAAAGAGTATAATCATTACTATAATTACAGGAATGTCAGTCCTTTGGGCTTTAACTCTAAATTAATTTATAATTGCTGGAGTAAATTTATGATCAGTTATGCTGAATATCTAGAATGTACAAACTGCCAAAAAACCTATGACTATATAACACCCTATAGAACATGCAATGATTGTGGAAAAGTTTTATATGTAAGATATGATATTGATAAAGCAAAGGTGAATTTCGATAGAAATATATTATCTCAAAGAATAAATTCAATGTGGCGTTATTTTGAAATGATGCCAATTAAGAATGAAGCTAATATTGTGTCTCTTGGTGAAGGAATGACACCACTTTTACATGCTCCCAATTTAGGCAAATCTTTAAACTGCTCCCAAATATATATAAAAGATGAAGGTTGTAACCCTACAGGTTCATTTAAAGCAAGGGGATTATCTGCAGCAGTATCTCGAGCTAAGGAACTTGGCCTTTCTAAATTAACTATGCCATCAGCAGGAAATGCAGGGGGAGCTCTTTCATCATACTGTGCTCGAGGAAATATGGAGGCTCACGTATTTATGCCTAAAGATGCTCCTGAAGCTAACCAAAGAGAAAGCAAAGATGCTGGAGCAAACCTTACTCTAATCGACGGCTTGATATCAGATGCAGGTAAAATATCAAGGGAAAATGCTCAAAAAAACGGCTTATTCGATGTATCCACATTACAAGAACCGTACCGAGCTGAGGGTAAAAAAACGATGGGATATGAAATTGCTGAACAACTAGACTGGAAAACTCCTGATGTGATTATATATCCAACTGGTGGAGGTACTGGTCTTATAGGAATATGGAAAGCATTTAAAGAAATGTATGAATTAGGCTGGATTGATAAACCTAAAACCAAAATGATATGTGTACAGTCCTCTGGATGTGCACCAATGGTAAGAGCATTCGAATCTGGGAGCAACAGTGCTGAAATGTGGGAAAATGCCCAGACTTTTGCTTCGGGTATAAGAGTACCAGCTGCAATAGGAGATTATCTAATTCTAGAAGCCATACGAGAAAGTAATGGAACTGCTCTAACTGTGACTGACGAAGAAATGATTGATTGTATTCAAATTATTGCTTCACATGAAGGAATATACCCTGCACCAGAAGGAGCAGCTACTTTAGCTGCACTAAAACATCTACTTAATTCAAAAATTATAAATCCAGATGAAAAGATTATTCTTATGAACACAGGCAATGCGTATAAGTACTTAGATATGTGGGCACCTTAATTTGGATAATTATATGTATATTCTTCAATAACACCATTTTTAGGGTTAAATCCAAGACCTGGAGTTTCAGGTAATACAACTTGACCATTATCTGGCAATGGTGCTCCATCGAAATATTGTTCAATAATTTTCCAACCTTGCCAATGAAATTCTATACGCCCACCATTGGGTACTCCTGCATGCAAATGCATATTGATATGTGGCCAGTTACCTCCCATATTAAGTGGAATATTAAAGGCTTGAGCCATACCAGCAGCTTTCATTCCTCCAGTATAGCCACCAATATCTCTTACATTAGGTTGTAGAATATCCACTGAGCCGTTCATGATAAATTCTCGATAATGAATCAAGTCATTGGTCCCTGTACTCCCTGCAGCAATAGGAATATTACAATCTTTCCTTAATTGTGCCATTAACCTAGAATCTGATTGCACAACAGGATCTTCAAACCAGGTCAAATCAAATTGCTCAAGTGCCTTTGCAAGTTTTAAGGCCTGTGGCAAGGTTGCACACTTATTTGCATCTATCATAAGCTCTACTTTATCTCCAATTGCATCCCTTACTGCACCAACTCTTTCAATATCAATATTGATGTCGTCCTCTGTAGGTCGGCCCATGACTTCATTCATAGTAGGTTGTGAAGATGCAGCAACTACCATTTTAAGTCGAGTTTGCCCCATATCCAATAATGTTTTGGCAACTGTTACTAATTCTTCGATATTGTATGAACCTAACCCGAATGTTATATAAACTGGCAATACTTCGTTACAACCACCTAACATTTTCCAAATTGGTTGATTACTAAACTTACCCTTTATATCCCACAAAGCAATATCTAATAAACTTGAAGCATTACTAAACACACCCGTAAATGCTTTTGTAGATAAATTCCAAAGCACCTCAGATCTTATTTGTTCTATTCTCATAGGATCCATGCCTTCAATAAGCGGTTTTACCTCAAAATTGATAAAATCTCTTATAGCATAAGGCATCGCATATACTGACATTGCGTGCCCAGAAATACCATCATCTGTATCAATAGTAACTATAGTGGCCAAGGCTTGCGTTTCAGGCTTCAAAGGATAAGTAAAAGGGAGACGCAATACTCTAGAGTCTACTTTGGTAATTTTCATTAATCATTTTCTCCTATCATTAATTTAAATAATCAACTTTGTTCAAGTATAAGGTTATGCCAACCATCAACTTTTGCTTTCCAATCAGGTGGAACTAATACTGTGCAATCCATTTGTACAACTAAACCAGGACCCTGGAAATAATTCCCAGGTACTAATTTACTTCTTTCATAGACTTTTGAATCTAATAATCCAGCATTAACAAATCCAATGTTAGTATTTCCGGAATCTTGGGCAAGACGATGAGTCGGTTCAACAGATTTCATTTCAATTTTTTTAGTTACCCCAACTACTCTTAATCGTAAATTCACTACTTCTAAAGATTGTGTCTCATCATTATATCCAAATCGTTCATAATGATACTTATTAAACGCATTCCTTATATCAGGTATGAATTTTTTTTCATCATCTGGACATTCAATAGTAAGCTCAAATGATTGACCACGATATCTAACATCTAGTAATTTCTGAATAATTATGTCACTTTGCTTGAAACCTTCCTGTTCCAAATCATATAAACCATTTTCCTTCATGGGTTCATATAACTTTTGAATTGAATCATAATCAAATTTTTCTTCACCAAGCATTATTGTTTGTACATAATCCTTTTCTACATCAGCAATAGCAACACCTAATGCAGATAAAACCCCAGGATATTGTGGAACTAAAACTCGTGGAATACTTAATTCACTTGCCAATTCACAAGAATGTATTGGTCCAGACCCTCCAAAAGCGACAAGTGTAAAATCTCGCGGATCATATCCTCTTTCTAAAGATACTTTTCGGACTGCTCTTTCCATATTAGAATTCACAACCTTCAATACCCCTAAAGATATTTCAGTCGTATTTAAATCTAGTTGGTCTCCAAGAACTCCCAAAGCAGCAGCACTACGAGATTTATTTAATTGCATTCTTCCACCTAAGAAATAATCCGCAGACACTCTCTCTAGAACAAAGTTGGCATCAGTAACAGTGGGTTTAGTGCCAACACCATAACAGGCAGGCCCAGGATTTGAAGATGCCGATTCTGGCCCTACACTCAAGGAATTACCAGAATCTATGTAAGCAATTGAACCACCTCCAGCACCTACAGTTACTATATCTATCATAGGCACACTAATTGGTAAACCATCTATTTTAGTTTGGGTGGATTTTTGTATTTCACCAGGGCATAAGGAAACATCTGTTGATGTCCCGCCCATATCCAACGTAATTATATGATCAAACCCAGCTAATTGAGATATCCAAAAGGAACCAACAACTCCACCAGCAGGGCCGCTTAACATCGTACGAACAGGTTGATTTCTTGCTTGTTTAGAAGAAATAGCGCCACCTGAAGATTGCATTATTCTTAAATTAGAATTCTCTATCTTGCCTTCTAAATTACCTAGATACTTATCGATTATTGGTCCTACATATGAATTAACTACGACTGTGCTAGTCCTCTCATACTCTCTAAATTCAGGTAAAACTTGACTAGAAATAGATTTATAAAGATTTAAATCAATTTCAGATAATTTTTGATTAATAAAATCTTCATGTAATGAATTTTGAAAGGAAAATAATAAACTAACGGCTATAGAATCTATACCACTACTTTTTATAGATTCAATTATTTCATCTAAATTTTCCCCATCTAGTTCGTAAATAATATTTCCATTTTTATCAATACGTTCTGTAATACCCCATATATTACTCTCCAATATTAAAGGTTTTGGTTTATCTTGATTTAGATCATACAAAGACGAACGATTCTGCCTACCTATTGATAGCACATCTTCAAATCCCTTAGTAGTTATTAGTCCAGTTTTCGCACCTTTTCGTTCTAAAAGCGTATTTGTGGCCACAGTTGTTCCATGTGCGATAGTTTCAATATCTAATTTGTTTAGATCATTTAAACCATTAACAATTGCAATAGAAGGATCTTCAGCATTTGAAAGTATTTTGTGCACTTCAAAAGTATTATCTGAAATTAATATAAAATCAGTAAAGGTTCCTCCACAATCTATTCCAATTCTTTCTGATTTCATATTTATACCTCTAATTATATTTGTATTAGCTGTTTATGCTACTTGGAATAGTTTTTTTCAATAAATATGCTTCAATATTTTTTGCAGCAGCAATTGCCATTTTTTTTCTTGTCTCGATACTCGCACTGCCTATATGAGGAGTTACTACAAAATTCTCAAGAGACAATATTGGATGATTATTTGGTATAGGTTCCGGCTCAGTAACATCTACAGCAGCCCCAGCTATTTGATTATTTTTTAATGCTTCATAAAGGGATTCCATATCGATTATTGGACCTCGGGCTGTATTAACAATAATAGCGCTATTTTTCATTGTATTAAATTCTTCTTTTCCAAACAAATGATATGTTTGATCATTCATAATAGTATTTATACTAATAAAATCAGCTTTAGAAATACCATCTTTAAGTTTGGAAACATAGTTTATACCTAATTCCTTTTCTAAATTCAATTTTCTGGTACGAGAATGATAAAAGATTTCCATACCAAATCCAATAGCTCTACGACAAACTTCCAAGCCTATCCTACCTAAACCTACCACCAATAAATTAGCGCCATAAATATCCCTTCCAAGAAGAGTTGACGGGTGCCAATGAGTCCACTTTCCTGAACGAACAAAATTATCTCCTTTAACAATATTACGTGCGATCGAAAGCATAAGCCCAAAAGCTAAATCAGCAGTAGTTTGACTCAATACATCAGGAGTATTACACATTATAATGCCATTTTTAGTAGCTGTATCAATATCAAAATTATCATATCCAACCGCATAATTTGAAACAATTTTTAAAGAATCTTTACCAGATTGTAAAACTTCACTATTAATTTGATCTTCAATAGTTGTAAACAATCCAATACACTCAGCTGCTTTTTGAATAATTACTTCCTGTGGGGGTTTGGTATCTTGAGGCCATATTTCTATTTCAGCAACTCTATTTAGTATTTCTTGGGCTTCGGGTGGAATAATACGAGTTACAAAAACTTTAGGTAAACTCATTTATCCTCCTTTATTTTAATTTCTCATGATTATTTTTATCATATTACAAATATTTCTTGTGATATACTAGGCTCCATCAAATAAATTAGTGGAGGGTATTTATGGCACTATTGCTTGGAGATGCTGAAATCAACAATCTACTTACTATGAACGATGTAGTAAATACTATGGAAAATGCTTTCAAAGAAGTTGGAAAAGGTGTTACTTGGAATAGACCACGATCAAGAATCAGACTTCCAAGAGGATTTCATCATCTTATGGCTGCTTCTCTTGCTGAACCTAATGTATTTGGATTGAAAACTTATACGAGTTTTAGAAAAGGTATAAGATTTATGACCTTGGTTTATGACGGAGAACAGGGTGATTTATTATGTATTGTACAAGGTGGAAGATGTTCCCAGATGAGAACTGGTGCAGTAAGTGCTGTTGGAACAAAGTACATGTCTAATGAAGATAGTAAAACAGTTGGTATAATCGGAACTGGTTTTCAAGGTAGAGCCCAGCTTGAAGGTGTTTGTGCCGTAAGAAATATTACTTCCATTAAAGCTTATGACAGAGATAACGAAGCATGCATAAATTTCTGTAATGAAATGTCAGAGAACTTAGGTATAGAAATTACTCCGGTTGATGATCCAGAAAAATGTGTTGCTAACTCAGACATTGTCATTACAATGACCACTGCAAGAGAACCAATATTATTTGGATCATGGTTAGAAGAAGGTATGCATATTAATGCTGCTGGCAGTAATCATTGGATACGACGAGAAGTAGACGATGATGTTATTAAACGAGCAGATTCTATAGTTGTTGACAGTAAGGAAGACGCATACGTTGAAGCTGGTGACTTATTATATCCAATAGAACGAGGTGTAATACGTTGGGATCAAATTCATGAGTTATCCGATATAGTTTCTGGAAAAATTATTAGCAGAAAATCTAATAAAGACATAACACTACTAGAATCTCAAGGTATAGCGATAAGTGATATAGCAACTGCTGCTCTTGCGTATGAAAGAGCAAAATCTGAAGGTGTTGGTCAAGAAATACCATTAGACTTATAAATATTTTGGAGGATAAAATCATGCCCACTGTTGAAGAATTAAAAGCACTAGCAATCGAAGAAATAGATAAGAGAAAAGAAGAAATTATAGGTCATGCAAAACATATATTAAATAATCCAGAGGTTGGATTTACAGAATTTAAAACATCTAAATATGTAAGTGAAATTTTCTCCAAACTTGGTATTGAACATGATGCAAATTTGGCCTTAACAGGATTAAAAGGAAATATTGACTGTGGTGGTGGTGAAGGACCAAATGTTTCTGTTATTGGAGAACTTGATTCTTTAAGAATTTTTGAACATCCAATACACGATTTGACTACGGGTGCAGCTCATGCGTGTGGGCATCATTGTCAGATTGGCAGTATGATAGGTTCAATGATTGGACTTATAGTACCTGAAGTAAAAAACAATTTAAGTGGTTCGATAATACCTATAGCCGTTCCAGCTGAAGAATTTATAGATGTAGAACAACGAATGTTATTAAGAGAAGAAGGTAAAATAGAATTTATGGGTGGAAAACAAGAATTCATAAAACTTGGAGTCTTTGATGATGTAGATATGGCCATGATGTGCCATACCTCTGCCACAGATACAACTTTTGGTGTTGGAGGAACAAGTAACGCACATATAGTGAAATATGTTGAATTCACAGGACAAGCTGCTCATGCTGGAGGATCACCTCATATGGGAATTAATGCACTTAATGCTGCCATGATTGCACTTACTGGAATAAACGCAAACAGAGAAACATTTCTAGATACTGATACCGTGCGTGTTCATGGAATTCTTACACGTGGAGGCCAGGCTGTTAGCTCTATACCTTCACAAGTCACACTAGAATGGCGTGTTCGTTCAGGATCTAATGAGGCAGTTGTAGCTAATAGTAAAAAGGTAGATAGATGTTTCCAAGCAGGAGCAATGGCAGTTGGTGCGAAAGTATCTGTTACTAATATTCCTGGTTACATGCCCAGACTTGATAATACACAATTGCAAGAATTGTTTTTACAAAATGCTGGTAATCTAACTACTAAAGATGACATTGATATTATAGATAATTCACATAATGGTGGTGGATCTACAGATATGGGAGATTTATCTCAAATAATGCCTACATTACACCCTTATGTAGGTGGTGGAGATGGTGTAGGGCATAGTGAAACTTATCTCATTCATGATTATGAAAAGGCTGTCATACAACCCGCCAAAGCAATGGCCTGTGTTGTAATAGATCTATTATCCAACAATGCAGCAAAAGCTAAAGAAATAAAAGAAAAACACAATTACAACATGACAGCTAGTCAATACTTAGATTTTCAAAGGTCCGTTGCTGAAGTTATAGAATACGCTCCTGAAGGATAATAAATGCAAATATTATCTTTATGGATACAACTCGGCATTACTACAGCTATAATCTTATATGCCTCAAACTTTCTAGCTAAGTCTGCAGATAATATTGCTGATAAAACAGGTCTTGGTAGATCAATAATCGGTGTTGTATTACTCGCAACTGCTACATCTCTTCCCGAGTTAGGAACTGGTGCAAGCAGTATCGTTTTGTTTAACGAAATTGACTTAGCTGCTGGAGATGTTTATGGAAGTTGTGTATTCAATTTATTAATTATAGCCATACTTGATCTAATCTATAGAAATAAACCTATTTTATCTAGCGTGGGCAACACTCCCATAATTGTAGCAGGGTTATCTATAGTACTTATTTCAACCTCAATATTTGGAATACTTTATATGGAATATTTTGATGAAATTAGTTTGCTTATATTCAATAGATTAGATCCAATAAGTATTGTCCTACTAGTACTTTTCGTTATCTCAATGTTTATAATCTATAAGATAGAAAAAAATAATCATGAATCCGAAGATGCTATTAATACCTCAGATACATTAAAAAAGTCAGGTATTATTTTTTTCATATCCGCAACTATAATTATAATCTGTGCCGTATGGCTCGCTAATGTAGGTAAAAATATAGCAATAATAATGGAATGGGAAACAAGTTTTGTAGGTACTCAGTTCTTGGCATTTAGTACTTCTTTACCAGAACTAGCTGCATCCATTGCTGCACTTAGAATAAATGCACCTGAATTAGCCATCACTAATGTTTTAGGTAGTAACCTTTTCAATATAGGTGTAGTTCTGTTTGCTGACGATCTTGTTGCTAAAAATGTTCACCTATTAAACGAAGTATCAAATGTTCATCTAATTTCAGCGATAGCAAGTATTATTATGACAATCATTGTCTTATTTGCATGCAAAAAACAATTTAGTCAAAAAATATATGGTGATATCACAGCGTTAATGATTATAGCAATTTACATTACAAGCAGTATTTCAATTTTCCAAGAAGCATTTCAATTACTATATCTAGGTCTAGGATTAATCATTGCCATCATCATTACATTAGTACTCAGGACTTATTTCAACTTTACAAATTCACAGCTAAATTAGATACTATAGTCTCAATATAGCATATAAAATTTATGTATTATGGTAAAAGATAAGCAAAATTTAATTTATCTTGATCATGCTTCAACTACATATATACGAGATGAAGTATATGAAGCTATGAAACCGTATTTAACAAACAATTTCGGCAATCCATCAAGTATTTATACTATTGCTCAACAAAGTAGGATAGCAATTGATCAGTCTAGAGAAAAAATTGCAAAAATCCTCAATTGTCGACCAAGTGAAATAATATTCACTAGTGGAGGAACTGAGTCAGATAATTCTTCCATCTATAGTACAGCTATTGCTCAAATGAATATTGGGAAACATATTATTACAAGTTCAATCGAACATCATGCAGTTCTTAACGCTTGTGAATTCCTGGAGGAAAATCTTGATTTTACTGTTACTTATTTACCTGTAAATAATCAAGGTATTATCAATTTAGAATCGCTTAAATCACAATTAACCCCAAAAACAACTATAGTTAGCATTATGTTAGCAAACAATGAAATTGGCACAATACAACCAATAAAAGAGATTTCAAAAATAATTAAAGACTACGCTAAAAACAATAATACGAGAATACTAATTCATACTGATGCCGTGCAAGCACCTGGATATATAAACCTAGATGTCAAAGATCTTGATGTGGATCTTTTAAGCCTTTCATCTCATAAATTTTATGGCCCTAAAGGTTGTGGAATATTGTATGTAAAAAGAGGAACCCCTTTTACCCCTATTAGTGTTGGAGGAAGCCAAGAAAGACAAAGAAGAGCTGGGACAGAAAATGTATCAGGCATTGTTGGTACAGCAAAAGCCTTGGAACTCGCAGAGTTAGAAAGAACTGAAATCACAAAAAAAATAACAAACCTTCGAAATAAATTAATATCAGGTGTATTAAATAACATTGAAAAAGTAACCTTAAATGGTGACCCTATTAATCGTTTAGCTAATAATGCAAACTTTTCTTTTCAAGATATCGAAGGGGAGTCCATATTATTAAGTTTAGACTTGGAAGGGATAGCTGCTTCCAGTGGTAGTGCTTGTACATCTGCCTCTTTAGAACCATCGCATGTTCTAAAATCTATTGGATTAACGGATGAAATAGCACAATCTTCTGTTAGAATGACTTTAGGGAAAAATACAACTGAGGAAGAAATAGATTTGGTACTTGATACTCTTCCCAAAATAGTTACTAGATTAAGATCAATGCCCACACTTTCCAATGTATTATAAATTAGGATAAAAAAATGAAACACTACACAATATATATTATGATTTTATTACTACTTTTTGTTGTTGGATGCGATTCTACTGCAAAAGCTACGGATTGGCACTTTGGAGATGCTTTAGCAGCTAGAGTTAAACAAATTAAAACCACTGACAAGATAGTTTATATGTCTTCCGGAGATCAATATATTATTGAGCCGAGTCAATCTGACAGACAATTAACTGTCGCACAATTACAGTTTATGAATAGAGAGGCAAGTACATTGTTTATGACTGTAAATAGAGACACCATAACTCTTAGAGATAATGACTTTGTAGACTATCTTCCATTAAATCCTTTTGAAAACAGAAAAAAACTTTCCGAAAAACAATCTGTTAGTGAATTTTCTCCATTTTTATGGGCAGATGGTACTGATAAAACACCTACAATAGAATTACCAACAAAGTGTGGTAATGCAGAAAATTGTGAAATTGTAGGATGGGTTGTATTTGAAACACCTAAATCAATAACATATAACGAATTGATTTTTGATAGTGCTGATATAATTCATATGAGATTCCCTGTAGATTAATTTCATCATATTTTTTCTATAGATTGCTCATATTATTTGCCTATGCTATAATTGGGCTTCTTTGTCAAAAGAATCCTAAAAAAAACACGGAAATAATATAAATATATGCAAGAAAATAAAACAGTTGGATTACAATCTTTATTAGAATCTGGAGTACATTTTGGTCACCAAACAAGAAAATGGGACCCAAGAATGGAAAAGTACATTTTTACAGTTAAGGATGATATCCATATCCTAGATTTGTACAAAAGTGCAGAATTACTTGACGAAGCTAAGAGCTTTGTCGAAAGAATTGCTGCAAATGGTGGTAAGCTATTATTTGTTGGAACAAAACGTCAAGCTCAACAAGGTGTAATCGACGCTGCAAATGCCACTAAGGGATATTATATTGACTACCGATGGTTGGGAGGAACATTTACTAATTTTACTACCATCCAGAAAAGAATTGAGTATTTGATAAATACTGAAGAAAAACGTGCCAAGAATCAATTAAATCATCTACCTAAGAAAGAACTTCAAAAAGTTGATGATAAATTAGCAAAATTAAACAAATATCTTGGCGGTGTAAAAGAAATGATGAAATTACCTGAGGCAATTTTTGTTGTCGATATAGGTAAAGAAAATATTGCAATTCAGGAAGCTCGAAAGTTAAAAATTCCTATAATTGGAATTGTTGATACAGACTGTAACCCAGAATTAGTTGATTACCCTATCCCTGGTAATGATGATTCGATAAAATCTGTACGTTTTTTGTTAAATGAAATAGTTGAATCTTATACTTCGGGTGCTAATAGTTTTCAAGAGGAAGTTGTAGAACAACTAACAGCAGCTGAAGAGTCTATTGAAGAACCTACAGCTGAAGTTGAAGAAACACCAGAAACCTCTGATGTAACAACCACTGAAGAACCTACAGCTGAAGTTGAAGAAACACCAGAAACCTCTGATGTAACAACCACCGAAAAACCTGAGGAATAACATCTTGGAAATTACTACTGATATGATTAAAAGTCTCCGCGAAGAAACAAGTGCTGGAGTTATGGATTGCAAAAAAGCCTTAGAAGAAGCCAAAGGAGATTTATCCGCAGCAATATCATTGTTACGTGAAAAAGGTATAGCAAATGTGGCAAAAAAAACTGATCGTGCAACCAATGAAGGAATTATAGAATCCTATATACATGGTAATTCCAAAGTTGGTGCTATGGTTGAATTAGTATGTGAAACAGACTTTGTAGCTAGAATGGAAGAGTTCAAAGAACTTGCACATAATTTAGCTATGCAAGTAGCTGCTATGAATCCTCAATATCTAGATGAGGAAGAAATCGAAGACAAATCTGCCAATAATGATGAATTACTTTTGATGAAACAAGCCTTTATTAAGGATTCTTCAAAAAATATTAGTGATTTAGTTACTGACTTAGCATCCAAAGTTGGAGAAAATATCAAGGTAAGACGCTTTTCAAGATTTGAATTAGGCAACTAATTAACACTTTCTAGGAGCATACCATTAAAGATTCTGATTATAACAGGGTTTTGGTTAAACTTAGCGGAGAGTCCCTAAAAGGAGACTCCAATCTAGGTATTAATTATGAATCACTGAATTTTCTTGCCAACGAATTCAAAGAAGCCACAGAACTTGGGGTTCAAATTGCAGTTGTAATTGGTGGTGGTAATTTCTGGAGAGGACATGAGTGGGAAGCCTTAGGAATGGATAGAGCTACAGCAGATTACACAGGAATGCTTGCTACATTAATGAATGCTCTTGCTCTTCAAGATTCTCTAGAAAAAAATGGAATGGCAGTTCGAACAATGTCTGCACTTGAAGTCCAAGCAGTTGCAGAAACCTATATAAGAAGGAAAGCAACAAGTCACTTATCAAAAAAACGTATAGTAATATTCGGTGCCGGTATTGGAGACCCATTTATGACAACTGATACAGCTGCTGCATTAAGATCAATCGAAATAGGTGCAGATATTTTGTGTATGTCTAAAAACCAAGTTGACGGAGTATACGACAGTGACCCTATTAGCAATCCAAACGCAAAAAAATTTGATAACTTAGAATATATCGATGCTATTAATTTGCGACTAAAAATTATGGATGGTACTGCATTATCTTTATGCATGGAAAATGATTTACCTATAGTAGTTTTCGACTTATTTAAAAAAGGAAATCTATCAAAAGTTTTATCTGGTTTAAAAATAGGTACTACTATTTCTAATTCAAAAACAAAAAATAGTTAAGGTATATATATGAGTGAACAATTATTAAACGAAACTGATACTAAAATGAATAAAACTATAGATGCTTTAAAAAAAGATTACTCAGCAGTTAGAACAGGTAAAGCATCAAGTTCATTAGTTGAAAATATCATTGTGGAATATTATGGATCTAATACACCTCTATCTAACCTTGCTACTATAAGCGTTCCTGAAGCACAATTAATTGTAATTCAACCTTGGGATAAAGAAGCAATTATTTCTATTGAAAAAGGACTTCAAAAATCCGATATGGGATTTAATCCTGCTAATGACGGTTCAGTTATCAGAATTCCTATTCCACCTCTAACAGAGGAAAGAAGAAAAGAACTAGTAAAAATAGTAAAAAAACAATCTGAAGATTATAAAATCTCAATTAGAAATGTGAGAAGAGATTTTGTTGATCAAATTAAAAATCTCGAAAAAAATAAAGAAATCTCACAAGATGAATTACACAGGTATCAAGAACAAATCCAAAAAACTACTGATAAACACATTGGTGAAATAGATAATATTACTGTGCAAAAAGAAAAAGAAATCATGGAAATATGATCAATGAAGATCTTAGACAATCCGATATACCATCCTTAGACATTATTCAAGATTTTCAATTAATAGAAAATCAACCTAGTCATGTTGCAATAATAATGGATGGCAATGGAAGATGGGCTATGAATAAAAATCTGCCTAGAATAGATGGACATAAAGCAGGTATAGCAGCTATATTCCCTCTTATCGATGTAATCATTAATTCCAATATAGAACATTTGACCTTATATGCATTTTCCACAGAAAATTGGAATAGGCCTAAATCAGAAGTTGATGGTTTAATGGGACTACTTGAGGAAGCTATTATGAAAGAAACTGATTCAGTCCATGAAAAAAACATCAAAATAAACTATATAGGCAATACAAAAAGACTTTCTCCTAATTTACAAAAATTAATAAATAACTCCCTAGAAATTACCCAAAGTAATACTGGACTTACATGCAATATCGCTTTGGATTATGGTGGAAGAGAAGAAATCATACAGGCAATAAAAAACATTATCGATGATAATATAAAAAGTGTGGATATCAACGAAACACTAATAAATCAATATTTATATACTGCCAATATACCTGATCCTGATTTAATAATTAGAACAGCAGGAGAACAACGAACCAGTAATTTTTTACCTTGGCAATCAGTATATAGTGAATATTTTTCAACAGAAATACTATGGCCTGATTTCAAACCTAATGATTTATTAAAAGCTGTCCAGTCATATAGTACAAGAAAGAGAAAATACGGAAAATTATAAATGAAAGACAATCGATTTCTCACACGAATGATGTCAGCATTGGTTGTTTTACCAATATTTTTTGGTGCAATTTTTCTCGGAGATCCCTATCTGTTCATTTTTGTAACACTTATAGCAATGTTAGCAATATTTGAATTCTTAAAGTTAGTAAAAATATCTCTTTTATTTACCCAAATTATATTAATATGCTTGGTACCAGTAATTTTGACTTTGTTATCAATACCTTCTATTGCTAATGATCTTATAACTAAAATTTTTCTCATCACTAGTTTAATATCAGGACTGTATATAATTTTATTTAAATTAGATGTAAATAACCAAATTAAACTTACTTTCTATGGAATATTAGGTTTGATTTACATAACTGGAGCAATTATATCTGGATTAAGTATTTATGATAATTATGAGATTAGCCTTATTGTCATAATTATGATTGGTATTTTTTTAACTGACACTTCAGCATTCGTAGTGGGAATTACATTAGGAAAACATCCATTAGCAAAGAAAATAAGCCCAAATAAAACAATTGAAGGTAGTGTAGGTTCATTTATACTCACTACATTGTTTTTTATATTTGTTTATTCTCAGAATTTAACTATTTTTACAAGTATTCTAACTACAATATTGTTTTCTACAGTGTTAAACATAAGTGCACAATTTGGCGATATAATTATTTCAACACTAAAAAGAAAAGCTAATGTAAAAAATACTGGCGTAATCATGCCAGGACATGGTGGTTGTTTAGACAGGATAGACTCAATTCTATTAAGTCTAATTACTACTAATGTTTTTCTCTGGAGTATTATATGAAAAACATCGTTATACTAGGTTCAACTGGCTCTGTTGGCGTCCAAACATTAGATATTGTCAGGACTTTTCCAAACGAACTAAATGTCGTTGGTTTAGTAGCAAATAATAATACCCAACTACTAAATAAACAAATTGATGAATTCCAACCAGATTTTATCAATTTTAATCCACAACTAATAAGCTCGATAAAATTACAAAGTGCTAAACACGAAAAAAATATTGATATTATATCAAATCCAATAGTAGATATAATTGTTGTAGCAACGCCAAGTTTACACAGCTTAGAAGAAACTTTAGAAGCTTTAAAAATTGGAAAAACAATTGCGTTAGCTAGTAAAGAAATCATCGTTAGTGCTCAATCATTACTCGAGGAAATCGAAGATGTTAGAAAAAAGATATTACCAGTTGATAGTGAACCAAGTGCAATTTGGCAATGTATTGAAAAAGAATCTAGTATAGCTAATATAATTATAACTGCATCTGGTGGATCATTAAGAAATATTTCCACAGATAAATACGAAAACGTAACACCAGAACAAGTTTTAAACCATCCTGTATGGTCTATGGGTAGTAAAATTACTATTGATTCAGCAACTTTTGCAAATAAAGCATTTGAAGTTATTGAAGCTAAGTGGTTATTTGATATTGATTATGAAAAAATATCCGTATTAGTACACCCACAAAGTATTATCCATTCTATAGTAGAATTTAATGATGGCTCGATGAAAGCACAATTAGCAAACCCTGACATGAGACTACCCATCCAGCATGCTTTGCTCTACCCAGAAAGAAAACCCAATGATCTTGTATCCCCATTGAATTTAGCTGAAATTGGAAAACTGGAATTTAACGAAACTGATAATCATAAATACCCATGTTTTAAATTAATTCTTGATGCTGCGAAACTTGGGAAATCTTATCCCGCACTAATATGTGCAACAGATGAAGTATTGGTAAATGCTTTTTTAAATCGTCAAATTAAATATACTGATATACCTCGATATCTTGAGAAAATCATTAATCAACATAAGCCGTCTATAATAACTAAAGACACAATTATACAAATTACCGAGGAAACTAGGTACAAAACTTTAGAATTGATAAATAATAAATTATGAACATAGCTATCTTTATAATATCTTTAGCAATTATTGTACTTCTTCATGAACTTGGGCATTTTATTGCAGGGAAATACTTTAAAGTCAAAGTAGAAGAATTTGGTATTGGATTTCCACCAAGAATACTAAAGTTAAAACACAAAGAAACAATCTATAGTATTAATTCTATACCGCTAGGGGGATTTGTAAAATTTTCAGGTGAAGAAAATCCAAATGATCCTCAAAGCCTTGAAAGTAAACCAGCATATCAACGATTCATTATTATTGCAGTTGGACCTTTGATAAATTTAGTTTTAGCAATAATTTTATTCTCTAGTATTTATATGATTCCTAGAGATGCAATTCATGGGAATATAACTATAAATTCAGTAGTTGAAAACTCTCCAGCTGAATCAGCAGGAATACTGCCTGGAGATATAATAACACTCATTAATGATGAAAAAATCAAAACCCCTTATCAGGTAGAATACCTGCTTAACTATCATCAAAACAATTACCTGAATTGGGAGGTAGCTCGTGGAAACGAAAACCTACCTATTCAATTAAAACCTATTTACGATAGTACTCAAAAAAAATATATTGCTGGTATAAATCTTGAAATTGTAGATCCTTACAAAGTGTCCATTAGTTATAATCCATTGCAAGCCATACAAAAAGGTACTTCAACTATGGTTGATTTTCTTATTATGACTAAAAATGAAATCAGTAGCGCAATTACAGGTACAAAACCACTAGTTGTTGCAGGTCCTATAGGAATGGCTCAAGCTTATCAAGAATTAAACACACAAAACAATTTTTCTCTCAAACAAAAAATATTATTTACTATTAATTTAATGGCAATAATAAATTTAACTTTAGCAATTTTCAATTTTCTTCCGATACCTGCATTAGATGGTGGAAGATTATTTTTTATACTTATAGAGATGATACGTGGTGGAAAAAAAATATCAATTATAACTGAACGCTTGATACATGTGGCAGGATTCTTTACACTAATTATGATAGCAATAATTATTAGTTGGGCTGATTTAATGAGAATATTTAATGGTGAAAGTATTTTATAGATAGATTTGGAGTAATATGAGTCGAAGAATTACCAAGCCAGTATATCTAGGAAAGCAAAAAGTAGGTGGTACCGCACCGATTTCTGTTCAATCAATGACTAAAACAGATACTAGAGATATTAAAAGTACTGTTAATCAAATAAAAGAACTTGAGGAATATGGTTGTGAGATTATTCGATGTGCTGTGCCAGACATGGAAGCTGCTAAGGCATTAAAAGAAATAAAAAAATCGATAAATATCCCATTAGTTGCTGATATTCATTTTCATCATGAACTCGCGCTAGAATCCATTCGTTCTGGTGTTGACTGTTTAAGACTTAATCCAGGAAATATCCGAGATAGCCAAAAAGTAAAAGAAGTAGTAACTTTAGCTAAAGAACGCGATATTCCAATACGTATAGGTGTAAATTTTGGAAGTCTTCCCCCTGTGGGTCAAATAGGTCAAACCCGATCAGCTTCAAGAGGAAAAGATGGTGTAAATCTTTTACCAAAATCAAGTAAAATAGATTCTAATAGCTATACAGCAGTCGACCATATGGTTGATACTGCACTATGGGAAATTGGTATTCTTGAATCACTAGATTTTGAACAAATAAAAATATCTTTAAAAGCTTTTGAAGTAGATACTACAATAGAAGCTTACAGAAGATTAGCAAAACTTGTTCCTTATCCATTTCATCTAGGAATTACAGAGTCAGGTACAGCAAAATCTGGCAGTATTCGAAGCGCTATAGGTTTAGGTATTTTACTGTATGAAGGTATAGGAGATACAATAAGAGTTTCACTAAGTGATGACTCAAAAGAAGAAATTATTACTGGATATGAAATTCTTAAATCATTAAATTTGAGAACTAAAGGGACAACACTTGTTGCATGTCCGTCGTGTGGTCGAGCTGACATTAATGTTACCAAGTTGGCAAACATGGTAGATGAGGCACTTAAACTGGTAGATAAAAATATAAAAGTTGCTGTAATGGGTTGCGAGGTTAATGGCCCTGGTGAAGCAAAAGACGCTGATATAGGAATTGCTGGTGGTGTAGGCAAAGCCATTATATTCAAAAAAGGGGTTAAATCTAGAGTTGTTGATGAATCCGAGATGTTTGAAGCACTCATTGAAGAAATCAATAATTTAGAAGTTGAAGAGTCTAACGTATAGAACTTAAATACTCTTCCAATTTATTTATTTCCACTAAGAAAGACTCTGATTCGCTTCTTAATTTTATTTCAACCGAATTATTTTTCAAGCTTCTCAAAGATACAACCATTCTAATCGGGAACCCCATCAAATCTGCGTCTGCAAGTTTAACGCCAGCACTTTCATCTCTATCGTCAAATATCACTTCATAATCATTGTCATATAAATTGTTATATATACTATTACAAGATTCTGCCACAGCATTATCATTCAAATTTATTCCAACTAAATGTATTTGATAAGGTGAGATTTCAGGAGGGAAAATTATACCTTTTTCATCGTGGTTTTGTTCAATTGCTGCTGCTAGCACGCGTCCAACTCCTATACCATAACATCCCATTAATATAGGTTTCTGAGAACCATCTTCATCAGTATAAAAAGCACCCAAACTTTCAGAATAAGATGTACCTAACTTAAAAACATGTCCTACTTCTACACCTTTTGTAGTACTTAAAGTATTAACACATTCAGTACACTTATACCCTACATCTGCTAATGCTAAATCATTAAACTCTGAAACTAAAATATCTCTAGGAATATTTACATTGCTATAGTGAGAATCTGGCTTATTACCACCTGATATAAAATTATTTCCTGTTTTTAATGAATTATCGAATAAAAAATGAATCTTTGTTATATTATGCAACCCGACTGGAGATATAAAACCAGGTAATAAATCAGATTTTATTAATTCTTCGTCAGTTGCTAAACGC
This sequence comes from Dehalococcoidia bacterium, assembly GCA_022450525.1. Classification (GTDB taxonomy): domain Bacteria; phylum Chloroflexota; class Dehalococcoidia; order Lucifugimonadales; family UBA6952; genus UBA6952. Next base: position 42,600 of record JAKUQA010000002.1, on the reverse strand, counting down.
AGGTCTTTGCCTTTGAAAATATTACTTAATTTTATTTCATTGATTTCTAAATCGCCCCTGATTGACACCATAACTAATTCGTCATTAATCATATACATTACAGATTTAATAGTTTTTTTCGTATCAGAATTAAAAAATTTTGATACATCTTCTATTGTCTTAACTGAAGGTGTTAAAACCTCTGTTAGATTTAATTCATCTTCAATAGGGAGTTCTTCATGTAAAAATACTGCTTTTTCACTATTAGCTACATATTTACATGAATCACAATATATTATGGTATCCTCCCCAACATCAGTTGTAAGAATAAATTCCTGAGAATCTTTTCCTCCAATTGCTCCACTATCTGCCTGAACAACCAATACGGGTAATCCACATTTCTGAAAAATACTCTTATAAACTTCTACCATTTGATCATATCGTTTGTCTAAACCATTCTGGTCCATATCAAAAGAATAAGCGTCTTTCATATGAAATTCTCGCCCTCGCAAAAGTCCTGCTCTTGGTCGGGCTTCATCTCTAAATTTTACTTGGATTTGATATAAATTTAATGGTAAATCTCTATAAGATTCGACATTACTTTTTACCATTTGAGTAATTACTTCTTCATGTGTTGGTCCTAATACTAATTCCCTTTCACGTCTATCTTTAAGTTGAAAGAGCACTGGGCCATATGATTCTTTTCGATTAGATCTTTCCCAAAGGTCGACTGGCTGTAAAGCAGGCATATGAACTTCTTGTGCACCAGATTTATTTAATTCATTTCTAATTATATTTTCAATTTTTCTAAAGGCTTTATAAGCAATAGGCATATATGCGTATACTCCAGCTGCAATTTGAAGTATAAATCCTGCTCTTAGCATTAGTTGATGACTAATACTTTCAGCATTTGTAGATATATTTTTTTGCGTCTTACCAAATAGGTTTGAAAATTTCATATTATCTCTCTATGTTCTAGGTAATCCCAGTCCTCTCATGGCAATAATATTTCTTTGAATTTCAGAAGTGCCTGCAGCTATTGTAGAAGAAATTCCACCATACCAAGATCTCAAAACTTTACCTTGTATTGGGGAATAGTGTGATGTGTAATCAACACCACCATACATTCCTAATATCTCTAACATAGCTTGAGAATTACGTTTTGTAGTTTCAGCTCCAAACACTTTTGAAATAGATGCTTCTTTATTTGGAACTAACCCTTTACTTTGCATCCATGCAATATTGTAAGCTAAATATCTACCTACTTCTACTTCAATAAACATATCTGCTATTCTATTTCTTACCAATGAATTACCTACATTGTTTCTGGTGTTATTACTATGAGTTTTAATGTACTCCAAAAAGTCATAGATTATTGAATAATTACTTGCAACTCGTTCTATACCAGATCTCTCAAAATCAAGGTTCTGAGCGACAACATACCATCCTTGATCTAATTCACCAACAATATTACTTTTTGGAACTCTAACATTATCAAAAGTAATATTACTAAACCCACCAATTCTCGCCATATTTTGGATAGGATCAATCGTAATACCGGGACTATCCAATTCAACTAAAAACACGGTTATTCCTTTATGTTTGGGGACATCATGGTTTGTTCTAGCAGCTAACCAAATTAATTCAGAATGAATAGCACCACTATTCCAAGTTTTTACGCCATTTATAATAAAATCGTCACCATCTTCATCTGCTCTAGTTTGTAATGAAGCTAAATCTGAACCTGTATTTGGTTCACTATAACCAATACAAATACTCATCTCACCTTTTGCAATACTTGGTATAATTCGTTGTTTTTGTTCATCAGTTCCATTAATTATAATACTTGGAGCCATTTGATTTTCTGCAGTTAAATGATACCCAATAGGAGCGCCTCTCATAACCATTTCTTCACGATAAATAACATATTCCATAATTCCCATACCAGCACCGCCATAGCTTTCTGGCCATTGCATACCAATCCAACCATTTTTTGCTAGCATTTTAGTGAATTCCTTTGAAACACCAACACCTGCCACATCATATAGGACATTTTTATATTCAGAAGTCAAATTATTCTCTAAAAATTCTCCTATATCAAATCTTAATTTTTCTTGTTCAGGTGTAAAGCTAAAATCCATTGAAACCCCATTTAATTGATATTAAATAATAATATAAATCTATTGTACATTGAAACATCGATTGATAATTGAAATCTACCATGTTATAATTTACTACAAAATTTAATTATTGACATCATAGATGTCTAAAATTTATGAAAAGTGGGACTCGTCCGACTTTTTTTTTTAATAAATTTAGGAACGTAAAAATGAAAAGCGATTTTTTAATAGCATTAACGCAACTAGCTGCTGAAAGAAATTTACCCAGAAATACCGTTATTTCTGCAATTGAATTAGCACTTGCTGCAGCTTATAAAAAAGATAATTTTGATCCTGATCAAAACATTTCGGTCACTATGGATCCAGGTAGTGGAGATGTAACAGTATATGTACTAAAAGAAGTTGTTGAAACTGTTGAAAACGAATTGATTGAAATTTCATTAGAAGAAGCTAAAAAAATCATACCTAGCTCAGAAATTAATGACACAATGAAAATTGACTCACATCTTTATAATGCAGGTCGAATTGCTGCACAAACTGCAAAGCAAGTCGTAATGCAAAAATTAAGAGAAGCTGAAAGAGATTTAATATTTGAAGAATATGCCGAAAAGTTTGATAACGTAGTTACAGGAAATATAACTAAAGTAGAACCAGGTGGAGTAACTGTTGATCTGGGTAGAACTGAAGCATATATGCCTGATAGAGAAAAAGTAAACTCAGAAAGATATAGAGTAAACCAAAAACTCAAATTCTATATTCTTGAAGTCAATAAAGGAACTAGAAATCCCGAAATAATTATATCAAGGGCACACAAAGATTTATTAAGAAAATTATTTGAAGTTGAAATTCCTGAAATAAGCAATAGAGTTGTCGAAATTAAATCAATTTCTAGAGAACCAGGTTCACGTAGCAAAATTGCAGTGTGGACAGAACAAGAAGGGGTTGATGCAGTAGGTTCATGTGTTGGTCTACGGGGTATACGAATACAAAATATTGTCAATGAACTCCAAGGTGAAAAGATTGATATAGTTCAATGGAATTCTGATCCAAAAGTATTTATAGCTAATTCGTTAAATCCTTCTCAGGTTTTAAATGTAAATTTGGATTATGATAATGAAAATGCTGTTGTAGCTGTTCAAGATAAACAATTATCCTTGGCTATAGGAAAAGAAGGGCAAAATGCTCGACTTGCAGCCAAACTTACAGGGTGGAAAATTGACATCATAAGTGGTAGCGAAGCGGAACAGATGGAATTAAATAAAGAACCCGAAAAAGACACTGTAGAACTGGACAACATTGCTCCAGAAACCGAAACTGAAACAGCCATTATAGAAAACCAACCAGAACCTCTGGAGGAACAAGGGCTAGAAGAGGTGGAAGTTGAAATAGTTGCAGAACCTGTTTCTGTAGAAAATACTGTCGCGCCAGATGAAATAGAAAAATCAGAGGTTGATTTAGCTTTAGATAGAGGAGAAATAAGTATAGAAGAAGCGTTGGCTAATTTAGAAATAGAAGAAACTACAAAAGATGAAAAGATTGAATCTGTAGAACCCGAAAGTATTTCTCTTACAGATGATATTTGGCAAATTCCTCAATTAGCAGGTTCAAATGATTCGCCACAAATACGGTTTGCGGAAGATATTGTTGAAACACAAGGTAGAGATCAAGGTGGTAGAAAATCTAGAAAAACACGTAGTACAAAAAACAAAAAAGGACCAACAACGAATAAACGAGATTCTTAAATACGGGTGATTTATGTACCAAGCAAAGCATATACCTATAAGAACCTGCGTAGGTTGTGGGGAGAAAAGACCTCAAAAAGATTTTATAAAAATCATACGAACTAAAGAAAAAAGTATTGTTTTAAAATTAAATAATATTAGTGATAAATCAGAAGGAAGAAGTGTCTATGTATGTAGATCTTTTGACTGCTGGACAGAAGCTGTAAAAAAAGGGAAGATAGATCGAAATATAAAAACTAATTTGTCTGAAAAAGACAAGAGCATTATTAGTGAATATATGGCTAAATATAGGTTGTGAAAACTATGGCAGAAACTGGCTCAATACAAGAAAAACAAACAAACAATACAAAAGTCCTTGAAATTGAACCTAATACAACGGTTGCAGATCTTGCCGCCATGCTCAACTATAATCCTATAGATTTAATGAAACAATTAATGAGATTAGGCATTATGGCAAACATCAATGCTATCTTGGATGCAGAAATAGTAGAAAAAATTGCCACTGCTTTTGGATATAGTATTGTAGAAAAGCAAACTACAGATTCTTCTCCACTTATTGAGACATCAAAAGAAAATGACGAAAGTGATTTAAAGGATCAAATAGAAAGAGCGCCTGTAATAACTGTTTTAGGTCATGTAGATCACGGTAAAACAAGTGTCTTAGACGCAATACGCGAAAGTCATATAGCCGAAAAAGAAACAGGCGGTATAACACAACATATTGGTGCTTATCAAATAATATACAATGATAAACCTATTACTTTTATTGATACACCTGGCCACGCAGCATTTACAGCTATGAGAGCTCGTGGAGCAGAAATTACAGATATTGCTGTTCTAGTTGTTGCTGCTGATGACGGTATAATGCCTCAAACATTAGAAGCAATTGATCACGCAAAAGCTGCAAAGGTACCAATCGTAGTAGCTATCAATAAATGTGATCTTGAAAATAGTGATCCTGATCGAATTAAAAGACAATTAGCAGAAAATGATTTACTAGTTGAAGACTGGGGCGGAGATATAATCTGTATTCAAGTTTCAGCAAAAACAGGTATGGGACTAGATAGTTTGTTGGAGAATCTCTTACTTTTAGCTGAAGTTTCAGAATTAAAAGCAAATCCAAACAAACAAGCAACAGGAGTAGTAATCGAATCAAAATTAGATAAAAATAGAGGCCCTATTGCAACCCTACTAGTCCAGTCAGGAACCCTGAATATAGGAGAAAAACTATTTACAAATTCGACTGAAGGCCGAATCAAATCTATGTTTAATTATAATAGTGAAAAAATAGATATAGCTCCACCTTCTTATCCTGTTGAAGTTATGGGAATTAATAAACCTCCTCTAGCTGGTGAAGTATTTATGGTTGCTTCAACAGAAAAAGAAGCTGAAGAACTACTTGAGGCAAGAAAAAAATCAAGATCAAAACTATCCGAATACAATGTTGTAGAAAATGCAATCGGAATTAATAGCGAACAAAAAACTAAAGAAATACCACTGATTATCAAAACAGATGTTCAAGGATCTGCAGAAGCTATTAGAGACTCATTAGTTAAACTTAATAATGACATTGCGAAAGTAAATATAATACATTCTTCTAGTGGATTTATTACCGAAACAGATTTACTACTTGCTTCAACTACAAACGCAATAGTAATAGGTTTTAGAACGAGTCTTGCTCAAAGTGCGAAACAAATAGCAGATACGATGGATTTATCAATCAAATTTTATGAAATTATATATGAACTGATCGAATATATTGAAAATATTATCATAGGCTCAGAAGAAGTTGAAGAAGAAGATACTATAGATGGTCATGCAACTATAAGGGCCATATTTTCTCGAAGTAAAAAATCTAAGATTGCTGGTCTTTACGTTTCGGATGGGAAAATTACCCGTTCTAGTTTAGTCAGAGTACTACGTGACGGCACGGAAATACATGATGGGTCCATAACTACCCTTAGAAGGTTTCAAGAAGATACTCGAGAAGTTGGGGCAGGATTAGAATGCGGAATAACATTTGCGAACTTTGAAGAATTCGAAGAAAATGATGAATTAATCATTCACAGTAAAAAATAAGTGTAAATCTAATGGATGATCGTCGGATAAAAAAAATAAATGACCTTTTACAAGAAGAATTAGGCTGGCTTATTACAACCGAATTAAAAGATCCCCGTTTGTCCCTGCTACTTACCGTAACCAAAGTCATTTCAAATAAAGATCTTAAATCCGCAAAAATCATGGTTAGTGTTATGGGTTCTCCTGAAGAACAACAAAATGCAATCAAAGCACTCAATGATGCTAGTGGATATATTCATAATGAATTGAAATCGAAAATACGACTTAGATATCTCCCTTATCTTAAATTTTTGTTGGATGATTCTATCGACAATCTTATAAATCTTCCAAACACCGCAGATTAATTTATTTATTGAATTTCTAAAAGCTAATGATTAGTACAATACTCAATATTGATAAAGATCAAGGAATCACATCAACAAATGTTGATAAGCAAGTTAAAAAGATCACTGGAGCTAAAAAAATAGGACACGTCGGTACACTTGACCCACTAGCTACTGGAGTTTTACCTGTATTTATGGGACAAGCAACCAGGTTGATAAATTTTATGAATGATAAAACTAAGGAATATCAATGTGATTTTGAATTAGGATTAAGATCAGACACTTACGACCTTGAAGGAGAAATAACAAAAGTACAAAATAAAGTATTTGTTAGTCTTGAGGTATTAAACTCAGTAATATCTTCCTTTATAGGTAATTCTTTTCAGATCCCCCCCAAATATAGTTCAGTTAAGTATAAGGGAAAGAGATCATATAACTTGGTTCGTAAAGGAATAGAATTTTCATTAGAACCAAAATCAATTTATATTGAAGATATTAAAATTATAGAAACAAATATCCCTTTCGTTTCTTTGGTAGTTAAATGTCATGAAGGCGTTTATATACGTTCACTTATAAATGATATCGGCGAAAAATTGAAATGTGGAGCAGTGTTAACCAAATTAAGAAGGATACGTAGTGGCATATTCAGTATAGATTCAGCAATTAGTATTCAACATTCGACAAACGACCATTGGAAAATGCATACAATACCTATCGATTATCTAATAAATCATCTACCAAAGCTAAATACGAGCAATGATGAAAAATACAAACTTATAACAGGCCAAACTACAAACATAAAGTATTCTGAAATCAAATTACCGGATCAAGCCCTCGTAAGATGTTACGACAATGAAAATACGTTCATTGGAATTGCAAAATATGATGAAACAAATGATATCTTTCTTCCTCACAAAATGTTTCTTCAAGTAACAAAATAACTAAAAATGTTGCATTTTTGTTAAATAATAGCCAATTTAAGGGATTTATACCCAGAAAACTTGACAATCTTGCTATTCATATTGTCTACTAAGTTAGATACAAAGCTGTTCTTTATGTTTAACTTACAAAAAGGTGGTATAGCTATGAAATTCTATAACTTGAAACTTAGAAAATCTGTTGAAGTCGATGACAAAGATGTTACATTAGTAACCATGAAAAATGGTCGACCTGCTGCAAGAGCAGTTGCCACAGTTGATGGACAACAATACACAATGTTCAGAATTCTTGGTAAAGCAGAAGCTGATAAATTAAAGTAGTTCATAGGTTTTTTTAGAATTTACAATAAATCAATTATAGCTTCTACAAGTTTATGATTAGTAGAAGCTATAAAAGATTTTATTTTTTTGTCATTTAATTCTGGTTTAAATGAATATTCTAATAGCTTCTTCCCCTCGGTAATTTCATAAATACAGAAGTTTTCTTGCGTTACGAATCCTAATCCGGGATTTACTTCACTGTTTGGTTCATCAAACATTAAGTAAACATCTACCAATCCTCTAGCCATCCATGGATATATACATGAACCGCCATTCGGCCATATTCTTGGAGGATTATTCAAAGCATTTAAGCCTTTTAAGAGTTTATCTGTATTTTCGCTCCAAAGTAATGAATAATTTGGACTCATTGAATATGTTGCCAAAACTAACCCGGACTCCAAATCTTTTTTTGGTTTCAGTTGAACATCAATAAGCTTTTTATCTCTAAGGTTACAATATCTCAATACTCCATCTTCAGAATAATAAAATTCCTCACGTATAAAATCTATGGCTGCTGCACATACAGGCTTCAAAGTTATAGGATTATATATTGTTAAAACTGACCACCATTCTGCGGGGATACCACTCTTATATAGTGATGTACCGTCAAATGGATCAACAGACAAAATAAAACTTACCTCTTTTTGAGGATTTGATATAAAGTGTCCATGCTCTGAGTAAACTTCCACAGAAAAAGGGGATTTATTGATATGGCTCACAATATGATCTTCACATACTTTATCAATCTCTAGGAATCTATCTTCTTTTGGATCACGTCCTTCAACATTCCCAATAATTCCCTTTGCTTTTCCTTCAAAAGCTAATGTTTTCACTATTGTGTTTAATTCATCATACATGGTCATAAATAACTCTGACCAATTATATTTTTCACTCATAATAATTAATTAGCTTCGCTTTCTTGAATTAAGTTAGGTTTTTTGGCAAACAATATCAAAAGACCTCCAAGGCCGGTTAATAAGCCACAAATTATAAAAGGGATTACATAATCTCCTACTTGGTCAAAATAATATCCAAGAGCTATAGGAGTGATTATACCAGTTAAACTTGTTATAAAACCTCCTACACCCATGATTTTGCCAAAATTTGCTCTGCCAAAATATTCTCCTCGTATTGCAACAATTGCTGGACCTCTACCTCCGTGACCAATAGCAAATGTTATTGCAAATAAATACGCCATCATAATTGCTGTAGAAGAATTTTCTGATGTATCTGGAATTAATGCAAGAAAAACGACTCCTAGACCTTGAATTGCACAAAATATCCAAATCGCATGTCTTTTATCAATCAAATCTCCAATAAAACTACCAAAAACACGCATTAATATCTCAATGAAACCATATATAGCAAATACAGTTGACGCTACTGCTATAGAAAAACCAGCATCTGTAAGTCTTATAAGCCCATGCACATAAACTGCATGAGTTGTAAATCCGTTTAAAGCATGAACACTTGGGATTATCCAAAAAGCAGAAGTTTTCATTGCTTGTTTTAATGAAAAATCATCTTCAATAGAAACAGTATGGCTATTAGCAGGTTCATTATCCAAGGTAGTATTTTCTTTAATGACTTTTGGTTTTCTCATAACCTGGCTTAGTGGGACGCATACTACAAATGTCGCTGCAGCTAACAGATATGCTGTTGTTCTCCAATTATATATTTCTATTAATATGGTGACTAACGGTAAAAGTAAAGCTGCCCCTGCAGGAACCCCTGCCATTGCAATACCAAGTCCAGTATTACGATGTTTTTTAAACCACCAATTTACTGATGTAGTAACTGGTATAAAACTCCCAAGGCCAACTCCTGCTGTAATCACTAGTAAGGAAATATAAAACATCCAAGGATTTTGAACGAGACCCAATATTACAAACCCAATAGATGTTATAACTCCACCAATGAGTATCATTGTATCTGGACCAAATTTATCAGCTAGAAAACCTTCAATAGGTCCAAGAAAGCTGCCTTCAATTCTTACAACTGAAAAAGCTCCTGATATTAATGCTCTGCTCCATCGAAATTCTTGTTCTAAAGCTATGAAAAACAAACCCATACATTGCGTATTAAGCCCTATAAGCAAACACAGCAGAGCCATTCCAGAAAAAGCAACAAACCATGGTCTTAGATCATAAAATGATTTCGTAATCAATAACACCCCTTATTCAGATTTACAGCAATGAGAAAAAATTATTTTTCTTCTGGCTGTACTGCCGGTGCAGGATTTGGTATACCATCTGTTATTGCGTTAGGCATCATAACTTCTAATTGATCTAAAGTCCAAGCCGTATCACTGTGAATGACCCTAGATACATGCCTAGGCGTATATAAAGTCATTGGAGGACCTGACGTGCCAATTACTTCACCTGTTATATTTTCTGCAGCATCTGTACATAAATACACAGCTTTTGGCGCATTTCTGTCTGGATGTCTTGGTTCCCATAATTCTTTTGTAGGAACAGTTCTTCGACTAGATATACCTCTTTGTGCTCGAATTTCTAAAGCTGAATCAGGAATACTACCTGTCATCCTTGTATCTCCACCCGGATATACAGCATTAACCGTAATGTTAAAAGGAGCCAATTCTCGTGAAAGAGATCGTACAAATCCTACTTGCCCTTCCTTAGCGGCTGCGTAATTAGTTTGACCAGAATTACCAAGTCCAGAACCTGATGAAAATATTATTATTCTCCCAGATCTTTGTTCGATTAAATGAGGTACCACTTGTTTGACAGTATTAAATGCTCCATACAAATGTACCGATAATACTGCATCCCATTCCTCTTCAGTCATATTGAATACCATTCGATCTCGAAGAATACCAGCAACATGCATTAATATATCAACCCTACCAAAATTATCGATAGCAGCTTGCACAAGTTTACCTGCACCTTCCATAGTTGCTATAGTGTCATAATTTGAAACAGCAACACCGCCATTTTCTTTTATTTCTGATACCAATTCATCTGCTGGTCCTGTCGAAGTACCAGTTCCATCTACTGCTCCCCCTACATCATTTACAACAACAGATGCACCTTCTTCAGCAAGTAACCGACATACTCCACGACCGATTCCTCCACCGCCGCCAGTTACAATTGCCACTTTTCCTTCTAATCTATTTCCCATTTTCTAACTCCATTTCTATTGTTAGTCTAATTACATCTTGTTACATATCAAAAGATATAATTCTTGGTACTAAATCATCTAATTCATCCATTGAAAAAACCTTCTCATGGTAAATTGCTCTTTCAACTTCGGGGTTAGTATATAAATATATATCACCACCACGAACACCAAAGACATAACCATTTGCGTTTGGAGAGCCTTCACCAGCTAAATAAGCTACTAATGGGGCTACATTTGCAGGATCTTCAGGCGAATTATCGTCTGCCCAACCTATTCCAGGTTCCTTTAATCCTAAACCTGCTCGATCATCTGGAGTTGGATAAATTCCTGAAGTTCTATATGAATCTACACCTCCAGGAAACAGTCTAGTTTTTGCGACCGGAGACACGGCATTACATGTTACACCATACCTACCCATATCTCTTGCTATAGTTCTTGTCATACCAACAATACCTTCAGTTGCAGCGGAATAATTTGACATACCTATCTCGCCTAAACCTGCATCGGACGTCAAATTAACTATTCGACCATACCTTTGTTGTCGAAATAAAATGCATGCGTATTTAGTAGTAGTAAAATATGATTTAAGGGAGTTTTGTATTACAACTTCAAAATCCTCTGGTCTCATATTAAAAATCATTTCATCTCTTCTAACACCGACACTGTTGACTAATATATCTAATTGGCCATAGGTATCTACTGCTTTTTGTATTACTGCTTCTCCACCTGCCATTAATGAAACATCTTCGTATGATGCAACAGCCTTACCTCCATTATCAGTAATTTCTTTTACTACTTGGTCCGCAAAAACTGGAGAGGCACCAGTACCATCAATTTCACATCCCAAATCATTTACAACTACTGAAGCTCCTTCTTCGGCTAATAATAAAGCTACTGCTCTTCCAATGCCTCTTCCTCCACCAGATACAACAGCTACCTGATCAGCAAATCTGCCAGACATTATGGACCCCCTTTTTGTTAATAATAAATAAAATTGCCAACGTATTATACAAAACAAATGTGTGCATAACTACACAATAATAGTATTTATTATTTATTGTTACTATAAATAAACATGATGTATAATGCCTCAAAGAATAATTATCAAATATCGAAAATGATTTAAGGAGTAAATCATAGACGGTAATATTACAATGGTCATACTATTAATAGTATCGCTTTTATTATCAGCTTTTTTTTCCGGATCTGAAGCCGCTTTCTTGTCATTGCAACGTGGAAGACTAGCAAAACTTATCAAGGATAAAATACGTGGTGCAGAAGAAATTGCAAAATTACTAGAACATCCCGAAAAGCTTCTTGCAACAGTGCTTACAGGGAATAATATTGTTAACACCGCTGCTGCATCTATAGGTACCGCTTTAGTAATTTCTATATTTAAAAACAATGATATTCCAAATTCTATTTCAGTATTAATTGCTACTATTATTGTATCTGTTTTGCTACTAATTTTCAGTGAAACAATTCCAAAAACAATTGCTGTACGTAACTCAGAAAAAGTAGCTTTATTGGCTGTTAAGGCCTTAAAAAAAGTATCATATCTATTTTTCCCTTTTGTATGGTTCCTTGAAAAAATTAGTAAAATCACAGGACGCTTGTTTGGTATTAAAGATGCCTCAATAATTTCCGAAGAAGAAATATTGGCTTTAATTGATGAAAGGCAACAAATAGGAGAAGCCGACGCAGATGAAGCTCAAATGCTTGAACGTGTATTCAAATTTAATGACACAAAACTTTTTGAAGTAATGACCCCAAGAACTGAAATAGTTGCAATAGACCAAACTTGCACCCTAGCATCTTTTTTAGAAATTTATAAAAATCACACTCATTCACGCTTTCCAATATTTTTAGGAGACATTGAAAATATTACTGGAACAATTTCTGCTAAAGATATTCTGACAGGTTTGAGTGAAAAAACTATAACTGAAACGTCAACGGTGGCTGATTTTCAAAGACATGCTTATTTTGTACCTGAAACAAAATTAGTCAGTGAACTATTCACTGAAATGCGATTATATGGATATAAAATCGCATTGTTAGCAGATGAATTTGGCGGATTAGCCGGATTAATCACTCTGGAAATGTTAATGGAAGAAATAGTCGGAAAAGTTGGAGAAGAAGGCCAATTAATTGCAAATGAAATCGAGGAATTAGGTGAAAATACTTTTCTTTTGGATGGTGCAACACGTATTGAAGATATATCAGAAACAATTAACCTTACTATTCCAGACGGTGACTATGAAACTATTGCAGGTTTTGTATTGTATAATTTAGGGAATATCCCTTCCGTAGGTGATTCATTCATGCATGAAAATTATCGTTTTGAAATTACTGAAATGAAAAATGTAAGAATTGAACAAATAAAAATTACCAAAACCAGAGTAATAAAAAATCTAAAATAATTCCTAAATCAAGTGTGAGAATCTGGCATGAATATTGTCGAACAAGTTCAAAATGTATTATATCAATGCAATTTATTCTCTAATTTTAACCAAAATTTAGTAGTTGCAGTTTCGGGCGGACCAGATTCTATTTGTCTACTAGATGCCCTGGTAAAAATTTCTGCTAATATTCCATTTAATATTCATGTTATTCATATCAATCATAAAATACGAAAATATGAAAGTGATATGGATGAAAAATATGTAGAAGATTATTGTAAAAAATCAAACATTATATTTCATTCGGAATCTGTAGATATCCCAAAATTTGCAAAAAAACTTAAACAATCAATAGAAACAACTGCAAGAAATATAAGATACGAAATACTATTTCAGTACTGCAAAAAAATAAATTCTAATTACCTTCTAACAGCTCATAATGCAAATGATTCTGTAGAAACGGTTATGATGAATTTTATAAGAGGCAGTGGATTACGTGGTCTTAAAGGCATTGTTATGGAACGAGAGGTAGAAGGTATTAAATTAATCCGACCTTTAATTAATATTCAAAGAAAGGATATAGAATCATACCTAAATCAAAATGGTATCAAACCTCGAATCGATTCTTCTAACGATGATATCCAATACACAAGAAATAATATCAGAAAAAATACACTACCAATCTTAGAAAAACTAAATCCTGGCTTACAAGAGAATTTACTGCAATTATCTAAAATCTCTCTTGAAATTGATGATTATTTTCAAGAAAAAATTACATTCCATTTGAAAAAATTAATCATATCTACAAATCTGGATAAATCAGAATATAAAAGCATAGTTATAGACCGAAATTATTTCAATAAATTAGAAAAAATAATACAAAGTTATTTAATCGATAAGATTTTTAATATGGTAACAACTTCATCAACTAATCACTTAAATTATCAGCTAATACAAAATGCAATACACTTAATAAATAATCAGTCTAGTAGAAAACTAAACCTACCACAGAATATAATTCTTGAAGTAGATTATAAAAGTATTTCCTTTTATGAGGATAATAAAGATACCATTTACCCAGATATAAATCCTCTAGAAATCAGACTTGATGGATCTATTACAAAATTTGGTAACTGGGAACTCAGAACAGAAAAAATTGAAAATATAGATTCCGGTAAAAAATTAGAACAAATTATTAACATTGCCAAAGAAAAAAATTACGAAGGTTATTTTGATTACGATAGTATAGGATGCAGCTTATTTATACGGTATAGAAACATAGGTGATAAATTTGCACCAATCGGTTTGTCCGGCCATCAGTCACTAAAAAAATTCATGTCAAATCGACACATTCCTATTTCTCAACGTGACACTATACCCATAATTACAAATGGATCAAAAATATTATGGGTTATTCCCTATCAAACATCTCAATTCGCGAGAATTACGAATGAGACTACTACAATATTAAAAATATCTGTAGTCAATGAATAATCAATTAATATTTTTTACTTTACTTTTGGAATTCCTAAAAACCTGAGGCGAAAAATACCTTTCAAATCTTCTATAATTGTTTTAACTACATTTACTCTTGAATCTTTATCGTCAGTCCATTGAACTGGTATATTTGCAATTTCGAATCCAGATTTTTCTGCAATCAGTAATAATTCTGTATCAAAAAACCATTTATTATCTTTTATTAAAGGTAATATTTTTTTTGCAGTACTTGTGCGTAACCCTTTAAAACCACACTGTGCATCATGAAATTTATTGAAGAAAAATATCTTGAGTAAAAAATTATATCCTCTTGAAGTTAATTCTCTTTGAAAGGAACGATTAGAAACTTCTGAAGTTTTACTTAACCTAGAACCTATAGCTATATCATAATTACTCTCTAAACGATCAACTAAAATTGGTAATGCTTTTAAATCAGTAGAAAGGTCAACGTCCATGTAGCATACAATATCAGATTCACTTTTTGACCAAACAGTTTTAAGGGCTAATCCCCTACCTCTTTCAGGTATGCGGATATATTTTATATTTTCATATTCTGATACTAAATGTTTAGATACCTTAGGAGTATCATCATTTGAGCCGTTATCAGCAATAATAATATTGCATTTCTGATCTATATTTTCCGAAATATAGTTTTGTAATCTTGCTATACAAACAGGCAAAGCTTCTTGTTCGTTGAGTACAGGAATAACAATATCTACATTGACCATATAAATATATCCTTAATTAGTGGCTAAAATGCCTTACGCCAGAAGTAAAAAAAGATAGATTAAGCTTGTTTGCGATATCTACCGACTCAGCATCTCTTATTGATCCTCCAGTATGAACCAAAGAAGTAACACCATACTCCGCACATACTTCTATTGTATCTGGGAATGGAATTAAAGCGTCAGATGCTGCAGCAGCTCCAATTGCCTTATTTTGAGCGGCCTCGCCAGAAATCTTCGCACTCCCAACTCGATTAGGTTGCCCTGCCCCCATTCCAACTAAAACGCCATCTTTTACAAAAGTTATAGCATTGGACTTCACATGCTTGCAAACGATCCATGCGATAGTTAAATCTTCCAATTCTCTTTTTGTAGGTTTTCTTACACTAACAAGTTCAAATTCTTTTTCAACAGATAAATCGGAATCTTGAATAAGCATACCGCCTCTTAAGGTTCTCATAGTTTGCCAATTATAACTGGAATCCACATTTGGGACTGTTAGTATTCTTAAATCTTTAGATTTTTTCTTTAAATGATCCAAAGCATCTTGATCTATAGATGAACAAACAACAATTTCATAAAACATTCTTATACCATTAATAGGACTTAGCAATGTTCTTATTTTATCAGCAAATTTCATATCTATATTTTTATTAGTTGCAATAATTCCTCCATAGGCTGATATAGCATCACCTTGAGTTAATGCTTTTTCAAATAAAACATCCAATTCTTCATTTCCTACTGCTAAACAACAAGGATTAGTATGTTTGATAATAGCAATAGCATTATCTGAATAATCATTTACCAAATTAAATGCAGCATCTGCATCTAATAGATTGACGTATGAAAGATCTTTACCGTGATGTTGGACAAATGAACCAAAACCTTGATTTGGTAGTTTTGTGGAATCTAATTTATAAAACGAACCTTTTTGGTGTGGATTTTCACCATATCGCAAATCAGAAACTTTAGTTAGTGCAACTGTAAGAGTTTCAGAAAATTCATCGTTACCTCTCAAATATTCTGAAATTAACGTATCGTAATGGGCTACATGCTGAAATGCTTTTCCAGCTAAATACTTTCTTTCTTTAATACCAAATTTATTAGTACTCCAGTTATTTTCAAATAAACTATAATCTGCGGGATCAACAAGAACAACAACATCTTGGAAATTTTTTGCAGCAGCCCTAAGTAATGTTGGACCACCAATATCGATATTTTCAATTATTTGATCTTCTGTAGCATTTATATCTGTAGCAACAGAATAAAATGGATATAAATTAGTCACTACTAAATCGATGTAGTCGATTCCATTATTTGATAGATCCTCACTATGTGAAACATTTTCTCTTTTCGCTAATATTCCTCCATGGATTTTTGGATGCAAAGTTTTTACTCTTCCATCAAGTATTTCCGGCGATCCTGTTACAGAATCTACTTTTGTTACTTGAAATCCCTTATCAGATAGAAAGTTATATGTTCCACCAGTACTGATTAATTCAAATTCGTTCTCGACTAAATACTTGGCTAATTTATCTAAATCTGTTTTATCATACACACTTAAAAGAGCTCTCAAATTTACTCCTTATAAATTTATTTTGTCACGTTACCTATTATCCAACTGTCTGGTATTTTTTTTAATATACTAGACACATTTTTTTGATCAGAAATTAATACCATCCCAACACCCATATTAAATACTGACCACATTTCTTGATCAGATACATTGCCTTGAGTTTGTATTAATCTAAATATATTTTCAGGCACCCAAGAATCATAGTCTATATTCACATTCAAACCTTGAGGAATAACCCGCATTAAATTTTCGATCAAACCTCCACCTGTAATATGAGCCATTGCTACTATTTCACTTAATATTGGTTCTAACATAGGATAGTATGATCTATGTGGTCTTGATAATACATCACCTAGTGTGGCATTCAATTCTTCATATGTTTTATTCAAAATATTGGGTTCATTATCAATATTGAATACTTTTCTTACTAAAGAATACCCATTTGTATGCAAACCACTAGCAGGAATACCTATCAAAACATCATCATTTTTTACTTTAGCAGGTTCCAATAACAAATCTTTTTCTACAACTCCTACCAAAAATCCAGCAATATCAAATTGTCCCTTTAAATAAACACCTGATAATTGTGCAGTTTCTCCTCCAATTAATACACAACCTGAATCTCTACAAGATTCAGCCATACCTTCAACCAAAGCTTCTGCTTGTTC
Organism: Dehalococcoidia bacterium; assembly: GCA_022450525.1. Classification (GTDB taxonomy): domain Bacteria; phylum Chloroflexota; class Dehalococcoidia; order Lucifugimonadales; family UBA6952; genus UBA6952. The sequence goes on along the minus strand of JAKUQA010000002.1, from coordinate 25,092 downwards.
GATTACAAGTGAGTCTACTGCTATATAATCCAAAAAAAATAAAGGCTTAGCTCCTGAAGTTAATACATCATTTATACAATGATTAACTATATCTTGACCAAGGTTATGGTATTTCTTAAGATAATTGCTTAAAACCAACTTAGTTCCAACACCATCTGTACTGGATACTATCACTGGATTTTTATAATCTTTCAATTCATAAAAACCACCAAATAATCCCAATGGGCTTATAGTGTTCTCATTAAAAGTAGTCTTCACTATTGGTTCATATATTTTTTTTACTTGGCGGGCTTTGTCTAAATCCACTCCAGATTCTTTATATAAATGATGCATTCTAAACTCTTTCTAAATATACTTATGAACTATCGTTCCAGAATCATTTTATCTAATTCAAGTTGAACTGGAATTGGATAATCTCCTGTAAAACATGCTGTACAGTGTTTATCTAATGTGCCATCAAACGTTTCTAAGCACTCTTCTACAGTTAAATAATACAAAGAATCTGCTCCAATAAATTCCTTAATTTGTGGAATACTTTTTTGAGCAGCAATTAAATCAGATTTATTTGCCAAATCAACACCAAAATGGCAAGGATTCGTAATAGGTGGAGCACAAACTCTTACATGGATTTCTTTAGCACCCGCACCTTTTAATAACGAAAGCACTTGAGGAGTTGTAGTTCCTCTTACAATACTGTCATCTAGTACTACTACTCTTTTGTTATCAACAACTTCAGCAAGGGTATTATATTTAAGTGAAGCACCTAGTACTCTAAATCTTTGTTCAGGCTGTATGAAAGTTCTACCTACATACCTATTTCTTATTAATCCATCACTATAGGGTATTCCTGATTCAAAAGCATAACCAATAGCAGCAGGAATTGCAGAATCAGGAACTCCAATAACAACATCCGCTTCAACAGGATACTTCTTTGCCAATTGAATACCCATTTTTCTTCGAACTGAGTAGTTTAATAAACCATTCATAACACTATCGGGTCGAGCAAAATAGATATACTCGAATATACATGGTGCTGGTCTCACAGTTAATCCATCGTAATGAAAACTATGTAGTCCCGTTTTATCTATAACTACTATTTCACCTGGTTCTACCTCTCGAACAAATTCAGCACCTACATGATCAAGAGCACAAGTCTCTGATGCTAACACAAAGCTATTTTCAACTTTCCCAATACATAAAGGTCTTACACCATGAGGGTCTCTAACGCCAATAATTTGGTCTTTGTATAATATAGTTAGTGAATATGCACCCTTAATTTTCTTCATGGCATATTTTACTTTTTCTGAAATATCTTCACTAGGATAGCTATTGATTAAATATGCAATCACCTCTGAATCAATAGTTGTATTGAATCTAATACCTTCTAATTCAAGTTCTTTTTTCAACTCTATGACATTAACTATATTTCCATTGTGGGCTAACGCTAACTCGCTTTTTGTAGATTTCACATGTAAAGGCTGGCTATTTCGATTATTTGTTGAACCAGTTGTAGAATATCTTGTATGTCCAATACCTAACTTACCTACAAGAGATTCCAAGTCATTTTCTTGAAATACATGGCTTACTAATCCTGTATTTTTATGTGTAAAAATATGTCCGTCGGCAGTAGTGGAAATCCCTGCACTCTCTTGACCTCGGTGTTGTAATGCATACAAGGCATAAAACAATGTTTGAGCAACTTCAAAATCTGGGGAATATACGCCTACGACTCCACAGCTTTCCTTTGGAGAATCATCAAAACAGTGCTCTATATTTTGATCTGCTTGAAAAATAAGACACCTATCCTTCTGTACAATAATAATATACTGAATAGCATCAATAGAAAATACAACCAACAATAATTAAACTACCCATTTATTAAGCTTTCTTAGTTATTCACTATAGTATTTAGTATTTAATTGTTTTATCTGATAACATATATAAATATTTTTAATAAATTAATAATAATTACGGACCAATTTATGACACAACGAGGTGACCAACTCATACAAGCTAGATTGCAAAAACTAGATTCTTTGCGAGAACTTGGTATAAATCCATACCCTACATCTTATGAAAAGACTCATACAAACTCAGAAGCTAAGGAATTATTTGAAAAAAACGAAAATTCTGAAAAAAATGTTGATGAAACAATCCAAGTTTCTTTAGCTGGAAGAGTTATGGCTATTCGTCAAATGGGTAAGGCTGTATTTATTGATATTGATGACAGTACTGCTAAAATCCAGCTCCATTTGAAGGAAGATATACTACAAAATGATTTCATATTACTTGATCAATTAGATATAGGAGATTTTATTGGAACAAGTGGGAAGTTATTTCGAACACGAAGAGGTGAAATAACACTTGAATCAGATACTTTGACTTTTCTTGCAAAATCTCTGAAGCCTCCTCCTGAAAAATGGCATGGTCTTAAAAATGTTGAAATTAGATATAGACAAAGATATTTAGATTTATTATCTAATAGAGACGTCACAAACATATTTTTCAAACGAAGCAAAATAATATCCTCAATCAGAAATTTTATGGAGTCACAATCATTTATCGAAGTTGAAACACCTGTTCTTGTACCGATAGCTGCGGGTGCTATGGCTCAACCATTTGTTACACAACACAATGCCTTAAATCAAACTTTATACATGAGAATAGCCACAGAATTATACTTAAAAAGATTGATAATTGGCGGTATGGATAAAGTTTTTGAAATCGGAAGAGTTTTTCGTAACGAAGGCATAGATATGAACCACAATCCTGAATTTACAATGATGGAAAGTTATGAAGCATATGCTGATTATAATCAAGTTATGCAAATGGTTGAAAATTTAGTAAATAAAGTTGCAAATGAATGTGTGAATAGTACTTCTGTCGAATTCCAAGGAAATACAATCGAATTAAAAAGCCCTTGGCAAAGAATTTCTATGAAAGATGCAATTAAAGAATATAGTGGAATAGACCTAGATAATACAGAAACTATGAAAAATATAAAAACTGAGGCAGGAAATCTGGGTATACGAGTAGAACAACTTGAAAGTACTGGAAGAATCGTTGATAAATTGATCAGTAAATTTGTAGAACCCAAACTTATACAACCAACATTTTTGATAGATTATCCGACAGAAATGTCTCCTTTGGCAAAAGCAAAGACTGATAATCCAAACTATGTAGAAAGATTTGAAGCATTTATTGGTGGAATGGAAATTGCTAATTCATATTCTGAACTCAATGATCCGATCATTCAAAGAGAACGATTTGAAGAACAAGAAGCTTTCCGTGAAACATATACCTCAGAAGAGGATTTTGATCGTCTTGATGAAGACTTTTTGGAAGCCTTAGAATATGGTATGCCACCCACTGGTGGATTGGGTGTAGGAATTGATCGTCTAGTCATGATACTCACTGAACAAGATACAATACGTGATGTTGTTCTCTTTCCTCAAATGCGCACAGCAAAAAATACAAATGAATAATAATGATAAAACATTTTACTGCAACAACATTTATATCTACACAAACACATACTCTATTACATTTTCATGAAAAAAATAAATTGTGGCTACCTGCAGGAGGACATATTGAAAAAAACGAAACTCCACTTGAAGCTGCAAAAAGAGAAGCATACGAGGAAACTGGGTTAGATATTGAAATCTTACCAACAAATGAAAACTTTCCATTTATAGAGCCAATACAAATTACTAGTCCAGTTTCAATACTATTAGAAGATATAGAAGAAACCAAAAATGAACCTAAACATCAACACATAGATTTGATCTTTTTTGCAAAACCTGTAATGTTGAAGGATGTAATATTACCAGACGGATGGTATTGGGTTTCTGAAATAGAACTAAATAATGATCAACTATTTAATGAAAATATTTCTAAAGGTAATGGATTTATCCTTGACGACGTAAAAATACTCGGTCTAAACTCAATACGCAAATGTAAAAGCATTGGAGTTAAATTTGATTGATATCAATTTACTGCGTAGCCAAAAAGATATGGTAGCGCAAATGATGAAAAACAGAAGTGAAGATGTAGACTTGGATCATATACTAGAATTAGATGTTACAAGACGTAACCTCATACAAATTGTAGATGAGCTTAGATCTAAACGGAATAAGGTGAGCAAAGAAATAGCTCAAATGAAAGAAAAACCTCCAGAACTCATAGAAGAAATGAGACAGGTCGGCGAAAATATTAAACAAACTGAAGAAAAAATACGGAATAATGAACAAGAACTGCATCTAAAGCTATTAGAAATTCCCAATATTCTGGAAAATGATATTTTAATTGGTCATGATGAAAGTGAAAACAAAGTTATACATACATGGGGATCTCCAATTGGATATGACTTCGAACCTAAACCCCACTGGGAAATAAATGATACTCTTAATATTATCGACTTCGAAGCTGGGGTTAAAGTTTCTGGCTCACGTTTCTTTATACTACGTGATCAAGGGGCAAAGCTAGAAAGAGCTTTAATCAATTGGATGTTAGATACACATACAAATCAGAACAAATTTGAAGAAATTCAAGTACCTGCTCTTGTTAAACAAGAAACTATGACCGGAAGTGGAAATCTACCAAAATTTGAAGAAAATTTATATAGAGATACAGACGATGATTTATGGTTAATACCAACTGCTGAGGTACCACTCACTAGTATTCATCATGATGATATTCTAAATGGAAATGAACTTCCAAAATACTACGTCTCATATGCCCCATCTTTTCGAAAAGAAAAAACTTCTGCAGGTAGAGACACCCGAGGTATTAAACGAGTGCATCAGTTCAATAAAGTTGAATTATATAAAATTGTCACTCCAGAAACTTCTAAGTCGGAATTACATAGCCTAATAAGTATTGTTGAAAGTCTTTTACAAGAATTAGGTTTGCATTATAGATTACTTGAATTATGTTCGAGTGATATTGGATTCCAATCAGCCCAAAGTTTTGACCTTGAAGTTTGGGCGCCAGGTTCTAAAGAATGGTTAGAAGTTAGCTCTTGTTCCAACTGTCTGGATTTTCAATCTAGAAGAGCAAATATTAAATTCAAACGAGAACAATCTAGTAGGACAGAATACCCACATACATTAAATGGATCAGCTCTTGCTCTTCCACGCATTATGATTTCTATTTTGGAAACTTTTCAACAAATTGATGGAACAGTTGTCATACCTGAAGTATTACACAAATATACAGGATTTACAGAAATTAAACCTAATAACCTATAAAAATAACAAGATAGGCAAAATCCTATCTAAACCTATATTATAATTCTGATAATAAACAGGTAAGATATAAAATTACGATATGAAATATAACAATAATGATGATTACGTATGTTTCTATTAGGAAATTACTTGGTTTTTTAGCAAAAAAATGAGGCTATAAGTGATTATAAGTAACTTAGATAAAATAAAAATTGTTGCTCACCGTGGTGGGAAATTTGACGAAGAAAATACTTTAGCCAACTTTAAAAAAGCATTAAATTATGCTCAAATACATCCAGATATTAATTTCATGATTGAGCTAGATATTCAATCTCCAAAATCAAATATAGATGGATCTAATGGTGATTTAGTTGTAATTCACGATAGTACAGTTAATAGAACTACCTTAGGTAAAGGGCTTGTTTCTACATATACGCAAAGTGAATTGACATCATTACCAATTCGAAACCTAAATCAAAAAAGAGTTTCAATAAAGCATCGAAAGATTTCTGCTCCAAATGGTTTACCCTTATTATCTGTATCTGGTTCTGACCGCAGAATACCCTTACTGAAAGAAGTATTGGATATCACCGAAACAGTAAACATAAACAGACTTAATAATAATATAGGTGCTATAGGTGTTGGAATTGACTTTACCCATGTAGCTAGTAGATTTGAAAGATTTAAAGATCATGTTCTATATCCATTCCTAGAAAAACTAAACCCAGGTAGTCAGTTAAATAAAGTATCTCCTCCTACAAAATTACTCGAACAGTTAGCCTTTGAGATATCTGACAAAAAACGACTAACTCCTATTCAATTAATTTCTCAAGGAATATATTCTGGTAGAAATTTATCATTACTAATTAAATTGATTGAAAAAATTAATGGTCAGTTCCATCTTGCTATACAAGCCTCCACTTCACATTTTCCCGCAGATACTATTAGTTTAAAACGATCATTAGATATTGGTACAAAGAGCCTTTCAGAATTAATTGAATCAAAAAGATTTACAGTGAACTATAATCATAAATGGGATAGACGAGCTTTTTGGTTTAAACATCTTGCCCGTATTTTTGGTCTTAGAATTAATGATTTATATTCTCTTCTTCCAAAAAATGTTGCACTATCAAATAAACAGGCAATGGAAATCGCGAGTGATCAAGGCTTTTTGACAGGTTTTTGGACAGTAAATAAATATAAACACATTGAAAAAGCTATTAAATATGGAACTAATTCCATCACTACTGACTTTCCTAATAAAGCTATTAAAATAATTCACGCCATGAAAGCTGAATACCTAGCTCAAACTAATCCTAAAATATATCAAATAGATAATGCCGTGGTTCGAGTACCAAAAAAGATCCCGCAAATAATCCAAACTGAAGCTGAATTGATTAGCGGGGATTAAATCCATGGACTGTCGGCAACAGCATTTCGTGCTGCAATTCGTCCAAATGCAAAACATTCACCAATATTTCCAGTACCCTGATAAAGATAACTATATATAGAGCCAAGTTCACCAGCGCTATATAACCGTGGTATAGGTGATCCATCAGGTCGTATGATTTGAGCATTTGTATTTCTTCTTGGCCCACCTTGAGTATTAAGCATTGTCGGTGATAACGCAACCGCATAAAACGGGGCAGTAACTAATGGATTTAACATAAGCTTTCTTTCATATTCAATGTCTTCACCAAGTTCACATGAATAATTCCATTTGTTAATAGTATCTTGCAATACTGCTGGGTCATGATTAATTTGATCTGCTAAATCCTCAATAGTATCTGCTTTTTTTATCCATCCTTTTGCAAGTTCTGCTTCATTGGAATCACTCCAATCATACTGATCAACCATTGGATTCCATGCACTTCTTGGTTCTTTGTCGTACAAAGGACCTGAAGTGAGTAAAGTGTGATCGAAAATCATATACAAAGGACATGGAGTTGGCATTGGTGCCCATACCCCATTCTTTTTGACTTTTCCATGATTGTGTTTATATTTTTCATCAAAAAATCTTCCACCATTTGATCCAATAACGATCATTCCACCTGGAGTCTCTTTAGAAAAATGTAACGCTTGCATTGAAAAGGTTGTTTCATATTCATCGACTTTTAATGCAAATGATGGACCAGCAAAATTATTCATATGCCAAAGCTCTGCTCCAACAGTTACAGCCATAGTTATACCGTCACCTTCATTGTAAGGAGATCCATTTGTATAACAATATGGGATTCCAGGAAGATAATTTCTAATCATTTCTTGATTATTTTCAAATCCACCACAAGTTAAAATTACCCCCTTAGTAGCTTTCACATAATACGGTTTACCATCACGAATGGCTTTAACCCCAATAATTTCTTTAGTAATATCATTTTGGATTAATTCTTTTCCGGGTGTTTCGTACAAAATTTCGATCGGTCGTTCTTGAACGGCCTTATCAAAAAACTTCCACGTTTCTGAATATCCTAAAATATCTCCATGATGAAATTTATGAGTCGATTCTGAACCTGGTAATTCAGGATATTCAATTCCTACCTGAAATTGGTGCTCTTGAGGATCTCCACCAATACTTGATATCCAATCATTATTTTGACAAACCTCTTCAGCCCAAACCTGAACCATATCTTCTGGAACTTCGTATGGCCCACACATGGCTGTAAGATACGCTACAGCCCCTTCAATTGAATCAGGATTTAGATACCCTTGAGCCGCAACTTTAGTATTCCCACCATGTCTCCCTTGGGGAGCTTTTTCCAAAATAATTACTTTTGCTCCTAAATCACTAGCTGTAATTGATGCTGCTGCACCTGCTCCACCAAATCCAACAATTACTATTTCTGCTTCTGTATCCCAATTTGATGGAACGGTATATTCACTTGTCATTTAATGCCTCACTTTATTATCTTTGTTGAGTGTGGTTAGTCTAGCTTAACTAGTTTCATAAAATCAAGAGAAAAACACTATAGCATGTAGGAAAAAACTGAATTATACTTTTAGAATATTTCTATATATAAAACTTGATAATTAACATGGATAGATAATTGGATAATTCATTCAAAGTTATGGCATTTTATGAATTTGCTAAAATTGATAACACTTCTTTTATAGCAAACAGTATTAGTTTGTATTGTAAACAAGAAAATATTCGTGGGACCGTTATTATAGCCCCAGAAGGTATTAATGGAACGCTTGCTGGATTTATTTCTTCAATTGATAAATTTGCTGAATTTATCACCAGTCTAGGTTTTAAAAACCTAAATACAAAGTATTCTATTGCAGAAATCATGCCTTTTTATAGGTTAAAAGTTAAAGAAAAAAAAGAGATCATCACAATGCTTGGATCTTCAATAGATCCTTCAACCCCAAGAGGAGAAATGGTCTCTCCAAATGAATGGAATGAGTTAATAAATCAAACCGACACCATTATAATTGACGTACGAAATGAATATGAGAGCAACATTGGCTCATTTAATAATGCCTTAAAACCTAATACCGCATCTTTTCTGGAATTTAAAAATTATATCGACGAAAAATTATCCGATTCAAAAGACAAAAATATTGCCATGTTTTGCACAGGAGGAATACGGTGTGAAAAAGCATCTTATTATATGAAGTCACAAGGTTTTGAAAATGTATTTCAACTCAAGGGTGGAATATTAAAATATTTAGAGGATATCGATGAACAAAACAGCTTTTGGGAAGGTGAATGTTTTGTTTTTGACAACAGGGTGTCTGTAACACATGAATTAGAAAAAGGAACGTATGATCTATGTCGAGGATGCAATAATCCTATCTCTTCAAAGGATAAAAAAACCAATAAATATGAAAAAGATGTATCGTGCCCTAAATGTTATGACTCTTTATCAGAAGATAAAAAAAATCGATCAAGAGAACGAACAAAACAAATTCTACTCTCAGAACAACATAATCGACCATATCCTTACAGGGATTTAACAATCGAAACATATTTACAACATCAACAATAAATTGTACCTTAAGATGTCTTGTAATTATCTAACGAGATCACTAAATTATTAAAAATAGTTTTGAAAGACCTTTTGTGATATAATTCACAAAAATATTATAATAGGAGAATTATACTTGGTAACTATCGTCCCTGGACCATTCACACGAGAAGGGAAAGAAGCCGCGGTTCAAAAAGAAGTTCGCGAAAACTATGATATTTACTTTGAAAAAGCAGCAAAAACTCGTCTTTGGTTTCCTGATAAATTAAAAGAACGTGATGATATGGAAAAATATGGCCATATGATCACAGATGATACCAAAGAAATCCTATTTGGGTTTATGGGTGTGGAATCTATAGTAGATGATTATGTTTTTGGGGGTATAAAAGCTGCAGGTAATAGCTTAACTACAGCTCAACTATATATACAATGGGGATATGAGGAAAGTCGTCACGGTAAAACTTTTCAAACCTCCCTCATTGATTCGGGTTTAGCTACAAAAGAAGAAACAGATAAATTTATAGCAGAAACTCAAGAATACCACTGGACATTTGAAGAACAAACTGGGTATCAAGCCACACCTCTTCTTGCTTCTGCATATGCAATTTTTCAAGAGAGGCAAACACGTTGGAACTACACTCAAACCAGAATAAAAATATGGGAAGAATACGGTAGCCCTAGAGCTAAAGATGGAAGCCGTATTTATCCTGCGATATCAGGTGCAATAGGTTTCCCTGAACGTGATGAAGGTGCTCATGAAGCTAACTTTACAAACATAGTTCGTATTTATATGAAATATTTTCCTGACCAAGCATTAGACGCTTTAGCAAAAGTCTCCAATCATTACAAAATGCCTGTCGTTCAACTTCCAAATGCTGAGGAATTTATTAGATGTACACTTGCTGCTGGCTTAGGAAATCCTCGTACAGTGATTAATGATGTAATGAATCCATGTTTAAATAGAATGGGATTAGAAAGTCGACAAGCATTAAAAACTGCAATTAAAAATTTCAATCTTTTATCTGAAGACGCTATTGTCCATGTTGAAGGTAAGCCTCTAGAGGGTATAGTGCCAGATGAAACAAGTGAAGTTTATACGATGACTTCGACTGGTGAATTTATTTTAGATAAAAATCCTGAAGCAAATTAATTTCCAGGTAATCCATTATGTCTGTAGCAACTCTTAATGGCATAGATATATTTTATGAAATTGCAGGTGAAGGCCCCCCTATTATATTTATCCATGGTGGTTATGGTGGTGCGGATTCAACCGTAATGCCAAGAGATGATTCATGGGTTCCTAGTTTAAGTGAAAGTAACACCATCATTACTTATGATCGTCGATCTGCTGGTAGATCAAGTTATCCAAATGAAATTCATTCTCTTGATATGCTTACAACTGATTTACGAGAACTTATTTTACATCTAGACCTAAATAAACCTACAATTATTGGCTCATCTGCTGGAGGACCAATATCTTTAAATTATACTCTGAATTTTCAGGATGATGTCGATAAATTAATATTAGTTAATACCAGTTCTAGACTTTGGAAAAATAATTATAGAACGAAGGCTTGTATCGAATTAAAAAGTCGTCATAAAACTCTAAACGATCTTGGCCCAGATAAGGCATTCGAAATTCTACGAAACGAACCATCGTTATTATCTTTATATTTACCACCAGAGGGATCTGGTCCGATTCCTGAAGAAAGAAAACCTATTGTTGCTACAAGAAATCAAGAGATTAAACAACTTACAAGTTCTTTAACGGATAATCAAAAAGCGATATACGCTATGGGTATATTACGAAATCAATTTGCATATGTAGATTCAGATTTATCTTCCAGACTAAACGAAATAACTATACCAACACTGGTTATACATGGAGATTCAGATAATCAGGTTCCATACCCTCTTGGTAAAGAACTTTCTGAACAAATTCCAAATTCGCAATTAGTAACAATACCTAACGCTGGACATGCCCTAATGTATTGGGACAAAACAATAGAGTCAATTAAATCTTTTTGTAATCCAGATTAGAATTTATCTATCTATCCAGGCATTTGTTTTAGTGATTTTAATATTGATAATAATTGTATGACGACTTTCCATTAACAGCTGGGCAAATTTCTTCCCCTCAATTTCACCATCATACTTAGTACAAACCTGAATTATTTTATTGGAATCAGCTGGATCACTAATCTCGGCAAAACCATTAAATATTACATATTGATAAGGCCTTGTATTATTAGCAATAGATAATGAAACGTTTGGATTTTTTTCAATATGTTGGATTTTTTTGGATTTAATATTGCTTATTAACCATAAATTACCATCTTCATATTTGAACCAAATTGGCACTGGGAATGGATTGTTGGATTCATCTAAAACTGTAAGATGCGCTATATATGGTTGTTTTAAAAATTGTTCTATTTCTTTCTGATCCATTTTTGCCATATGTGCACCTAACATATTGATTTTAAGTAAATTTTCTATATTCTACATAAATATAAAACATATTCGGGAGGATTGATATGACAATTTCTGCACTCATCTCAATAGATATGGAAGGTATAAGTGGTACTGTAGATACTGATCAAACAAATAGATACCGAGGTCAAGATTATCAACATATGAGAAATATTATGACTCTCGAAGGAAATGCAGCTATTGAGGGATGTTTTGAAGGTGGTGCCGATAGAGTCCTCATAGCTGATAGCCATGGATCATTTAGAAATTTACTACCTGATCTAATAGATCCTAGAGCTGAATTGATTACTGGAGCTCCTAGACCTCTCTGCATGATGGAAGGTGCAGATCAAAACATTGATATTGCACTTTGTATTGGTTATCACAATAGGCCAGGCGAACCTGGAGTACTAAGTCATACAATTCGAGGATCTAGTGTCATACAAAATATCTTTATTAATAATATACCTGCAAGTGAATTTGATTTAAATCTGGGAATTGCAGGTCAATATAATGTACCAATCGGCTTGATTAGTGGTGATACCGATATAATTAGAGAAGCTAAAAAGTCTATACCAAATATCATTGGTGTATCTGTTAAAGAAGCAATTAGCACACATTCTGCTATTTCATTATCTCCTCAAAATGCTTGTGAATTGATAAAAAAGAGCTCAAAGGAATGTCTGGAAAATTATTCTATTTTCAAACCTAAGATTTATGAAAATGTTAAACTATCCGTTGAATTTTCAAATGACCTGATGGCAGATCTTGCCTGTTATATTCCAGAAATACAACGTGAGAATCGCAAAACTATATCATACGAATCTGATGATTTTGTTAGTGCATTTAAACTTATATACGCAACTATTCTTTTAGCTGGAACATTAACAAACTAAACTATGTTTCACAGTCCATTGAGCTCGCCTTGATGTAAATTGTGATAAAATTTCAGGATGAAAAATTTAATTAATGGATTACAGGACGCTATATCCCAAAAAAGCTGGATTAAAACCCTAATAGTTAATGTGATGTTGTTATGGGGTATGGGTATGGCATTTTCGCTTCCACCAATTGCTGCAGCTGCTATATTTTGTTCAGTTGTATGTCCTATAGTATTGATTATCTTGGGAAATAATTACGCTATACCATTTTTTGGATTAGGATTTGTATGGTTTATATATTCAGTAGTTATATATTCATAGATTCTATTAATTACGTAGTAATACTTAAGTGATTGCCCACCCGAAGTAATATGCACAGAGGTTGCCCCCTCATGATAATGGATTGTAATTAGGTCATTTTAAATATAAAATGTGCTGAATAAGCGCCTGTAGCTCAGTGGATAGAGCATCGGTCTTCGGAACCGAGTGTCGTGGGTTCGAATCCCTCCAGGCGTGCCATAAAAATTATAATTTATTTCGTGAGGTTTTGAAAAATTATGGAAGGTCATGCAGAACATATTATTCAGTTAATGTTACAACTAGCAATTATATTTATTGTAGCAAAATCAGCTGCTGAAATAGCAGTAAGATATATAAAAGTCCCGCCTGTTCTTGGTGAGCTATTTGCAGGAGTTATTATTGGACCCTTTGCCTTAGGAGCAATTGCATTAGGTTCTTTTGGCCCGTTATTTCCTGGAGACCATGGTCATGAAATACCTCCAGAAATAAATTTTCTTGGTCAGGTCGCATCGTTGGTCCTCATGTTTGTTGTTGGTATAGAAACAAACCTAGAACAATTTCTCAAATATGCAAGAAAGTCTTTTTTTATTGCAATTGGTGGAGTAGCTGTTCCCTTTACAGTAGGAGCAAGCTTAACTGTATTGTTTGGATTTGCAGAATCATTTATGAGTATTCAAGCTTTATTTATAGGATCGATATTGACTGCAACATCGATTGGAATTACTGCACGTATTCTTAAAGACCTCGGAAAGTTAGATGGTGCTGAAGGGATTACTATCTTAGCGGCTGCTGTATTCGATGACGTTTTCGGAATATTGGTTTTAGCAATAGTTATAAGTTTAAATGAAACCCAAACTATTTCATCGTCAAATATCTTAATCATAGCTGTACAAGCTGTTGGAATTTGGCTAGCAATAACTGCTTTAAGTTTCCTTTTATCAAGTCCTCTTTCAAAGTTTATTTCTGGATTTAATACAGAGGGAGCCTTGGTAGCCATACCATTGGGATTAGCACTTATTTGTGCAGCATTGGCTGAACATTTTGGCCTCGCAATGATTATCGGTGCTTATTCTTTTGGATTAGGAATGTCTAATTCAAAAATTAAACATGAAATAGAACATCAATTACATAATATTTACAACCTACTAGTACCAGTATTTTTTGTTGTAATGGGTATGATGGTAGATCTTTCAGCTATCAGTACTCCAGTTTTAGTGTTTGGTATTGTTTTATCTCTAACTGCTACACTCGACAAATTAATAGGTAGTGGAATTCCTGCCTTTTTCTCTGGTTTCAATAGAATAGGTTCTCTCCGAATAGGTGTAGGTATGATACCTAGAGGTGAAATAGCATTAATTATTGCTGGCATAGGTTTATCAAAAGGAATAATTGGTACAGATCTATTCGGTGTTTCAGTAATTATGACAATGTCTACGACGATTATTGCTTCTATCATCCTACCTAGATTATTTAAAAACAACCAAGATGGAATAAAAAAATAATATAAAACAGGAGATAAATTATGGACTATAAATGGATTGATCATATTGTTATTGCGGTCAAAGATTTAAACCAAGGCATTTCAAATTATCAAAATGGAATGGGTATGGAGCTAGAACGTACAGATGTGTCTGAAAAACTTGGTATTAAACAAGCTTTTTTCAATCTTGGAAATGGTACTCATATTGAACTAGTTGAACCACTTGGTCCAGAAACCCCGGTTGGTCGTAAGATTGAAAGATCAGGGGAAGGTGTACATCTAGTTGCTTTGGCTGTTGAAAATATAGAACAATCAATAAAGGAATTGGAGTCTAACGGAGTACAATTAATTGGCGCTGATAATCCTAAAGGACAGGTATTTTTGCATCCTAAATCAACAAATGGTGTTCTTATCCAAATTGTTGAAAAATAATATACAACAGTAAAAGGAGCATTTTATGACTAAAACATTTACCGGTGTACATTGGATGCTTGCAACTCCATTTTTAGATAATGAAGAAGTAGATGTAAATTCAATTTCAAACCTTATGCAAAAAGCATATTCTTCTCGATGTGAAGGCGTCGTAGTACTTGGAGTTACAGGCGAATCAGCTCGTCTAACAGATGAAGAAAGACAAATTATCACAAGCGAAGTTATTAATAATGCTAATGGTTTGTCTGTTACTGTTGGGACAACTGCAGCAAGTACTAAAGCAACAATAAAGTATAGTCAAGAGGCTGAAAAATTGGGGGCATCTGCTGTCATGATTTCTGCTCCACCTATGGGTAAACCAAACTTAGGAGCTTTACTTGCCCATTATGAAAAAATTGCAGAATGCATAGATATTCCCATTGTTGTTCAAGATTACCCACAAACCTCTGGGGTTCATATGCCTCCCCAGTTTATATCACAATTAGCTGAAAAAATTCCCCAAGTAATTTACCTTAAACTTGAAGACCCTCCTACCCCAAGCAAAATTACTGCTATAAGAAATTTAACTGGTGATAAGTTATCTATTTTTGGTGGATTAGGTGGAGTATTTTTATTAGACGAATTGAATCGAGGCTCCTCTGGTGCAATGACTGGATTTGCTTACCCAGAAGTTCTGGTCGATATCTATACAAATGTAGCTAATGGTAATTTGCAAGAAGCTGAAAGTATATTTTTTAAATATTTACCAATGCTATTATTTGAGTTTCAAGAAGGAATCGGTATTTCAATAAGGAAATATGCCCTTCATAATCGTGGTTTGATAAGTAGCTATAGAGTTAGACATCCTGGCCCGGAATTAAGCCAAGAAACTAAAGATGAATTTCATGATTTACTTACAAAACTAGAAGTACCGTACTAATAAAACAAGAAAAGTGAACGGAGACACTATGAGTAAAATCAAAATTGTTTTTATTACAAATCTACCAAAACATCTGGCTGAAGTGATAGCAACATACACTCCAGAAGGTTTTGAAACAACTATTATTAACGAGGGTATTGATAGCGAGAACACTCATAAAATTGTTGAAGATACTGAATTTATAATAGGTTATGGTATTGCTCTCCCAGATTCTCTGATTAAATCTGCAAAAAACCTCAAACTTATACAACTTTTGAGTGCTGGGTACGATCGCATGAATTTTGAATTATTAGCAGAATTGAATATTTCCTGTGCAAATAACGGTGGAGCAAATTCTTGGGCAGTTGCAGATCATGCAGTGTTACTTATGTTGGCTCTATATAAAAAACTTACTTTAAGTGATAAAGGCGTACGAGAAGGTAATTGGAGAGGTGTTGTTGATGGTTTTAATACCTATGAAATGGCAAATAAAAAAGTAGGAATTTTCGGTATTGGAAATATAGGGAAAAAAGTTGCTAAACGTGTTCAAGGATTTGATTGCATTGTTCAATATCATGATAAATATCGTTTGTCTGAAAAAGAGGAGGAAAATCTAAATTTATCTTACGTAGAACTTGAAGAATTATTTAAAACATCCGATATAATTTCACTACATACACCTTTAACGAACGAAACTAAAGGAATAATAAATACTCAGCAATTATCATTAATGAAAAGTTCTGCAATTTTGATAAATACTAGTCGTGGACCAGTTGTAAATGAACCTGACCTCATCAAAGCATTACAAAATAATACCATTGCTGGAGCAGGGTTAGATGTAATGAACACTGAACCTGTAGAAAAAGATAATCCTTTACTGCAATTAGACAACACAATAGTTACTCCTCATAGTGCAGGAACTACATGGGATACATGGTTTAGAAGAGCTGAGTTTGCTTACAGTAATATAAAAAGTGTCCATGAGGGCAATGCTCCATTAGGAGTGGCTAAAAGTTATGAAAATTAAATATAAAGGAAATACTTATGGACTCTGCAGCAACCACCAAAAGAAAACAATATAAGAAATTACTCGAATCGAAAGATATACTTATTGGTCCTGGAGTTTATGATGGATTCAGTGCTAGATTAGTAGAACATCTGGGATTTGAATCTGGATTTATTTCAGGAGCAGGTTTAAGTGAAAGTGCACTCGGAATGTCTGATGTCGGGGTAATGGGACTTGAAGAAAACCTTTCTCGGTCAAGAGCAATGGTAAATTGTACAACTATTCCTTTACAAGCCGATGCTGATACTGGTTACGGTAATGCAGTTAATGTTCACTTTACGGTCAAACAATTTGAACAATCAGGTGTATCAGGAATTATGATTGAAGATCAAGTATGGCCTAAAAGATGTGGCCATATGAAAGGTAAAAACGTTATTACTAGAGAAGAAGCTACCCAAAAGATTCGTTCTGCAGTAGAAGCACGTGAAGACCCCAATTTCGTTATCATGTCACGTACAGATTCTTTCGCAACTGACGGTATTGATGAAGTTATCAATCGTCTAAAAGCATTTGAAAGTGTTGGATCTGATCTCTTATTTGCAGATGCTCTATTATCTTTGAAAGATATGGAGAAAGTTGTGAATAATGTATCTAAACCATTAGCAATTAATATGGGATTTGGCATTAGATCAAGGTCTACAACTCCTTTAATTTCAGCCCAAGAATTAGAGAACATAGGAATATCCGCAGTAATTTATCCAAGGCTACTTACAGGTGCAGCACTTACTGGTATGAAAACAGCTTTGGGTATCTTAAAAGAATCTATAGAAACAAAATCTCTTATTGAGCGACCCGATTTAGTATCATCGTTCGAAGAAATTAATAGCCTTACAGGTATAGACATGCTTAATGAACTAGAAGAACGTTATGCCCATAATTAATATTATTATGAGTACATAATTCCACCATTTACTAGAAACATTTGCCCGGTGATATATGACGCGTCTTCTGAGGCTAGAAAGGCACATAATGCCCCAAATTCATCTGGATCTCCTAATTTTTTCATAGGAATTTTTGAAATCCATCCACCATACCATTCCTGTCCAACTTCTTCCTTAAGTTGTGTATAATATGGCCGTCGTGGAGGGGTATCCATATGTCCTGGAGCAACATTATTACAAGTAATCCCTTGATCAGCAAATTCAGTAGCTATAGATCTAGTAAAACCAACAGCACCACCTTTACCAGCAACAGTATGAGCTGCAAAAGGGCTTCCTCGTAAAGATGCATGTCCAGTAATATTAATTATTCTTCCCCATTGGTTTTTTACCATATGTCTTATAAAAGTTTGGGTACAATAAAAAAAACTATGTAGATTAATCCCTATTATTTGATGCCAATCCTCATCAGTCATATCTAAAAACGGAACCATTGCACTTGTACCAACATTATTTACTAATATATCTACACCGCCAAATTTTTCATGAACTGTTTCTGACATTTTTAAAACATCATCTTTTTTTGATACTTCTGCCTGAACTACTAAGGATTGAACTCCAAGGTCTTCAATTTCTTTAGCAACCTCAATTGCTTCATCTTCACTATCACGATGATTAATAACAACATTTGCACCACTTTTTGCTAAAGAAATTGCAATTGATTTTCCTAGACTCCTACTAGAACCTGTTACTAAAGCTGTTTTACCTTTTATAGACATTACTTCCCTACCTAGCAATTAAATAAATGAAATTATATAAATCTTATCAAAATTTTTCATACAATGTTTTTTAGAATTGTGATTTTATTTACATTTTATTTTATTTATGCAACTATTTCGTAAAGGTAATCGTTAATTGAGTCGAAAATCACTAAATACAACCGAAAAACAAAACAAAAAGTCTGGGTTTAGATTTCATACTTTTACTTCTTTACAATATCACGATTTCCGATTCCTCATAACAAGTACATTTTTTACATCTGCTGGTAACTGGATACAACAAGTAACTCTAGGTTGGTTAGCATATGAATATACTAATTCTGCTTTCTTAACAGGTGCCGTAACTGGTATAAGGGCATTGCCTTTTCTTTTTATGGGTCCAATTGCAGGAGTTATCACCGACAGAATGGACAGAAAAAGGTTATTGATAGCTGTACACCTATTATTATCACTTCTGGGGCTATCATTTGCCTTACTTATATATTCAGGCAATCTTCAAACATGGCACATATTTGTATTTTCAATGTTAAGTGGAGCAGGTTGGGCGTCTGGTAATCCCGTGCGTCAGGCATTAGTTCCTAATTTAGTACCACAAAAAGATCTTATGAATGCGATTGCACTCAATTCCGCTGCTTTTAATATAACAAGAATGCTTGGACCAGCAGTAGGAGGTATATTAATCGTAGCTGTAGGCCCTGCGACCAATTTTTTTATTCAAGCAATATCGTTTTTTCTCGTAACGTTAATTGTTCTTCCTATAAGAATACCCAATAACAACATCATAGAAACATCAAAACATTCCTTTTCAGAAGACTTCATTGAAGGTGTGAGATATGTTGTTAAAGAAAAAACGACTCTAGCATTAGTTCTATTGGCTTTAGTTCCCTCAATTTTTATGATGCCTTTTACACAAAGCCTTATGCCTGTTTTCTCCAAAGATATATTAAAAGTAGATGCAAATGGCTTAGGATACATTTTATCTTCTATGGGTCTAGGTGCTTTTATTGGAACATTAATTTTAGCTAGTCTTGGTAATTTTACGCATAAGGGTAAAATGTTATTTGTTATTGGTATTTTAGCTGGCTTATCATTAATTGTTTTTTCACAAACCAAATTATTAATTTTCTCAATGATAATAATTATATTCCAAGGTGCTTTTCAAATGATTTATCATTCAACAAATAATACAATTATTCAAACTATTACCCCAAATTCTATGAGAGGCAGAGTTATGAGTATATACATGCTAGACCACGGTTTAATGCCAGTAGGTGCACTCATTGCTGGAGGTATTGCTCAATTTTATGGTGCTGACATAGCAATATTAATAGGTGGAACAATAACGTTTAGTCTATTTATACTAGGTATATTTATTTTTAAACCTTTATGGAATTTTAAAAGCTAAGGTTTCAATCTTTCTTCTATAGCTAACTGTAAAGCCTCATGATTCAAGGAGCCTATCAATATATTCGTACCATCCTTAAAATTGATTAAAACTCCTTCATTACCACTAACATTATATGCTTTCCCTTTAACTCCATATCGTATGCCCCAACCACCATAATGTTTTATTGGTTTGTATGTGCAAGCTTCTACGGATTCTATATCATCAAATTTAAATTCAACCCAACTCCTATGAAAAAATCTAAATTTAACAGATATAGCATATTCATTTACTTCTGTATCTAAATGTATACAGTATAAAAAAATTGGTAGCCAAAAAGTTAAAATGAAAATTAACAGTAATACAATATATGATGATCCAGAAAGTATTAATCCTAACAATGGCAAAAATAACAAAACTGGTCCTAAGAATGCACTTCCCCAGACCCACCATTGATTGAATCTTTGACGTTCCGAATAATATACAGTCTTCATCATCAATCGAGTTCCCAGTCTTTGTAATACTTATTCAAATTTTTCATAGAACTAATAATCAACGGAGAAACATTAGAGGATGATAACAAACCTGAATACCTTTTTCTTAATTTAGGGTAAGTAAAAAGTATGTGTGTAATCATATCAAAATTGAATTCTTTTGTTGCTCCATCCAAACGTCCTGGACGACTTGAATCATTTTTAATCGCCCTTGCTACATACCGATAAACACATGATATAACTGAAGAATCCAACCAAATAACAGAATCTGATTTATCAAATCTTTCTTTCATGCAAGAACTATAATTACCTTCTATAATCCAACTTTCACCACTTAACAGATTATTAT
Source organism: Dehalococcoidia bacterium (assembly GCA_022450525.1). Taxonomy (GTDB): domain Bacteria; phylum Chloroflexota; class Dehalococcoidia; order Lucifugimonadales; family UBA6952; genus UBA6952. The sequence continues at coordinate 4,486 of JAKUQA010000002.1, read as the reverse complement.
GATCTTGTATAAACTCTTCACTAGGGCGTCTTACCCAGTTAGTATTCGGATGAAATGCTAATTGATCCAAATGGTAACATGGAACTTTTAATTTTTTCGCCAAATACTGTGCTAAAGTGGATTTCCCACTATTACTAGTACCAATAATACTTATCTTTTGACCGAGTTCATTTAGTGGTTTCATTCTTCTCCAAATTCTAGAGCCTGAACAAACTGGCGGGAGTGCGAGGGAGTCGAACCCACCTCTCAACGGGAAGCCGTCAAGACAACGGAGTTGAAGTCCGCAGAAGCCACCGGGCCCCATCCACTCCCAAATGGCAATTGTAAGAATTATCGATTATAAAGCTTCTTCTAAACGCTTCTTAAGTACAGCTTTCGGTACAGCACCGACAACTTGATCAACTACCTTTCCATCTTTGAAAACTAATAAGGAAGGTATACTGCGAATCCCAAAGCTAAGAGAAGTTTGCGGATTGGTATCAACGTCTACCTTTGCAAACTTAACTTTTCCATCAAATTCTTCTGCAAGTTCATCAACAATTGGTGCTACCATCTTGCATGGTCCACACCAATCAGCCCAGAAGTCGACAAGTACAGGTGTACTTGAATCGATTACTTTTTCTTTAAAATCACCATCAGTAACTGGTTCAGGGTGTGCCATCTTTTTTCTCCTAAAAAATTGAATAAATAAACGCTACTTTCTTGATAGTTTAATATTACTAACTGTAATGGTCAAACAAAATATGAACATAAATAAAAAGAATTAGGATATAATTAAATATTATGACATCTTAAAGCTGTTATAATAATTTTGACTTTTTAATTGGTGTGAAACAAATATTTGTATGATAAATCTATCACTCGATATTAATAATGAAATCAACAAATCTATTTTAGGTGATGTTAAATCTGACTCATACTCAAAATGGATGTATAGTACTGATGCTTCTATTTACCAAATGGAACCATTAGGTATAGCACTACCAAAAAATGCTGAAGATGTAGCAGAAATTATTCGCATATGCTCAGAAAGCAAAACTATATTTCTACCACGTGGAGGTGGAACTAGTCTTGCAGGACAAACAGTAAACCACGGTATAGTTATAGACTTTACAAAATATATGAATAAGGTTTTAACGGTAAATCCTGAAGAACGCTGGGCAATTGTACAACCAGGAATTACTATAGATGAATTCAATGCTCACCTCAAACCCTATGGACTATATTATACCCCTGACCCTACAACAAAAAGTCGAGCAACTATAGGTGGATCTTTAGGAAATAATTCATGTGGAGCTCATTCTGTAGTATATGGAAAGACTTCAGATCAAGTTCTTGAGCTTGATGTAATTTTATCAAATGCTGAACAAGTTCATTTTCAAGATGTAGAAGGTGCAAAACTTGAAAATATTTTAGATTCACACTCCAATTCATTAGAAAAACGAATTTATTCTGAAACCCTAAAATTAGCTAAACAACATCAAAAAGAGCTCGATTTTCGATACCCAAAAATACAAAGAAGAGTTTCAGGATATAACCTAGATTTCCTTAATGATGGGGGTCCTGTAAATATGTCTAGGATGATTGTTGGATCTGAAGGAACTTTAGGCACAATAACAGCAGCAAAGGTCAAATTAGAACCAATCCCTACACATGTTGGATTGGCAGTAGTACATTTTTCAGATTTGTTTAGATCTATGGAAGCAACTGTGATGATACTTGAACACGGGCCATCGGCTATTGAATTAGTCGATAAAATGATTCTTGATAGAAGTAAAGAGTCATTGGGATTTGCAAACCAACAAAGTTTTGTTGAAGGAGATCCAGAAGCAATTTTGCTAGTCGAATTTTTCGGTAATGATATGAAAGAAGTTGAAGCAAAAATTGATAAAATGAATCTAGCCTTAAAACAAAAAAATCTTTCGTATGCTTCTATAAAAGCTCTTACTGCTGCTGAGCAAAAACAAGCATGGGCTTTAAGGGCTGCGGGTCTAGGACTGCTAATGAGCGTTAAGGGTGATTCAAAACCATTACCTTTTGTAGAAGATACTGCAGTATCTCCTGAAAAATTACCTGAATATGTACGCAGATTTGATAGCATTGTCCGTAGTCACAACACAACTGCAGGATATTATGGACACGCTAGTGTAGGATGTTTACATATACGCCCAATGATTAATATAAAAACTGAATCTGGTTTACAAGATTTAGTTACTATTTCTGAAGAGATAAGTGATCTTGTACTTGAATTTAATGGCTCACTGAGTGGAGAACACGGGGACGGTATTGTCCGTGGTGTCTGGACTGAAAAAATGTTAGGACCAACTTTATATCAAGCTTTTAAAGATGTAAAAGCTACATTTGACCCAGATAATATATTAAATCCAGGAAAAATAATTAATACTCCTCCAATGACTGAGAATTTACGTTTAAGTCCATCATATGAGTCAAAAGAACCAGAAACATTATTAGATTTTAGTAAAGATGGTGGATTTTCTAGAGCAGTAGAAATGTGCAATGGCGTTGGAGAATGCCGAAAACACCTTACGGGAACTATGTGTCCTTCTTATATGGCAACAAGAGAAGAAAAACATTCAACTAGAGGACGTGCAAATGCTTTAAGATCAGTTCTATCAGGTAAAATTCCAACTGAAACATTTGCCAGCAAAGGCCTGCATGATGTAATGGATCTTTGTTTAGAATGCAAAGGATGTAAAGCTGAATGTCCTTCTAATGTAGATATGGCAAAAATAAAATATGAGTTTTTATATAACTATTATAAGACTAACAAAATGCCCTTAAGATCCAAATTATTTTCAAGGGTCAACTCTCTAAACAAAATTAATGCAAAAATACGACCTTTATACAACTTTATAACCTCTCTGCCAATGACAAAATGGCTTGCTGATACTGTACTGGGAATTGATCGAAGGAGAACACTACCAAAAATAAACCGAATAACCTTTCCGAACTGGTTCAAAAAACATACTTCCTTAAACACAGATACAACTTCACAAAAAGAAATTGTATTCTTTCACGATACATTTACTGACTATAATCAGGTAAGTGTTGGTGTTGCAGCAATTAATATCCTTGAAAAGGCTGGGTATAAAGTATCTCTTGCAGAAAATGAATGTTGTGGACGAACAATGATTTCAAAAGGAGAACTAGGCAAAGCTAAAGATTCAGCTTTAGATAATATTAACAAACTACTACCTTACGCAGAAAAAGGTATTCCAATTGTAGGTATAGAACCTAGTTGTATACTTACTCTTAGAGACGAATACCCGGAATTAATAACAAATGAAAAAGCTTTACTTGTAGCAAATAATACGTATTTATTTGATGAATTTTTCTCATCTTTAGACCTCAATCAAACAAATATAGAATTTAAACCTGACCCATCTACAGTTTTATTTCAAACGCATTGCCATCAGAAGGCTTTAGTAGGCTCAAAAAGCTTAGAATCCTGTCTTCGTCTAATACCAGAACTTTCAATCCAGGAATTAGATTCAGGGTGTTGTGGTATGGCTGGATCTTTTGGATTCGAAAAGGAACATTATGATACATCAATGAAAATTGGAGAACATCGACTATTTCCTACTATTAGAAACAATCCTGAATCAACGGTTATAACCACTGGAATTTCATGTTCTCAGCAAATCCAAGATGGTACAGGAAAGAAAACAATTCATCTAATTGAATTCCTTGATGCTCATATTAAATAAAAATGTGCTTAAAGTTAACATTTTTTTAATTGACAATTAATATTTCTTTAACTATTATGTTACGAATTCACTGAGTCTATTAGTGGCGACGGTTTATCTTGGATTGATAATTGTTACATCACTTTAGGCCCAGATTTTTATTATTGTCCTAAATTTGGGGCAAGTATATAGGGAACGGAGGTGATGTATGTCACATAAGTCTTGGCTTACGCCTAGATTCCTGCTCGGCACAGTTGTTGCTATCTCTATGATAGTAGCTGTTGCTTGTGGTGGTGACGATGAAGAAGAAACAACTTCTACATCCTCATCTACAAGCACCGCCAGCACCGCTTCTACTAGTAGCTCAAGTACTACCGCAAGTAGTACAACAAGTTCAACTACAGAAAGTAGTTCTACTGAAACCGCAGCTGCTAAACCAGAAGCAACCACAGAAGCTGCTCCTGCCGCTGAGCCTAGCGTACAACCTAAGTCAGGTGGTAGAGTAATTTCAACAGGTTCTAGAGACCCTGTCAGTTTTGACGTCCATAACGCCACATCTTCTGTATTCGTTCAGCATAACGCTAAAATGTACAGCAGTTTGGTATGGAGTCCAGACGCAGGTGTTATCGCACCTGACGCAGCTAAAGAGTGGACCATCAGTGATGATGGTAAAACTTGGACTTTCACATTACATGATAATGTAAAGTATCATTCCAATATTAACGGTATAGCCGGACCTCGAGACGGTACTACAATGACTGGTAAAGACGTTGAGTACA
>JAKUQA010000019.1 GCA_022450525.1 Dehalococcoidia bacterium | reverse complement strand
GCATCCTCAGAATTAACTTTGAATGCAAGGTAAGCAGCAAACAATAATGCTAAAGCGCCTGCCCCTAATACTAATAATGGTAATAAGCTCATAAAAAATGCTCCTTAGTTCGTAAATATCATATTTTCATAACTAGATGAAATTTTTATACCGGAACGAAATTTACCATTCACACTGAACTAAGTCAATAGAACATAGTTAAAAAATCAAAATAAATTATCTTTTATTCCATGTAATGAATTGTAATCTTAATAAATCTTGAGCAGAGGTGTTTTATTTCTGGTACACTGATTAGGTTGAACAAAAGAATTGAGCTCAATTTATGCAATGGTTAAAAAGAAAAATTCTCAAACATTTCGGAAATACCTTATTAACAGGAAGCTTGTTAGCTATACCATTTGCTCTAACCTACGTCATAGTTGACTTTTTATTTCAGTTTGTCGATGGCATTTTAAATCCAGCTATTAATTTACTCTATGAACGTTATGATTTAGTAGATAAACTCCCATTTGCTATATTTCCTGGAATTGGAGTAATTTCCGCACTTTTAATTATTTATATTGTTGGATTTTCTTTCTATACCGCTGCAGGGAGAAGTGCAGTACGTCTTATCCAAAAAACCATGTTAAATATTCCTGTTATTGGACCAATTTATCTAGCTTCAAGAAAACTGGTAGAATCTTTTTCAGGAAGTAAGGAAACTGGTTTTAAACGGGTTGTTTTAATTCAATTTCCTCGTGAAGGTTTTTGGTCTGTTGGTTTTTTAACTGGTATTACCCAACCTTCTGACTTTGAAAGAAAAGCAGTTGTTTATGTGCCGACAGCACCACTTCCTAACTCTGGATTTGTTGTTTTGGTAAATTTGGATGAGGTTTACGATACAGATTTAAAAGTAGCAGAAGCAGGTCAATTTGTACTTTCGGGTGGAATTATATCGCCAGATCATATTACTACTGCACGATTAGATCCTAATAAAGTTTATGAAGACCAAGCACAATAATTTGATGGTTTATACATTTTAATTATGTGCGTACCAACCAAGAGTTTGATTGTCTAAAGAATATTCCGTGACTTTTTCCTGTTTAGTGCCATCATCATTCATTATATATGCAGCGAAGATGCCAGTTTCATTATCACCTTCTTTGCTAGAGATAAACGTTATACGACTTCCGTCAGGAGACCAGACAGGATTTCTATCAGACTTATTTGAATTGATAGTTAATCTTTTAATCTCAAGACTTTCAATGTTGATTACATATATTTCATCATTATTTTCAGTATTATTAGCAGAAGTAAAAGCTATTTCTTTACCGTTGGGAGACCATGAATATGTTGTCCCAGGACTTACATTTTTATAAAGTAATATAGGTTCATTTGATTCACTTTTACTACTAAGATCCATAATATATAAATGATTGGCACTTTCGGAGGGTTTCAGAAAAGCTAATTTTTCACTACTTGGAGACCATTCTGGATTAAAATGTGTTGGATCTTTTGTTCTTTTTAATTCATTTACACCCAATGGGTTTCTTTGAATAATTCCTCCATTGTCTGAATCACTTGATGAAATTGCTATCCATTCAGAATCTCTAGACCAGTCATGATAGTTATAACCTTGTAGTTTTAATATTTCTTCCTTAGTACTAATGTCATAAATTCTTATATCATTTGCAACATTGAAAGATATATATTGAGCATTTGGCGACCATTGCAAATTTTTTATTGGTAATTCTTGATTAAATTCTTCATAGATTTCTATTTCATCTAGTTTGTCACGATCAACACTAGCAACAGTACTATTATCTAATATAAACAGTATTTGGTCATAATTCGGCGACCAAGATGGGGAACTATTGGAATATGAAGACACTATTTTTTTTAAATTATTACCATCTGAATCAACAACATATATTTCATTATCTTGGGTGAAGAGAATTTGCTCTTTCGATTCAATAAAGCATGCAGTAAACATAAGACTTAGTATAGAAAAAATCCCTAGGGTAAAAATTATTCTTTGATTCATGATGGGCTTAGTTTGAACGATATTTTGTTTCATAATAATGCATTTATTGTTTTATTGTTGCCTTTTGACCTGAACCAATTACATCTTTAAATTGAGGCATAACCTCTTTGGCAAAAAGTTTCATGGATTTCATAACTTTTTCATTATCCATTCTTCCAATTTTAAATACACAGTTTAAGGATGTAATACCGGTAGTATCGATGAGTTTTTGTATTTTTTTAGTACATGTTTCTGGATCGCCAAAAATTAACCATTCATCGTAAACTGTGTCTAGATCAGGTTCGTTGTCTAAAATAGTCTCTATAGCTTTTCCTTTTTCTACTACTTGTGTGTTTGCTCTTAAAGAAGTTACTAACCTATAGTGCCACATTGCATTATCCAGTTCTTGACGAGCCTCTTCTTCGGTTTCAGCTACAAATATTTGTTTTTGAATTGCAAATTCTTGAGGCCATCCAGCTCCACTCTCTTCTACAGCATTTTGAAAAACTTCCCAGTTTTGTTTTACTGCTCCTGACGGTGCACTTGAGCCTCCAGTAATACATTTATATCCTTTTTGTACTACATTTTTAATACTATCCGGACTTTGTGCTGCTATCCAAAAAGGAGGGTGTGGGTTTTGTATAGTTCTTGGGAAAATTGCAGTTTCAGGAATTTGATAATATTTTCCATCGTATGTTATGGTATCTTCTTGTAAAGCTTTGGATATAATTTCTAGACTTTCATCAAACATTTCTCTATTTTCATTAATATCCACACCTAATCGGTCAAATTCATATTCCTGATAACCTCGTCCGAAACCAATTTCAATTCTTCCATTTGTTAATTGATCTGCCATAGCGATTTCTTCGGCTAATTTTATCGGATGGTGCAAAGGTAAAACTAATACAGCAGTTCCAACACGAATGGATTTCGTTCTCTCCGCAATTTTTATGGCCATCATAAGTGGATATGGTAAATAGCCATAACTTGAAAAGTGATGTTCAGCTAACCAAACAGTATTAAACCCTAATTTATCAGCTAATTCTGCTTGTTCTATAGCATTATCATAAACGGTAGGTGAAGGTTGGACGTCAGGGGATTGTAAAAGTAAAAAAACTCCGAATTGCATTTCCTATTCCTCCAGTTCGATTTTCTTAATCTTTGGATGGTCAAATGATATCACATATTAATTTTTTAATGTAACTCTTGGTTTGATACTTGACTCAGTTATATGAGCAATCTACAATCCAAGAAAGTGATTAAAGGGGATAATTATGAGTAATACTGAAGACGAAGTCGTTTATACTTGGGAGGTTATGGAAATAGGGCACACAGCTCCTCCATTAACTATAGAAATTACTGAAGATTATATTTCTTCATATTCAGATTCCATACAAAATACTAATGGCCAACATCATGATGTAGCCGTTGCTCAATCACAGGGGTTTCAGCAACTTGTAGCGCCGTTATCTATGATATATAGTTTCGCACCAATGAGAAGACATGACATATTTGAAAATTATGGATATGTGGGACCAGAGAAATATGCGAAAGCTCCGCGAAGTACTCCATTTGCTGGTACAGAAACAAAATTTTTTGGTATTCCTGTTGTAGCAGGGGATGTTATCACTAGTACCACAGAAATTTTTAATAGATGGGAAACTAAAAGTGGAAATAAATTTGTTAGTTTCAAAATACAAGCTAAAAATCAAAGAAATGAATTAGTAGCAGAATATCTTTACAATATTATTTGGGAAAGAGCTGCAGGACAAAAATCACGTTCATAATTGTTATAAGGAGGACAGAATGTCTGTAAATGCCAGTAAAACAAATTTCAATGATATTTCTATAGGCGACGAATTGACCGAGTTGAATAAAACAGAAAGTCAAGAAACTATTGATATGTATGCGAAGGTAAATAATAGAGCAACTCCTACTGAAACAGATGAAGTTCGTAAGAATTTACATACGGATCCTGAATATGCCAAAACAGGAATCTTTGCTGGGACCGTTAATATGGGTGTAGCGACCTGTGGCCATATGATGGAAGCACTAGAACTGTCGTTCCCATATCAAAACTTGGCTTACAGTAAATTTAGTATGAGGGCTTTAGAACCATTTAGGCCAGGCGATCAAGTAAAATATTCTGGTAAAATTAATAATAAATACGTTAATGAAGAGACTGGTAAAATTGAACTTGAGGTTGAATTAAATGGAACTAATCAATTAGGACAATTAATTGCCACAGCTCAAGTAATTATTCCTGAAGTATAATTACACGATAAATATCGGATTATCTAGAGTTATTATTCTATCTTCGTTTTTAATTGAAGTTCGAACTTCTTTTGATAGATTAAATAAGCCTTCATGTAATTTTCCATCGTAATATTTTAAATCATCAGCAAGATATTTTTGTATTTTATTATCTACTTTTTCTTGTAGCAAAAGGGCAGGATCTATTGTTTTTGATCCAATAATAAATCCCCAATCAGAATTATAACTAGGAATAAAGCCATTATAACCTCTTGTTATGGGGTAAATACTATCTACTGTTTTATATATGGCTGTGAATACATCTTTATGATCTAGTGGGCCACAACTACCTGCTTGTAAAACCATCATGCCATTGTTTTCTAGGTGGTTAAAAACTATTGTATAAAATTCCTGTGTAAAGAGTTTGTATGCAGGTCCAGCTTCTAAGGGGTCTGATATATCAATAATAACTAGATCATAAATCTCATTTGTAGTACTTAAATAGTTTAAAGCATCGTCATAAATTAAAGTCATTCTTGTATCATCAAAACTACCTTTATGATGATTTGGTAAATATTGTTTACATACTCGAACCACTTCTTCATCTAGATCTACCATCGTGACTGATTCAACTCCGTTATGAGACAAGGCTTCTCTGGCAGTTGCTCCCTCTCCGCCACCAGCGATAAAAATATTTTGGACTTTATCTAAGGAATGGAGGGCAGGGTGAACAAGTAATTCATGATAAATATGTTCATCTGATTCGGAAGATTGGGTTTTACCGTCCAAAATAAGAGTTTTCCCAAAAGGAATTGTTTCAATTATATCGATATGTTGGAATTTTGATTGACCAGTGTAAATAACATTTTTAAGTCTTGAAGAATATGAAAGGTCTTCATTTATATATTCTATGTACCAACGTTTAGATTTTTTGTTCATTATGAATAAGGTTTATATCTGGTTCAATAATTGCGTTGTTATTAATCCCACGTTCTATTTCTTTAATATCAAAATTCTTAGATTCTAATTTTTCAATTAAAAACTTAGCAGCTTCGTGAGGTTTAAATGTTGTACTACAGGTAAAAATATCTATAGCTGCATAATAATATTCAGGCCATGTATGTATAGAGATATGTGATTCAGCAATTGATAAGATCCCGGTCACGCCCAATGGGGAAAATTTATGGAATTTTTCACCAAGAATAGTGGCACCAGATATCTCTGCTGAATTAATCATTATCGATTTAATAAAGTCTAAATCATTGATTAATCCTGCATTACAATTCTTAGCTTCAATTAATAAATGCTTACCTAATACTTTCAATTATTGTCCTTATAAAACGTTGCTAAGAGTTACTTGTTGATCAATCAGTTTTGAGAGGTGTGTAATTTTTGATTTATGTAAAACATCTAATTCGATAAATTGTGAAGAAATAAGATTTAACGTTTCTTGGGTAGTAGCATTGACCGATATTATAGGAATTTCTTCTTCACTTGCATGATATTTGATGTAATCAGTAATAGTATGTTCACCTGTAAAAATCAAACAACTAGTATTGTTATTTATTGCTGCCATTTGGATATCTGGTCTATTGCCTCGTACTAATACAGCTTTGTTATTAAATCGATTGAAATAATCTTTGCCAGATCCTAAAACCATTCCACCAATCATAATTCTTTCTATGATTTTTGATTCATAGTACTCTATAGGGTGTTCTGCAGTTAATATACCTTTAGTAATATTTAAAATACTACTACTCGTAATACCTTTCATTGTTCTGCTTTGTGGTATAGAGCCCAGTATGGGGATGTTAGAATCTTCACGAAGTTTAGCTATATTTGATTCTAGTGTTAGTCCAGAATATTTTGGTATAGAATTAAAAATTACTCCGCTAATATTTTTTGGGACTATTGTTGAGGCAGCGTTGAGTTTTTCTCTAATTGTGGTAATCGAATCTGATGTTTCTAATTTGATTATTATTATTATGCTACTTTCAGGAATTTCTAATAAAAACTCTGCAATTTCCTGAGATGTATCACTAAGTGAAAGTGTATCAATGATTAAGTAATCTGTGGTGTCATTAAATTTTTTGATATCTTCTATAATTTTATTTTTATTTGCTAAATTGATCGAGTATGGGAATGATCCAATTTCATTTGGATGTAATTCTTTAATAAAGCTAGTTTGAGAAGATTCTATATTGGAGTTGAATAATTCAATACAAGTGGACTTGTATCCCTGATCATTGAGGGATTTTGCAAGTCCCAGTGCACAAGAAGTTTTGCCGTCTTTAGGGTTTAGTGATGTTACTAAGATAGTCTTCATTTAGATACATTAGGTTTATATATTTTGTAATAAAACACCAATGTAATAGTATCATTTTTATATTGAAAAAGAAATGGAATTATTCTTTATCAATTATTTGGTTAAATTTTCGTACGTTTTTGTTTGTGATAAAACTTGCAACTGTGAATATACTTAAAGCTGCTCCCCCGAAAGCTATGGCAAATGTAGGATTTGTAAATCCTGATATTAATCCAGCTTGAAAGCCGCTTAAAGGCCTTAAACTGAAAGTTAATCCATATAATCCCATGATTCTTCCTCTGAGGTTATTGGGGACAGAAAGTTGTAATGAACTTTGAGCTGAAATAGCTGGAAGTGTTCCAAAAATCCCAACAATAAACATACAAATTATAGCCAAATAATACGACCCACTTAATACTGATGAAAGAGCAAAAATAATAACAGATATCCCGCTTAAAAAGCTTCCAATTACTACGTGGAAAAATTTAGATCCCAGATTGGGTTTTATAGCGATTACAATTGTTGTTGATAGGGCTCCTAGTCCACTTGCTCCTAGAAGTATACCTTGTGCTTCAGGTCCCAAAGTTAAAACTTCTTTTGCAATTACTGGCATCATCGGAATATACGCCAAGGCAAAGAAGCTTTGAAAAAATGTAATGCTAATGATGAATTTAAATATAGAATGACTATTTATATAACTAAAGCCTTCAAGTAAATCCTCTAATGGAGATGTGTTTTTTTGTTGAGGAGAAAAATTTACTTTAAGGGTTAATGCGATAATTGCCATTATTAAAAATCCTAAAGCTGATATCAGTATGGCAACTGCTACTGATGTCCAAACTATAAGAAAACCAGCTATAGCGGGAGAAATAATTCTTGTACCAGGCCATATTCCAGATAATAAAGCCACCCCGCTTGGAATAGCTTCTCTATCAATAAGGCTTGGATAAAGAGCTCTTCTGGCTGGTTGATCAAAAGCTTCGACTGATCCTGATAATAGGGCCAGAAGTAAAATATGCCATTCATTAACAATTCCAATAAATGTTAAAAAACATAATATAAATATAAATAGTGCTAATAAAAATTGAGTAGTGAATACTAACATTTTTTGATTTAAACGATCCGCATACACGCCACCGATTATATTGAATACAATTGTTGGAATTCCACTCGCTAATGCTAGATATCCAATATAAAGAGAAGAATCGGTAATATCATAAATGAGCCAAAATTGTGTAAACCGTAACATTTGGAACCCAGTAACAGAGATCAAGGTTCCTCCCCAAAAGGCACGAAAACTGGGATTTTGAAGAGCTAAAGGTAAGTTCATATTGTAATTAGTTTGTTATTTCATCAAATATTAATGGTAACATTTTTTGCTATACCATGTAAGCTCAGCTATTTACCCTGTGATTAAATTTTAAACAAGCTAATTATATTTGAAAGTGTCCATGAAGATGCAGCTACCAATTGTAAAATATCACCAGGGGCAAATGATCCATAAACGAAAACTGAAGCCATCCAAGAAGTACTAGCGATTAGTTGACATAACCATAACAGACTTAAATTAGATTTCAATTTTCTATTATTTCTAATTAACATGGGCACTCCTCTCCACAAGCTCCTAGGTCATCTAAATAGAGACCTTCTTTGCGATATTCTTCTAAAAGTGACGTATCCATGTCTAATCGTTCACCAATTGCATTAGCGACAACGCCAAATCTTTGTCTATACTTGTAAATAAAACATAATATAAGATTTTCATGACGAACTTGAGGCCCTACAAGAAATAAACCAGGAGTTTTTCTTGATTCATCATGTTCATTTAATAATACGTAAGAATTATTTTCGTCCCATTCAAACAAGTCTTTCACCATAGTTAAACTACTTTCAAATCCTGTTGCCAATATAGGTGGGGTATCAGTTTGGTATTTATACGATTTTTTACCCTTTACATATATCAAGTATTTGTTATTTTCAAACTTGATGTCTTTGACTTTGGATTTACCTACAAGTCTAATTCTTTCATTTGGTATTTCTTCACGTATTCTATCTACGGTGTATGGAGATAAGTTTTCACTAGGATCAGTTGTCCTCTTGGTACTCCAATCTGGATTTTCTTCTAAAACAGCTACTTTTTTACCTAGTCTACTTAGATGTATCGCTGCATCAATTCCACTCTCATTTCCGCCGATAATATAAATTTCATCACCGTCAATTTGTTCCCAAGTTTCTACTTTGCTGTTATGTATACATAATTCAGATCCTGGAAATGAATTTGTATTTGGGTATTGAAATTCTCCAGCTGCCCAAATCACAAAACGAGACTCAATTATTTGTTCTCCATTAACCTGAATAGTAAAACGATCTTGTGAATAGGTTACTTTTTCAACATTTGTATGTTCTTTAATTGGTAGTTCAAAATATTCTGCTATTAACTTTAAATATTTTGCATATTCTTTACCAGTGGGATGTTCAGTTTCTAGGGAATATGCTGGAGACGTACCAGAGGCAACAGAATTGAGGTCAATGTGACCCCAAAAGTTAGTTGTAAATGAAGGCGTTATAAATCGCATTTCATTTGGCCATTTATCGAAAGTAGCTCCAACTTCATTTCTTTCAAGAACAACCATTTTTTCTACCCCAAAGTCTTTGAGCATAGCAGCAATTCCTATTCCTGAAGCACCTGCGCCTACAATAACAACATCATAAATTTCTAGTTCTTGTTTGAATACATAGTTTTCCATAATACCTCCATGGAAAACCATGATATCATAAATGAGAATGATTCTCAATCTCATTTATATGGAGAAAGGTTTCATCATATGCATAATTTCACCATTATAGGAATTGTTTGATAATCCAAATATGTTTAGCTATGTTTTCATGGTATTTATCTATGTAAATCTGAATGTATCTCTGTTATTATACCCATCAAATTTAATCTCTTTACTCGAGAGGTAGCTATGACAGTCTCGCAAGAATTTTCGTTTGAGTCCCAAAAATATATTGAATTACGAGCAGATGGCTTTAGTCTGCCATCACCAGAAATGAGAGATGCTATGTACAGAGCCGAAGTGGGTAATGACGGCTTTGGGGAAGATCCTTCAGTAAATAAATTAGAAGAAATGAGTGCAGAGATTTTTCAAAAAGAATCAGCAACATTTGTTTCTAGTGGCTCTATGGGGAACTTAATATCATTATTGGCTTATTGTAAAGAAAGTGATAGTGCCATTATTGGAAACAATTCTCATACATACAATCGTGAATTTAATAGAGATCAATCACAAAAACAAAGCTTACCACAAATTCTTGGTATACAACCCCAAGCAGTAAAAACAGATAGAAGAGGGATGTTAGATGTTGAAGAAATTAATGGTTTTATAACCCATGTAATATCAGATCGTAAACCAAGAGTAATGATTGTAGAAAACACTCACAACCTTGCTGGAGGTAAAGTTCTTAATATTAATGATATGGATACTTTGCACAACGTTGTGACAAAAAGTAATATTCCCATACATTTGGATGGGGCAAGAATATTTAATGCATCTATAGCATTGGATATTTCTCCTGAGAAATTAACCGAAAAAACTGATTCAGTTCTATTTTGTCTTTCAAAAGGCTTGGGAGCACCTGTTGGATCGTTAGTTGTTGGTTCTCAAGATTTTATCAGTGAAGTTAAGGAATGGAAAAAAATATTAAGTGGATCTATGAAGCAAGCCGGTGTAATTGCTGCAGCTGGAATAGTTGCACTTAAGAATTATGAAACTAGTATTAGAAATGATCACCAATTAGCAAAATATCTCGAAAAAAGGTTATTAGAGCTAGAAAAAGTACGAGTTGAACCTGTTGAAACCAATTTAGTTTACCTAGAATTAGATGTTGATGACCCTTTTAAGATTTCTGAAAAATTAAAACAAAAAAGAATAAATGCTGGACCATATCATAGTGATAAAAGATGGAGGCTGGTTCCACATTACGGACTAACAAAAAATGATATCGATTATTTTATTGATACTTTATATACATTAATAAATTAGAAGGTGTAAATAAAAAGGGTGGAAATATGACTAAGCTAAATAATGTGAGTTTATTAAAATCTGAAGCCATATCAACTGCAGGTATGATTGGGACAAAAGATCGATATGCAACCGAAATAGGAAAAGCAGTTCTGGATAATGGAGGAAACGCTATTGATGCTGCTGTAGCTTCATGTCTTGCTATTGGCGTTGTAGAACCAACATCTAGTGGGATAGGTGGAGGTGGCTATCTTAATTTTCAAGTTGGTGATAAAGGTGGTGTTATTGGATTTCCAATGCAAGCATCTTTGAGTGCAAACTCTGACATGTATTCAATCATCAGTCAACAAGGAGTAGGTAGTTTTGGATGGGCCAGTGTTAAAAATGATGAAAATATTCATGGATATAAATCTATAGCTATACCAGGAGCTGTTGCTGGCTTGTATAAAGCTCATGAATTGTATGGATCTATGCCTTGGTCTGAATTAGTAGAACCTTCGATAAAATTAGCGAGAGAAGGAATTACGCCACATTGGCATCTTTTATTTGATATTGGAAAACTTATGGGGTTAATTTTTCAATATGATGAATTGCGACGTGTATTAATGCCTTCAGGAGTTATGCCTACAAGTGACATAAATGATGTGAATAAATTCAAACAACCACACTTAGCTGATGTATTAGAACAAATTAGCAAGTATGGAGCGAAAGGATTTTATGAAGGTGATGTTGCTGAGGCTTTAGTAAAAGGCATACAAGATAATGGAGGAATTCTGACAACGGAAGATTTTGCACAATATACTCCTTTTGTTTGGGATCAAGGATTAGAATTTGCATACAGAGGTAAAACTGTTCGAGTGCCTCCTTATGCATGTGCAGGTACGACGAGTGCTATGACTTTAAAATTATTAAATAACTTCAATTTAAGTAAAATTGAACACAATTCTATTGAGATGTTAAATGCTTATATACTAAGTGCTCGAATGGCTTATGTTGATAGATTTGAGTATTTGGCCGATCCAAATTTTGTTGATGTTCCTTGGGAAGGGCTTGTTTCAGATGGCTACATAAAAACACGTTTTCAAGAGATGAGCGGTATATCACAATATTCAGATGGTAAAGAAATCAATTATCGACCTGGAAATCCATGGATTGAAGAAAAAAGGAAACCTAAAGAGGTTCTTCCAGCAAGCGTTCCTTCTGAAGATAAAGGTACAACCCATTTAGGTGTTATAGATAAGTTTGGTAATGCAGTTTCATTGACTAATACGTTGATGTCTGGATTTGGATCAGGAGTTGTTCCTAAAAACACTGGAGTAATAATGAATAATGGAATGATGTGGTTTGATCCTATTCCTGATAGGGTGAATTCTATTAAACCTGGTAAATTTCCCTTAAATAATATGACTCCAGCATTAGTGCTAGGAGATAATGGGGTCGAAATGTCAGTTGGAGCCTCAGGTGGTCGTCGAATAACTAATTGTGTAACTCAATTGATTATTAAATGTATAGATTATGGTATGAGTCCTCAAGAGGCTATTGATTCACCTCGAATAGACTGTAGTGCCAAAATAATAAGTACAGATCCTAGAATCCCGGCTGAAGTATTATCAAAATTAGAACCAAGAGGACATAGATTTCAAAGTATTGGAGACCACTCATTAGACAGTGGTTTTCCTAGTTTTGCAAGTCCAGTAGTTATAATGAAAGATGAAGATGGGACTGTAAGAGGGGGAGTTGATTCTTTCCACTCTGCTTTTATTCAAGGCCAAGAATGATATAAGGCTATTAATGAAAGTATCTAATATACCAAATACAAATATTATTTATTTAATTGAAAATTACGAAGCTCTATTATTTGATGCTTACGGTGTTCTTCTAAATGAATTTGGTGTTTTACCTGGTGCCATAAACTTAATCGATAAATTAAACAACACTAATAAACCTTATTTTATTTTGACAAATGATGCATCACGTTCTGTGCCAACTTCTTCTAATTTTTATAAAAGCTTTGGTCTGGAAATTCCTGAAGAAAAAATAATTACAGCAGGTTCTTTGATATATCCATACTTTCAAGAGAATAATCTAAAAGGTTCGAAATGTAGAGTTATTGGAACTGATGATTGTTTTTTATATGTTGCAGATGCAGGAGGAATAGTTAGTGATGATGATTTTGATGTATTAATTATTGGTGCATCTCCAGATAATTATAATTTTAGTTCTATTGAAGATCTTGTTAACAATTTATTTAGCATGCTTGATGTAAAAGAAAAAGTTTCAGTGGTATTACTTAATCCTGATTTATTATATCCAAAATCTACAGACTATTACGGTATTGGTGCAGGTAGTATACTTCTGTGGTTGGAATCATTCGTCGAAGTTCGGTATCCAGGTCAGTCAAAATTACAAATTACAAGATTAGGAAAGCCATTTAAAGAAATTTACCAAGAGGCTTTTCGTAGAACTAAAACCATGAATATGGTAATGGTAGGGGATCAATTACAAACCGATATAATAGGTGCAAATAATTTTGGAATAGATTCAGTATTAGTACATTCTGGTCTGACAAAAAACGATACTTTAACAGGCCAGGATATATATCCCTCTTATACTTTATCAAGCATAAATGATTAAGTGAGGCAGAAATGACCACAATAAACACAGTAACCGGGACAATCGATAGTTCTGAATTAGGATATACATTAGTTCACGAACATATTTTGAGTACCTCGGCTGGCATAAAAGAAGTGTATCCAGAATTTATTGATAAAGAAACTACAATAAACACAGCAACAAGTCATTTAGAAAAATGCAAAAATGAAGGAATCACTACAGTAATAGATATGGCACCTTTTGATTTAGGAAGAGACGTTTTACTTCTCGAGGAAATTTCAAAGAAAACGAACATCAATATTATTACAACAACTGGTAGTTGGATTGCGCCTCCAAGGGAATTTGTTGGAACTGATCCTGATCTTATTGCTCCTTTATACGTTCGTGAAATAACTGAAGGTATTCAAGGCACTGGAATTAAAGCCGGGGTTATTAAAATATCCACAGATCGAGAAGGTATTACTCAACGATTTGATTCTGTAAGTCGTGCAGTAGCAAGGGCTCATTTGTTAACTGGGGTGCCTGTTTTAACACATACATATTCTCCAGCATTCGTAGGTAACGAGCAGGTAAGAATTTTGGAAGAAGAAGGAGTTGACTTGAATAGAGTATGTGTAGGTCACAGCAACGATACAACAAATATTGACTATCTTAAGGGCTTAATGGATAAAGGAGCATGGCTAGGATTAGATCATTTTCCTGGTACAAATCCTGATTGGGATACAAGAACTTTGATTATTAAAGAACTCATAGATTTGGGATATGGAGAAAAGATTATGCTTTCACATGATTTTAATTTAGGTAAGCATAATGCCAATTTAAATGACCAAATTGCACGTTGGGAAAGAAATCCTGATGGGTATCTTTTTATAAAACATAAGGTTCTTCCAAGACTTCTAGAACTGGGTGTTTCGGAAAAAGATGTTAATGCATTAAATGAAGATAATGTGAGGAGATTTTTTGAAAACAAATAGTGGGTTAGAGATTTATTTAAGTGCGATAAATTTCCATAATTACTTACAGCAAAGGAGTATAACATGGCTATTATGAGTGGAGGACAAGCTGTCGTTAAAGCTTTAATGAATGAAGGTATTGATGTAGTATTTGGTGTTCCTGGTGTTCAAATAATGCATATTTACGATGGTTTTTTTAATCAATCAGATATAGAAGTAATTAGTTGTCGCCATGAACAAACTACAGTTTATATGGCTGATGGATATGCACGTTCGACAGGTAAAATTGGTGTAGCTTTAGTTGTTCCTGGCCCAGGAGCATATAATGCGGGCGCGGCTATGTCAACGGCGTATGCAACATCATCCCCAGTAATTTTAATTTCTGGGCAAATTGATTCTAATGCAATAGGAAAAGATTTTGGGGCGCTACACGAAATTGAAAACCAATTAGGGTTTATGTCACCAGTAGTAAAATGGAACGACATGGTAAACAAAACGGAAGCAATACCTGAAATAATCCATAGAGCAATACAAGAAGTTTCTACTGGTAGACCAAGACCTGTAGAAATAGAAATCCCACCTGACTTATTAGCAAATGAACAAAATATTGAATTTGTGGAAAAAGAAATTTTTACGCCATTAGAACCAGATATAAATGAAATTGCTAATGCTATTGATATTATTATGAAATCAAAGAAACCAGTAATTTGGGCTGGTGGGGGTGCAAATTTATCGGACTCTTCGGGAGTGTTAGTTGAATTGGCGGAATCCCTGAATGCACCTGTTATTACTACTCCTGAAGGTAAAGGAGCCATACCTGAATCGCATGCATTAAACATGGGAACTTCGTCATATGGATTTGGCCCTAGCAAAAACATTATCCCAGAATCTGACGTAATGATAGTTATAGGTAGTCGATTAGGTAGTTATCGTCCTGAGACTGGATCTGTACCCCATGAGAATATGAAATTGATTAATATAAATATAGATCCTACTGAAATAGGTAAAACGTATAATGCTGATGTAGGAATAGTCAGCGATGCTAAAACTGGCATCCAGGCAATTTTGGATATATTGAAATCAAAAAATTATAACTCAAATTGGGATTCGTCATATTTAGCAGAAACCAAAAATGGTTATCGATCTCATCTTTTGGATATAGCACCAAGACAAGTTGAATTACTTCAAAGTATTAGAAATGTGCTACCTAAAGACACATTTGTAATTAGTGGAGTCACGAATATGGGTTCATGGAGTAGTATTGCGCTTGATATGTTTGAACCTAGAACCTTTATTACATCTTCTTATATGGGTACCTTAGGATATGCATTTCCTACATCATTAGGTGTAAAGGTAGGCAATCCTTCTAAACCAGTAATTTCATTATGTGGTGATGGAGGATTTATGTATGGTATTGGCGAATTAGCTACAGCGGTACAATACGGCATTAATGTAGTGACTGTTGTTTTTAATAATCATCGATATGGAGCATCAAATAAAGATCAAAATCTTCGTTTTAAAGGAAGAACAGTAGGTACTGAATTGCATAATCCGGATTTTGTTCAATTAGCTGAAAGTTTTGGTGTAAAGGGAATAAAAGTTAATTCTTTAGATGAAAGTTCTAAAGCAATAGAAGCAGCATTAGACATGAATGCACCTGTAGTTGTTGAAATTGAATTACCTAGCGATTTAAATTTTCCGTATTATATAGATCAATAGTTTCCAATGAAAAAGTTATTATTTGGGAATAAATCTATATTTCTTGGATGGTGGGTTGTTTTTGGATCTTTTTTATCCAATGCAATGTATTCAGTGACAGGGCTTGTAGCAATTGGATTATTTATAGAACCAATGTCTTCTTCATTAGGTTGGTCTGTTGCTAGTATCTCTCTAGGCATTGCTTTAAGGCAAATTGCTGGAACAATTATTGGACCAATTATTGGTCCTAGAGTTGATAAAACTGAACCTAGAAATCTTTTTTTTCTATCAACCATTATCACAGGTTTTTCAACCATCGTATTAGGATTCATAACAAACGTATGGATCTTTTATATGCTTTACGGTGTAATTGGCGCAATTGCAATTACTGGAATAAGTAATTTAGTTACTGGGACTGTAATATCAAAATGGTTTATAAAGTCACGAGGAAGAGCATTAGGTTTCTCTGATCTGGGAAGTTCAGTTGGAGTCATAATATTAATACCGGTTATAAATATTATTATCACAAGCCATTCTTGGGAAATGGCTTGGGTATTTTTAGGAGTATTACATTTAATTATTATGACACCAGTATCATTTTTAATGAAAAGACAGCCAGAAGATTATGGATTATTACCTGATAATGAAGCCAATGTTGAAAATGAATTAAAAAATAGTGATATAAATTCTAATAAAGAAGTATGGACTGCGAAAGAGGCAATTAAAACATATCAGTTCTGGATTATTATTCTGGCCTTTGGATTAAGTAATATTTCTGTTATGGCAATTCTATCTCATCAAATCAATCATATTGTCCATAAAGGTTTCTCTTCCACACAAGCTGCTTTAATTATATCTTTATGGGCTATTTTTGCTGGTTTCGCAAGAGTTCTCTTTGGATTTATTTTAGAAAAGATTTCTGTAAGATATTTATCATTTATTGTGATGACCGGTAGTGCATTAGGCACTTATTTTTTGCTTATTGGAAATTCTTTAGAATTGTTATATTGCTTTGCAATTATTTACGGATTATTTCGGGGAGCTATTGTTTTGATGTCAATAATTATCTGGGCTGACTATTATGGGAGAACACATCTGGGAGCGATTAGAGGACTTACAACACCGTTTAATATCATATCGTTGTCAGCTGGACCTGTATTAGCTGGTTATTTTTATGATGAACTTGGTTCATATGATATGATTTTTTCGGTTTTCATTATGCTTTATATAATATCAGGTATACTAATATTATTTACTAATGCTCCCAAAAAGAAATAAACGGTTCATTGTGTTTTTAAAATAATAAGCTACCGGAATCGTCTCATAGATCCAAAAATACCAAAGAAGATTATACTAATGGCGCCGTATAAAATACCTCCGATTAGTACAGCATCTGCTGCTCCATTCATTGCATTCCCGCCTAAGGTTATAGTACCTATATAAATTTTATTGTGTGTTAGATACTCTGCTATGGAACCCATAATTAATGTCCCGATCCATGTCGTACCTTGAACTGTGGTTTCAAAACTCAGCACACGTCCTCTTAATTCATTTGGTGTTAATATCTGCATTGCAATCATCCTCATACTCCTAAACATCATTTGAGACATTCCCATGAAAAATACGAGTATCAGAGAGAGCATAAATATCTCAGAACGTGAAAAAGCTAGTATGACTATTGTATTTGCCATTGCAACAAAAAATAGTAAATATCCTCTGTATTTAAATTCACTTAACATAACAACTATAAGAGCTCCTATAGATGTACCTATAGTTGATGCAGTCATGATATATCCAAGTCCAGAAGCTCCAACTCCTAAAATTGCGTCTGCAAAGATAGGTAATAAAAACATAGCAGCGCTACCAACCATGGCGAAGGCAAATCCAATAGCAATCAATCCTAATAATACTTTTTCACGCCAAACATGTTTGAATCCTTCGAAGAAAGGATATTTTGTTTTTTTTGAATCTTGCTTTAGTTTTTGTTCTTCTGGGTCCCATTTAAGCAAAAATATTGTGATTGCAGTAAAGAGTTGGCCTATAGACGTAAGTATAAACAACCAACCTGTTCCTATAATCGCTATAAGAAGTCCTCCTAAAGCAGGACCTGCTACCCTTGGCCATGTCTCAGCTATATTATCCAGTGCAACTGCATTTGGTAATTGTTTTTTTGTTACGATACTTCCAAGTATTGCTTGGTGTCCTGGTCTTCCAATTGATTGAATAATTCCGCTCATTACAGAAGAGACCACAAAGTGCCACCACTCAATTATTTCAAAATAAACTAATGATGCAACAATTGCCCATAGTATTGTTAAAGAAACTTCTGTATATTTTAATAGCTTTTTTCTATCGACTTTATCAGCTAGAAATCCACCAACAAATGGCATAAATAACATAGGCCAGGCTAAAGATGATGTGACAAATCCTAATAGAAATGGAGATTTACTGATTTCCCAAACAATCCAAGCCCTTAGAAATACGCGCATTTGTCGGGCCATATTTGATGTTACTCTACCTGCCCAAAGAAGCCTAAAGTTTGAGTTTTCGAAAGCCGATATTTTATCCCGAAATGTAATACCATTCCTCCATCTGAATAATGGGGTGCTAAATATTATTTTCTTTGATAATATTCCACATATTTTCTTAAAGAATTAGCTGTATTTTCCATTCCAAATACTGCAGGGATCCCAGCATCTGTTAATTGTTTATACACCATGGATCTATCCTCAGGAGAGGGATGAGGATATGTTGTTGATATAAGAACTACATAGGGTTTTTTTGCGCGTTTTTTAAATTCGCAAAATATTTCTGGTGTATGACCCCTATAAACACTCAATTTATCGTTACGATTAGATATATGTATTTCATGGACAATTATATCTACATTAGAATCCTCATTGAGGACATCTAGTACATTGTTTAAATGATCTTCATTAGCTAATGTTCTTCCCTCGATAGGATTTGTATAAGTACTGCCGACTAAATTAAACTTAGTTAATATTTTGTTATATGATTTTTCACTCAACCGAGGAATAGAGAAACCTGCTTTAGAAAAAACATTTGCCATTTCAGTTGCATGTCCCCCAGAAAGGGCTAAAACCCCAAGGTTATAACCAGATTTCTTGGGGGGATCTAATTTAGCTAAGAGTTTTGCTGTTTCAAACATTTCATCCATATTATCTATTTTTATAGCGTTACATTGAATCAACATATCATCCCAGATTTTAGGGTTAGATGTTTTTGAAGTTGAGTGTGAAGCAACGGCTCGTTCAGCATCATCAGTTTCTCCAACTTTCCAAATCATTGTTGGTTTTATTTTTGAAATTTCTTTTAATTGTTTGAAAAAATCTTTTCCACTTCTTATTCCTTCGAGATACATTCCGATGACTTTAGTATCATCATCATTTGCTAAATATTTTAGATAGTCGTGACTATCTAAAATGATGCCATTCCCCATACTAACTAACTTACTTACTTTGAGGTCATGAAATGCACTACCTTGTGCAAATGCTACAGATTGTGAGCCACTTTGTGATATAAATGCCAAATTTCCATATTCTCCATGATATCTACCTAGGTTAACTCCAATACCTAATTTCGGGTTAAATATTCCCATACAATTTGGTCCAACAATTTTCAAATTTCCTTCTATTGCTATACGTTCGATTTCTTTTTCAAGCTCAATACCTTCAGCAGTTCCTGTTTCACTGAATCCTGCAGTGTATAAATGAACACCAATAACTTTTTTTGTTGCACAATCTTTCAATATCCTAGGTACAATTTGAGCTGGTACTGATACTATTACCAAATCTATGCTTTCTGGGACATCTAATATTGATGGGAAACTATCAAAACCTAACTCTTTCGCACTTGCCCATTCATTACGATCTACATTTACATGGTATTTTTTACCTTCAAAAGGCTGTATTGTTCTAAGCCACATATGGTTGTCAACTGATTTTGAACCAACAACTGCAATACTTTGTGGTTCTAGTACTCTATCTAAACTATCCATTTGAACTTCCTTTTGAAACTAATTCTAGACTTCCGTTATTTATATACAAATCATTGTTATCAGTATAAATTTCTTCTAATAACAACTTTTCAATACACTCTTGTTGGGTGGATAATTTTGATAAAACATCTATAGCCTTATAAAGTGTTTCAACATTTGGAGGAGTAAGATTTTTGTATTGATCTAACAATATTTTTGATGCAATTGGTTGAGCTACCATTTCTTTTGCGTCTTTTTTCTCTAATGGAGGTATTCTATAGCTACAATCATTCCAAATATCAATAGATTGTTGACCAAATCCAAAAAATATAACATATCCAAACAAAAAATCTTTTTGCAAGCCTAAAGTAAGCTCGGTAGGGTTATTTTGAGGTTTCCCGATTTTAAATCCAAGTGAAATAAAAAAGTTATGTAATTCCTCTAGATTAAAAATTAATTTTTTTTCAGTTTGGAGATCTTCTAATACTGTTAAAGATTTTTTCATAGTCCAAATTGCTCTATTCGTATTTAATTTAAAGACCTATTAAGTAATCAGTAGTTTAATTTAATAAATACTATGTATTCTGTAAATAGGATGAATCAATACTACAGAAATTGTCACATAAGTCAATTTTTTAAATCTAGTTGATAGTAAATCATTGAGATTTAGATATTTTTAAAAAACATCCAGGTATTATTAAAGTTAGTGGCATTAAAGCTATTATTATCAGAGCAGGAATATATGATCCAGTATAATCGGTGAAAGTTCCTATAAAAATTGGAGATACCACTGAGGCAAAATTACCTGTTGTGAGTATTGCCGCTGTAACTATTCCAACTTTAGAGGCATCGACATTTGGAAGTTCCATCGGTATCGTAATGATACTTACGATAAATATCGACATAAACATTCCAATACCCGCAACACTTATTATTAGAAGTATTTCACTTGCACCAAATACTGATCCAAAAGCAAATAAAGGTAAAACTGATCCTGATGATATCAATAATAATTTACGACTATTAAATTTAGACAAAATCACTCCACTTATTGGATTTGATATTGCATTGATTAAAGGGATGATTGATACTATTGACCCTGCTTCAGCTAAAGTCATATCTTTAAATTCATTATAATACGTTGGTAACCATGCACTATATCCAACAAAAAGTGTCAGCGGCCCTATAGTTCCTAATGCAAGTAATAATACATTACGGTTAAAAATGAAGGGTAAATTTTCACTCATGGAAAAATAAGTTTTATTTACTTTTGTTTTTGAAGTACGACCACCGATTGTCCAAAAAAGAGTAGCAAAAGCAGGTATCATGCTATAAAAAAACAAGGTCGTATTCCATCCTACACCATTAGCGATAGGTATCGCTAATAATACCCCCAATGAAACACCCAAAGCTCGACCTGATTCATTGATTCCATTCATAATTGATAATTCTTTGGGTTTGAACCATTCCATAGTAATTGCACTAGTAGTTGGTATAGAAATAGCAGCCCCAATACCAAATAAAATTCTTAATAGGATTATTATTATGAAGGAGTCTACAAACGGAAGTAACAGACCTGAAGACATTAAACTTCCACTTAAGATCATTGCATTTTTGGAACCTATTTTGGAAATTAAAAAACCTCCTGGTAATAAAAATAAAGCCATAACAAAAGTCACAGAAGATATTAATAAACCAACTATTCCTTTATTAATGTCATAATTTTCCATGATTGAAAGAAATAAGGGAGAAGGTGCCATAAAATTTAAACCAAGTCCAATTTGTATTAGGAATAAAATGGACTGAATTACCCATCGGTAGTAACTATATTGTGGATTTTGCATATTAGAGCCTATAGTATTTTTTGCATGATGTGTTCTCGATCAATATGTGGTCCTACAAAATAATTATACTCTCCTATTTTTTGAAAGCCATGTTTTTGATAAAATTGGATTGCAATTTTATTATCGTTATAAACTCCTAGATAAATCGATTTATTTTTTTCTTCAATCGATTTATCAAAAACGTATTTAATTAGTTGGCTTCCAATACCAGAATGTTTTTTGTTAGGATCAACATATAGTCTATGCAATTCATTACCTGGATATACAGGATTATTAACTGGTAATTCTAGTTTCCCGTACTTAGCATATGCAATAATTATATTATCTTCTTTTATAATAATAGTTTTATTGTTGGAGTTGTTTATTTGGTTCGTGAAGTATTTTTCTGAACAGGTTTTCTCAAGATGGTTTTGTAGATCTTCTTGTTTGTAATGTCTGAAAGTATCACTAAATGTTTTACCTGCAAATTGTGATAGTTGTGATATATCGTCAATAGAAGCTCGTTGTATTTTGTACATTATGATAATCGATTCATAGCAATAAAAAGTTCAGAGGAAGATAGAATTTTGATTCATCATTCCTTACTTGAAAATTAGTTTAGAAATGTAGTCTAAATTTCTGATCATAATATACCACATTAAACAATTCTTCTATTACTATAACAATCTTAGTTATTGATAAAATCATTGCATTAAATAGATAAAATCTATATCATTACATAGAGAATTATTTAAAGTGGATGTTTGGGTGGCCAAATAATTAAAGATTGGTTAAATTATGAATATCCATGAATTTCAAGCAAAAAAACTCTTTGCAGATTACTCCATACCTGTTCCAGAAGGTTCTGTCGCCACAACTCCTCAGGAAGCAATTGAAATTTCAAGTATCCATAATAATAACGTCGTTGTTAAAGCACAAATTCATGCAGGTGGAAGAGGAAAGGCTGGCGGCGTAAAATTATTTTCTGATTCAAAAGAAATTGAATCTTTTTCAGCTAATTTATTAGGATCTAATTTAATTACTGCCCAAACTGGTAAATCAGGGGTTCCAGTCAATAAACTATTAGTAGAAAAGATTTATGATATTCATCGTGAGATTTATTTAGCAATAATTATTGATGCTGTGACAAAATCGATAATTTGTGTTGCTAGTGAATTTGGTGGGGTCAATATTGAAGAAGTTGCAGAGAGCAATCCAGATAAAATATTTACAGTTGTTGCAGACCCAATATTAGGATTGCAACCATATAAATTAAGACTATTGGCTAAAAAATTAAATATTACTAGTGACCTTATTCGGTCTTTTTCTGGGTTAGCAACGAGCGCTTACAACCTTTTTGTTGAGAATGATTGTTCTATGGTTGAGATAAATCCTTTGGTAATAACAAATGACAGATTACTTCTTGCGTTGGATGCGAAAGTAAATATTGATGATGATGCATTATTTAGACATCCAGAATTAGTACACTTAAGAGATATTAATCAAGAGGACGAGAGAGAAACTCGCGCGGATAAAAGCAATATTAATTATGTGAAATTAGATGGTAATGTTGGCTGCTTAGTTAATGGAGCAGGGCTTGCAATGGCCACAATGGATGTAATTTCAGAATCTGGTTCACAACCCGCTAACTTTTTAGACATAGGCGGTGGAGCAGATGAAGATAAAGTTGCTGAAGCTATGAAAATAATTTGTTCAGATACTGATGTTGATAAAATATTCGTAAATCTTTTTGGAGGTATCCTGCGGTGTGATGTAGCAGCCCGAGGAATTGTTCAAGCTAGTAAAGAAACAACAATACCACCAATTATTGTAAGAATGCTGGGTACAAATGCTGATGAAGGAGCACAAATATTACTAGATTCATCATTAGAGGTTAAATTAATTCATGATTTACATGATGCTAGGAAAGAGTTTTTAAAATCATGAGTATTTTAGTAAATAATAAAACTAAATTGGTTGTACAAGGAATTACTGGTAGGGAAGGTAGTTTCCACGCCATAAGGTGCAAAAACTATGGAACAAACTTAGTAGCAGGAGTAACTCCAGGTCAAGGTGGTAATAAGTTTGACCAGACCGTACCTATTTTTGATACTGTGGAAGAAGCAGTTCGTATGACTGGGGCAAATACTTCTTTGATATTTGTGCCTCCACCATTTGCAATTGAAGCAATATCGGAGTCTATAGATTCAGGAATTGAGGTAATTGCTTGCATTACAGAAGGTGTACCAGCTTTAGATTCTTTAAAAATTTATAATTATTTACAAAACTCATCATCTATTTTGGTTGGTCCTAATTGTCCTGGAATGATTTCTCCTAATGACCATTGTAAAGTTGGAATTATGCCTGGAAGTATTCATTTGCCTGGAAGAATAGGTGTTGTATCAAGAAGTGGAACTTTAACCTATGAAGCAGTAGGGCAATTAAGTAATTTGGGAATTGGTCAATCGACATGTGTAGGAATTGGTGGTGATTCAATTACTGGAACATCATTTATTGATATGTTAGAAATGTTTGAAAAAGATGATGATACTGATGCTGTAGTTTTAATTGGGGAAATAGGTGGAACAAAAGAACAAGAAGCAGCTGAATATATTAAAACTAATTTTCACAAACCCATTTTTGGTTTAATTGTAGGAGCTAGTGCTCCGAGAGGTAAACGTATGGGGCATGCTGGTGCAATAATAACGGGAAAATCTGCTAGAGCATCAGAAAAAGTTAAGGCTCTTTCTTCTGCAGGAGTAGAAATTATTCCAACAACTAGTGACATAGGAAACACTGTAAAATACTCATTAAAATTATAATTATTGCTCTCTTTCGAAGTAGTGTTACCTGAGAATAAGCTTATGCTATAATCCCACAGTATTATGAATTAAGGGAGATGTAGATGTCACAAGCAAAATACGCTGAATTAGTCTTACTTGGTACAGGAGGTGGTCCTAGAATATGGGCAGCCCGTTCTCAGCCTGCTAGTGCGATAATTGTAGACGGTATTGTCTACATTGTTGATGCAGGAAATGGTGTAACTGTTCAGCTGGCAAAAGCTGGAATAGACACTAATGCAATAAAATCAGTATTCATAACACATAATCATTCAGATCATGTTGCTGATTATGGGACTCTACTCTTACGAACCTGGCAGAGTGGCCATAAAGGACCTATAAATTGTTTTGGACCTCCGCCACTCAAAAAAATGACTAATGCATACATAGACTATATGGATTGGGATATTAATCTGAGAATTCAACATGAAGGTAGACCTGATTTCAGATCTATGCTGAATGTGTCTGAAATTAGAGACAATACTACAGTTTATCAAGACTCAAATGTAAAGGTGGATTGTTTAAAAGTGCCTCATGGAGAGGCTGATCCTTCTTTCGCATATCGTTTTGAAATTGACAATAAGGTAATAGTCTTTTCAGGAGACACCTCAAAAAGCGAAGAACTAATAAATTTTTCTTCACAAGCAGACATACTTGTACATGAAGTCATAAATCTCGAAGGGGTAGATGCAATTGTCAAAAGTACCTACCCTGGTAATGAAGCATTTAGGAACCATATAGTTGAAGGACATACCTCGATGGCAGAAGTAGGTGAGGTTGCTAGGAAAGCAGAGGTAAAAACTTTGGTTCTCAATCATTTTGTGCCCACAGGGTCTCCAGTATTGGACAAAGAAGAAATTTGGTTAGCTGGTGTAGGGAAAAACTTTAAAGGGTCAATTATTGTAGGAACAGATCTAACAAAGATACCACTTTGATTTACTTCTTATGAAAAAGTATTCATAACTCATAATCATTCAGATCATGTTGCTGATTATGGGACTCTAGTTTGATTTGTACCATCTGAATTCATTGTATAGATTTGAGAACTAAAGATACTATCTCCACTATAAAATGCAATTTTTGTTCCATCGGGTGACCACGAGGGATATTGATCATATGCATCATTATTCGTAGTGAGGCGAGTTATATTTGAACCATCTATATCCATAACATATATGTTGTAGCCGCTTTGACCATCTATGTCAGAAGAAAAAACTATTTTACTACCATCAGGTGACCACGAGGGATGTTGATCATCTGTAGCATTATTCGTAGTGAGGCGAGTTATATTTGAACCATCTATATCCATAACATATATGTTGTAGCCGCTTTGACCATCT
>JAKUQA010000018.1 GCA_022450525.1 Dehalococcoidia bacterium | reverse complement strand
AATTTGCAATATTGATTGAGATGATTTAAACATATATTGAATTGGTGTTTTCTAGTTATAATGTGTCGGGAATCATGTGGGTGCAAATCACTTTTGCTTATCTATTTTGCTTGAACGGATAAAATTTTTCTCAACAGGCTCAACATTGCACATTATTAAATTATTATCAGAGGCATGAATTGAATTCGTGCCCCTGATTTTTTTATTTTCCTTACGATAATTATTCTAAGACTCCTGCGTCTTTAAGCATCTGAGCACTGCCTTCAATATCACTTAATGAAGCAAGGGATATTGAAGGTTTATTAATATCGTCAAAAGGTGTGATCATTGGGTGTTTCTTAACACCACTAACTAAAGGATATTCTCTAGTTGAATTTGCAAAGTAGCTTTGAGCAACTTTAGAAGTCATAAACTCAATGAACTTTTCTGCATTTTCTTCATTTGCAGCTGACTTTAGTATTCCAGCAGCCGAAACCATGACCATAGAACCTGGTCCTCCACCTGTTGGGTGGTAGTTTCTAGCTTTTAATGCATCACCTGCAGCTTTGTCTAGAGTAAATTTATAGAGGTAGTACTGGTTAACAAACCCTACATCAATTTCGCCTTTATCGGCAGCTTCAACTTGAGGTGTGTTTTTTGGATATACTTTTGCACCATTATCTCGGATACATTCAATCCAAGCTTTAGTTGCAGCATCACCCCATTCAGCTCTCATAGCTGTAATCATAGTTTGGAATGAAGAGTTACTTGGAGCCCAACCGATTCTACCGTTCCATTTGGAATCACAAAATCCTTGCATTGTAGCTGGCAAGTCTGATTCACTGACAGTTGCTGTATTATATACAACTACTCTTGCACGACCGGTAATACCAGTCCAGAGACCTTGTGGTGATTTTGCCCAAGCAGGAACTACATCAACCATGGATTTTTTACCATCGTCATCAGTTACTTCTTTCAATAAAATGTGATCGTGTAAAGGTTGAAGCATGTTTTCAACTGAACCGATAGCACCAGGATCTTGAGCATAAAATATGTCAGCAGGAGTTTTATCCCCTTCTTCCATTAATAATGCTGCCATAGGTGCAGAGGATCCGTATTTAACTTCTACATTTATACCAGTTGAATCTTCAAATTGTTCAATTATTGGACCAACTAAAGATTCTTTTCTTCCTGAATATATTACAAGGTTGCCAGGGTCTTTCTCGACTTCTTTAATAACTTCAACTTCCTTAATAACTTCCTTTTCGACAATTACTTCTTCTGGTTCAGCACTACATGCAACTACTGCAAGTAATCCACCAAGAAGACCTAGTCGAAATATACTTTTAAAAATTTCCATTTTTCCCCTTTAATATTTTATTTAGTAAGGGTTAGTAAAAAATATTAGTACGTACTAATTTACTAACAAAGCTAGAAATTAGTATATACTAATAAATGAATATGTCAACACTAAATAGGGAAAAATAATTAAATTATCGAGCTGACGAAAATGGTATTAGCAACATTGTTGCTGAAAGTAATATCTTGATCGTTACAATGGATTGTTGTAACTCCTCGAGTTTTGGATATATCAATAATTTTAACTTTTGCGTTAGGAACTAGGCCATTACGAACTAGATATACCAGAAGATCATTATCCTCAGGGGGGATTGATAAAATACTGTATTCACTACCAATTTGTGTATTTATAAGTCGTAATGTTAGTGTCGGTTCGTGTTTATTACTACCAGGTATTTTTTGTCCAAATGCTCCGGTAGTGGGATGGTTAAGTAATTCTATTAATCGTTTTTCGACTTTTGGTGAAATTGCATGTTCTAATAAATGAGCTTCCTCATAGGCATATTCTAAATCCATCCCTAAAACATCTACAACTAATCTTTCTGCTAACCTATGTCTTCGCACGATAAATTCAGCAGATTGTTTTCCTGCAGCTGATAATTCTAAGTCTTTTGCATTAGAGGTAAGTAACCCTTCTTTAATTAGACGCTTGATCATGGCACTTACTGATGGCAATGAAGAGCCAAGGTTTTCTGATACAGGTGCATTTTTTAGATATTCAGCAAGCTCAGTCAATGAAATTTTATTTTCATTATTTTCTTGTAAATAATAAATAGAGAGAAGGTAATTTTCAGCCACCATTGAGAGTCTTTTTTGGCTGTGGTAGGGAGAATTTGCCAATAGGTTATTTGCGTTAATATTATCGGATTTTTTATTACTAGTTTTACTCATATTTACCCTCATTCAGATACATGAATTTTACACTACTGAATTTAATATTACAAAATTTACATTATGATATTTATTTTAGATGCAACTAGTCGTGCTTTTTCTCTTGCATCTTCGATATTTTCTCCAATTGCTAATCCTACTCCAAGCCTTCTATGACCATCTATATTTGGTTTACCAAAAAGTCTTAGACTAGTATTAGGCACAGATAAAGCATCTTCAATTCCTTGATATTGGATATTTTGTGATTTCCCTTCTGATAGAATTGCACAAGAAGCAGAAGGACCCATTTGATGTATTTTATGAATTGGAAATCCTAATATTGCTCTTACATGTAAGGCAAATTCAGATAGGTCTTGTGATATAAGAGTAACTAATCCCGTATCATGTGGTCTTGGTGATAATTCACTAAATATCACTGAGTCATTTTTGATAAAAAATTCGACGCCAAATAACCCTTTCCCTCCAAGGGCGTTAGTAATATTTTTAGCAATACCTTGTGCTTGATTCAAAGCTTTTTTAGACATAGGATGAGGTTGCCATGATTCTCTATAATCTCCATCTATTTGTACATGGCCTATAGGAGGGCAAAAGGATGTTCCTTTACTATGTTGTACAGTTAATAAAGTTATTTCATAATCAAAATCTACAAATTCTTCAACAATGACTTTTTGTGATTTTCCGCGGGAATTACTAATAGCATAATCCCAAGATTCGAGAATTTCTTTTTCAGAATGTAAGATTTTTTGACCTTTACCTGATGAGCTCATGATAGGTTTAATTACACAAGGAAATCCTAATTTATTTGTAGCATTTTTAAGTTCTTCTGGAGAGGATGCAAAATAGTATTTGCTTGTAGGTATTCCTAGTTCTTTCGATGCTAGATCTCTAATTCCTTCACGATTCATCGTTAGGAAAGTCGCTTTTGCTGTTGGAATGATATTATAACCTTCTGATTCAAGTCTTAGTAAAACATCAGTGGCAATTGCTTCAACTTCAGGTACGATAAAATCTGGATTTTCTTTTCTGATAATTGATTCAAGTGCATTTGGATCAGTCATTGATAGAACATGATTCTTGTGAGCAATTTGCATTGCTGGTGCATTTGCATAACGATCTACAGCTATAACTTCTATTCCGAATCTTTGAGCCTCAATAGCTACTTCTTTACCAAGTTCTCCAGAACCTAGTAACATTAATTTTGTTGCAGAGTTACTATGTGGCGTTCCTAGAGAAATCATTTTTTACTTCCAATCATAAATATTTATTTTTCTAAAGGATTTTCAGGATCATATCTATACTTTCCAATATTAGGCATAAAATACCATATACCTGCAACAACAAAAATAGATATAAATCCACCCATAACCATAGTATAACTTGCTCCAATTATTGAAGATACTAAAGTGACTTGTACCGTACCCAGATGGTTTGCTCCCATTGCAGCAAAAGAATGTACACTACTAGCTCGACCTAATAGTTGGTCTGGTGTAGTCAATTGAACAAGTGTTTGTCTCATAACCATACTAATTGAGTCCAATAATCCCAATAGGGCAATAATAATTAAACCTACTATAAATATGGGGTTGATTCCAAATAAGATGAGGAGAATTGCATACATTAACGTTCCGACAAGAACGATAAATCCTTTTCGAGGCCATTTATTCATATAGAATACGATTAACGTGCCTATTATTCCTCCTATTGAGTCTGCTGATGCAAGCATTGCAGTTCCTTCAGCCCCCATCCCATATAGTTTATCGGCAAATACAGGAAATAGTTCTCTGTAAAATGAAAATATTACGACTCCTATATCTAGAAGATATAGCCCAGGTAATAATCTGTGTCGTTTTACAAACCCTAATCCTTCTACGAGAGAAGAGATGGTTCCTTTGCGATTTTCCTCAACATTCGGTTCTCCTGAAGCTTTTATCAAAGCAGGAGATAAAATACTACAAAAGGCAGTTGTTGAAGCAATAAAAAAAGCACCAGATGCACCATATGTTTCGTAAACTATTCCGAATAATAGTGGTGCAATAACCATAGCAATTTGTCTTGTTGAAACTTGGACCGTGACTCCATGAGGTAATAATTCTCTAGGAATTACTCGTGGTAGCATAGCAGGCCTAGCAGCATTCCCTAACATCTGAACTATAGTGCAGGCAAAAGTTACAGCCCATATATGCCAAACTTCTAATTTTTCTGAATAGGCTAGATAAGCTAAAATTGCTAGAGAAATAAACACTACACTTTGTGTCATTACCATAAGCTTTTTTCTATTAACTCTATCAGCAAGAGTTCCGCCGTATAAAGCTAACGGGAGTTGAATTAACTGTATAGCACCAAGTGCTCCAACTTTTGCAATTGACCCAGTTTGATCATATATCCACTGCCCACTGATCAGAAGGCGTAAAACCATAGTTATAGATTGAAATGCTAAACCAGACCATAGAAATGTGTAGTCACGGTGTTTGAAAACAGCCCAAGGCTTTAAATCATTCGAATTATTATTATTCATAGAGGTATATAATTTGTATATTACAACCTGATTATTCTAGCTAATAAAGTTTTAAGAGTTAATACGTTAATTCATGTAATTATCAGTTTAATAGAAAAAAACTTTACAGATAACGTTTATTGAATTTTTAAAGTATAAAATTTTTGTATACTATAGTTGATACTTGTTAAGAGTAGGGAGGGTTTTATGACAAATACATACAAACAAATGGTGGATGAACATAAGCATATGAATACTACAAAAGCCATGAGAGAGGCAGCTGTTTCTTATTTAGCTACCTTGTCTTCAGAGCAAAAAAGTAAGTCTACTTTTGAATATATGGATGGTGAAAGGCAATTTTGGTATTATCCACCTATGAACCGACATGGTTTGGCTTTAAGAGATATGGATATAACCCAACGAAAAGCAGCCATGAATTTGGCACAAGCATCACTTTCCCCAATAGCATATGAATATATGCAACAAATAATTGATCATGAAGCAATTTTAGGTCCTATTGAAAAATCGAAAGGAATTATTTCTTTTGTTAGAGATTGTGAATTATATTATTTTACAATTTTTGGTGACCCGCTAACTAATGATGAACCTTGGGGATGGCGAGTAGAAGGTCATCATATTTCATTCCATTTTAGTATATGGGGAGATACAGTAATTTCCACCACTCCTTTTTTTCTTGGAGCTAATCCTGCAGAAGTTAAAGAAGGAGATTCAAAAGGATTAAGAATTCTTAAAAAGAGAGAAGATTTAGGATTAGAATTATTTAATAGTTTGGATAATGATCAACAGACAATTGCTAAAATTGCTGATGAACCACCATTTGATATTTTGACTTACAATTCCACAAAAGCTGTACTCATGCAAGAAGAAGGGATATCAGGAAAAGAAATGAGTGGGGTCCAAAAAGAAATATTATTATCCCTACTAGATGAATATCATTCTGTTTTTCCACAGGATATATACCAAGAAAAAATAGATAATATTCAATCAAAAGGATTGGACGATATGTATTTTGTATGGGCAGGTGGTAATAAATTAGGTCAACAACATTACTATAGAATTCATTGTGGTAATTTGTTTATTGAATATGATAATCGTCAAAATGATGCAAATCACACACATTCAGTTCTTAGAGATGTAGAAAATGATTTTGCTGAAAATATTTTACGTCAGCATCAACTACTATTTAAAGTTTTATAAGGAGTTTTCATGGGATTGCAATTCGGTGTTTTTGATCATATAGAGCCAGTTAAAGGTGCGCCTTTAGAGGATGTATATGATTCAAGATTAGAGCAAATACAACAATTGGATAAAGCTGGTTTTTATTGTTATCATTTGGCGGAACATCATACTCCTGCAGTTCATAGTTTAGCTCCGTCTCAAAATGTTTTTTTATCTGCAGCCTCTCAGGTAACTAATAATATAAAACTCGCACCATGTGTGTATGTATTACCACTTCATCATCCACTAAGGCTAATAGAAGAAATTAGCATGTTAGATACACTTTCGAAAGGTAGAATGGAAATTGGTGTCGGACGTGGTGGTGTCATGGAAGCTTTTTTCTGGGGACAAGAAGCCGACTCTGAAAGTAATTATCAAAGATATCTTGAAACTTTAGAAATTATGAGGCGAGGATTAACAAACGAATATCTCAATTTTCAAGGTGATTTTTATGAGTTTGATGAATTACCTATGCGAATGCATTCATTACAAAAACCTTATCCTCCATTATGGTATATGAGAAATGCAGAAACTGCAGCAATGGAGGGAATGAATACTATGGTAGTTGGTTCATTGGATAGTATTCATAAAGAAGCCGAAAAATATAAAGAGAAATGGGAAGAATATCAAGGTAAAGGAACAAAAACTTTGCAAGGAGAAGATCCTAAAATAGGATTAGTTGTTCATATGACTCTTGCTGAAACTGATAAAGAGGCAATAAAAATTGCACAGCCTGCTTGGGAACAATATCGCTGGAATTTAGAAGCTCCCAGAAGAATGGAAGCTGAAAAACGAAATCTAGATCAGTTTAAATCAAGTAATCCCAATCAATTTGGTTTTGTTGGAGAAAGACCACAAAATGCACCTGATCGCGAATTGAGAAAAGATATTTCAGCTGAACTTGAAAAATTTGATGATGGTAAAAAAGTACAAAATCCTGGACGTTTAGGAGGAGTTGCAATGGCAGGATCTCCTGCTTCTATGATGGAGTATATGGATGAGTATATTCAAAGTGGTGCTAATTACTTTGTTTGCTCTTTTCAATGGGGTTCCATTTCGAATGAAGAAGCTCAACAAAGTATTGAATTGTTCATCAATGAAGTAATGCCAAAATATATTTAATTTAATTTGATAAATAGGCCTAGCATCTTAAATCTGAAACTATGTTAATTTGATCTGCAACTATTTGTGAGTCTTCCTGGGGAAGAAAGTGGCTACAATGATCATATTGAAAGTCTGTTGCATTTGGAAACTCTTTCCATATTTCTGGCCATGTTACCGAGTCTCTGAAAGGTTCACCTGTAGGATTAGGTGTAGTACCTTTTTCTCTTGAACGTAATATTTTTACTGGGCATTTGATTTTTGCAATATTATCTAATACTGAAGGACTAATATAAGCACCATACATGCTAGCTTCTATTTGGGGAGGACAAGTTAGATGATAGGTTTCTTCTCCTTCATCTTTTACAAGTCCATGGTTACAATAATCTTGCAATGCTTCTTCTTCCCAATTTGCAAAATTAAAATGCGTTCTTAAACGGTCAACCATTTGTTGAGGCGAATCCCAGCTATTTCTTCTTTTTGCCGAAGGATGACTTCCGGGCATTTTGGGTCTTTGCGACGTTTCTTCATATCTTTGTCGATTAAATAAGCTTGGGTCGCACAAAACTAATCCGCCAAAACGATCTGGGATTAATCCTGCTACCCTTGTGATAATATACCCACCCATTGAGTGTCCAACTCCAATAACATCTTTTAGGTCCATTTTTTCGATTAATGAAATAATATCAGGGGCAAAAGATTCCCAAGGGTAGGGGGGTGGGGACTTTGTACTAAAGCCGTGTCCTCTAAGATCTAAAGATATAACGTGTTTGTTGTTTAGTTTTCTAATAACATTATCCCAAATTCTGCCGTGGAATCCTGTTGCATGGCAAAATAAGACTGGAGGTCCTTCACCTTCCCATTCGTATGCGCAGTAGGTGAGGTTTTCATTTATATCGACGAAAATAGATTTTGGGTTATCTTGCATAGTTGTTTCCAATAATGTTTTAGGTAGTAAGGTCGCGGTTTTTAAATATTGCTATTGAAATAGATACTACAATTAATGATAACCCGCTAACAACTAGAAGTTCTGTTATATCTATACTTGTATTACTGGTATCGATAGAAGAATAGTATTTAAATAAAGAAAGATTATTAGTTGATTCTAATACATCAGGTAAAAATTTATGAAATCCGTTCCATAGATACGATACTATTGTTATAAGAAAACTTAAGCCTAAAGTTAGACCTTTATTACCTGTAATTGCACCTATAGCAAAACTAATTGCCGTATATCCGATAGCTAATGTAAAAACTTCAAATCCTGCACTGATAATTACAGATGATTGTAGACTATTCATCTCAAATGAATTTTTAAATAAAATAACGGTAAGTGTATAGAGTGATGAAATCACTATCATTCCTAAAAGAATTGCAAGGAATTTCTCAATAGCTATTTGTACTCGAGAAATTGGTGTTGTTACTAGCAATTCTAAAGTTCCATTACTTTCTTCACCAGCAATTGAATTAACTGCATTTATAATTCCATAAATAATTAGTATGAATGGAAGCATTAATCCATATACTTCGATATTTAACCATCCAGCTGGGGTGGAAATACCAACGTCAGAGGAACCCCCATAAAAAAGAGCCTTCATTTCTTCAGGAAGTGCATCCATCAGGTCATTAAAACCTTCACCAGCTTCTTGCACAGCTGGATACATTGTCATGACAAGAAAAACCAAAAGCACAGTACCTAGATTCCAATAAATTAAGGACCGCTTTTGATCATATATTGCTTTAGTTAATATTCTAGATAACATTCTTACTTACTCTCGTAGTAATTCATAAATAGATCTTCTAATGATGGTTCTTCACTAATTATATTAAGAACTTCATAGTTACTTATTTCTTTGATTACTGAATCAAGTGATCCAGTAACATTTAATTTTATTGAGTTATTTTCTGCTTCAACTTTTTGTACATTTCCCATACTATCGAAGAGGGTAGCTGGAGGAGCATCCTTAAATTCAATTTCAATAGTTTTAACAGCATTTGATTTTAATACTTCTAGTTCTTCTTCAACAATTAACTCACCCTCTTTTATAAATCCTACAGTTTCAGCAACTTTATCAATTTCTGAAAAAATATGAGATGAAAGAAAAACTGTTGCTCCAGTATTTTTTGATTCTTGGACCAACTCAATTGTAGTTTGTTGCAAAAATGGATCTAAACCACTCGTTGGTTCATCGAGAATTAATAATTCAGGTTTATGCATAAAAGCTAGAACTAATCCGAATTTTTGCTTATTGCCCTTAGATAAAGTTTTTATTTTTTTTGTCGGTTCACAATTTAATCTTTCGACTAATTCATTGACATACTTCCAATCAGTTATATTTTTTAAATTACCAAAAAATTTTAGTAATTCATTCCCAGTTAATTTATCATACATTGATAATTCACCAGGTAGATATCCTATTTTGTTAAACATACCAGTATTTTTTTGTGTGGGATGCTGACCCAATACACTTACTGTGCCTTCAGTGGGGTTGAGCATGCCAAGCAGTGTACGAATAGTTGTCGTTTTTCCGGCTCCATTTGGGCCAATAAATGCATATATTGTATTTGTATCAACTTCAAGATTTAATGAAGATAAGGCTTTGAATTTACCATAATATTTAGTAAGATTTTCAATTTTAATTGCGCTTGTCATGTTGCCATTTCCTATTCAGGATAAAGTCTATAAGATTTTCAATTACTACGCAATATTGATATGAGTTATGATAATGACCTTTATAGTACAATAGAGAAAATATATAAAAAGGATGACCATGTGATAGTTATATTTCAAGTAGGTTTAGGTGGAGCTTTAGGAGCAATCTCTCGTTATTTATTAGCGACATATATAGAATCCTTGGGATATAACAACCAAGTATCAATTTTTGTTGTTAATATTTTAGGAGCCTTGGTTGCTGGGTTTTGTATAACAACATTAGAGTTAAATGTTGAATCTAAGTTTTTTCAAACATTTTTTATTGTTGGGTTCTTAGCATCATTTACCACTTTTTCAACAATAGCAGTTGCTACTGACCAACTATTTATTCGTGGGCAATATTTAATAGGATTAATGAATATCACAGGGAATATTTTTTTTGGGCTACTAGCTGGTTTAATTGGGATATTGGCTGCTAGAGCTATAAATTAATATCTTACTGGTAGGGTATGTATGTTACCTTTTTGGTTGGGTTTAATATTCTCAGAATACGATGATGAAGAGTGCGATAAATTAATACCACAACTACTGCAATATCTCTTTAAAGTAAGAGGGAATCTAATAACATTATCGCAATTGAGGCAGAGTGTAGGAATTTCCCAGTCTCTACCTTCGTTTATCCATTCTTCATGACTTTGCTTGCGTTTGCCACGACCATGAACAACACTACAACTTAGTCCACCATGTTGTTCTTCAAGGGATCGTTTGTCGTAAGGCTCTTTATCATCGATGTCTAATGAAGCTCCACACCAGTAACAAAAACGTTTACCTCGTGGAGGATGCCCACATATCCTGCAATTTTCAAATGAGAATTGAAATGGCTCTATCTTGTACATAGATTATCCAATTTAGATCGTAAATTTAGGTTATTATATAGCTATTATATAAATATGCCAAATTCTAATATTTATTGACTATTTATTTCTTTTGAATAAATTAGGGAATAAACTCGGGGTTTTGGATATATATTCGTGGTATTTAGGTTTAGTATTAATGAGTTCAGATTCTAACATAGATACCCCGGAAATTTTTATCATGATGAATGTTAGTAATAGGGGACTAATCAAACTTAGATATCCATATTCAGAAGAGAGTCCTATAATTCCAATGCCAAACCACAATACTATTTCTCCAAGATAGTTAGGATGTCTAGAATATTTCCATAAACCAGTATTCAAAACAGCTTCTTTAGTAGTTAATGATGAGTGCTTTTTCTTAAAAATATACATCTGAGCATCAGCTATGCCTTCAGTTAGTAGTCCTACGAAGAAAATAGAAACTCCAAGATAATCAATTATAGTTAATGAAGAAGGATTATTATCACCAAATATCACTACCATAGGTAAAGAAATGAAACACATTATGGCGCCTTGTAAGAGAAACACTTTAAAGTAGCTTGTAAGCCAATATATATCTCCAGCATTTTGTCTAAATTTTTGATATCTCCAATCCTCAGGTTTGTTAGCATTTCTTATAGCTAAATACCCTGAGAGTCTTGCTCCCCATATAGTTACGACTATAAGAATTAATAATTGTCGAATAGAATTAATTTCAAAGTAAAGTGAATTCGTTATTGCTATAACTATAAAACCTAGTCCCCATACGATATCAACAATAGATGAATCTTTGAGATAAATACTAATTATCCATGTTAGAGTTACAACTGATAACCCAGTTATTGCAGTAACTATAATACTTTCCGTTAAACCAGTTATTGCTACTGTAATACTTTCCATCATGTCTGTACCATTATATTGTTGTTTAAATATTAAAAATTGATAATAATTTTACTTACAATATTATTGTAACAACTTATTAGTAATTAAATAAAGAGAAAGAGGTAAATCATGGCAACTTATTTAGTAGGAGATGTTCGTGTGCGCGAGCCTGATAAATACAAAGAATACCTTGTCGAAGTTCCAAAAATTGCTGCAAAACATGGAGGTAAATATTTGGTTCGAGGTGGAGAACTCACTTTAAATGAAGGGGATTGGGCACCAACAAGAATGGTAATAATTGAATTTCCTACAAGAAAAGATGC
This sequence comes from Dehalococcoidia bacterium, assembly GCA_022450525.1. Classification (GTDB taxonomy): domain Bacteria; phylum Chloroflexota; class Dehalococcoidia; order Lucifugimonadales; family UBA6952; genus UBA6952. The sequence goes on along the minus strand of JAKUQA010000018.1, from coordinate 14,835 downwards.
TATGAATTTTTACGAAGGAGATGAATATGCTCCTTGGAAAAAAATTAGAAATATGTATGCGGATTCTGATCTTGTTTTCGTAGATGGCGTCTAATATCACACATCATGATTTTAAATTCATATTTCCCATCTAGCTAGTTTTATAACAAAATGGTATTTTAATTGAACAATTGTTTTAAATTTATTAAAAGAGTATTTAAATATAAAAAATCATAGGAAGGTTAATATGGACGCTGGAAATTTATTAGGTTTCATGTTTGTTCCAGGTGCTATTGGTGTTGTAGGTGCTTTAGCTGCAGCAGCTTGGAGAGTCCAAAGCGCAACTTCAGCTAGAAAAGATGTTGAAATTAATCGTTTAAAACAACAACTCGAAGACCTTCGGGCTATTAGTGAAGAACGAGTAAAATTGGCTTCTGAGCAATCTAAAGCTGCAGAACAACGACTTGCAGAACAACTAAATCAAGAGGTTGTCAAAGAGGAACAAGTTGTTGAAGAACGGAAACGTTCAGCAATATCTGAAGGATGGAGATTAGGAATTTCAATTTTTGCTGGAGCGTTATTAATTGGGAATATAATGTTTTTCGGCAGTTTAATATTCGGTTCAGCAGTTTCATTCGAAGCTACTTCTACCGAAACTAGTCAAATTAGTGATTCGGGAGAAGAAATTGGGAAGGGTATCTCTATTGTTTCTCCAGCTGAAGGAACAGAAGGTTTAGGTAGAGTTGCTGTTCTTGTCGCTAGTTTTAATATTTATGTCATGAGTAATTTAGTCGTACTTCTTGGAATAGTTTTGGCTGGAGTGATGATATTTTTGGCTTATAAAAAGACTCCAGAAATTGAAGCAGAAACTCTTGATTTACTAGCTGCTAGCAGTCCAAAGAAATCGCGTTTTTCTTTACCTTTTGGTGGTAAAAAAGATGATTCTAAACCTGTAGCTGAACAAACTTCGACTCCTGCTCCTACTCCTGTTGCTGAACCCACACCAACAACAGAACAAGAAAAATCAGAAAACTAATATTTTTACATATAAGTAAATATCGTTAATGTAATACTATGTTTGACCACGATATTATCATCATAGGTTCAGGTGTTTCAGGATTGTCCTGTGCCAAAATTTTAAATGACAATAATAAAAAATTTGTTCTTTATGAATCACAACCTGAAGTTGGTGGACGTATGTCCACGGATTTTGTAGGTGAACACAAACTTGATAGAGGGTTTCAAGTTTTTATCAAAGGATATCCTTTATATGATGATGTATCAGATGTTGATCAGCTTTCTTTACATTCTTTTCTACCAGGAGCGCTAATTCGCCTGAATAATCGTTTTTATAAGGTCGTAGATCCATTTAGAAATATTATTGAAGGTTTTAAATCCGTATTTACCCCTATTGGTTCATTACTAGATAAATTAAAAATACTAAAACTTCGTATAAGTTTGTTGTTAAAACCGTCGGGTAATTTAACGAACAATATTTCTACATATAATTATTTGAAAAACAATGGTTTTAGTGAAGAAATGATTAATAATTTCTTTGTTCCTTTTTTTGGTTCTGTTTTATTAGATAAAGACTTATCTACTGTAAAAAGTACTTTTGAAACGGTATATAAAGCAATGTCGTCAGATAATATATGTTTACCAGAAAATGGTATTGTGGACTTTCCAAAAAGTATATATAACCAATTGCCAAAAGATCAATTTTGTTTTAGTACAGAAGTGACAGCTATAGACAATCATGTGGTTACATTTGCTGACGGTACCTCAACGTCTTCTAAATCAATTGTAATTGCAACAGACGCTACTACTGCTTCAAATCTTACTCAATCATTTAAAGCTCCACTATACTGTGGCACTACTTGTTTGTATTTTGTTACATCCAGGCAACTGATAAAAGAACCGATGATTATCACTAATGCTGGAGAGGGTTTTATAAATACCATATGTTGTTTGACCAATGTGAATCATTCGTACTCTTCCCAAAATCTGATATCTGTAAACGTAAATAAAATTATACCTGATATTACGCACGATGAAATTGTAGATTCTATAAAACTAGAACTACAATCTTGGTTTCCTGAAGTTGATTTTGATTTTATAAAATTATATGAAATTCCAAATGCACTACCCAAGCATACTCCATCAGAATTTAATAGAATGAGAAACATACCACAAGGAGAGAATGGTGTGTATTTTTGCGGTGATTATTTATATGGTGCGTCTGTTAATGATGCTATAAAATCTGGTTTAGAAACAGCTGAAATTATATTATCCTTAGATTAAGGTTTGCATGTATCAATCACAAGTTTTGTCGAATCGATTATTGGTCTTGCTGCAACTACTCTTACTATGGCGGTATCTAACCCTTCAGAAAGTTTCATAAAATGATCTTTTGCACCATCTGGAGTTCCAAAATATCCAACTTTGAGAGCCAAATCTTCAGGGAAACTATCTATAAGTTTATCTTGACTTGCTCCTTCTGATCTCATTATATCTAATTTATTCAATTCTTCAGCAAATCCCATACGTTCAAAATGTCCTCTGTATCCCATTCTTTTTTCTGAAGGGCTCGCATTTGGACTCCCAAGAGCATACCCTAACATAGATTGAATGAAAGCTTTTCTTGCAAGATTTACATCATTATCAATACACATACGTATATATTGAACAACTTTTATTTCATCAGGATTTCTGTTATTTTTTTCTGCTTCTGTTTTAATTATCTCTCTGCTCCAAGCAATTTGTTCTGTAGAACACCAATTTAATGCGATTCCATCTGCTAATTTTGCCCCAACACCGAGCATTTTAGGCCCTAATGCAGCAAGATATATTGGTGTAGGATATTCATTTCCAGTACCTAAATTTGCATTGTGTAGGCTTACAGTATCACCTGTATAGTTAACTGTTTGATTGTGTACTAATGGTTTAATTATAGAAAGATAATCTGTCATTAAACTCAATACGGAAACTTTACTAAATCCTAAAGAATTTCTTGTAGCTTCTCTGTAGACTCCACCTGAGCCAATTCCAAGAATAAATTTACCATTTGTTCGTTTTGAAATAGTAGAGGCAGTCATTGCCAAGGCAAATGGACTTCGTAAGTTTACTGGTGAAACCCCGATTCCTGTACTTAAACCAGCATCTGTATGCTCTCTTGTGGCATTCCATCTTTCCAAACATAAAACAAAACTATCATATACTCGATGTTCAGGTGTCCAAATGCTAGTATACCCATATTCTGAAGCATATTTACTCATTTCTAGGTCTTGGTCATAACTAATACCTAAGCTAGTATCTAGTCCAATTCCATATTCCATTATTGCCTCTTTTCTATGAATTGTTGAATATCTACATGGTTTTATAGTATGGTAGATACTCTGTTTATTGCCCGATAGTGTAGCGGTAGCACGTCAACCTTTGGAGTTGAAATCCCTGGTTCGAATCCAGGTCGGGCAGCATTTTCTTAGCTATCTGCAATGTTTAAACGTTCCAGTAGTTCTTCTGCCCACATTTCAAGTAATTGCCACATATCCTTACCACAATGAGGGCATTCAGTATCTCCAAATCTTAGGCGTGTAGCACAATTATCACAACTAAAAGTTTCAGAAATTTTGTTCACAATTATCATTGAACGATTTAAGGATTTTTCCATGTTACCATTATCTAGATTTATGATTTCAGTATATTTATAAATTCATGTAATCACTTGCAGGGAGAGTGTTCAGTTCTTCATCTCTCGATTCACTTCTTCCTGTAATTTCTCGATATTCTGTGACATCTTCATTGCATGATGGGCAAAATATTTTTTCCGAGGAGGTTAGCATCATATTTTCTTTTTTTACTGAAACAGTTTCTATTTTTGCACGACACTCATTTTTAGTACAAAATATGTTAATTTCTATTTCATCTCCAGCCATATTGTCACCTAAGAATGATTAATTTATATAATTATATTTCTAATATACCAAAATATAATAAACTTAACATCTTCAAAGGCAATTGTTTTGGAGTGATAATTCTATTTCTATAATGAAGGCACTTTTTTAGTATAAATAGTAATCAAATGAGATTAGTGATACTATTTATTTGGAGTAAATATGAGTTCTATTGGAATTGTTTATAACAATTTAATCGAAGGTACTGAAAAGGTTGCAAAAGATTTGACTGAAAAGTTTCAATCTGCATCCTTGGATTTCGTGTGTGATTTAGAAAACTTACCTAAAAAATGTGATGTAAACGTTTTGATAGTTATAGGCGGAGACGGAACAATATTAGCTGCAGCACATCGTGTATATAATTCTGAAACATCTATACTAGGCGTAAACATGGGTACCTTGGGTTTTATGACCGAACTAAACGTCAAAGAAGCACTTTTAAATATAAATGACGACTTTATAGAACATACACATATTGAAGAACGTAGTATGTTAGAGGCTGCTATAGTTGATCTTTCTACAGAAAAGGCTCCAAATTTTTCATTCTTAGCATTGAACGAAATAGTTGTGGGAAGTGGATCAGTTGCTAAGATGGCTAGAATAGAAGTTAAAGTGGATGACCAATGGTTAACTGAATATCGTTCCGATTCTGTTATTGTTTCTACTGCTACAGGAAGTACTGGCTATTCATTATCTGCAGGTGGCCCAATTTTGTATCCAACGTCTTCAGATATATTACTACAGCCTGTTGCTGCTCATCTAGGTTTTGGAAGTGGATTAATATTGCCATCAAATAGTTTAGTAGAACTGAAAGTAATTTCTAATGGTTCAGCTGCAATTAGTGCTGATGGTATTTTAACTAGTAAACTTACTAAAGATAATATAGTGTTAGCCAAATTAAGTAATAAAAATGTTAAATTTTTACGTCGTAGTAAATCCTTTAACAGCTATCGTAATATTATGAAATTTTTTGGTATGAACGATTCATCAAATTGAGTTGAGGTTGATTTTGGAAGAGAAGACCATTTCCAGTGAAATCATTTATCAAGGCAATGTTATAAGTTTAAAGGTAGATACTGTTGAGCTGAGCAACGGAATAATTTCTACTCGAGAGATTATTAATCATAACGGATCTGTTGCTATAGTTGCTTTAGATAATGATAATCTATCACTTCTTATGGTGAGGCAATATCGAAAGGCAGTTGAAGAGGCTGTACTAGAGGTTCCTGCAGGTACTTTGGAAATTAATGAAGATCCTTTAATTTGTGCTTACAGGGAATTGGAAGAGGAAACTGGATATGTAGCTAACCATATGGAAAAAATCGGATCTATAATGGTAAGTCCAGGTTTTCTTGATGAAAAAACAGATATTTATTTTGCCAAGGACCTATATTTGGGAAACATCAATCCTGATGAAGATGAAGTTTTGTTGCTAGAAAAATATTCAATCCAGGAAATACTTGATCTTATAAATCGTGAAATTCTGACTGATGCTAAAACAATTGCTGCAATTCATTATGCTATTCAGAAGGGCAAAATTTCTATATAAGATTTTTATTTTTCATGATAGAATAAAGATAGTGTGTTTTTTGATTAATAAACAAAAGTGATCTGGAGAATATTATGGCGGTATATCAACACGATGTTTTAGTAGTAGGAGCTGGTCTTGCTGGTATGAGAGCTACCTTAGCTGCTCAAGAAGCTGGTGCAGATGTTGCAATGATTACTAAAGTTCATCCTGTACGTAGTCATTCTAATGCTGCTCAAGGTGGAATAAATGCTGCTCTTGAGAGTCGTGGTGATAATTGGGATGACCATGCATATAACACTGTTAAAGGTAGTGATTACCTTGGAGACCAAGATGCAATAGAAATTATGTGTCAAGAAGCTGGTCCTGCAGTCGTTGAACTTGAGCATATGGGCGTTGTCTTCAATCGAGATGAAAACGGACGACTAGGTACCCGGCATTTTGGTGGGCAAGAAGTTGCACGAACATTTTTTGTAGCTGATATTACAGGTCAAGCCCTTCTACATGCCTTGTATGAACAAATTATGAAATATAACCCACGTGTGTATGAAGAATGGTTTGTAACCTCTCTAGTAATCGAAGACGGAAAATGTTGTGGAGTTGTAGCTTTAGAATTAATGACTGGACAAATTCATTTAATAAAAGCCAAGGCTGTAATACTAGCCACAGGAGGTACAGGAAGATGTTTTGAACCAAGTACAAATGGTCTTGTTGTTACTGCGGATGGACAAGGTTTAGCTTATCAAGTTGGTGTTCCTCTTATGGATATGGAAATGGTTCAATATCATCCTACCACTCTCAAGGGAAATGGCGTTTTAATGACAGAGGGTGCTCGTGGAGAAGGTGGTTATCTTCTTAATTCTGAAGGCGAAAGATTTATGAAAACATATGCTCCTAATATGATGGAACTTGCGTCTCGTGATGTGGTTTCTCGGTCTGAACAAACAGAAATTAATGAAGGCAGAGGAATTGATGGTTGTGTTCTTTTAGATTTAAGACATCTTGGTCGAGAATTGATAGAAACAAAACTTGCCTATATTAATGAAGTTGCAATGGATTTTGCTAATGTTAACTTAGCAGAAGAGCCATGCCCAATACGTCCAGGTAACCATTATGAAATGGGTGGGATTAAGACTGATGTACATGGAGTTACTAGTATGCCTGGCTTATATGCTGCTGGTGAATGTGCAAATGTTAGCGTTCATGGTGGAAACAGACTTGGTGCAAATTCTTTGCTCGATACTGTTGTTTTTGGTAAAAGAGCAGGGATACATGCAGCAGATTACTCAAGGCAAATAGAACAGATTAATGTTCCCGATTCCATAGTTTCTCTTGATGAAGGTAGAATTAAATCCTTCTTTGATAAAAAAGATAACACCGATACTCCTGCTACGATAAGATTGGCTATGGGCCAGGCAATGAATGAGGGAGTTGCGGTTTTTAGAGATGAAGCAGGAATGCAAGCGGCATATAAAACTATTTTAGAATTAAAAGATAGATATAAGCGTCTTGGTGTCCATGATAGTGGGAAAATATTTAATACAAACTTATTATTTGCCTTTGAACTTGGTTTTATGCTTGATACTGCAGAAACTATTTGTGTAAGTGCTCTAGCTAGAAAAGAAAGTAGAGGAGCACACTACAGAACTGATATGCCTGATCGTGATGACGAAAATTGGATGAAACATATTTTAGTACAAAATACCGGTGAAGATTTGCCTACAGTCGATTTTTCTCCAGTTACTGTTACACGCTGGGAACCACAGATTAGGAGTTATTAATATGAAAGTAAAATTAGATGTTGGTCGTTTTAATCCTGAATCTGAAGGAGATAAAAGTTTTCGGCAGGAATTTGATTTAGAAGTAGAAGAATACTACACAGTATTAGATGCTTTAATGCAAGTTCGAGATTATGAAGATCCTTCACTTGCAATGAGATGTTCTTGTAGAGCCTCTATTTGTGGATCTTGTGCGATGAAAATTAATGGAACTTCTGGGTTAGGCTGTAATACTAAAATTGTGGACGTCATAAAGAAAGATGGAACTGTTAAAGTTGACCCTGCAGGTAATCTGCCAGTAGTCAAGGACTTGGTAGTAGACATGGAGCCTTTTTGGAGCAAAGTCCGAGAGATAAAACCTTTTCTACAAACAAAAGGTCCTGAACCACAAGATGAATATATTGCACCACAACAAGCTATGCTGGATTTAGTAAAACCCGTTGGTTGTATAATGTGTGGAGCATGTGTTTCTGATTGTACTGTTCTTGAAGTAGATAGTAATTTTATAGGCCCTGCTGCGTTGGCAAAAGCTTCACGTTTTATTGATGATCCTCGTGATGAAATGAATGCAGAACGTTTTGCTCAGCTCAATCAATATACAGGGGTATGGGATTGCACAAGATGTATGGCATGTGTTGAAGTATGTCCTAAGGGTGTTGCTCCTATGGATCGTATAATGACTATTAGAGACCAAATAATAAATGCTGGAATAAAGAATACTAATGGTGCAAGGCATGCTGAAGGATTTGCATCTATTGTAAAAAGATATGGAACACTGGATGAGACACAATTAGTGATTAAAACATTTGGAGTCTTAAATCCTATAGTTGCATTAAAGAATATTAAGGCATTATTTGGCTTATTGCCTGTTGCTTACAGAGCATTACGAAAAAATAAATTGCCTCCAGTATTCCATCATAAGATCGCTGGAGTGTCTTACATAAAAAATATATTTAAGAAATTGGGAGCATAAGATGAAAGTTGCTTTTTATCCAGGTTGTGTTTCAAAGGGTGGATGCCCTGAATTGTATCCTGCTACTGTAAAAATTTGTGAAAAATTAGGTATTGAATTAGACGAACTTGAAGGTGCATCATGTACTGGATCCGGGGTTCTTCAAGAGAAAGACAGATTACTCGGTGATGTTTTAAATGCACGTACCTTTGCAATGGCTGAACAGAAAAATCTTCCAATTATGACTATTTGTTCTACCTGTCAAGGAGTTATGGCACAAGCAAATAAACGTTTAACAGATCCTGATCATCCCGAATATCTTGAAGAAGTTAACACCTTTTTAAAAGATGAAGGACTGGAGTATAAAGGGACGACTGTAATTAAACATATTTTGTGGATATTAGTTGAGGATTTTGGAGTTGAACAAGTAAAATCCTCTTTTGTTAGAAAGTTAAATGATTTAAAACTTGCTCCTTTTTATGGCTGCTATATTGTAAGGCCTTCATGGGCTTTAGATTTTGAAGATAATCCGGATCGACAGCAATCCTTAGAAATGCTAATAGAAGCAGTTGGCGCAACTGTAGTAGACTTTGAAGGTAAGACACGATGTTGTGGTTTTCCAATACTAACTATCAATGAAAAGAATTCCGTTTCTATGGTGGCTAAGCATACATCTACAGTACAAGAATTAGGTGCTGATGCAATGGTAACTCCATGCCCTCTTTGCCATTTGAATTTGGATGGATACCAACCTAAAGCAAGAAAACAATCTGGAATATCAATTCATATGCCAATATTGCATCTACCACAATTAATTGGGTTGGCTTTAGGATTTAGTCCTGCTGATATGGGTCTTGAACGACATATTATATCAACAGATGCTATTACTAAAGCTCTTAAGGAATCAAACCCCGTTTAATCTCGAAGCTTTGATGCAGAATATGAAAAAGCGTTGATTGTTCTATCTATATCTTCGTCAGTTAATGCCAAAGACATATAGAGTTTGTTGCCAGGCTTTAATATCCCTTGATTCAACATGAGATTATTAAATTTACTGAGTAGGGCACTATTTCCGGTCGCAAGGTCACGGTAGTTTTTTATTTCTTTATTAGTAAATACAATATCAAAAACTGTGTTATCGCCGGTAATTTGTGCTTCAATTTCATATTGTTGCATTGAATCAGCTAAAGCTTTTTTGAGTTTAATACCAGTTTCATGTAATTTACTATATGCAGCAGGATCTTTTAATTGTTTTAATGTAGCTAATCCAGCAACAGCTGCTATGGGATTCCCATTTAAGGTACCAGTTTGAGGAATAGAGTTGCCTTGATGTAAAGCACCATCGTAGTGTTCCATTATTTCTTTTTTCCCTGCTACCGCTGCAAGAGGGAATCCTCCTCCCACAATCTTCCCAAATGATGCCAAGTCAGGAACTACGCCAAAGTATTCTTGAGCACCACCATATGACAATCGAAATCCAGTAACGACTTCATCAAATATTAAGGGTATATCATATTTGAGAGTTAATTCTCTCAACTGTTTTAAAAAACCTTCTGCGGGAGAAATAATTCTTTGAACAGGTTCAACTATTACCGCAGCTATATTATCTTTTTCTTTTTTGATAATAGATTCAGTTGTTTCTATATCATTGTAAGGTGCAATTAAAACTGTTTCAGCAATTACTTTTGGTATTCCAGCAGAATCAGGTTGTGGTTGTGGGAATTCTTTATTTAAAGTTGGAACTTGGCTCATGAGCGCATAGTCATGAGAACCGTGATAGCCACCTTCAAATTTTAAGATTTTATCTTTTCCAGTATATGCTCTAGCAACCCGCAAGCACTGAAAGGTAGCATCAGTACCACTTGTAGTGAATCTTATCATTTCTGCACATGGAACTGCTGAACAAACTTCTTCGGCTAATTCAATAATCGATTCATTATTTAGGAAGAAGGTAGAACCTTTTTCCATTTGTGTTTGTACAGCCTCTACTACAGCTTGGTTAGCGTGTCCAAGTATCATTGGACCTGATCCAATAAGATAATCTATATATTCATTTCCACTTAAATCATATATCTTTGAGCCTTTGCCATGACTTACAATAAATCCTTGCTCAAACTTACTGGACATATTGCCAAGATTACCTGCAGGCATATATTTATTGGCTAATTCTTCAGAATTTTTTTCTTGTTTACTTTGTGGGTTTCTATTATACATGTTATTAACTTACTATTGCTTGCTCATTACGTCAATAAGTTCTTGTACTGCATCAGCAGATGCATTTAGCATTGCTTGCTCTTCATTCGACAAATTGATTTGAATTATTTCTTCTATACCAGATGAACCAATCTTTACAGGAACTCCAACATACAAATTATTTATTCCATACTCACCAGTAAGATAGGCAGCACATGGTAATATCCTGTGCTGATTTAATATGATTGAATCAACCATTTCTGCAACACCAGCAGAAGGGGCATAATAAGCAGAGCCAGTTTTGAGAAGAGATACAATTTCTGCTCCACCATCTTGGGTTCGCTTGATTATTTCACCTAGTCTCTTTTCTGAAATTAGTTCGCTAACGGGAACACCCCCAACTGTTGTGTATCCTAAAACTGGAACCATAGTATCTCCATGTCCACCGAGCACGTATGCTTGAATATCTCGTATAGATACGTTCAATTCTTGAGCTAAAAATGTTCGAAATCGTGCAGTATCGAGTACACCAGATTGGCCAATGACTTTTTCTCGTGGAAGACCGCTTGATTGATATACTCTTTGGGCCATAGCATCTAATGGATTGGTAACAACAATAATTATAGTTTCTGGAGAATATTTCACTATTTCGGAGGTCACAGAATCCATAATTTTCATATTTGTGAAAAGTAAATCATCTCGGCTCATTCCTGGTTTTCTAGCAACCCCAGATGTGATTACTACAATATCTGAATTTGCGGTATCCTTGTAATCATTTGTGCCGATTACTTGAGCATCACTTCCTACTACAGGTCCTGATTCAAGCATATCTAGAGCTTTGCCTTGAGGCAACCCTTCAACTATGTCAATTAATACGACATCTGCATATTGTTTTTCAAAAATTCTTTGAGCAGTTGTTGCACCAACTTGACCTGCACCGACGATAGAAACTTTCTTTCTCATTCAATTCCTCACTTGTATTTATTTGTTTAGTTAATTAGACAATAGTAAGAATAAAGATAGTCTAATTATCAGATATTTGTTCTATTGTATGGGAGTAATTAAATCCTTAACATAGGTTACATCACAGAGGAATATTACCATGCTTTTTGGGAGGAGTCGAGTCGCGTTTATTTTGTAACATTTCAAGCGCTTTTATGATTTTTGGTCGGGTTTCGATAGGATCGATAATATCATCAATATAGCCTCGTCCAGCCGCCAAATAAGGATTAGCCCATTTATTACGATACTCTTGAACTAGTTGTGAGCGTAAATCGTCAGGATTTTCACTTTTTGATAAAGCAGCTCTTTGTAAAATATTAACAGCCCCTTCTGGTCCCATAACTGCTATTTCTGCAGTAGGCCATGCATAGTTAATATCAGCTCTTAAATGTTTACTACCCATGACTAAATATGCACCGCCATAAGCTTTTCTTGTAAGTATTGTTATTTTAGGAACAGTTGCTTCAGCATATGCATATATCAATTTGGCCCCATGCCTGATAATTCCTCTATGTTCTTGATCTAATCCTGGGAGGAATCCTGAAACATCCACTAAAGTTATAACTGGTATGTTGAAACAGTCACAGAATCTAACAAATCTTGCGGCTTTTTCTGAAGCATCAATATCTAAAACACCTGCTTTGATCATTGGTTGTTGAGCAACAATACCTACAGATTTACCATTCATTCTTGCCAATCCTATAATGATATTTTCTGCAAATTTTTCCTGTATTTCCATAAAGTCGCCATTATCAATAATTCTGGCAATTATTTGTTTCATATTATATGGCTTTACATGATCATCGGGAACTATATGTTGCAGTTCAGGGTCCATTCTATTGATATCATCAATTGCGCCATTATTAGGTACATCATCCATATTGTTTTGAGGCAGAAAACTTAATAATCTTCGTACTTGTTCTAAACATTCCTCTTCGGAGGAATAAGCGAAGTGTGCAACCCCGCTAGTTGTAGCATGAGTAGATGCTCCGCCAAGTTGTTCATGTGTCACAATTTCACCAGTTGCAGCTTCGACAACTGAAGGTCCAGTGATATACATTTGACCAATTTCTTCAACCATAAATATAAAGTCCGTTATAGCTGGAGAATATACTGCACCTCCAGCACAAGGTCCTAAGACAACAGAAATTTGTGGAACAACACCTGATGCCATAGTATTTCGAAGGAATATATCTCCATATCCAGCAAGACTTACCACTCCTTCTTGTATCCTTGCGCCTCCAGAATCAGTTAATCCAATAACAGGAGCACCATTTTTCATAGAAAGATCCATTACCTTGCAAATTTTTTCTGCTGAAGCTTCCGATAATGAGCCACCAAATACTGTAAAGTCTTGTGCGTAAATGTATGTTAATCTTCCACCAACTTTGCCAAAACCAGTAACCACTGAATCGCCATCATATTTTCTACCTTCAGGACCAGTATCTCCTGACCAATGTGTTACAAATGGGTCAAGTTCTTCAAAGGTGTCAGGGTCAAGAAAAAAATCTATGCGTTCTCGGGCTGTAAGCTTACCTTTTTCGTGTTGGCTTGCAATTTTATTTCTTCCACCACCACGTTTTCCTCGGGCTCTTCTTTTATGCAAGTCTTCTAAGCGTTGTTCGTTTTGTTTTTCTATAGCCATGTTAACCTCAAGAAAAGTTATTTGTATTCAAACGGTGTGATGCTAACAAATAAACAACAAACTAGCAAGCCAATAAAAGTTTATTATGCTGAAATTATTTCACAATAACTGTCCCTGTACTAATGTGATGCTAGATTATCTGTCTTAAACCTTCAAACAATAGCCTTAGTGCCAAAATTGTTAGTACAAAATTAAATGCTTTAGCAAATACTTTTTCTGGCATCCAAATAAGAATAGTTTTACCTGTCCATGTTCCTATTATGCCAAATAGTATCATACCAATTATTAGAGGGAAAAAATCCGAGAAAGAAAATCCTAATAACCCAAAAGTTATAATCTTCACACCATGTTTCCACGTCATAAATGCAGCATGCGTTGCTACTGTAGCCCTTCGCTCATTTGTTATTGCACGAATAAATGGAGCAATTATTGGTCCAGTACCTCCAACAAACATTGTTACAAATGATGAAAATGTTCCAAGACCAATGAATTTTATATTGCTTGCTTTAACGTTATTAGCTATTGGTCCGTAGAGAGAATACAAAATAAATATTCCAATGAATGACTGTAGTAAATATTTAGGTAAATCAACAATTATTTGACCTCCAATAGTCACTCCTATAATCGTTCCTATAACAAATGGAATCATATAACTAAAGGTTATGTGGCGCCATAGCATTAATGCTCTTGATATGTTGGAACTCATTTGTATTACAGCATGAATAGGTATAATGACTAATGGATTCATAAATGACACCATTATAATAATTAGCATTGCTCCACCACCCAGACCAAAAGCAGCGGTAATTGTTGAAGTGAAAAAACTTGCTAAACAAAGAAGGAAAAATTCTAATGTAGAAAGTTCTGGTACATTAGCAATAATATCCGTAATAAATGTCATATTTTAAGTGTGATTTATATTTTATTTAACGTTTTTAATATTGATGAAGGAGTTAGTGGGAGGTTAGTCATTCTGACATTAGTAGCATTAGAAATAGCATTGGCTATAGCTGCTAATGGAGGAATAATGGGTGCTTCGCCAACTCCTCTTACACCAAAAGGGTGACGCGGATTTGGAACCTCAACAATAACACTGTCAATCATAGGTAAATCAAGAGTTGTGGGCATTCTGTAGTCTAACAAAGTCGAATTGGCAATTGTACCGTCTGATGTGTAGAAGAATTCTTCATTTAAAGCCCATCCAATTCCTTGTACTGTTGCACCTTGAACTTGGCCATCTACATATGCTGGCTGCATCGCGGTACCAGCATCAATAAATGCAGTACATCTGATTATATCAACTTTCCCAGTTTCTGGATCAACTTCAACATCAATAATGTTTCCAGCAACGATTGGCCCTAGACCGCCTTGGGTATCTGAAGCAGAACAAGTTATTGGTCCTCCAGTGGCCATTAATTTTCCTGATAGTTCTTTGAAGGTATATGAGTCGTTGCCAAAAGAAAATACACCGTTTTCAAACTTAATATCTTCTGGTTTAGCCTCCCATAAAATTGCAGCTCTTTGGCTCATCTGTTTTATAATTTCATACGATGCACTTATTACTGCTAATCCTGTATCAAAAGTAATCCTGCTTCCACCTGTTCCTCCAGTCCAACCTACAGAGTCGGTATCAACTACAGAGGGATTAATATCTTCTGCATTTATCCCTAATATTTCAGCAGCTTGCATTGCTAAGCTTAGTCGAGTGCCAGATAAATCAATTGACCCAGTGATCAGATTTACAGTCCCATTGGAATTGACATTTAGAGTAGCTGAAGATCCAGTTCCTCCTGCCTGTGAACGAA
>JAKUQA010000017.1 GCA_022450525.1 Dehalococcoidia bacterium | reverse complement strand
AAATCTGGTGAAACTGTCATCAATGTTATTGCACTTTGCATTGAACCAAAGCCTGTCATAGCAAGTCCTGCAAAAAATAATAAAAACCAACAAGCCCAATATAGTTCTAATACAGAAAAGGCTAATAAAAATAAAAAGCCTGTAGTGGTACCAAAAATAAAGAGCTTTATTGGTTTTGTGGATTTCCCAAAAGTACCAAGATATGTAGAACCTATAACATTCCCTAAACCGAATGATGCCCCCAATAATCCCATTAAAACTGGATTAACTAACAAAACAGTTTCTGCAAAAACTGGGACCATCGGTATAAATGGAAAGAATAAAACATTAGCTATGATTGTAACAGTAATAACTAATCGTGTTATTCGGTTCTTAAGCATGTATATAGCTGTGTTTTTTGTGGAAATAAACAAATCTTTGAATTTTTCAATTTGCTTTTCAGGATTTGGAATACGTATAAATTGCAAGATTAATGTTCCGATTACAATTAATAATAAAATAAAAATATAAGCTGCAATTGCTCCTTTCCAGTTTATTAACAACCCTGACCATAGTGGACCCAAGACACTACTACCAGTCAGCGCAGCCATATCAACAAACATGGCATTAGATACATTTTTAGAGCCAACTATATCTGCTGTAGAAGATCTTCTAGCTGGAAAATCTAGAGACCAGCCAACTCCAAGAGCCATTACTACTATGGAAATTATTATTAGATTATTAATTTCAAAATAAACCAATCCAATTAACAAAATGAGAGAACTAATATTCATTATTTGTACTACTTGCATGATAGTTTTTCTATTAAACCTATCTGAAACAGCACCTGAAACTAAACTCAAAAGTCCCATTGGTAAAGCACGAAACAGCGCAACTATTGCAACATTCCATTGAGAACCTGTGATGTCTAATATTAACCAGCTTGTAGTTATTATTTCCATCATCCTTGCCTGATACCACATCCAACCGGCATACCAAAGTTTTCTAAATTCTAAAAAATGAAATGCTCGTGTAGCAATAATATCATCAGCAGATCTCAAGCTCATGCAGATGAGCCCTTCATCTGTACATTAGAACTATCTTCAATGCCTATAGAAAATAACGTTTTTGCAGTTTTATTAACTAATGAAATAATTATTGCTGTTATGAATATGATCCCCATAAACATTAATACAGTTCTAGGGTTTGTAATATCAGCTAAGTATCCATTAATCCAGTTAAATAATGCCATCATTCCACCAACATGCATAATATATATACTAGTAACTCTTCCACGTATCTCATCAGGAACAATAACTTGAATTATTACATGTGTTAATGTCATAAATGCAGCCTGGCTAGCTCCAATTAACATTAATGAAATCCAAATAAAATATATACTATCCGAAAATGCAAACAGGATGGGAGCAAATCCGCTCATAAAAGCAGCGAAGAAAAATAGATACCCACCAATTCTTGTTTTTAAAGTTACTACAGCTGATGAACCCAATAGTGCACCGATACCTGCAAATAACATTAATGAGGTGTACGAACTACTACCGAGTATCAATACCTCCTCACCTATTGAAGGTGTAAGAGATTCATAGGTCATAGTTAAAGCACAATGTAACATTGCTATAACTAATATAATTAACATCCAAGTATTATGATAAAGATAATCAAATCCTTGCAAAAAATTCGAACCAAAACTTTTTTCGCTATCAATTACACCTGTAGATTCAGTACGTATATAAAATATAGTAATTACAGCTGCGATATTTAAAACAAAACACACAACAAATACTTCCAAAAATCCCGTCTTTATAATTACTGTCAAAAATCCTACTATCAAGGGGCCAATAAGTTTTGCTCCGTGCTGGTTTGCATTAAGGAGTGCTACTGCTTTTGGCACATAATCCTTTGAGACAAGATTTGGTACCAAAGTTTGAGATGCTGGCATTCGAAAAGATCTAGCCACACCTTCTAATGCAGAAAGAGCAACAATATAAAATAACAAATCGTTGGACAAATCGAATAAGACCAATACTAAAACCATAAAACCATTTGAGATAAGACTACCTATTGATGCTATGATTAACAATTTTTTTCTATCAATCCAATCAGCAATAAAACCTGCAATTAAAGGAATTAATAAACTAGGAATCATTAATGCAAATATAATCAATCCAACCCAATTACTTGATTCAGAAATATTCCAGACAAGGGCTGCTCGAGCTAAGTTTGTTGTCCACATAGAAGCACCAGAAAAAAGAGTTGCAATCCACATATATGTAAAATCTCTATATCTAAAAGGAAGTAAAAATTCGTTATCTACATATTTCAAAATATCTTCCCTTCAATATAATCTATTTCTGTTGAAGTAACTGTAGTATGTTCCCATCAGGATCGCTAAAAGTAGCCACCAAACCACCCCAATGTTCTTTTTCTGGTTCTCTAAGAAAACTAATATTATTTGCGAGTAATTTATTTGATATCTCGTAAATATCATCAACCTCAAAATTTAACATTATTCTATATGGATCTTTAGCCATACCAAAAACTTTATCATGTGTACCGATATTGAAACGTTCTCCACCTAAATCAAACGTGACAAAATTAGGACGAATAGAGTGCACAGTTAACCCTAAAAGATTCTTATAGAAATTAACCATGATATCTAACTGATCAGTCCAAATAATAATACCTGTGATTTTATTTAGCAATTTTGCCTCGTAATCAAATGCAAAACATTCATAATAACCAATAAATATGTGTATATAATTTCAACAGTACAATTTAGAATATGCTAGGTTCCCTTCTAACAATACACAGAAAGAAACTATGAAACAATACATTGCAAATAAATCACCTATCTACTATGGATGGATAATTTTACTTATTTCTACTTCCATGTCTGCAGTGCGTCCAGTTATGGCTGTTGCCACACTTTCAGTATTTATAACACCAATGAGTGATGAACTTAACTGGAGTAGAACAGCATTTTCTGGTGCAGTAAGTATTGGTGGATTTGTAGGAGCATTTGCATCACCTATAATTGGAAAAGGAATCGACAGATATGGAACATCTCTTGTTATGGCATTTAGTTCTCTTATTGTTGCTGTTTCTGCTATAGCAATATCTCAAATTGAATCGATAGTTTATTTTTATGTTTTTTATATTTGTGGAAGGGCAATGTTTGCAGGACCATTGATGTTAGCACCTGCTGTTGCAGTAAGTAATTGGTTTGTGACAAAGCGTGCAATAACTTTAGCAATATTGCAAGTAAGTCAAGGTCTAGGTTTAGCAATAATTCCATTTATTGCTAAATCAATTATTGTCTCTCAAGATTGGCCTTCTGCTTGGATATTCTTAGGGATTATGGTGCTAATTATTGGAGTTATTCCTCCTGGAGCACTAATGGTAAGAAAACCTGAAGATGTTGGATTAATGCCAGATAATATTACAAGTTCATCTAAGTCTGATGATTCTCCTGAAACTTCATACACCCTCAAAGAAGCTTTACGAACCCACACTATGTGGTTCTTAATGATATTTGCAGGTTTTGGATTCATGGTTCAGGCTGGTATCAGTCTTCACCAAGCACCTTATTACCATGATCAAGGCATCCCATATTCACAAGCTGCAAGCATTGTTAGTATTTTTGCTTTATCAAGTGCAACTGGAGGGTTTTTATTTCCTTTGTTTACTACAAGATTTTCAGCAAGAATAATGGCAACACTTTCATCATTATTTATGACTATTGGTGTAATAATAATGATTCAAGCGGATACATTTTACCTTGGAGTTATTTCAGCTTTAGTTTTTGGTAATGGATTAGGAGGAATGTCTACTCTAATTAACGTGTTGTGGGCTGATTATTATGGTAGAGAAAGCCTTGGAGTTATTCGTGGGGTTTCATTACCAGTACAAACTGGCGGACAAGCAATTGGCCCTATCGCTTCAGGGGTTCTCTATGATTTAACTGGCGACTATTTTATATCTTTAATTTATTTTTTAGTTGTTATAAGCTTAGCAACCGTATTTGTATTTGTATCAAAACCTCCAAAAAAACAAAATTTATAATGGATCTCCACCTATAACATTATTATTTAACAAATAATTGTACTTATTATTATCTAGTCCAAGAATGTTCTGGAAAATCTTCTGATTATCTTCTCCTAGATTATGAGCAGGACTGGTATTATTTCTTGTAAAGTTTGAAAAAACCCATGGAGTAGTTACTTGCTTGTACTTCCCTGCATTTGGATGATTAACATTATCCCAAAATTGTAAGGAGTTTAATTGAGGGTCATCAATAACCTCTCTACCTTTTGCTACAACTCCTGCAGATATATTAGCTTGCTGTAATAATGTCATTAATTTATATTTTGATCTCGAACTAGTCCAATCAGTAATAATTTCATCAATTTCTTTTTGATGTTTATAGCGATCAAAAGTAGATTTATATTCATTCTTATCAATCAAATTCGTTTTATTCATAATATTACAAAGAATTGACCATTCATTATCATTACCTATGGAAATAGTTATCCAATCATCATCACCTTTACATTTATATACTCCCTGAGGGGCATATATTTTATGACTATTTCCTAATAACTTTGGAGTCTTAACATCAGACTGGGATTCTAGTATATGTTCTCCAATCAAATTTACAGTTAATTCCCTTTGAGACATATCGATAAAACACCCTTTTCCATACATTTGTCTTCTACGTAAAGCACTTAATATAATTCCCACAGAAAATAAACCTACCATCGGATCTGGAAATGTTTCATTAGTTAATAGAGGTTTTTCGTTCAAATAACCAGTTACTGATGCCAAGCCTCCTGTTTGTTCTAACGTAGAACCTAAAGATCCATAGTTTTTTTCTTTTCCAGTGTTTCCTTGACTACTAATTTTTGCATAAACAATACTAGGATTAATCTTTTTTACTGATTCATAATCTAATCCTAACCGATCCACAACTGAAGCCCTAAAATTTTCTATAAATACATCACTTATTTTAATTAGCTCATATATTTGTTCTTTTCCTTCTTTATTAGAAAGATCCAAAGTTATACATAATTTATTAACATTTCTTTGTATATGATGCGCTGCAATATTCCAAGGTGTTGTACCAGGACTGTTATTGGGGTAAACAGTGTGTGTCGCAGGTGAAGGTTTTACTGGTCCACGATTAATATCCATTCGTGATGAAGACTCGATCTTTATCACTTCGGCACCAAAATAACCTATGAGCATAGTAGTATATGGACCTGCCGCGACCTGTGTTAAGTCCAATATTCTGAGACTATCAAATAAATTACTCATAAATTTATACTACTCCAGACTGATGCAACAACAATACATCAGATAGTTTATATCCTAATAAGTTACAATATATATCTATATTGTTTTCACCAAGTAAAGGTGCTTTATCTAAAGTTGGCCTCAAATCATCAATCACAAAAGGTATACCAGGATATAACATACCTTCTTGATTATTAAAATATTCTCTTTCAAGTAATTGATTTGATTGCAATAAGTCTTCTGGCTCTGCTACATACCCTGCTATAGTACTTATATTCTGTAATTTATGGTAAATTTCTTCCTTATCTTGATTTAAAACCCATTCTTTAAGAATTTGGTTAAGTTCAGATTCATTTTTCCGTCTAAGTTCCATAGACAAAAATCTCTCATCATTAATTAATTCTGGCATTTCTAATATCTGACAAAAATTTTGCCAAGTATCGTCTCTTGAACCAATAGCCAACCCCATACTTACCCAACCATTTTTTGCCTTCAGTAAAGAACTCTCACGGCGAATATTATCTTGTCCTCTAAATTGAGAATTTATAGAATTATGAATTTGAGCAAGCGCTAATGTTTGTATTCCAGATGTTTCTACTAAATTATTACCCAGTGAGCTGGAATCTCTAGAAAACAAGGAAATTACAATTCCGGAAAACATACTTATGCCAACAGCATATTCTCCTGCATTACCACCCACTTTTAAAGGTTCTTTGCTTGGCAGCCCCATCGTTTGTAAAAGACCTGATAAACCCTGATTTATTAAATCCCCACCTTTAAATTCAGAATACGGCCCACTCTTACCAAAATCACTTATGGAACATAATATCATTGAGGGGTTAGAAACTTTTACATGGCTTTCTAATAATTCATTATTAGTGTCATCAATGACTATATCAGCAATAGAAATTAAATCTTGAAATATCTTTTGACCAGAAATCGTATGTATATCAAGTGTAATACTATTTTTACCAGTATTTAAATATCTAAATAACAAACTAGATTCTTTGTACATTGATTTAAATAAGAAAGGTCCAATATTCCTCGAGCGATCACCAATACTAGGTTTTTCAACCTTTATAACATGTGCTCCTAATGAAGCTAACAATTTAGACGTATAGGATCCTGAAACATGATTACTCAAATCAATTACTCTTAAATCGTCTAACATATACATATCCTTGTATAGTGGATACTAACCTGTAAAATATTTATTCTAAGTATTAGCGTAAAGGTATTTATTATGCTATACTCCACATTCCTTGTAAGACAAAAAAAAAGGAATTTTATAACAAAATGGTCGTAAATTTTATAAATGAGGGTTCTGTAACTGACGTTCAAGGATTTGAAGCAGGTGCAACTTATGCAGGTATGAAAACATATGCCAAGGATAAGTATGACTTAGGTATAATATGGTCTGATCTTCCATGTGTTTCTGCAGGTGTTTTCACAACCAATAAAGTCATTTCTCCCTCAACAAGCGTATCAAGAGATAATGTTTTAAAAGGAAACGTACAAGCCGTAACTGTTAATAGCGGTATAGCAAATGCTGGAGTAGGTAATGCTGGCAAATTAGACGCAGAAGAAGTTATTGAATTAACAGCAAATAAACTTAATATTAAATCTGAAAATGTTGCTTTTCTTAGCACAGGTATCATTGGAGTTGAATTACCAATGGCTTTGATAAGAACTGCTCTACAAAAAATTGAATTTCAACCAAATTCAGGACAATTATATGCAAAAGCCATGATGACCACCGATACTAAACCAAAAGAATGTTCGGTAACAGTATCAACAAATGGTAGAGAGTTTAAAATTGGCGGTGTATGTAAAGGGACAGGCATGATTCATCCTAATATGGCCACAATGTTAGCAGTTGTTACAACTGACGCTCCAATAGATCAAAAACTTTTACAAGATATAGTAAAACACACAGCTGATGAATCTTTCAATATGATCAGTGTTGATGGAGACATGAGTACTAATGATTCATATATTATACTGAGCAATGGTGCTGCAGGTGGGGAAATTATCACATATGAATCTCCTGAACATGAAGATATACAAAATTCAATAAAAGAAGTTGTTCAATATTTAGCCAAAGAAATGGTTCGTGATGGTGAAGGTGCAACAAAGTTATTTCAAGTTACAATTGAAAACGCTAATAATATTGAAGAAGCGCGTGATGCAGCTAGAACAATTTCAAGTTCTAGTCTTGTGAAAACCGCTGTACATGGAAATGACCCTAACTGGGGTAGACTACTAGCTTCATTAGGAAGTAGTAAAGCAGAAGTTGATGAAAGTAAATTATCAGTATACATTAATGATATTTGTATACTAGAAGATGGATTACCAATACCATTCTTTAAAGATGCAATTATCCAACAAATGGTAGATTCTGAAATTACATTTAGAATTAACTTGAATTTAGGAGAAAGTTCTGCATCAGCTTGGGGATGTAACCTTTCTGAAGAATATGTCCATTTTAACAGCGCATATACTACATAATCTAATTAATTAATTCCTTCCAGAATGAAAGAAATGAAAGAGATCGTAGTTATAAAACTTGGCGGTAGCACTTTATCTGAGATGGATAATAATCTCAAAGAAATTGCAGATCTTCATATATCTGGAATCCCTGTAGTAATTGTTCATGGGGGTGGAGCATTAATATCTGAATGGATGAACAAACTTGAAATTAAAACCGATTTCATTGATGGTTTACGAGTAACAGATGAAAATTCTATCCAAATTGTAACGTCAATATTGGGTGGATTGGTTAATAAAACACTTGTTGCTTCAATTATAAATAAAAATTGTAAAGCAATTGGGCTAAGCGGTATTGATGATAATATTTTTACCGCAAAATTTTTAGATCAGACACATGGCTACGTAGGGAATATAATCAATACTAACAGTGAATTTGTTGAATTATTGTTAAATAAAGAATATCTTCCTGTGATAGCACCAATAGCAATTAATAATGAGTTGATCGATCCTCCTCTTTTGAATATAAATGGCGATATAGCTGCAAGTGCACTTGCAGTAAGTTTACAAGCCGATAAATTAATTTTTTTAACTGATGTGGATGGAGTGCTAGATGAAAATTCTAAATTAATTAGTACTCTCAATACAGCCCAATCAAAAAGTTTAATTAGTAATGGAACGGCCAAGAGTGGTATGATTCCAAAAATAAATTCTTGCATAGATGCAGTAGAATCAAATGTAGAATCATTTATAATTAATGGTACAAAGTACGGAAATTTAACATCGATTATCAAGAATTCAGAAAGTGTCGGGACGAAATTTCTAGTTTGATAATCTACACTTAAATGAATATCGCGATACGAACAAGGAGGGAATTAATGTCTATATGGCAAGATTTAGAAAAAAAATATTATATGCAGGTAGTAAGAAGACAACCTGTTACAATCGTAAAAGGACTAGGAACTAAAGTTTGGGATGATGAAAACAAAGAATACCTTGACTTTACCTCCGGTTGGGCTGTAAATAATTTAGGACACTGTCACCCCGCAATAGTAGAAGCTATAAAAAATCAAGCAGAAACCTTAATGCAAACATCTAACCAATTTTTTACTGTACCGCAAGTTCAATTAGCACAATTATTGGTAGAAAATAGTTGTTTGGATCGAGTGTTTTTTGCTAATAGTGGTGCTGAAGCTAATGAAGGAGCAGTTAAATTAGCTCGTAAGTACGGGAAATTAAATAAAAATGGTGCATACGGTGTAATTACTGCTTTAAACTCATTCCATGGTAGAACAATGGCTATGATTTCGGCTACTGGGCAACCACATTATCAAGCAAATTGGCAACCATTATATGAAGGTTTTAGTAATGTTGAATATAATAATCTAGACGCAATAAAACAAGCAACAAATGAAAACACTTGTGCTGTGATGCTCGAACCAATTCAAGGTGAAGGAGGAGTCAATATTCCTGACCCATCATTTTTTAAAAGCGTTAGACAGTGGTGTGACGACAATAATATGTTGCTTATACTTGATGAAGTTCAAACAGGAATAGGACGTACAGGTACTTTATTTGGTTATGAGCAATTTGGTATTGAACCTGATGTTATAACATTAGCCAAAGGACTTGGTGGCGGAGTTCCAATAGGTGCTTTTCTTGCTAAGGAAAGTGCAGCTGCCTTAGAACCTGGCGATCATGGCTCCACATTTGGTGGCAATGTACTCACAACAGCTGCTGCATATGCTGCAGTAAAATATGCCATTGATAATAATATAGAAAAGGATGCAAAAGTTAGTGGTGAATATCTAAAAGACTTACTTGAGAAAGCTACAGACTCTCTTCCCAATATCAGTGAAATTCGAGGTAGAGGATTACTGATAGCAGTTGAATTTACTGAAGACATAGCACCTGAACTTGTATCAACTTGTAATGAATTAGGATTACTTTTGAACCCCGTAAGACCTAATGCCATAAGACTTATGCCCCCTCTTACTGTTAGCAAAGAAGAAATGGACAAGGCTGTAGAATTAATTGTTGAGGGTGTTAAAACTATATTAGCTAAAGGAAAAAAATAAGATGCAACCATCAAAAAAAGTTATATTAGCTTATAGTGGTGGATTAGACACATCCGTTATTTTACATTGGCTCATTCAAAAAGGTTATGAGGTTGTAACTTATACAGCAAACTTAGGTCAAGGTGATGATTATGAATTAATAAAAAGTCGAGCTACAAGTATAGGTGCGACACAAAGCTATATCCCAGACTTAAGAAAAGAATTTGTTGAAAATTTTATTTTTGAATCTGTTAAAGCTAATGCCCTATACGAAGGAAGATACCTACTTGGAACTTCATTAGCTAGACCACTTACAGCAAAAGCTCAGGTTGAAATTGGTAAACAAGAAAAAGCACAATTATTATCTCATGGTGCTACTGGGAAAGGTAATGACCAAGCAAGGTTCGAATTTACTTTTAGTGCACTAGGACCAGAATTTGGAATATACTCACCCTGGAGAGATCCTGAATTTTTAGAAGAATTTCAAGGTAGATCTGATCTCATTGAATATGCTGATAAATACAATATAGAAGTTGAACAAACAAAAAGTAGGCCTTGGAGTAGTGATGCTAATTTGATGCATATCAGTTATGAAGCTGGTGAATTAGAAGACCCAAATAGAAAACCTAGGGAAGACATGTTTAATTTAACAACTTCTCCACAAAATGCCCCTGACAAAGAAACTGAAATCGAAATTGAATACCTTGATGGTATACCAATAAAATTAACAAATATTACGGAAAATGTAGTTAAAACTGATTCCTTGGAATTATTCATTTATCTAAATCAGCTTGCTGGTATAAACGGTATCGGAAGAGAAGATATAGTTGAAAACAGATTGGTTGGTCTTAAGTCTCGGGGTGTATATGAAACACCTGCAGCAACAATACTGCAAAAAACACATAGAGATATCGAAGGCTTAACTATGGATCGTGAAGCCATGCATTTAAGAGATTCTCTTATACCTAGATATTCCGAATTAGTTTATTATGGTTTTTGGTATTCTCCCGAAATGGAACTATTACAATCCCTTTTTACTGAGTCTCAAAAAAATGTATCAGGTATAGTTAATACTACTTTATATAAAGGTAATGTAATTATAAATTCACGCTATTCAGAAAATTCATTATATAATGAACAAATGGTAAGTATGGATTCACATGGTGGATTTGATAGTACTGACTCAACCGGATTTATACATATCAATTCTCACAGATTGAGAGCATATTTTTCTCGAGGAAAATAAGTTATGTATCACACCAATATAAATAATTCTGATAATGAAATTTTTCAAAAATTTACTGAATCTGTTAGTTATGACAGAAACCTTTTTAAGCAAGATATAAAAGGTTCTATTGCTCACGCAAAAATGCTAGCCAAACAAAATATTATTTCTACTGATGATGCTGATAAAATTTGCTCTGGACTTTATCAAATCGAAAAAGAAATTATTAATAATAAATTTATATGGAAATATGAATTAGAAGATATTCATATGAATATAGAATCAAGACTTCAAGAATTGATTGGAGATATCGCTGGTAAGCTTCATACTGCTAGATCTCGCAATGATCAGATTGCTTTAGATATGCGCTTGTTTTTAAAAGAGACTATAGTTGATACAATTAAATTATTATTAGAATTACAATCTACAATTATAGCTCGTGCGGAAGAAAATCTTGATGTAATTATACCTGGATATACACACATGCAAAGAGCTCAGCCTTTGTTGTTGAGTCATCATTTAATGGCATACTTTAATATGTTTACACGTGATATCACAAGATTTGAAAATAATTATTCAGAAACAGATGTTATGCCATTAGGTAGTGGAGCGCTAGCGGGAGTTCCATACTCTATAGATAGGGAATTTATATCAAAAGAGCTTGGTTTCTCAAAAATTAGTACTAATTCTATGGATAGTATTTCAGATCGTGATTATATACTCGAGTTTTTATTCAATTCTGCTACAGCTATGTCACATATTTCTCGTATCTGTGAGGAAATAATTCTTTGGTCTACACAAGAATTTAATTTTATTAGTTTAGACAAACGATTTACCACTGGAAGTAGCATGATGCCACAAAAACGAAATCCAGATTTTGCAGAAATATCCAGAGGTAAAATTGGTAGAGTTTATGGTAGTCTCATCGGATTACTAACTATAATAAAAGGTTTACCTCTGACATATAATAGAGACCTTCAGGAAGATAAAGAAGGCCTATTTGATACTATCGAAACGTTACAAAGTACCTTAAAAGTAATGAACGGTATCATTGAAACCTCAACTTATAATAAAGAGGTAATGTTAAAAGCCGCTCAAGATAATAGTATGCTTGCTACTGATATGGCTGATTATTTGGTAAATAAGGGAGTTCCTTTCCGAAAAGCACATGAAGCAATGTATTTGTTAGTTGATTATGCAAATAGTTCTAATAAAACTCTAAAAGAGTTATCATTAGACGAATACAAAAACTTTTTACCTGAATTCGAGGAAGATGTTTTCGAAATAGATTTAAATCATTCGATAAATCAAAGAAATGTTACAGGTGGAACCTCTCTCGAACAAGTTAAAAATGCCATAAAAAATGCAAAAATTAAAACTGAAAATAAAATAAATGAGTATAAAAAATATTAAGCTAGCTCCATCAATTTTATCTGCTGATTTTTCTAAATTAGGTGAAGAAGTTGCATTGGCAACTGAATCCGGAGCGGATATGATTCACATAGATATTATGGATGGGAAATTCGTTCCAAATATAACTTTCGGAGCATCCATGGTTTCAGCAATACGACGCTGGACTAATTTGCCACTAGATATACATATGATGGTAACAGAACCTGAAAAACAAATTCCATTATTTATTGATGCTGGAGCAGATATAATTAATGTACATATTGAAACTTGTACACATCTACACAGAATCATCCAAATGATCAAATCAAATAACATAAGAGCAGGAATTGCTTTAAACCCTGGAACTGCTATAACTACTCTTTCTGAAGTTATTGAAGAATTAGACCAAATTGTAATTATGTCAGTAAATCCTGGATTCCCCGGGCAAAACTTTATCCCCAAAACATTAAATAAGGTCTCAGATTTAAGAAACCAAATCAATAAAGATGGTCTCAATACTGATATTGAAATTGATGGTGGAATAAATAAATCGAGTATTAAAGCTGCTGTTGAAGCTGGAGCTAATATATTAGTAGCAGGTTCCGCAGTGTATAACTCTAATGCTTCGGTTAGCGATTGTATCCATGAATTAAAAAATTCCATTTAATCATTCGATTATTCATTATAGAATAGTATTATGGAATCTAAAAATCTTATTAAGCTAATACCATCGTTTCTTATTACAATAATTATTACAATTATTGTTGTATTTATAGGACTTTCGTCAGAGAATGCCAAAAGTTCAAGTAGTTTTATCCCAACTAGTCTAATAACAAATATATCTACAGAATTATCTACTATAATTAATCAATTAGGTACTTCACTTCCGTTGGGATTAGCATTCATAGCAGGAATGAGTGCAGCAGTAAATCCATGTGGTTTTATATTATTGCCTACTTATTTAGGTCTAATTCTTAATGAAAATAATAATATTGAAGGCACGAAAAAAACAAACTACCTGCACTTATCCCAAATTGCATTATTTGTAACAATAGGTTTTATTATTGTTTTCGCCACAATCGGTTTTTCTATAAGTTTTGGCGCAAGATCAATAATCCAAGAACTCACATCTTTCATTACAATAATTATCGGAATAGTTTTGATTCTTATTGGAATAATATCACTCAATAATGATACAAAAATCTATTTAAACTGGCCAACACAAATTGCTGCAAAATTTGGAGACCCACGAAACACTAAATATCCTAAATTTATAAACTATTTGTTATTTGGCATGAGTTATGCTGTAGCATCAATTAGTTGCACACTTCCTATATTTCTTGCAGTTATAGGGGTTTCATTAACCAACAATAATATTATTGATATTGCAAAACAATTTGTACTTTATAGTTTAGGTATGGGATTTGTAATCACAATAACAACATTAATTATCGCATCTCTAGAAAGCTCTTTATTGGGTGGAATGACCAAATTAACAAAATGGTTTCAATATACTACAAGTACAATCATGATACTTGGTGGATCATACTTAATTTTTTATTGGACAAGTTCTGGAACACTCTTATAAAAGACTAAGCAAACCCAATCATACCAGATTTGTGATATGTTCTTATACATTGAGTACAAAGCTTAACTTTTTTTCTCATTCCATTAACTTCAATACGAAATGTTTGTATATTAGGAAGCCACTTTTTGTTAGTTGCTCTCTTCGAGTGACTCACATTATGCCCAAATTGAGGCGTTTTAGTACAATATTCACATTTAGCCACGTAAAACCTCTTTGACTCTTACTTTGACTTTGAGTAGAATCTCCCTGTAATTCAGTGAGATTCATAATTATAACGAACATTAACAAATATGGCTAGTGATGTAAAAAAATTAAATGACGGGCTAAGTGGACATGAACTCAGAAACTTATTTGAGTCTGGCTATAATTCGTTGTTAGCAAATATAGATACCATTAATTCTTTAAATGTATTCCCTGTACCTGATGGAGATACAGGAACTAATATGGTGTTAACAATGAAGTCTGCTAAATCAGAATTCGATAAGGAAAATGAAAATGATGCTGGTAAAATAGCTGAAGCCATGTCTAATGGTGCTTTAATGGGTGCTCGTGGCAACAGTGGAGTAATATTATCTCAATTTCTCAGAGGATGGGCATCTGCGCTTTATAATTCAGAAATTATAAGCCCTATACAAATCGTTAATGCATTAAAACAAGGCATGGAATTTTCTTATGAATCTGTAAGTAATCCAGTCGAAGGCACAATGTTAACAGTTATTAAATATGCATATGAAGGTGCATATTCTGCATACAACAATATTTCAAATAATATAAGAGAAATATGGGATGAGGCATATAAATCCGCTAAAGAAGCATTAGATTCTACTCCTGAATTGTTACCCATACTTAAACAGGCACAAGTTGTTGACGCTGGAGGCCTAGGAATTGTAGCAATCATGGATGGCATGAAATCTTATTTTAACGGTACCCATAATACGACACCTGTAAAGATACATGTTGAAAATTCAACAATTGCTGAGAACTTTATCTTTGACACAAATGATGAAGAATTTGGCAATTGTATACAATTTATTATTAATAGTCCTACAGTAAGTAAAACCATTCTAGAGAATAAATTCTCTGACCTAGCATCCTCAGTAGTAATTGTTGATGCAAAAACTTTATATAGAATACATGTTCATTCAGAAGATCCAGATCCGATTCTTGAATTGGCAAAAGAAATTGGAACTCTTTCAGATATAAACATACAAAATATGGATGACCAAAAAGCTGAATTCTTTGATGACATCTCATCTCAAACGAATATTAAAAATGATCACATAAATAATGGTGTGGTAGCAGTAGTTGACGGAGAAGGATTTATCGATATTTTTAAAGAACTTGGAACAACAATAATTATCTCTGGAGGTCAAACCAAAAACCCCAGTACTGAAGAAGTGTTAAATGCTATTAATGCTTGTAATGCAGATAACATATTTTTATTGCCTAACAACAAAAATATCATTGGAGTTGCTCAACAAGCAGCTAAACTTTCAGAATCAAATGTAATTGTAATCCCAACCACATCCGTTCCAGCTGGTATCAGTGGATTACTTGGATTTGATAATACTCTCTCCTACAATGAAAATGAAATAAATATGTTAGAATCAGTTTCGAATGTCATCACTTGTGAAATTACAAAAGCTACTAAAGATATTACTATTAATGACGTTAAAGTTGTCCAAAATGAATATTTGAGTATAGTTAATGGAGAAATAATAGCTTCAGAAAAATCATTGATAAATATCATAGAAGATACAATTAATTATACCAAACCTACACCAGAAAATATGATAACAGTATATTTTGGGTCAAATATAAACCCAAATATGGAAAATGAAATAGTATCATTGTTTACTAAGAAATATTCACAAAATGAAAATGATTTTGTTCGCGGGAATCAAGAAATATATGATTTAATTATTTCTATAGAATAAAAAAGTAAGGATAAATTTATGAGTACAGTAATAGTAACCGATAGCACCTGTGATATACCAAGTGAAATCATCAACAAACTTAATATTTATGTTGTACCATGCAGCGTTAATTTTGGTATAGAATCTTATCTCGATGGAGTTGAAATTAAAGCAGAGGAATTTTATAACAGACTTACAAGCTCTGATGTTTTTCCTACAACTTCACAACCTACTCCCAACCAATTTCTAGAAATTTACAATTCAATACCAAAAGAATCAGATATTCTTTCTATCCATGTTTCTGAAAAACTCAGCGGTACATACAATTCAGCTTTACAAGCTCAAAAAAACCTATCCGATAGAAATATTCAAGTTATCGACTCTCAACTAGCATCAACAGCACTCGGTTTGGTTGTTATTGAAGCAGCAAAACAAGCTCAAGAGGGAAAGTCAATTGAGGAAATATCTACCCTAACCAACAACGCACTTGCTAACTCCAACGTATTCATCTTACTAGACACAATTGAATATTTAAAACGAGGTGGAAGAATTGGAAAAGCACAAGCATTTGTTGGAAACTTGTTAAAATTACGCCCTATTCTAACTTTAAATGATGGAGCTGTTGAAGGAGTAAAAAAAACAAGAAGTAAGCAAGCAGGAATGAATTACCTCCAAGAAATATTACAACAACAAACTAATCTTGTAAGTGTAGCAGTTCTTTATACTACTAATGAACAAGAAGCATTATCAGTTGCAAATGATGTTAAAGAAATAACGAATATCGATAATATTGTAATTTCTCAATGCGGGCCTGCAATAGGTGCTCATGCTGGTCCAGGCGCAGTAGGTATTGCTTTGTTAAATGGATAAATTTGCGAAACAATAAATATGGCAAAGCATAGAAATATTAATAAACTTTCTAAATTACTACAGGAAGTTCTTGTTGAGCTCGGAGAAGACACTAATCGAGAAGGTTTACTAGAAACCCCTGCAAGGTGGGCAAAATCTCTTCTGACACAAACTGAAGGTACAAAAGAAAATCCTGCAGAGCACCTTAAAACTATATTTGAACTTCCCGAAGATATTTATCCTGACTATTCCGAAGATATGATTATCGTAGATAAAATAGAATTTTCTTCACTTTGTGAACATCATATAGCCCCCTTTAAAGGTTTGACTCACATAGGATATATACCTAATCCAAACACAAGAAAAATAGTGGGGTTATCAAAACTTTCTAGGGTTGTAGATTTATTTAGTCAGAAGTTACAAATACAAGAAAGATTAACAAACCAAATAACTCAGGCAATATATGACTATCTAAAGCCATTAGGTGTTATTACAGTAATTCAAGCTAGGCATTACTGTATGATCCAAAGAGGAGTTAAGCAAAGAAACAGTGTAACCACAACAATTGCTAAAAGAGGGATTTTTACAGAACAAAATAATTTAGAAAATAAATTTCAAAATTATATATCTCTGAAGCTTGAAAAAAAAATGGGGTGAGTGAAGGGATTCGAACCCTCGATCTCTAGTGCCACAAACTAGCGCCTTAGGCCTCTTGGCTACACTCACCACAAATACAAACAAATTTACCATTCTATTATTATCCAGTCAATAAACATAAATAACGCAAAAAACTGGATTAAAGTAAAAATAGAATAACATATTGCTTGAGAAACATTAATGATATCCCTATCATATTACATTGGTTAGGAGGGAATTATGACTAAGCGAGTATTTATTACAGGGATTGGGATGATAACCCCGCTAGGACTTGATACAACAACTACCTGGCAAAATTTAGTAGCCGGAAAATCTGGAGCAGCCCCGATTGAACATTTTGACCCGACTGAATTTCAAACACAAATTGCATGTGAAGTAAAAGACTTTGATGCCACAAATTTTATAGATAGAAAAAAAGCGAGACAATTAGATCGATTTTCACAATTTGCTATGTCCGCTGCTCAAGAAGCACTTGCTCAATCAAACTTAAACCTTGAAAACACTGATTTAAAAAAAGTAGGAGTAATTATTGCCAGTGGTATCGGAGGAATTAGTACTTTAGATGCACAAGCTACAGTATTAAATGAGAGAGGTCCAAAAAGAATTAGTCCTTTTTTAATTCCAATGATGTTACCCGATATGGCATCTGGCCAAATATCTATGGCACTTGGAACGCAAGGTCCAAATTTTTGTGTGGTTTCTTCATGTTCAAGTGGTGCCGAAGCTTTAGGTAACGCTTGGAAATTGATAAATAATGATGAAGCTGAAATAGTAATAGCTGGAGGCGCTGAAGCTCCAATATGTCCATTAGCAGTTGCTGGATTCAATGCGTGTCAGGCTTTATCTACTAATAATGAAAACCCTACATTTGCGAGTAGGCCATTCGATATCGACAGAGACGGATTTGTTATGGGTGAAGGTTCTAGTGTGTTAATTCTTGAAAGTGAAGAGAGTATCATCAAAAGGGATGCACAACCTTTAGCTGAACTTGTAGGATACGGAGCAACCTCAGACGCTTTTCATGTTACTCAACCACATCCTGAGGGTGCTGGTGCTATCGAAGCTATGAGAAGAGCCTTATCTCAAGCAAATCTCGAACCTAGTGATATTGATTATATTAATGCTCATGGAACATCAACACCTTTAAATGATAAATTTGAAACCATGGCCATAAAAAAAGTTTATATGAACTCTGCTTACAGTGTGCCTATAAGTTCTACAAAATCTATGACAGGCCATTTACTTGGAGCAGGAGCAGCCTTGGAGGCTGCATTTAGTGTTCTTTCAATACAAAATGGAACAATCCCACCTACTATTAACCTCACAAACCAAGATCCTGATTGTGATTTAGACTTCACCGCAAATAATTCAATACAAAAAGATATTTCTAATGTTATGTCTAATTCTCTAGGTTTTGGAGGCCACAACTCATCGTTAATATTTAAAAAAGTTTGAAGAATAACTCTTGTCTAATAATTTAGAAACATCGAAATATACATGGGAAATACATAATACTATTTCTGATGAAATACTTTTAGCGACTGAAGATTATCCCAAGTTATTACAACAACTTTTACATAACCGAAATATAACAACAGAATCTGAAATTAGCTCTTTTTTAGATCCTATTGAATCCATCAATTCTTATTCAATACTTCCAAATATTGCCAAAGCAACAGATTATATTGCAAATGTGATTCGTAATAATAAAAAAATATGTGTGTTTGGAGATTTTGATGTTGATGGAATAAGTGCTACAGCAATTCTAGGAAGAACCTTCCAAGCTGCTGGAGTCAGTATCATTCCACATATACCAAATAGATTCACTGAAGGACATGGTTTAAATCGAGAAGCAATTAAAATGTTAAAAGACTTAGCTGTCGAATTAATCATTACAGTAGATACTGGTACAACTGCAATAGATGAAATCAATTATGCAAACGAACTAGGAGTTTCCGTAATTGTTACTGACCATCATTTAACATTCGATGCTTTGCCTGAAGCAATTGCTATAATTAATCCTCAATTACCTGATTCAATCTATCCTTTTATGGGATTAACTGGTGCAGGTTTAGCATTAAAGCTAGCAGAATCAATTATTGAAAAACTTGATTTAGATAGAAGTATATTAGATGATCTTTATTCACTTGCAACTTTAGGAACTGTAGCTGATATAGGAACTTTGATAAGTGAAAATAGGGGTATCGTAAATAAAGGACTTAAATCTATTGGGCAAAAACCATTAGTTGGAATTAAAGCCTTATCTATTGCTTCCGGACGAAAAAATACCTACCTAAATGTTAAAGATTTATCTTGGAATATTATTCCTCGTCTAAACGCAACTGGTAGGATGGGTGATCCAAAATTAAGTTACGATATCCTCACAACAAATGAGTTTCCAGACGCTGTAGAAAAAGCAAAACAAATAGAAGAATATAACATTCTTAGAAGAGAAGAAACTCAAAAAGGATTTAAAACTGCTATGAATTCGTTAGAACCTGGACCAATTTATATCGCACAAGATAAAACTTTCCATTGGGGGATCATAGGTCTATTAGCAAACAGGATTGCAGGACGATTCAATAAACCAGCTATAGTAATAAGTGAAGGGGAAGAATATAGTTTAGGTAGTGCTAGAAGCATTGAAAACTTTGATGTAGGGAATATTATCGAAAAAACAGGTGGGTTAATCGGTGGATTCGAAAAATTTGGAGGTCATGCACAAGCTGCAGGATTTACAATCGAAAATTCAAAAATCCCCTTGTTTAAAAAAACAATACAAGAATTAAGTCGCAATTATGCTATTGAAAATAATATACAAGATATGAATAATTCTCTTAAAATTGATTGTAAATTAGAATTAGATGACTTACCTAAGGAAATATTAAAGATTATTGGAATGTTACGTCCCTTTGGAGAAAAAAATCCTGAACCTATATTTATGAGCAATAATCTAACTATTCAAAAGAAACGTCTTTATGGGTCTCGAAACCGAGCGGCATTAATCCAACTAAAATCAACTAACTTTATATGGGATACATTTGCATCCAATAATATGATGGTACCCTATGAAGTGGGAGATAAGGTAGATATTGTATATTCATTTTCCTTACGGGGAGCCAACATGAATACAGGTATGAATCTAAATATTCAAGATATCAGACATAGTAAAGTTAGTTAGATCTACTAGTCCAAGTAGCTCTTAAAGCTAATATAGGCACACATATTGTCAAAAGTAATAAGGAAATCAAATGTGCTTCCTGTAAACCTGCAAACCATACAGAGTCAAGCCTCATAAATTGTATGAAAAACCGACCTATTGCGTATATTATTCCATATGTAATAAAAATCATCCCTGGAGGTCCTAAACGGCCTCGAAGGTTCCAAAGAACAATAAAAGCAAAAGCGGTTAATAACATTTCATATATTATTACTGGATGACTTGGATTAAGACCATGAAATGTAAAAGACCCGCTATCTGGATGAGAGTAAATAACACCCCAAGCAAGATCAGTCTTACTACTTATATGTTCTCCATTAATGACGTCTCCTAAGCGACCGAAAGTTTGGCCAATAGCCATAGCTGGCGCTACCAAATCTAAAAGTCTACCTGTTGATAAGTCTTTAAACTTTGCATACATAGAACCTTGTAAGTAACCTTTAGCTATTTTTTCTCCAACAAGGTTTTTAAGCCAAGTTTGTTTTTGACCTGCATAAACCAAGCCGAGGTGTTTACGGATATAAATATTACTAAGTCCGGATAAAGTACCAAAAATTAAGGCACCATAAATAGCAATGCCTCCACGCCATACTTGATATATATGACTCATGTTATCTTGATAATAATCCCATCTATCAATAACGTGAACTAATCTGGCGCCTAAAATACCACCGATAATAACCCACAAAGCAACAGAATAAATCACATCACTGTCAATTTCTTCTTTTGAAGACCAACGATCAATCAAGTAGATTGCAATACCAACACCAACAAAAGTAAAGAATCCATGCCAACTCAATACTATTGGATCTCGAAATATAAATGGATCTATTCCTATTGTCATAATTTATACCTCCAAAGAAAGAATTCTAAAAGTGTTATGTGATTGTGTCAACAAATTATTAAAACCCCTTCATTCCATAGATGTAATCATCATGGTATCATGAAACTAATAAACTTAAGGGAATTGCTATGAATATCATAATAGAACAATTTCTTCAGTATCTAATGATTGATCTAGGTCTGTCTACAAATACTACGTCTGCATACCGAAATGATTTAAACCAATTCTTTACTTCAATCGATAAAAATAATGATTCCATCAATTATACCAAGGTAATAACACGTGAAAACATAAATCGATATATAAAAATAATGCAGAAAAAACAATACGCTGCTACAACCATTTCAAGAAAAATTGCATCAATTAAATCCTTTGTTAGTTATTTAGAGGAAGAAGGAATTTTATTCGAAAATGTTACGAAAAGTGTTGAAACTCCCCGAAAAGGATTATCGATACCTAATACTTTAAGTATAGATAATATACTTTCTATTTTAGATTACTTAAAAAGTGACACCTCATTAATTGGTATAAGAAATTTAACCATGATTGAACTTTTATATGCTACAGGCATGAGAGTTTCAGAAATTATCAATCTTAATTTAAATGATATTAGTATCGAACAACAACACCTGCGTTGTACTGGTAAAGGGTCAAAACAACGAATCGTACCCATATATTCTTCAATTGCAACACTGTTGTCTACCTATATAAATTTTACTAGACCTAAACTTGTTACAAAAAAATCGAGTGATATGAAAACCGTTTTTGTGAATTCACGAGGAGCCAAATTAACTAGACAATCAATTTGGCTATTAACAAAAGAAATTGTACACGCAACAAAAATAAAATCATTTTCTCCACATACACTACGTCATAGTTTTGCAACCCACCTACTCGAAGGAGGAGCAAGTCTAAGGAATGTACAAGATCTTTTAGGACATTCAAATATTTCTACAACACAAATATACACACATATTAATGATAATAAACTTCTTGAAATCTATGATAAATCATTTCAACGATAGTGTTTGTTGTTGACAAACTTTGGTATTATTCTATAGTTTTAAATATGAAACTAATCAAATAAAAATTGTTCAAAAAATAAAATGGCAAATAAACCAAAAACTAAAACAAGAAAAAATAGAGTTAAAATACCTAATGTTGGACCTGGTAAAAGTATTTCTGCGGAAGAAAGAAAACCAGTCACTACAAGTGAACCAATAAACCCAGCTACAGAATCTACTAATATCATAAAATCTAAAGCTAAAACAACAAATATTTCAACTCAAAACACCCTTCCTTACAAGCGAGAGATGATACGGATAAGCATAACTAGTATTATAACTTTCGGGATTTTGATCGCTCTAATATTCACTATGTAATTTAAGCATGTGACGCTGCGCCACCATCTACAAAAATAGTTTGGCCAGTAACAAAATCGCTAAATTCGGAAGCTAAATAAACTAATAAAGGCCCTATTTCTTCCGATTCACCTAATCTTCTCAATGGAATATATTTAGATAAGTTCTGTTTCTGAGTTTCATCAGTTATCTGATCTTTAAACCATCCCATCGCAATAGAATTGATTCTAATATTTTCTAATGCCCATTCCAAAGACAATGACTTGGTAACTTGTTCAATAGCAGCCTGAGTCGCTGAGTATAAAACTGCATTCTTTAGACCTATTTGTGCCAAAGCGGAAATTACATTTATAATCCTACCATATCCGTGATTTAGCATTTTTTTACCTACTTCTTGAATAACCAATAAGGTATTTCGAATATTTGAGTCGAGCAAGAAATTAAGTTCGCTATCAGTTGTGTCTATAAAAGATTTTCCCAACACAGTTTGAGCACAATTAACCAAGATATCAATGTTACCAAATTCTTTTTCAATATCATCTAAAGATTTTAATAATGATTCACGATTATTTCTTTCTGTGAAAATTATATTTTTATCGCCTTTAGTACTATGAGATTCAAAATTTAAAATACACACATTAGCACCTGCTTCCTCCAATGCTAAAATTGCAGAATTAGATATAAAGTCTCCACCTATTGTGACAAGTGCATTTTTACCTGATAAATCCCATTCTTTTGGCTTCATATTCTTCTCCTAAAGAAATACTTATTTATTTTTATTATTCGATTCAATTTCATTTACTACATTGGAAGCACTTAAAGCTGCACTCTCCATAGTAGATGGCCATCCAGTATCAACCCAATCTCCAGCAATATACAAATTATCTACAGGAGAAATATTAGTCAAGCGATATTTCTTACTATTCGGTGTACATCTAAATGTTGCTTTTCTTTCTTTAATTATTTTATATTTTTCAACAAAATTAATATTAAATCCTGGAAAAATATCTTTTAATTCACTAAATACTAAATCAATTATTTCCGCCGTGGTTTTTTGCAATAAATTCTTACTATCACTTATTGAAATATCAAGTGCTTGATATTTATTATCTTGTAATGATTTATTAAAAATCCACTGTAAAGGACTATCGATAATATTAATAAACTGATCATTCATGATCTTTGTATTCAACCAAATATGAATATTAACAATTGATGCATGCTCTATTTTAGGTAATATGCTAAAAGATTTATGAGATTGTAATTCATCTGGAAGAATATTATAAAGAGAATTTGATGGGATAGCACTTATAATAATGTCTGCAGATAACTTTGTCCCATCTCTTAATTCCACAGTAGAAATTTTGTTATCTTCATACAACAGCTTAATTACACTGTTACCTAAGTATATGTTGCCACCATTATTTTCAATAAATTTACTACCCGGAATAGCTATAACTTCATCTAAGGTTCCTGTTGGAAATCCTAATTTTACGTAACGATTTCCTCGTAAAACTGATTCTTGAAAAACCATAAATCCCATATCTGCACTTACATTAGAAACATGATCATTTAATGTAGGTAAAATTACTAAATCCCAAAACTTTTCAATTACATTTTTAGATTGCCCATTATCTTCTAACCATTCAGAAAAGGAAAAACTTTGATACTTAGGTTTTTTTCTATTTATGAATTTCATTTTTACTAATGTAAATATTGCACTCAATTTTTCTTGAAATCCTATATAGGGATATTTT
Organism: Dehalococcoidia bacterium; assembly: GCA_022450525.1. Lineage (GTDB taxonomy): Bacteria > Chloroflexota > Dehalococcoidia > Lucifugimonadales > UBA6952 > UBA6952. The sequence continues at coordinate 6,689 of JAKUQA010000017.1, read as the reverse complement.
AATAGGGAAATCAATAACATCAATCCGAATGGGAGAAATTTTGTATCGCGAATAATTCCAGTTGTTCCTGTTTTATCAATTATTTTTACACTAAATGAATCTTGAAAATTTATTTTAGATAAGCTTCCTATTTTTTTGAAGAACTGTAATAAATTTTGATAACAACCCATGAGTAAGTGTTGTCCATTATCGTATTGAGATTGTAAAGATTTTTTAACCGAATAAGTTCGACCACCTAAAAATTTTCTTTGTTCGATCAATGAAACTATATAACCTTTTTCTTGTAATAGAATGGCAGTATATATTCCAGCGATGCCTCCACCAATTATTATGGCATTATTTTTTTTTATTTTTTGGTTATTTTGTATCTCAACCATGTAAATCCCATAATCGATAACTTTTCAAATGTGTTCAATCTATAATTTGTTTGAAAAATATTGTAATTAGACCTCTCAATTTTTTTCAAAATTTTGCTATATATTTTAGATAAGATAAACAAACAAATACGAGAATCTGTATCTACAAGAGGTAGTAGCCTTGATCCTGATTCAAAATATCTTTTAGCTCTATCAACTTCAAATTTCATCATCTGTATAAAATCGTCATTATACAAAGATTCTCTTAAGTGATTTATTGAATAATTAAATTTATCCATTTCCTCATAAGCTAAATAACATCTATTTTCATTTAAATCATCTAGAATATCTCTTAATATATTGGTTAATTGCATTGCTAAACCGAAATCAATTGCATAGTCGATAGCTTTAGGATTTGAATATCCAAATATTTTTATGCATATTAAACCAATGACACTAGCAACTTTATAGCAATATTCTTTTACTTCATCAAAAGAATTGAAAGTTGTAAATTCAATATCCATCCTTACGCCTTGAATTACATCAAAAAAATACTGTTGAGGAATATTAAATTCTTTAATGATTGCACAAGTTGCTAAAATGATTGGGTTGTTTTCAAGAATCAACTTATCTAAATTAATTCCAGATTTTAAATTATTTTCAATTTCATCTAACAAACGTTTTTTTTCAGTTGTAGATTCACTATTGTCTACAGCATCATCACAACGTCTACAAAAAGCATATGCAGTATATATCGCTCTTTTTTTTCGCATTGGTAAAGTAATAAAGGCATAATAAAAATTTCTAGCCTCATTTCTTGTGATCTGTTCACAATAATCATAAGCATCTTCTAGATGTATATCACTAATGCCTGATGTGTCCAAATAATTTATGTCCTAACCGATTTGAAATCAAAACTGATTTTAATAAAAGCCCTGTTTTATCTGTGCGACTTAATTTTGGTCGGCCTAAAAACACATTGTACTGCCTTTTCTTTATCTTTTCCAAAATACCTAGTCCACCAAGATTAAACATAGCAATTTCAATCCTTGACTTACCAGAAATGTAATCTAGTAGTTTTAAACCTTTTGAAAAATAACCTGATGTTCTATCAATCTGAAATTGCATTAGCTTTACAAGGTTTTGGTTATATTCTCCATTCCATAATTGTTGTTCATTGTATTTGAATTTTTCCATATCCTCTAAAGGAATATATATACGATCTCTTAAAATGTAATCTTCTTGAACATCTTGCCAAAAATTAGTGAGCTGTAATGCTGTACATGTTAAATCTGACAATTCAAAACATTTATCTTCAGTAAAACCCAAAACATATAAAACAAGATGTCCGACGGGGTTTGCAGATTTTTCACAATAGGTTAATAAATCCGAGAAGGTATTATATCTTTTTTTATTCTGATCTATTCTGTTGGCTTCTATCAAATCCTGGAAAGGCTTTCTTGGAATATCAAATTCAGAAATTGTTTTATAAAGAGCATGAAAACTTAATGAATCGGGTTTACCTCGATAACATAAATTTAATTGTTCTTCAGCGTAATCAAGGTAATGATTAGATTCCCCAGAAAATTCATCTCCAAAATCATCAATCATACGACAATAAGCATAAATTGAATGAAAATGTTTAATTACTTTTCTAGGTAAAAATAATGTCCCAATAAAAAAGTTTTCATAATTACTCTTCGCCAAAGATTCACAATATTGAAAAGCTAAATCTTCTAATTGATTACTCTTCAAAATGACACCATCTACACCTATTATGATAGTCTAAACGCTAAGTAATTTGTTAAATGACATAATTGATTATAACCCCATTTTGATAATGAGTCTTTTACGTTATTGATACAATCTATGGCTAATTCTGAATGATATTCAATCATTTTTTGAGATTTTTCAAATACTTCATAATCACTCATTATTGAAATGATTTTCTCCAATTCTAGATCTGAAATCTCAGATTGAAACATAAGGCTTTCTAGTTCTACATTGTTGAGTTCATTTGCAATATCTAAAGATAATAAAATTGGATATGTTTTTTTCTTTCTTAATATGTCGCTTCCAACTGGTTTCCCTGTAATCTTAGTATCTCCCCAAATGCCTAAAACATCATCTCTAATTTGAAAAGCTCTTCCCAAATGTTTACCATAATCTCTAAATTTTGTTGTAATAAATTTATCATCCAAAGAATGAAGAGCCCCAAGTTCAGCAGAGCTTCTTATCAACGCTCCAGTTTTTCTGGAAATCATTAACAAATATTCATCAGCAGTAACATCTAATCGATTTTCATACTGAACATCCATAAATTGGCCTTCTATCATTTCCATAGAAGCTTGAGATAATAGATCTGCTGCTTTTAACATAATATCTGAGTCTAGTTCTATATCAGATTGAATGAAATCCGCAAGAGAACGCATTGTATTCCCTATCCATAAAGCTCTAGGTTCTCCCCATAGTGTCCAAACTGTTTTTTTATGTCTACGCTCTGTATCTCTATCTTGAATATCGTCATGAATTAATGAGAAGTTATGAATTAATTCAATTGCGAGAGCTGAATTTAAAACAGGTAGGTAATCACTAGTTAATGATTCACAAACGAGTAAACTTAATGTAGGTCTCAATGACTTTCCTGCTGATCGTTTATCTAACAACTTCCCATTCTGGTCATTAAATCCTAAATGATATCCCATAGTTACTTTTAATTCATGGGTAAATGAATCTAAACAATTAAATAATCCTTCGTCTATGATGTGTCTGTATTTATCAAAACAATCAGGAGGATTTGAAAGGTTATTATCAATATTATCAAGAGATTTTTTATTCATAGGTTTTTATATGTTTATATCACTAAATTACTATTAGACAGGAATTTAGAATAAAAATTAATCTAAGGCTATAAGTGGTAATACATATTTTTGTCCTAGCCAAGCTATTAAAGGAAGAAACGCCAAACATACAACCACACCCTTACCAATCTTATCCCAAGCCAGTTCAGGATACAGGTGTTTAATATAATAATAAGACACAGCTACTATCATAATAGTCATAATAGTATTTAATAAACTAGCAAATGTCATTCTAAACTCCACTGGGAAATAGTCTATCATTTAATAGTCCAAGAATATATCTATTTACAAAGCTCATACTTGACAGTGACACGGTAGAAGTTTACATTTAATTAAAGGTTTTGTTATCATTTATAAGACCTTTAATCGAAAGGACGGAACTATGGAAACATTAATAGCCGTCTTCTCGGCTTTAGTAATTGGAATAGCTTTAGCAGCAACGGTTCAATTTATATTGGGACGTAGAGGTGTAACGCAAGCTCGTTTAAAAGCAATTGGTGTTATAGAAGAGGCTGAAGAAAACAAAAGAAAAATTGTACTTCAGGCCAAGGAAGAAGCACTAAATATTCGCAGTACATCTGAGAAAGAATTACGTGATAGACGTTCAGATCTTAATCGTACAGAAAGAAGATTAAATCAGAGGGAAGAACAAATTTCCCAAAAGAATGAAAGTACTCAAAAACGTCATCGCCAAATAGAAGCTGAATTAGATAGAAAGCAAAATTTACTTGATGAATCAAGGGCAGAATTAGAGGAGATTAAGGAAAAAGAAGTAAAGCAACTTGAAATAATTGCTGGTGTGTCAATCTCCGATGCAAAAAATGCCTTAATGAAAAAAGCTGAAGAAGACATTAAATTTGAATTAGCTAAACGCTACAGAGATTTAGAAAACGAATATAAAAATGACGCAAATAATCAAGCTAAACGTGTATTAACATTAGCAATACATAGATTAGCTTCAGATGTTGTTTCAGAAAACAGTACATCTACTGTTAAACTTCCAAATGATGAAATGAAAGGTCGTTTAATTGGTCGTGAAGGTAGAAATATTCGTGCAATAGAAGCAGCAACTGGTGTGGACTTAATAATTGACGACACCCCTGAAGCCGTAAGTGTTTCCTGTTTTGATCCTATACGTAGGGAAGTTGCAAAAATAGCCCTAACTAACTTAGTTGCTGATGGTAGAATTCATCCGGCTAGAATTGAAGATATCGTTGAAAAAGCCCAAGAAGAACTCGATGAAACAATATGGCAAGAAGGTGAAAGAGCTGTTTTCGAAACCAGAGTTAGGGGAATGAACTCTGAACTGATTCGCCTTATTGGTCGTTTAAAATATCGATACAGTTATGGTGAAAATATACTTCAGCATAGTATTGAAGTTTCAAATATTGCAGGTATGCTTGCTGCAGAACTTGGCGCTAATATTGAAGTTGCCAAGGCTGGAGGGCTTTTACACGATATAGGTAAAGCTTTAACCCATGAAGTTGAAGGTACACATGCTGAAATTGGTGCTGATGTTGCCCAAAAACATGGGATATCAGAACCAATATGGCGTGCAATTATGGAACATCACGATGAAGATATGGGTTCTATAGAAGCATTCATTGTAGCAGCAGCTGATGCAGTTAGTGCAGCAAGACCAGGATCTAGAAAAGACACCTTGGAACATTATGTAAAACGACTAGAAGCTCTAGAAGCAGTAGCAAATGAATTTCCTGGTATTGAAAGAAGTTTTGCAATACAGGCAGGTAGAGAAATTCGAATAGTTGTACAACCAGATAGTGTTGATGATAGCTCTGCGGCAAAATTAGCTCGAGATGTTGCAAACAAAATACAAGATACACTAGCATATCCAGGGCAAATTAAAGTAACCGTAATCAGAGAAACCCGTAACGTAGAAATTGCAACATAAGTATATGTACATCTTGAAAGGTTTTGTTTACCTATGGTGAATGTAGATCTACATCTCCATACTACTTATTCTGATGGTACTCTTTCGCCCAATAGCTTAGTGCAACTAGCTCTAAAAAAAAATCTCCAAATAATATCTATAACAGATCATGACTGTACAGATGGAATTGATGAAGCCATAGTTGCTTCATTAGATAAGAATTTAACTGTAATTCCTGGAATAGAGCTTAACACTGATACTGAAGATGGTGAAATACATGTTCTTGGTTACTTTATTGATTACCTAAATAAAGACTTACAAAAACTGTTACTTGAATGTCGTAACAGCCGTGTAGAACGTGCAAAAATGATGGTCGAAAAACTTAATAGTCTCGGTATCAATATCCAGTGGGCGCGTGTAGAAGAACTTGCAGGATACGGAGCTATTGGTAGGCCTCATATAGCTAAAGCAATGTTAGAAGTAAAAGCTATAAGAACATTTCAAGAAGCTTTTGATAAATATATTGGAAGAAATGGAATAGCTTACATTGAGAGATTTAGGCTTAATGTATTTGAGGCTATAGAGACTATTCGAGAATACCATGGAATACCTGTTCTAGCTCATCCTGGTTATATAAAAAATCTTGATGGACTTTTACCTAATCTAATTAAATATGGATTAAAAGGAATAGAGGTTTTCTATGCTAACTACGATACGAATACAATTAATCGTTTAAAAAATATCGCATCAAAATACGAACTTATTCCTTGTGGAGGAAGTGACTATCATGGCATCAAAACCAAAACTGAAAAGCTACCAGGAGCTCTCGGACCTCCCCAAGAATCAGTTGATAAACTAATAGAAGCTAAAAATCAACAGATATAAAAACTACCTATCAAATACATAGATAATTAGAATAGGCTAATATTTAAATTTAGTGTATACTAAATATATTGTGCAATAAATCACAAAATATTAATATCCAAGGAGAATACATTGAATTTAAGACTTTTTGTACCACTAGTTATTGGTTTGGTGATAATAGGGTGTGGAGAAGAAGATAATACAACTACCTCAATGAGCAACCAAAACGAGAACATAGTTACTGTTGAACCTACTGCAACACCTATACCAGAACCTACTGCAACACCTATACCAGAACCTACTGCAACACCTATACCAGAACCCACAAGTGCAAATTACCCTGTAAAGATCACTGATAAACTAAATCAGAATATCAACATTACAAATAAACCTAAAAAGATTGTAAGTATTAGTCCGACCGCAACAGAAATGATTTATAAAATTGGCGGAGAGGTAATTGCAAGAGATCGGGCTTCTGTATACCCTCTAAGCGTTATGAAACATCCATCAATTGGAAGTGCCTATTCACCAAACATGGAATTAATTGTAGAACAAAGTCCTGATTTAGTTGTTATGGAAGCTCTAACACAAGCAAGATTTGTAGGAGAATTCCAAAAACTAGGAATACCTACTATAGCAATACGAGCAGAATCATTAATAGATGTTACTGAAAGTATTAATATACTTGGTTCCGCTTTAGACTTGGGAGAAAATTCA
>JAKUQA010000016.1 GCA_022450525.1 Dehalococcoidia bacterium | reverse complement strand
TTCTAAAATGGGTTTAGTTGGATTTACTAGATCACTTGCTAAGGAACTTGCACCTCATAATGTATTAGTAAATTGTGTTTCACCAGGAACCATTGATACCGTTGGGCCTAGACATGAAAAAATGACTAAGGAAGAATTAGAAGAATTGGCAGCAAGAAGATATGCCAGAGTACCGCTTGGTAGATTAGCTACCGTGGAAGAAATCTCATCCGTTTGTTTGTTTTTGGCATCTGAAGGAGCTGGGTATATGACAGGTCAAACTATGCATGTGAATGGTGCCGCAGATTGCAGATAACCTATGCGTAGGATCCTAAATTAACTCCGCCAATCATATGCAAATGTCCGTGTTCTTGGCTTTGTAAACCATGGCGTCCAAAATTAGAAAGAATTCTAAACCCTTCTTCGCAATGCTCTGCAGCTAAATATGCAGCAATTTTACCCACATGAGCTAATATTGGATCAGTCCAAAGTTTAGCCTGAGTCATATGGTTTTTTGGTATACAAAGTAACATTACTGGCACCCAGGTTAGTTTGTTTCTAAAAACCATCACTTCTTCATCTTCATATAAAATATCTGCAGGTTCTGTTTTTGCTACAATATTACAAAACACACAATCTTTTTTTTGAGTCAGTTTCGGCCTCCTAATATTACTTTTGTGTTTTTGTTTGACGATAGTCTGGGCTATCTAACTCAATATGGTCGACTAATGCGGTATCACTTAGTCTTGAGATAATTGAATCTGGGATTTCATTCAAATTTCGAATCGTTAAAACCGTAATCAATCTACTTTCATACCTATGTACTAATATCTGATATATTTTTTCATCAATCCATGTTGAATTACTTTTTGTTCCAAAATCGTCTAGTATCAATGCTTCACAGGTCATTAAGTCTTTTAGTAATGATTCATGAGAAATAGGGCTTGTATTGTTAATACTAAGTCTTAAATAGTCAACTAAGTCCGGTATAAAGGTAAATATACAATTCGTTTCATTTATTTCTAGCTGATTTGTTATTGAAGCTGCTAAATGAGTTTTACCACTTCCAGTATTACCACGGATTACTAGCCAACCATCTGGATTTGATGCAAACTCTATTGCTTGTTGATAACCTCGTTCAAGAACTTTGGAATTTTTATAGTTGAAATTATCAAAAGTCATAGTTTGTGTTAAATCTTGACGAAGTCTGTCCAAATATCCATATGAAATATCTTGTTTTGAACCTAAGGATATTAAATCTACCAAATTATCATCATGTAATTTACCGCTGATAGTTTCATCTAGTTGATTTAAACCTGTGGATAAAGCAATTATTGTTGGAAGAGCGCGGTTATATCTATAGTTAATTAGTTGCGCTAATTTTTCTTTAGCCCAAGTGGTAGAACTTTCGGAGCCAAAATCATCCAAACCCAATAACGGTGTGTTTTTTATATGATCAAACAATGTGTCGTAGTCATTCATATTATTGGGTCCAAATGAAGAACGTAAATGGTCAAGTAAATCAGGAGTAGAGATATAGAAAGCGGGATTTCCTTTTTTCATAGTTTTGTTAAGAATTGCTACAAGTAAGTGGGTTTTTCCACTGCCACTAGGCCCTTGAAATATTAACCATCCATTGGTTTCGTGTACATATTGCTGAGCTACAGCATAAGCATGCCTAAACTTTGATGAGAAATCCTTGTTTAATCCATTTTGTTTTAAATTGTTAAAAGTTAATTTTTTTAAACTTTTGATACCACTAATTTCTTGCAATTTACTATAAATATCATTGGATAGTTTTTCTTTCTGACATTCACAAGGTTCAATTTTGCCAAATTTTGGATGCCCTACAGGAACATTAAAACTTAACCATTTAGTACCATTACAGAGTGTACATTCATCAGGTTGATCAGGATTTTTTGTTGATGAATTCATCTCTAAATTTTTGTGCTCGTCTAAGTTGGCTTTCTCGTTCACTTTTTTTAGAATATCTCGTAGACTCTCCATTTGTTCTTCCTTCAATTTGCCATCTGTTTAAAATGCTAGAAATATATTTCCAGTTTCGTATATTATTTTTTACAGCTTCTATAATTGCTTCTTCAATCCATAAATTCGGGTAATTTTTTTCTGCTAGTTTTAATTCTTCAGCTAATACTGGTGTCATTTGGCCAATATTGTCTTCGTATAATCTATAGATATTAGATTCACGTTTTTGACCGGGTTGAAAGTCTGTTTGTTCGAGATCTAATCCGTCTTGTAGTTTTCCAATATCTTTTTTTGTTAATAGTTCATTTGATATTTTATCATTTATTAAAATAATGCTATTTTGTATTTGATTTTTATCTTTTTCCCTAAGGATTATAGTTTGTCTCTTTTTAGCAGCATAAATACTTTTGATAATTACTTCAGTTTTTTTTTCACTATCGGAGACAGGTATACTTTCTAGTAGAACAGGATCTGAAATTAATTCTTCAAAACTAATCCATAAGCGTTTGGGTCGTAACGAAAATATCAGTGAAAATATACGTAATGTACACTTAAATTCTTCAAAAGAATCGATGTCTCTTAATAAACTTGAAGTTAATTCTACAGGTATTGGGATATAATTTCTATTATTAAATTTGAAGCCACTATCAGTTTTCATGTACATCCTTTAATCAGATAATTAATTATCTATTTCTCTAGTTGCCATATCTTTGAATTCGGCATACTGTTCATTAAAAAATAAATTAATATTACCTAATGGCCCATTTCTATGTTTTGCTATAATAACTTCTGCAATATTTTTGGGATAGGGTTCAACAGGATTTCTAGAATTCCATTCTTCTTCAGTGTAATATACATCTTCTCTATATATAAATGAAACAATGTCAGCATCTTGTTCAATACTTCCACTATCACGTAAATCTGATAATTGAGGACGATGAGATGGTCTTTGTTCAACAGCTCTACTTAGCTGAGATATTGCTATAACAGGTATATTAAGATCTCTAGCTATTCCTTTTAAGGATCTGGAAATCTCACTAATTTCTTGAACACGGTTTTCGTTCCGATGGAGTCCTTGTATGAGTTGCATGTAATCAACAATAAGTAAATCAATATTTCTTTCTAAGTTTAATCTTCTTGCTTTACTTCGAATTTCAGTAATAGTTTGTATTGGGCTATCATCTATATATAAATCTAAGTCTGAAAGAACACCGATAGCAGACACTATTCTTTGCTGCTCTTGATTATTTATGATATTTCGGCGAATGCTGTGAGAATCGACTTTAGCTTCTGACGAAACCATACGCATAGCCAATTGCTCTCCACTCATTTCTAAACTTAAAATAGCAACGGTAGAATTATTTTTGCACGCATTCATTGCTATATTTAAGGCCAAGCTACTTTTTCCAATACTTGGTCTTGCTGCTAAAATGAATAAATCTGATCTTTGTAATCCACCTAATAGTTGGTCCAAGTCTCGAAAACCTGTAAAAATAGGTTGTGTTTTATTTAAATTTTCAGGGTCGTCATCAGAAGACTCTTCCAGATATGTATCTAAAACATCACGAAGTGACCTAAAATCACGATTTTCACGCGTTTCTCGAATTTGGAAAAGAATATCTTCAGATTGCTTTATTGCTGAATCAACTTCAAAATCTGGTTCATAGCCTAGAGAAGCAATTTCTGTTGCTGCCTTAATCAAATTCCTCATTGTTGACGTTCTGTTGACTATTTGGGCATAATGGCTTGCGTATACAGAGGTAGGTACATTTGCAATTAAATTACTTAAAAACCCCTCTCCTCCGATACTTTCAAGTTTATCTGTGGAAGCCAATTCGTGAGCAACACTAATTTGATTTATTGGTTCTCCACGGTTATACAAAGAAAGGCATGCTTCATAAATCCATTTATTTCTTTCAGTGTAGAAATCATTGGCTTTTATGATTACGGAAACTTCAGAAAGTGAATCTCCTTCAATTAATATAGACCCTAAAACTGCTTGTTCTGCAGCTTCATCACTCGGTGGCAATCGATCTGTGTACATATAGTATGCCCTCATGCTAATGAATTTTAAGTTAAATCAAAGCAATTATATTCCTTAATTGGGGGATAAATTATACTATATATTTTTTTAAATTTCGTTACGGTCGATACTTATTTTTAACAGTATTATTGATTATTCTCTTCTTTATCTTCACTCTCGGGAATTGAGGGGGATTCTTCAGCATCAACTTCTGTAGTAGTATCAATTTCAGCATCTTCAATTGAATTTTCTGGTGCTTCTTGATTCTCAGTTTCATCAATAACCGTTTCAGTAACTTCATCGAGATTTTCTGTTTCTGAATCGTCTTCAACTACCTCTTCAACAATTTCCTGAGCTTCAATAATATTACCTTGTATATCAACCCCTGAAACTTTAATTTTAATTGAGCATTCAGCCCCTCTGGGGAATCTTATACCTACAGTATAAATACCAGGTTCTTCGATTGTGTTTTCTATATGGAAAAACCTTCTATCGAGAGATCGTTCTGTATCGGTTTCAATTTTTTCAGATATCATTGATTGATTCACTGATCCATAAAACTTGCCTGAAGAATTGACTTTTTCTGATAATTCAAACACCATATCGTTGAGTAAGTTTGATAATTCATTTTGGTCTTGTTCTTCCTTAATTCTGAGTTCGTCTCCAGCTTTCTTGATTGAAGATAATCTTTGTAAATTATCATGTGATGCAAGCAAGGCAAAGTTCTGAGGAAGCAAATAATTACGTGCATATCCATTTTTAACTTCTTTTACTTCACCAGCATTACCACTACCAGGTACATCTTTGACGAATATAACCTTCATTTATATTATCCTTCCGTAAACTAAATTTTAGTTTTATGATTTATTTGCGAGTTGTTGATTATAGCACATTATTTAACAAAATTAGTAGAGTAGGCATTTTTTAATTCAGATACCGTATTTAAAATTAAAGAATTTATTTTGAATATTTCTGGTTTTGTGATACCTAAAGTTGTAAATGGTATATGGAAATCACTACAAATTTTTGAGAATAAATTTATCTCATTTGGATTAATAGAAACTATTATTTGAGACTGCTTTTCGCCAAAAAGAGATACATCCCATCTCCCATTAATTTCAATTTCTGATTCAAATCCAATATTGGATAATATGCACGATTCAGCAATGGTAACTGCGATTCCTCCTTCAGAACAATCATGGGCAGAAATAATTAAGCCATTATTAATAAGATTTAAGCAACACTTTTGTAATCGATTTTCAAATTCTAAATCTATTCGAGGAGAACCTGCTATTTTTTTATGAATAATTTCTAAATATTCACTACCTGCTAAATCATTATGATCGTTAGAAAGAGCACTACTACCAAGTAAAATAACTAGATCATTATAATTCTTAAATTTTGAAGTTATAATACTTTTTACATTATTAATTTTCCCAACAGCGCCTATGATTGGGGTAGGAAATATTGCCCCTCTTTCAGTGGAATTGTATAAACTAACGTTCCCACTGATTACTGGAATACCAAAAGTATTACAACTTTCAGATATGCCATTTACTGATTCATTCAATTGATGTGAAACAAGTTGTGTGGTAGGGTCACCAAAATTTAAGCAATTAGTAATTGCTAAAGGCTCCACACCGCTACAAATTAAATTTCTACATGCTTCAGCAACAGCTATTTTCCCGCCTTCTAATGGGTTTAAATAGGTTGTTTTACCGTTTCCATCAATACTAATTCCTATACCAATATTAGTATCTTTAATTCGAATAATTGCGCTGTCTGCATCTTCAGGAGATGCTATGGTATTTGTTTGAACCTGATGATCATATTGAATGAAAACCGGTTTTTTACTTGCTATATTGGGACTACTAAGTAATTCAATTAATATTTCATTTGCTTTGTTGCTGTTTGGTATCGGTATTGATGAAAGATTGGTGTTTTGTAATTCAATTATTTCTTGTGGAACTATATTATCTAAGTCGTAGAGTGGAGGAGTAGTTAAAGTATTTATTGGTACGTTTCCTACTAAAGTATTTTCGTAATATATTTCTGCATTTTGAGAATCTGTTATTACTCCAATAGTTGAATAATCTAGATCCCATTTATCTAAAATTGATAAGATTTTATTAGTATTTTCAGGAGGAAATACTAATAGCATACGTTCTTGAGATTCAGATAACATAATTTCATATGGAGTCATATTATTTTCTCTTTGATGAACTTTAGCCAAATCTATATTAAATCCAGTTTTTCCTTTATCAACTGTTTCCACAATTGCACTTGTTAATCCAGCTGCTCCTAGATCTTGCAAAGATTCTATAAGATTGTTAGAGACAATTTCTAAGCAGGATTCAATTAAAATTTTTTCCATGAAAGGATTACCTATTTGGACGGTAGGTCGTTTATCTTGTTCTAATTCATCTTCATTTAAATTTCGTGAAGCCAAACCTGATGCTCCATGAATTCCATCTCGCCCAGTAGGTGATCCAATCACCATGATAATATTTCCAGGTGTATAAGACGCAGCACTCATTAAATTGTTTTTATTTGTGATTCCTAGACAAAATGCATTTACTAATGGGTTTCCTAAATAAGAATCAGAAAATTTTGTTTCACCCCCAATATTAGGGATTCCGATACAATTTCCATAACCAGATATTCCTGAAACTATACCTTCAAAAAGATATTCACTGCGATTATTATTTATATATCCAAATCTAAGAGAATTCAAAATAGCAATTGGTCTTGCTCCCATCGCTAGTATGTCTCTAATTATTCCTCCTACTCCAGTAGCTGCACCTTGATATGGTTCAACTGCAGATGGATGATTGTGAGATTCAATTTTAAATACTATTGCTAGATTATTTCCAATATCAATAACGCCTGCATTTTCTTCTCCTGGTTTTGCTAAAAGGTTAGGACTAGAATTTGGTAGCCTTTTTATGAGATTTTTTGAATGTTTATATCCACAATGTTCACTCCATAGAGCGCCGAATAAGCCCAGTTCAAGGTAATTGGGGTCTCGACCCAATTTAGATACAATTAGTTCGTACTCTTGTGAACTTAAGGCTATTTCATCCAATTGTGATTGTGTATATTTCATAACTAATTATTGATAAGATCCAAATCCTATAAAAATAACACCTATTACAACTAATGTTGCACCTATCCATATCTTTTTTGTTACTCTATCAGTTGCTTTAAGGAAAATGACTGTAAGACTTAGTGTAACTAAAGGAACCAATGCAAAAATTGGGGATACTACAACTACTGGTGCTATGTTTAGAGCTAGTGCACTAAACCCTAATCCACCAGATGCACAAATACCTGCTATTATGCAATATATATATGCTTCTTTGGGTATTTGTTTTTCTGGCCTTTTTAAGGATTTTATATTTAAAACTATAAGTATTATTGTTCCACTTAATAATGCATATGAAACAGCTACTAATGGATCAATATTTTGTTTGAATACTTGTTTAAACATAAATTGAGAGGCACCATAAGCACTACCTCCAATAAGGGCACACAGCATTCCCAAGATAACTGTATTTTTTTCTGTTATAAGCGATTTCATATCTTTATCTTCTTTCACTGACCACAAGAATAATTCCTGTAACAATCAATAGAGTACCGACACCCAAATAAATATTTAATTGTTCATTTGTAAAAATTATTGCTAATCCTGAACTAACTAAAGGAGCGCATGCAAGCAGAGGAGATGATCTACTTACACCTGCTAAACGTACGGATGTGAAGTTCATATACCTTCCGATGGGATAATTTACAATTCCAATAAATACTAATATATAGAATATAACTATTGGTATAGAAAAAGACTGAAATCCATATACTATAATTGCGGCAGTTGCTAAAACTATGAAGCTTGCAATCAAAGATAATATAGTGCCTATAGAAGTCGGTAAGTATTCTAATCCTTTTCTTGTAAAAATTGCTGAAGAACCCCAGCCTGTTGCAGCAAGGAGTGCAAATATTATTGCAGTGATCATTGTTGTTCCTTAATTAATTTACCATCAATTGAGTTAATAATTGATTCAAAAATTTTATTACCATCAGTGCTTCCTAAAATTGCCTCACAACTTCTCTCAGGGTGAGGCATCATACCGATAACATTTCGTTTTTTACTAATTATGCCAGCGATATTATTAACTGATCCATTAGGGTTGTATTGATCAGTAATTACCCCATTCATATCAGAATATTGAAGTACAACCTGATCATTTTCATATAATTGTTGTAGTCCAGCATTATCGATAAAATAATTTCCTTCTCCGTGTGAAATTGGAATGTTAAGAATAGATCCTTTATCACAAGTGTTTGTAAATGGGGTATCGTTATTTGTTACTACTAAGTTCGTCCATTGGCATCTAAACTGTAGGGTTGTATTTTTAATTAATGTCCCCGGTAACAATCCTGATTCACAGAGTATTTGAAAGCCATTACAAATACCAATAATTAATTTACCTTTTGAGGCAAATTCTTTTATAGAGTTCATAATAGGAGATAATTTTGCCATAGCTCCAGGTCGTAGATAGTCTCCATACGAGAAACCACCAGGCAAAATAATACAATCAAATTTATCTAAATTAGTATCTTTATGCCATACATATTCAGCATCTTGATTGAGAATATCATGGACAGCAAAATAGCAATCAGTATCACTCCAAGTCCCTGGGAATACAACTATACCAAATTTCAAAACAACCTCTTGATATATCTAATCTCTTCGACTTAATACTATCACAGGTGATTAGAGTAAGTCTTTAACGATTCTGCTAACAATCGAACCGTCTGCTTGACCTTTTAGTTTAGGCATTACTTCTTTCATTACCATACCAAAATTAGATCTATTTTCTTCACTCAAATTTCCAATGATATCTTTGGCAATTATAGAAATCTCTTCTTCCGATAATTGTTGAGGGAGGTATTCGAGTAAAGTATTAAGTTCCGTTTGTTCTTTTTGAACCAGATCATCTCTATTTGCTGATTTAAATTGAGTGATACTATCATTATATTGTTTTGACATTTTGGATATTACATTAAGAATACCCTGATCATCTAGTGTTGTTTGGGAGGCTATCTCTTCATTGCGAATAGCGGCTTTTACCATACGAAGTGCGGTTTTCTTTGGTTCATTTTTTTGCTTCATAGCATCAGCGAGATCGCTGCTAATCTTTTCACTTAATCCAGACATAGTTACTCTATTACTTTTAATAGTTTGTTGATTTGAAGATTAACGAATACTCTTACGGCGCTTAGCAGCGGCTTTTTTCTTTCGTTTAATACTAGGAGGTTCAAAATGCTCTCTTCTTCTAACTTCTGAAAGAATACCATCTTGTTGAACTTTTTTTGTAAAGCGTCTTAGTAAGCTTTCGAAAGTTTCGTTATCGTCTGAAAATACTTTTGTCAAAATTTAACCTCATATATATTAATTTACAATCTACGGTGAGCCAGTATCTTAGAATAATGTCAAGTATATGTCAACAAAAATTAAAGCTAATTATTAGAATTTTGTAATTACACCACGACCAATTTCTGTAGTATCAATATCTTTATAAGCTTGGTTTATTTCATCTAAACTGTATTCTCGTGTAATTAAACCATCAATATCTATTTGGCCACTTTTGTATAGAGTAACCATTGTTGGCATATCTATATTAGGTCTAGCACTGCCGTAGTAGCATCCTTTCACAGTTCTTTCAAATCTAACAAGTGATACTGGATCTATTGCTGCAGTTGCAGTTACAGGTGCAATACCAACAATAATAACCTGACCGCCTTTTTTGACAGAATGGTATGCATTGAGAACTGTTTCAGAGGAACCAAAAACTTCAAAGGTATAATCAGCTCCAAGACCATCAGTAAGCTCTTTTACTTTTGCGACTGGATCTCCAGAACTAGCATCAACCGTATTGGTTGCTCCAAATTTTGATGCAAATTCTAATTTACTCTGATGAATATCAACTGCAATGATTTTACTTGCTCCAAGGAGTCTTGCTCCTTGTATGACGTTTAGTCCAACTCCACCAACTCCAAAAACAGCAACTGTACTACCAGGTGTTATTTCAGCGTTATACATAGCAGCGCCAACCCCTGTAGTAACAGAACAGCCAATTAAAGCTGCTTGGGGTAAAGGAAATCCTTTTGGCAGTAGGATACAACCTGTTTCCGGAACTACTGCCTCCTGAGCAAAACATCCCACCTTGCCCATTGGAGTTATATATTGATCACCGATATGTAATCTGTTTGTACCATCAAACAAAGTTCCAGATGTTGCACCGTGTAAATCACAAAGGTTTGCTCTTCCGGTAAGACAATAAGGACATCGGCCACAATTAGGAACAAAAGAAAGAATTACATCATCTCCTGGTTTTACACTAGTAACGCCTTCCCCAACATCTAAAACTGTTCCTGCGCCTTCATGGCCTAATATTGCGGGAGTTTGAATAATAGCATCTCCATGCATGAAATGCAGGTCACTTCTACAAACTCCAGCGGCTCCAATTTTTACATGAACTTCGCCTTTTTTGGGGGGATCTAATTCTACTTCTTCAATCACTAAAGGTTGATTTGTTTCATATAATATGGCTGCTTTCATTAGTTGATCTCCTCCACTTTAAGTATCAATGTATCGACAGTCTATAGAGTGTTTATTAATTTATCAACCATCTTTATATTGGTTTGAATCAATACTATCAATTAATCTTTGTATTCGAATATGGTATGGTACATCAGTTTGCACATGACCTAGATGCCAACACCGGTGAATATTACATTTATAGTATCCCAATGTTTCTTTGGAAAAGAAAATGCGACTATATTCCAAGGCTGCATTTTTTGCTTCATCCTCTGAAAAGAATCTTTTTTTTAAATTACAGTTCATACCCATTTGGAATACATCCGAACTATCATAACAATTAAGCAGATTTTTTTAACAAAATTATTTAACATGTGTTTATTTATCGATCTGATTATTCATTATATGAGAGGAATATGCAAATGGACTTAAATATTTCAGGAAAACGAGCTGTTATTACCGGAGGAAGTAAAGGTATTGGAAGAGAAATTGCATTAACTTTATCCAAGGAAGGGGTTGATGTTTTAATTTGTGCTCGAGGTCAAGAGGACTTAGACAACACAGTATCTTATATAAGATCTCAAACTAACGGGAAAGTAATAGGTATTACTGGAGATTTAAAAATAAAGTCTGAATGCGATAAAATCATGGATTTTGCAATTGAAAATTTAGGCGGTGTTGATATTCTTGTCTGTTCTGCAAATCAACCTGGAGGGGGTACTTTTTTTTCACTGGAAGAAAAAGATTGGGCTGATCATATGGATGTGAAATTTATGAGTAGTTTCCACTGTGCAAGAAAAGCTATTCCTGATATGCAATCAAGAAAATGGGGGAGAGTTATACTTATTGCAGGTATGGGATCTCGAGCCTATAGACCTTTTGCTATGGATAATGGACCTGTATGTGCAGCCTTGGCCAACTTTGGAAAACAGTTGGCTAATCAAGTTGTGAGTGATGGAATTTGTGTAAATGTTATTTTGCCAGGTATTACTAATACACCTAGGCGTGTAGAAAGAATGAAGACTACCGCCAAATTAGAAAATAAATCTGTTGAAGAGGTGGAAGTACAAGAACTTCAAGGTATTCCTATGGGTAGGTTTATAAGATCAGACGAAATTGCTGATTTAACTGCTTTTCTTTCTTCGGATAGAGCTGCTTCAATAGTGGGGCAAAATATAGCTATAGATGGAGGAGCTTCAGAAGCAGTTTTTTATTAGTAAATTAAGGTTTTATTGTGGAACTAAAACAGTTTAAAAATATAATAAATTCGTGGTATTTGGCCCATCGGCGAGATTTACCTTGGCGTAAAACTTTTGACCCTTATTCCATTCTCGTTTCAGAAATAATGTTGCAACAAACTCAAGTTTCAAGAGTGTTAAATTTTTATGATAAATTTTTAGATAGATACCCAACTTTTTCGAGTTTATCTATTGCTGATAACAAGACATTATACGGATTGTGGAATGGATTAGGTTATTGGAAAAGAGCCTTGAATTTAAGAAAAACAGCTGAAATTATTCAAGTAAAATATGAGGGAGTTTTTCCAAATGATATTGATACTCTTAAAACATTACCAGGAGTTGGAGAATATACGTCTGCAGCACTCAAATGTTTCATTTACAATTACCCAGTAGCATTTGTAGAAACAAACATAAGAAAAGTGATTAAACATTTTTTCTTTTCTGAAACTGATAATGTTTCTGATAAAGAAATACATAAAATTGCAGATTTAGTATTAGATAAGGATAATCCTAGAGAATGGAATTATGCCTTGATGGATTATGGTTCTAGCGAATTTAGGTTAAAAAAAGTAACCCAAAAAGCTAAGAAAGAGTCCTTCATCTTTTCTAACAGATATTATCGTGGTGAAATAATTAGATTTATTACACAAAAAGGTGAAGTCTCTATCGATGATATAAATAGTTTGCTCGTTGAAAAAAGTGGAATTGAAATTAACAGCAGTAGAATAAATTCGATTTTAGAATCATTAATTAATGATGAATTAATAATTTATAAAAATGATAGATATTATATTTAGCTTATTCATTTTGAGTTTCACATAATTTCCGAAGGGTTTCAAATGGATAAATGCCTGTTGTATGTAAATCTGTCCAAAGGAACTGTACAGCGTACTTACCAATATACATGTAATCTATCGCTTGGATATCAGAATTAATCTCGGATAAACTGATTACTCTAACTCCAGTCATTTCATTTACACAGTGGGCACAACCACATTGAAATCTAACTGTTCTGTACTCATACGAGCACCAAACACCATCGTTCCATAATATGTGAATTCCATCAGGAAGTAATTTAATTTCTTCTGGTATATTCAATGATTTGTTTAATTATTAGGCTGGTTTAAGATCATTAACTTGTTGACGAGCTGCATCGGCATCCTCGAAATATTCATAATTTACTTTGATCCAACCTTCCCATTTAGTTGGGACATCTTCTTCTGCAAAAATAGCATTTACAGGACATACAGGTTCACAAGCAGCACAATCTATACACTCGTCTGGATTTATATATAACTGTCGATCATTTCCTTCATCTACACCATAGATACAATCAACAGGACAGACATCAATACATGATTGGTCTTTTAGATCAACACAAGGTTCAGCAATGATATAAGTCATTCTAGATTTCCTCCCACGGAATTGTCACATTAAACAAATTATAAATTTGAGATATGTTATACCTCGGGGCTATTATATTGTATGCTTGGTTATGTTGCAACGCTTAAATATTTCGTAAACCTTTGCATTCTTTCAATAGATCTTGTTTTCCCCAATATTTCAAAGGTAATAAATAGTGGTGGTGACACCTCTTTACCGGTTATAGCTATTCTTATTGTACCGAACAAGTCACGTGGTTTACATTCATATTTTTCTAATAATTTACGTAAAGAGATTTCTATTTTTTCTTCAGTAAAATCATCAATACTGTTAATTGTATTTATTGCTTCTTCATATATCTCTGATGATAAGGAAGCTTTTGATTTCACTAAGAGTCTTTGTTGTTCATTTGGTTCTGGAGTTTCAAAGAAGAAATTGCATACTGGCCACATTTCTTCTGGGTTAATTGTCTTAATTCGCTCTTTTAAGATATCTAAGACAGTAGTTATGGCATCTTGTGTAATTGGTGTTTCTAATTCAATCATATTGGTTTCGCAATAGTCGGATAATATGGTAGTAATTGCTGATGTAATATAATTATCACTAGAGGTTTTTATATATTGGCTATTCATCCAATTAAGCTTTTCTGTATTAAAAATAGAAGGTGACTTACCAATTCGTTCTATAGTAAATACATTGATTAAATTTTCAAGGGAAAAAATTTCAGTTTTATCATCAAGGGACCAACCTAATAAAACTAAAAAGTTTAGCATTGCATCTGGCAGGTACCCATTAGTTTGATATTCAAGTATAGAGGTAGCGCCGTGCCGTTTTGAAAGTTTAGATTTGTCATTTCCTAATATCATTGGTAGATGTGCAAAAGCTGGTGGTGTATACCCAAATGCTTTATATAACAATAGGTGCTTTGGAGTACTAGAAAGCCATTCTTCTGCTCTTAATACATGTGATATTTCCATTTCATGGTCATCCACTACGTTAGCTAGGTGATAAGTTGGAAAACCGTCGGATTTTAATAATACAAAATCGTCTAAAAGTGTATTTTGAAATTCAACTCTTCCTCGAATTAAATCATCAACTACTATTGTGTCAATATTTTCAGGTATTTTAAATCTAATTACATAGGGTAAATTTTTCGCAGCTTTATCTGAAGTATCTGCATTTCTACAACGTCGATCATATTGAGGCGGAAGTTTTTGCTTTTGCTGGTTTTGTCTCATTTCAGTTAATTCTTCTGGTGTGCAATAACATTTGTATGCCCAATTATTTTCGATCAGTATATTAGAAGCATTCTGGTATAATTCCAATCTTTCAGATTGAAAATATGGTCCATGAGAACCACCTGTTTCTGGACCTTCATCCCAGTCTAAACCGAGCCATCTTAATCCATTAATTATTGATTCAAGAGCACCATCTTGTTTTCGTGCTTGATCAGTGTCTTCAATACGTAATATAAATTCACCCCCGTAGTGGCGACAAAACAACCATGTAAATATAGCTGTTCTCATATTGCCTACATGTGGTTCACCTGTTGGACTTGGAGCAAATCGTGATCTTGGTTTATTTATTGTCATGGATATAAAATCCTATATTGGTGTATTTTTTCAAAATATTATACTAAGTTTTCTAAAGTATATGTTAGATCTTCAGGTAAATTAGCAGTAAATGTTTCAATATTATTTGATTCTGGCATACTAATTTTTATAGAATAAGCATGCAAAAATTGTCTTTTAATAAAATCGACTCTACCACCGTAAAGATTATCACCAGCTATAGGATGCCCTATTGCAGCCATATGTACTCGAATTTGATGAGTTCGACCCGTTTCTGGTAAAGCGCAGATTAACGTATAATTTTCGAAATATTTTATTGTCTCGTAATATGTAACAGCTTCTTTACCAGTGGAATTAATAGACATTTTTTTTCTATTTTTTATGTTTCTTGATATAGGTCCTTCAATTTTTGATTTGTATTCTTTTGGGATACCTTTTACTAATGCATAGTAAGACTTTTTTGCTTTTCTATTTTTTAATTGTGAAGATAAATGTGAATGTGCAAGTGTTGTTTTGGCTATAAGTATTACACCTGATGTGTCTTTATCTAATCTGTGAACTATACCCGGTCTATATCTATCGCCAATATTAATCAATTCTGGGTAGAGTTTAATCAGTCCATTTACCAATGTGCCATGAAGATTCCCTGCTCCAGGGTGTACTACCATTCCTGCTGGTTTGTTTACAGCAATTATATGTTCATTTTCATATATAATGGGTATCGTAATATCTTCAGGTTCTAAAACAATTTCTTTTTCATAATCAAAGTTCATTGAAAGATTGAAAGTGGAAGGAACTGAAAATGATGGATTTATTGGGGAATTATTTACTAAGATTTGTTTATTTGTAATCATTTTTTGGATTTTACTTCGAGACAAATCTGGAAATTGTTTTGAAATAAATAAATCGATTCTTGTTGGAGATATCATAGTATAGTTATATTCAGTTTTTATCGACTGCTGTTTCATTATCTCCTTCATTAGATTCTATGGTAGGGTTTTTTATGTAAGCCCAAATAATAACAAAGATACTGATTACGATTGCACTATCAGCAATGTTAAAAATATACCATGGCCCAACATCTATAAAATCTGTAACATGTCCTATGGTAATCCTCTCTAATAAATTACCTAGTGCACCTCCAAGTTGCATACCTAGACATGTGCGCAAAATTAATGGAGGTAGATCAGAATTTTTGAAGTATATTAGCAGGATAATTATCGCAGCTAATGAAGCTATTAGTAAAAAGGTAGTTTGGCCTCTAAATAAACCAAAAGCACTTCCGGTATTCAGTGTGTGTGTAAATCGGAAAAATCCTTCTTCAGGAAAAGACTGTCCGATATATAAATTTTCTTTAACTATCCATTTGGTAAATTGATCGATTGCCAGGACAAATATCATTACACCTACCATATAAATGTCTAGCAACCAAGATTTATTTTGTTCCAAAGTATTTCCTGTATCATTTTATTAATATTTTATTTATTTTAAGGTACTGTTAAAGAAATCACCAATTTTATTTGATAGCTGAGGGATTTCATTTGAAAAAAAATGATCGGTATGGTCTATTTTTATAATTTCAGAGGGTTTGCAAAAATCTCTAAGCATAGTGTTATAAAGGTCTTGCTCAATTAATTCATCTAAATCCCCGTAAACGAAAAGCTTTTTTATAGATAGTATTTGATCTGCAAAGTTTATATTTGAATTAGTATTCGATAAAAGAAGACTTTGTAGATTATTGGAAGGGCATGCTATAAACGCAAAAGATTCAATATTAATATCTATATCGTTTGTTTGAATTTGAAGAAATAAATTAAAAGTAGTTGAAGCTCCAAAAGAATATCCAGCGATACCTATTTTAGCTTGGTTAATACTAGGTAGGGTGGCTATATATTTACACGCAGAAATAATATCAGTAACTTCTCCCTTGCCGTTATCAAAAGTGCCTTCACTATTTCCCACACCACGAAAATTGAATAACAAAGAACCAATCCCTAGTTGGTATAAATTTTGTGCGATATCAATAACAATATTGTTGTACATATCTCCACCATATAAAGGGTGGGGGTGACATAGTATAACGCAAGGGATATTATCTTTAGATTCTGGTATTGAAATAACACCTTCTAATGTTAAATTCTCCGATAGAAATTCAATACTTTTTTGCATTATTTTGTTCTTTCAATATTTGTCAGGTTCAAAAGTAATTTTATATTATTTTGTTTTTTTCTATAATACATACCAATTGATAACATAGGTTTTTAGGAGTGATTTGGATATGAATAAGATCATTGATTTACGAAGTGATACTGTTAGTTTGCCCACCGATGAAATGCGTGAAGCAATATATCGAGCTGAATTAGGTGACGATGTTTATGGAGAAGATCCCACTGTAAACGCCTTGGAGGCTAAAGCTGCACAAATATTTGGAATGGAGTCCGCAGTATTAGTTGCTAGTGGCACCATGGGTAATTTAGTTGCAAGTTTAGCTCAATGCCAAAGAGGAGATGAAGTTATAGTAGGAAATAAATCTCACCTCTTACTTTACGAAGTTGCAAATTTAGCAGTTACTGGAGGCATACAAATAAGACCTATTGAAAATAAAGATGACGGTACCTTTGATTTAAATGAATTAGAATTAGTTATAAGGGGAGATGATATTCATGTACCTAGAACTAAAATGGTTGTAATAGAAAATACACATAATAGGTGTAGTGGAGCAGTAATAGGGCTTGATCATATAAAAGAAATATCAAAATTAGCCCGCTCAAGAGATATGAAGGTTCATATTGATGGAGCTAGAATTTTTAATGCTGCGCTAGCTTTAGGAGTTACCCCAGATAAGTTAGTTGAAAATGCAGACACAATTACCTTTTGTCTCTCAAAAGGTCTTAGTTGTCCGATTGGTTCTATAGTTTGCGGGAGTAAAGAAACAATTCTTGAAGTACGAAGAAATAGAAAAATGCTTGGAGGAGGAATGCGTCAAGCTGGAATATTTGCAGCAGCTGGCGTTGTCGCATTAGATACTATGGTTGATCGGATGAGTGAAGATCATAATAATGCAAAAACCCTTGCACAAGGTATAGCGGAAATCGATGGATTGCAAGTTGAGCCTAATATGATTAAGACAAATATTGTAATTGTTGAGGTTTTGGCAAAACCTATCACTAAATTTATTTCTGATCTTAAGGAAAAAGGTTTATTAGTATCTCACGCTGATACTAATAGAGTTAGATTAGTAACACATTATGGTATTGAAGAATCTGATATATCTAAAACTTTAGAAATTGTTGATTCAGCAATTAGTAATTAGTGGCGGTGTAATATGGATAGTCAAGAATTATGTTGGACGAAAATCTCTGAGCTTTCTGAGAAAATAAAATCCAGAGAAGTTTCTGTTAAAGAAATAATCGAGCGTCATATAAAACAAATTGAAAAATATAATCCTGAGGTAAATGCAGTTGTTACTACAGATTTTGATAGAGCTTTAGCTACAGCTAATAAACTAGACGCAACATTTAAAAATCATGAATTGCCATTGTTGTTTGGCATACCTGTGTTACATAAAGATCTGGTCCCAACCAAAGATTTGCGGACTACTTATGGATCCCCTTTATACAAAGATAATATACCCGAGATCGATGGTTTGATAGTTCAACGATTAAAAGAAGCTGGGGCTGTAACATTAGGCAAAACGAATACACCAGAATTTGGAGCAGGTTCTCAAACATTTAATCAAGTTTTTGGTGCTACATTGAATCCTTATGATTTAACCAAAACTTGTGGAGGAAGTAGTGGTGGATCTGCAGTAGCTTTGGCGTGTGGTATGACACCGATTGCTGATGGTGGTGATCTAGGTGGTTCGTTGAGAAATCCAGCTAATTTTTGTAATGTAATAGGCTTTAGAACTTCAGTAGGAAGGGTTCCAACGTGGCCTTCAGATCAGCCTTGGTCTTCTTTATCTGTACAAGGCCCCATGGCTAGAAATATTGAAGATTTAGCATTAATGTTAACAGTTATCTCAGGTCCTGATTCGAGAGCACCCGTTTCATTAAGCGATAAGATAGATTTTAGTAAATCTTTAACTGAGAGATCCTTTAAAAATATCAAAATATCATGGAGTGTCGATTTTGATGGGCTTCCTGTAGATGGTCGAACAAAAAAAGTTATTGAATCACATAAATCTGTTTTTGAAGAATTAGGATTTGAAATAGATGAAATCTGTCCAGATTTTTCTTTAGCAAGAGAGGTTTTTGAAACTAAACGAGCATATGGTATGGCAACATCTCATTTTGAGAAATTAACGACTCATAGAGATCAATTAAAAGATACTGTGATATGGAATACTGAAGAAGGTTTAAAGCTTTCAGCCTTGGATTTAGGTCGAGCAGAAGTTAAACAAGCAGAATTATTTGAGACAATTCGATCATTTATGGAAACTTATGAATTTATGATTTTCCCTGTAAGCCAAGTACCTCCTTTTCCTGTAACAGAAGAATATGTAAAAGAAATTAATGGTCACAAAATGGAAAATTATATAGATTGGATGAAATCGTGTTATTACATTACCGCTACTGGCCATCCAGCTATCTCCGTTCCTTGTGGTTTTACTGAAGATGGCCTTCCGGTAGGGATACAAATAGTTGGTCGATATAGACAGGAGGCAAGTGTGTTGCAATTGGCCAAAGCGTTTGAAGATAGAACAGAATATTGGAAAGTAAGACCTAATTTGGTACAAGTTTGAAAAGAAAGGTAGTTTAATGGCATTAGATGAACAATCACAACAATTGTTAGAACAAATAAAGGCTCTAAACTTACCCCCAGCTAATACTGTTACGCCATCTGAAGCGCGGGAAAATTATGCATCTCGACCTCGTTTACCCGGTCCTGAATTACCTTTTGTAAAAGATATGAATATTATCTTGGATGACGTAAGTGTTCCTTGTAGATTGTACAAGCCAGAATTAAATAAAACCCTACCAATAATAGTTTGGTTTCATGGAGGGGGATGGGTAATAGGTAGTGTTGATGGCTCAGATGGAACTGCGCGACATTTATCTTTAGGATCTGGATTTGCTGTTTTATCAGTAGATTATCGACTTGCGCCAGAAACGAAATATCCTGAGCCTTTTAATGATTGCTATGGTGTGACCAAATGGGTGTATGAAAATGCAGATCAATTGGATATAGACCAAAAAAGGATTTCGGTGGGAGGAGATAGTGCTGGAGGAAACCTGGCTGCAGCTGTTTGTTTAAAGACTCATGACGAAGCAGTGTTTAAATTAGAATCTCAATTATTGATTTATCCTTGTTTAGATTCTAATTTCACTCGAACATCGTATATTGCAAATGACTCAGGTTATGTTCTTACAGCTCCTGTTATGAAATGGTTTTGGGAACAATATACCAATTCTCCTGCAGATTTAAATGATCCATATGTCTGTCCAATGAAATATCCTGACTTTTCAGATTTACCAAAAACAATGATTATTGTTGCCGATCACGACCCTTTGCATGATGAAGGTGTTGAGTACCACAATCGATTACTAGAAGCAAATGTCCGCTCATCACTTATTGAATTTACTGGAGTTATGCATGGCTTTTTTTCACAGGTTGGTGTCTTAGATAAAAGTCAAAAAGCAATGAACGACTCATGTAATTTTTTAATAGGTCTAGTGTAGTATATTACGTATAAATTCAGGAAAAATGCAATAATATCATTATAACTATGCATTTATATTATTAATTGTATTTGCTAGAGTTTTGATTTGATTTGAATGTATTGTCCTTAGGTCAAATAATAATTTTGAATTTTCGCTTCTGCCGATAATGGAAGGTGTGCTTTCTCTTAATATTTTCCTAAACTCTTCTTGACCTAAAGGCATATGCTTTTCATCAATTCCCAGGACATAAGTTTCTAGCTCTTGTCCAGGTAAACTCCCCCCGCCAATTTGCGACACACTTTTTTCAATAGTACTTTTGAATTTGAGTTGCTGCTGTAATTTTTCAGCTTTTGTCTTAATAGAATTTTTTTTCATTTTTATCATTTGCCATACAGGAATCTTTTTATCTACCTCGTCCCTGATATAGTGTTCAAGTGTACGATGTAAACCTGCCAAATTGAATTTGTCTAATCTAAAACTTCTTGCAAGTGGATGTCTGATTGTCTTATTAATTAAATCTTTTTCCCCAATTATGATTCCAGATTGCGGCCCACCTATTAATTTATCTCCTGAAAACAATGTTATATGGCTTCCTGATAAAACGCTCTCTTGTACGGTTGGTTCGTGCTCAATACCATATTTCTCAGTATTAATTAAACATCCTGATCCCAGATCATTAATAACCTTTATGCCATATTTATTCGCTAACTGTACTAATTCGTTTAATTCAGGACTTTTCGTAAAACCTATCGTTTTGAAGTTACTTGGGTGAACTTTAAGTATAGCTGCAGTATTTTCGTTTATAGCATTTTCATAGTCTGACAGATATGTCCTATTTGTAGTGCCAACTTCGGTTATATGAACTCTACTTTCATTTACAATATCTGGAATTCTAAACCCTCCACCTATTTCTACTTGCTCTCCTTTAGAAATAATTACTTCTTTATTTTCACATATACTTGTTAGAGTAAGAATTAATGCTGCAGCATTATTATTTACTACATTCGATGCTTCTGAATTTGTTAAATAATTAATCAAATGTTCAATGTGTTTATGTCGTGGAAATCTTTCTCCAGAAACTAAGTTGAATTCTAGATTACTATAGTTAATAGCAATATCTTTTATTGCTTCTGCTGATTCCTTACTTAATAAAGCTCGTCCAAAATTTGTGTGCAGAATTATTCCTGTTCCGTTGATTATGGTTTTGGGAAAAGTATTTAACTTATTTCCAATATAAATTTCTATATCTGAAATAATTTCAGATATATCAGGGGCTTTAGTACCATTTTTCATATTTGTTCTGAAATTTGTTAAAACAGTACGAATTGTGTTAGTGACATATGAGCGAGAAAAGATGTTACAGAGCTCTTCTACTAAAGGGTCTCTTAGTACAGCGTCTACACTAGGTATTTTTTGTAATTCATTCACCATTATAATCTTCTAAATGGATTAAATTAAGTTGGTTGTACCAATTTTATATATATATATTAAACCAAACTCTTAACTAAGTCATTATAAACTAAATTCTCCTAAAATCTTGCTTGACCCTATGTTCTTTTGGAATGTACAATTATTCGATGGTTTGTGAGGGAAAATTATGTTTGTAATCGGTTTAATCGGTGGAATAGGGTCTGGTAAAAGCTCTGTATCAGCGATACTTCATTCGTTAGGTGTTGAAATAATTGATGCTGACAAGGTCGGCCATGAAGCTTACACTCCAAATTCTGAAGGTTGGAAAAAGGTCATTTCAGTTTTTGGACAAGATATTGTAGGGCCTGAAAACGAAATTGACCGAAAGAAATTGGGAGGCATTGTATTTAGTGATCCTAGCGAAATGGAGAAACTCAATAAACTTATGCACCCAATAATACATAATTTAGTTGAGGAAAAAATTAAACTCCTCTCCCACCAAGGAGTTAAAGTAGTTGTATTAGAGGCTGCCATACTGATTGAAGCAAATTGGCAAGATCTTACAGATGAAATATGGCTAGCTAAATCAAACCAAGAAGTTGTGATAGAAAGAGTGCAATTAAGAAATAATTTTACTAGGGAAGAAATTATTAAGAGAATACAATCTCAAATGTCTAACGATGAACGCGAGAAACATTCTGATATTGTGATTGATAATAATGGAACAATCGAACAACTTGAAGAAAAAGTCAAAACTTTATGGCAATCAAGAGTAAACGGGAGGGTAACGTGACTCAAAAGAAAAATAATAGTAATTTAGCACAGGAATTTATGATAGAAGAATATACTGTAGAAGAAGAACCATTTTATGTTCCTGTTACTGATGAAGTAGAGATGTTTGAGGCTGCATATAAGCAGAGGATCCCTGTATTACTAAAGGGGCCAACAGGATGTGGTAAGACACGATTTGTTGAACATATGGCTTGGCGCTTAGGAAGGCCTTTAACTAAAATTAAAACAACAAAGGCGAATGCTGATCAAGGCTCTGCATTACCTCTAATAACAATCGCTTGTCATGAAGACTTAACTGCGAGTGACTTAGTAGGTAGATATCTTTTAGAAGGTGAAGAAACAAAATGGATCGACGGCCCTTTGACACGTGCAGTCAGGCATGGTGCTATATGCTATCTTGATGAGGTGGTAGAAGCGAGAAAAGATACAACAGTTTTAATACACCCTCTAACTGATCATAGAAGACTATTACCAATTGAAAAGCGAGGTCAAGTAGTTCAGGCAGATGATAATTTTCTATTGTGTATGTCCTATAACCCTGGATACCAAAGTGCATTAAAGGATTTAAAACATAGCACACGACAAAGATTTGTCGCTCTTGAGTTTGATTACCCAGATCAAGATTCAGAATCAAAAGTAATTGCTCATGAAAGTGGAGTTGATAAAGCAATGGCAGAGTCATTGGCAAGACTTGGTGAAAAAGTACGAAACTTAAAAGATCACGGTTTACAAGAAGGAGCTAGTACTAGATTACTAATCTACGCTGGTAAATTAATTAAATACGGAATACCCCCTCGTCGAGCATGTCAATCAGCAGTCGTATGGGGTGTTACTGATGATCAAGAAGTTCAGAAAAGTATTACTGAAGTAATAATGTCTATTTTTGAATAGGGGGTAAAGCTTGTTGAATCCTGATTTAGTTGAATTGAGCACAATATTAAGTTCTTCCGATCCGGAAATATTGTCTGATGATACTTTATGGAATTCTGCAGTATGCTTATTACTTTATCCTAAAGATGGTGATTACTGTATTTTGTTTAATAAACGTACCGAACTAGTGGAGTTTAATAAAGGTGATATATGTTTCCCAGGTGGTGCTCAAGATCCTGAGGATAGTCATCTTACAGATACTGCAAAAAGAGAAGTGTTCGAAGAAATGGGTATCAAAGTTGAGGATATAACTCTTATAGGCGACCTGAGTGAAACTCGGACTCGTGCTGGATTTAGAATTCATCCATTTGTAGGAACTATTCCTTATCCATATGAATTTAATCCTAGTACAGATGAGGTTGCTGAAGTTTTAGAAGTTCCAATAAAATTACTTCTGAATCCAGAAAATTATGAAGATAAAGAAGAGGAATTTCAGTCTAGAGTTTATTTCTTTAATAATCATATAATCTGGGGTGCAACTGCACGAATGCTTAAACAATTCTTGGATATTATATTGAAATCTGGTTGGACCAAAAGGATATAAAATGAAAGAAGAAATAAAAGATATTGAATTAGAACTATCCAAATTTCCTTCTTCTGTATTAGACGAATTTAAAACAGCAGTGAATAATATAAGTTCTATAATTGAAGAACCATACTTTAGCAGTTGGGCTAGACAAGGAGTGCAAATTGCACAAAAAACTGTTAGATCATGGGAAGCCGCAGCAGAATACTACAAAGCAAGTTCAGACGTTTCAAAATTTATTTCAGGCGCTGATTTATTACATTGGGGTCAATGTGGATTAAATCTATGTGATCAATCCCCTGGTTTAGCCGTTTCCTTTTTTAAATCGAGTACAGGTTCTAGACTACAAAATCTCAATTCGAAAAAAATGTCAGATTGGGCAGAGTTAGGAAGTCGGTTGTACAAGGGTACTTGGAAATCCAGTGCTTTAGCATCTAAATTTTTTGAAAGTTCTGGTTCAATATTAGAAGATTTAACTGATACAGAATTGCGAGAATTTGGAGATTTCGTAGAATTAATCTCTAGAAAATCAATTGATGTAGCTACTGAATGTTTGATATTAAGTAAAGATGTTTTACCTTCGATAGATTCAAATAGAAGTGATTTTATAAAAATGGTATCTTCCGTTGCTGAAAATAACTGGAGAGAGGTTAAAAGTTGTTTTGAATATGCCCCAAGATTTATACAAAGTTTTGAACAGTCTCAACGGGGAAGGTTTATTAATCTATCAGCAAGTATCGCCAAAAACAATTTACCAAACCTTTCATTATTTCTTAACGAGACCTCTAGATCTTTATCGGGTTTAGATGAAAATTATCAAAGTAAATTTTTAGATTTAGCAGAACAATTACTTCCAATTTCAAGCGAAGCTGTTTTTGCTTTCTTACAAAATGCTCCCCAATTAGTAAATCAGATTACTATTAACCAAATTGAAGTTTGGTTTAATCGGGGAATTGAACTCTTAAATAATAATGTTGAAGGTGGATTGGCTTTTTTCAAAATTGAATCAACAACTTCCGAAAGAGTAATTGATGAATTGTCGTCATCAGTTGAACTTGAAAAAGTGCAAGGAGTATTAAGGATTTATTGCAGAGCTCTTGCTGGAGCTGATATAGAAATAGGGAATAGTGCCGAGTTGGTAGCCAAGAATATAGGTTGGGTATCTGCAAATTACGCAACAACTGAAGGAAATGTCGTTTATTTGCCTCACATTTCAGACTATTATGATAACAAGGATCTTAATTTTGGGTTATTTAAAGTTATTTCAACTCATCAAGTAGCTCGAATTGAATTTGGAAGTTTTGAGTTTGATTTTGAGCAAGAATCCTCAAATTTTATTGATAGTCGGTTGCAAAGAGAAACCGAAGCAATTGAACAACATAAAAGCCATGTAGAAATTGATTTGGTTGATGAGAGCCAAGAAACATCTGCCCCAAATGTGGAAAAATCTCACGTAACTGATATGGGGAGATATTTTAACCTTTTCCCTAATAGGAAATTAGCATTAGATTTATTTACTGTTGTCGAAGATGGGCGGCTAGATTATGTAATCAGGAATAAATATCCTGGTTTGGCTGGTTTGTACAAGAGAGTTCAACAAGATTCTATGGAAGACAGACCTGACATTGAAGAAATGCCATTGCAAGAAGCCATGGTTGAATTTCTTGTGAGGTTTAGTCTACAACAATTTCAAGGATTGCCTTGCCCAACGGCATATATTGAAGAGGCTAAATTATTATTACAAATTTTTAATAAAGTTCTTACAGAAGATACAACTGTTGAAGATTCTGCAGAAGCTACTTTAAGGATATATGATTTAATCGCAGACTTTCCAAATACAGAATTACCTGAAGAAGATTGGTCTGAAATTGATACAGAAATTGAAGAAGAAATGTCAAATGAAGAGATGGAAAATTTATTGCAGCAGATGACTGCTAATTCTTCTCCTGATTTTGGTGATTTAGGGGAGTCTCAGGACTATGAATCACCTCCTCAAGTTGATTTTCGTGGTGATTTCAAACCTGAATTGAGCCAATTGTTAGAAAAGATGAAACTCAATCAAACTGATAGTCAATCTTCGATGGGAGAAGGGATTGAAATTACTGAAGAAATGCTTCAACAGATGCTTGCTGATAGTGCAGAATTGGAACTTGATGCTGAATCTGGGCAATTTGATGAAGAGCTTTCAAACTTTATACAGAATTTGATGAAAGAATCACAAGCTCCTCAAAATGATCAGCAAAAAGAGGGATATGCTCCGATTCCTCACCAAGATGACGAGGGAGAATCCTTAACAGTCCAAGAAGAAAAATCATACGTTTATGATGAATGGGATTTTCGAGCTGTTGATTATAGACCGAGATGGTGTCTTGTGAAAGAAAAACCTATGACTGAAGGAGACACGGAATTTTATCAACAAACAGTTAGTGATTATCGCCAACTAATGAATCAAATAAAACGACAATTCGAAATGCTTATGCCAGAAGTTTATCGTAAAATTAAACATTTACCAGATGGAGATGATTTTGATTTAGATGCAGTTATCGAATCAATTATTGATAAATGGGCAGGAGAATCTCCTTCTGATAAAGTACATTGGAGACGAAATAAAATAGAGCGAGATGTTTCAGTTGCTTTTCTTTTAGATATGAGTGCCTCAACAGCTGAAGCAATAGATGAATCACGAAAAAATCCAGATGATTGGGATGCACCAGATGATCCTGTTGAATATATGGTTTGGCTTAGAGCTCGTCGAGGTGCTGAAAATAAACGTAGCTATAAGCGAATAATTGATTTAGAAAAAGAAAGTATAGTTTTACTTATTAATGCTTTGGAAACAATTGGAGATAGGTATGGTATTTATGGATTTTCTGGATATGGTCGAGAAAATGTTGAATACTATGTAATTAAAGACCTAGAAGAACAATTTAATGAACGTATTAAGCGTCGTATTGATAAAGTTTCTCCGTTACATGCTACAAGAATGGGACCAGCTATTAGGCATGCTGTCTCAAAACTAGCAAAACAAGATTCAAGAACTAAAGTACTATTTTTGATAAGTGATGGAAGACCTCAAGATAGAGGATATAGTCGAGAAGGTGTGGAAAAAGAATATGCAGTTCATGACACGAGGATGGCATTGATAGAGGCAAGACATAAAGGAATTACACCTTTTTGTCTTACTGTTGATAAATCAGGACATGATTATTTAAAAACTATGTGCCAAGATATGGGATACGAGATATTAGATGATATTTCTTCCTTGCCAACAAGGCTACCTACCCTTTACAGGAAATTAACTTTTTAATACGGGCTTATGTTACAGTGGGTATAAATGAATTCTTCAATTGCCCACCAATAATATTCTTCACCAAGTATTACTAAGTTGCCATGATCAGCTTCTGGTATGGTTATTATATCTTTAGCCTTACTACCTAGAAGATCAAAAAGAATTTGTGCTTCTGTGATTGGTATCATAAAATCAGATTCCCCATGAATTAAAAGTGCCGGACTAGTTATAGAATTGCATAATTCGTGGGAAAAATTCTCTAATTCATTTTGCTGGTCTTGTGTTAATTCTACACCAGATATTTCAGCACAGTACTTTGGGCCTGAAAATGAACTTTCAGTAATAATCCCTGATATTTCTTCATTATGATGAGATGCAATATATAAAGCAGATAAAGATCCAATTGCTTTTCCCATGATAATTATCGGGCCGTTTGCATTTTTATCAGATAATACTTTCTTAAAATAATCAAAGATATTTTCAGAATCATGCAAAGAATTAATTATTGTTGGAGTACCTATTCCATTACCGTATCCGCGATAACTTGCTACAAAAAGATTTACATTAATACTAAAGAAATCTTGTTTTAAGCCATCATAATCTATTGGTGATTCAGCATTAGCATGAAACAGCAAAATATTTGTCGAATCAGGGTTTTTAAAATAAAACCGCGCATTTATTGAGGCATTGTTATCTATTTCGATCAAATGATCTTCAGATGATTCTTGAGGTGAATTCCAATTATCACGATTTATAAAAATAAAATCGCTTATTTCTTCATGATCTAAAATAGAAATATTAGATAAATCGGCCATACTATAGATTTTCCAATACAGGTTATTTTGATGATTCTTTTAAACGCATTGCATTAGGTTTAAAAAGAACACGGACTGAACCATCAGCATCAGTCCTTTTAGTTACTACTTCATGATTTCCTTCTTCAGCCCAGACAATTACATCATAGATATTTAGAGCATCAGCTAAAATGGCTTCAACATATGAATATGGATTTTCACTTATTTGATTTGTTAAAGCAGCTAATACACCTGCACAAGTTTTACCTCTTCCGTCAATGATATTCCATTCTTCGGAATTAGTACTTGGCTTATCATGTACTTCTATTTCACCACTTTTCCTCTTATCTAATTCTGATTTAAATTTTGCTACTGCTTCCCAAGCAACAGCTCTATCTCTGTCGCCTGTAGAACAGACAGCTCCTCTTACACCAACAATATCAGGATTTATTCTAGCTAGTTCATCAAGATCTGTTAATTTGAGATGCCCAGATAAAGCTGTGCTGAGTCCAAGTTTTTTACTTTCAAAAACCATTTCTCTAAGTTTTGCTTCAGGTATAAAGTCAAATAAATTTCTTCCATCTTTGGTAAGAGTATCTATAAGCCATCCATCGCAACCACTTTCTTTGGCAAGAGTAACCATGCATTCAGGATCTAACCCATCTTCATAAAGAACATTATCAGCAAATAAAGATCCAATTAATTTAGTCTCAGTACCTTCCAAAGCTTTTTTTGCTTCTTTTAAAACATCGAGTGCAGTTTCGTAATCAGCTTTGATAAATCCTACTTTAACCGATGTCGCCTTTAAAGAGGCAGCAGCATGAGTTGCCATAGCGACAGTACCAGGTTGATTAGGTACTACTCCTAAAGTAACACTTACATGTTTTTCATCGGGTATAATTTCTCTTACTTCTTTTACAATAAGGGGATGTCCAGATCCAACCATTGCCTCTTGTAGATTTTTTACATCAACAACATCAGCTCCCCCCTTTTCAGCCTCGAGAGCCTCTTTAACATCTTGAACACTTACCATTAGCATCATTCCAGAATCAAATCCTGTAGGCCTTGCATCAGAAAATGAACCGAGACCATTTTTATGGCCATTACCATTTTTATGGCCATTACCATTTTTAGCAATTAAATCTGTAGTATAGACGTTTGAACTTAGTTCTCCAGCTAAATTAGTTTGAGTTTTATTAGGGATATTATTCAAAGAAATTACTGAGCTGATATCAGATTTAATTTGTTCTTTTTCACTTTCGGTTAATTCTGAAAAAGGCTGGCGAACACCACCACTAGCCATACCCATTAATTCTCCCCAATATTTAACTAAGGTTAATGGTAAAGCGCCTCCAAATTTTTTCACAGTGTATCCCCACCATTTATCTGAGACATCCTTGATTGCTTTAATGTTTTTATCATAGAAATTCCAGTCAATATTTCCTTCAGATGCTTTATCGATAAACTTTACATAATTGTTGTTATTAGGGGTGTCAAATCTCCAGTCTGATGTGTTTGCAAACATAACCTGTTGTTTAAATCCTAATGATTCTGCTTTTCTGTAAATCCATTCATCTGGGGTACTTATTATTGCTTTGTTGCCTACTAATAAGTGTGTTTCTATAGATGTTTGCTGGCTAAAACTAGCTTCTTTTACTCCCACAACATTAGGTATTTGGCATAATTTATTAAGGCCTTGAGGGCTCATTACTATATTAAATTGGGGTGAATTATAAAACATTATTGCCAAATTAGTATGAGAGGCTAAGGTACTTACCCATTCAATTACCTGCTCTTCTGTGCGTGCAACCATATACGGTGCTGCCACAATGAGTAAATCGAACCCTGTGGATTGAGCGTGATCTGCTAAATCAAGCATATCTACCATTGATGTATGGCTTATATGAGAACCAATTAGCCAGTTGGATCTACTTTCATCAGAAGTAATATCCATAACTGTTTTTCTTTCATTTTGGCTAAGACTCCAAAATTCACCCATCCCCCAAGTACAACCTGCACCTTTAGTTCCTAAGCTTTGGGTGTATGTAATATTTTTCCTTAAACCAATTTCATCAATTTTGTTGTTGGAATCAAATGGTGTAACAAGGGTGGTCCATTGACCTTTTAAATTTTCCCAGGCCCATTCTTGAGCTTCATTTTTTGAATAGTTTGCCATAATATTCTCCTAATAAATTAGATACAAAATGTATGTATTAGTTAATCACACACATAAGCAATATTTTCAACAGTCATAGTTAATTTTATCACAAATCAATGAAAAAAAACGAATCATTGAGTCTAAGGATTTTATATGTTTTCAGATATAAAATCAATGAGGGAAAGAATAGCCATAGTTGATGCTCTATTTTTTACAGCATTGCGATTATTAGAAGGGAAGAGATGTTTTGAGACTTTTACTTTCGAATTATCGGCAATACCGATAAAAACTGTTCCAGGGATTATATCTTCAATTTGTTGGTTTCCTGCTATACCAGTTGTAGCTATACCATAATCAGCATTAAATATATCTTTAGCCTTGATTGCCATTTCTCGACATACTTGTTCACTAATTGAGGTAAATTTTGTAATAGAATCTTCATTAATTCCAAATTGGATTTTAGTGGCATCCGAGTAAGAAACTAATCCTCCATGAAGTGAGTTGGAGCTACCATCTATATTAGTAATTTTATTGGCTATAGTTCCTGCAGTACAAGATTCCATAAGACCAAGAGTTTTCTTTTTTGATAGTAGAAGTTTTAATAGAGATTCTTCAGGCAACTCATCGTCTGTTCCCCAAACATATGAACCAAAAATATGTTCAACTTTATTGTCAATATTTTTAAGAATATCTAATGCTTTATTCTGATCTTTTGCTTTAGCAATTGCTCTTATATGTATTCCGTCTTCCTTA
The DNA here is from genome assembly GCA_022450525.1 of Dehalococcoidia bacterium. GTDB lineage: Bacteria > Chloroflexota > Dehalococcoidia > Lucifugimonadales > UBA6952 > UBA6952. Next base: position 6,909 of record JAKUQA010000016.1, on the reverse strand, counting down.
GCATAAATCCCTACATAAGGATTTTCACTACCCAAAATGGGAGATGCCATTTCATCAATTCTAGCTTCGGATAATCCAATGGTTTTATATGATCTAGTCATCACTACTTCATTATCGAGTAATGATAAGAGTTTTGGTTTTATTTCATTTTCCCACATTGGATACAATTCACGAGGAGGCCCGGGCATTGCTATAACGAATTTATTATTTTTTTCAACCCACCACCCTGGAGCTGTCCCATTTGGATTTCTAATAGCAGTTGACGAAGGAATTAGCCAAGATTGTTTGATATTGGTATCAGGCATATCGGAGTTTCTAGCAGAAAAAAATCTTTTTAGGATTTTTAATTGTTCTTCGTTCACAGAAGGTTTTTCATTTACAAGGTCCGCAATCGCCTCTCTTGTGAGGTCATCTTTTGTTGGTCCTAGGCCACCGGTTGTGAAAACGAATGATGATTTTTCCCAAGCCTTATGTAAAGCTTCGCTATATTCTTGAAAATCATCGCCGATTATGGTGATTTTTCTTACTTGTAATCCTACGCTAGGCAAATGGGAACTTAAAAAAGAGGAATTCGTATCTTGTGTCTCTCCCATTAGTAATTCTGTACCTGATGCAATTATTTCTGCGTCCATTCACACCTCGAACAATAAGTCTTATCAATGAATCCCTACATATTATATATAAATTTGATTTAAATATTACCATATGTTATATTTTCTTATTGTAATAATAAAGCAAAGTGAAAGTATATAAAAAAACCTTAAAGGATTATGGTTACTCAAGAAATAAAGAATTCAGTAATAAAAGATTACCAGAAACATGATACTGATACAGGTTCTTCGGAAGTACAGATAGCTATATTAACAGAACGGATTAATAGGTTAACTGATCATCTGAGAGCAAATCATAAAGATTTTCAGTGTCGACGTGGTCTTATGCAACTAGTCGGAAGAAGACGTCGCTTACTACGATACGTAAGTCGTAATGACGTTTCTGAATACAGGGCTCTTATTAGCCGCTTAGGCATCAGGAGATAATACCTCTTCAAATTCTTGTAGAGGTATTTTTATTTCAATTTATTTACCAATGTGCTCTCGCTAATTAAAGTTAGGAGTTTTTTATGTCCCAGATTTTTTCCAAAGTTGTAGGTGGCAAAGAATTAAAAATTGAAGTAGGGAAATTTGCAGAACAAGCTTCAGCTGCTGCATTAGTGACTTACGGCGAATCTGTTGTGTTAGCAACAGTTTGTACTGCAGATGCTAGGGAAGGAATGGATTTTTTCCCTCTTACTGTTGATTATGAAGAAAGGCTTTATGCTATAGGTAAGATACCAGGTAGCTTTTTCAGAAGAGAAGCTAGACCACCCACTAATGCAATCCTAACTTCACGCGTAACAGATCGATCAATTAGGCCGTTATTTCCAAAAGGCTTTAGAAATGAAGTACAGGTGATAATCTCAGCAGTTTCCCATGATCAAGAAAATCCTTTAGATATTCTTGCTATTATCGGAGCATCGGTAGTTTTATCACTTTCTGAGATACCTTTTAGTGGTCCAGTTGCAGGATGTCGTATTGGTTATGTAGATTCAGAATTTATTGTAAACCCCACTTATGATCAAATTAATGAAGGTTCGTTAGATTTGACTATTTCGAGTACAAATGAGGCAGTTGTTATGGTTGAAGCGGGTGCATCAGAATTACCTGAAGATATTATGCTTGATGCTTTGGAAAAAGGCAGGCAAGTAAATTCGGAAATAATTGAATTTATTGAAGAAATTAAAAATACTTGCGGTAAAGAAAAAATCGAATTTATACCTGCTGCAGAAATCGAAGGTCTCGAAGGTGATATTAAAGAATTGGTTGGGGATAGAGTTAAAGCCATTTTTGATGAAGGCGCAGCTAAGGGCGAGAGAAACGAAGTTTTGGATGATATGCAAGATGAATTAAAGGAAAAGCTTGCTGAGAAATATGAATCCTCAGACATAAACGAAGGATTCGAAAAGATCTTAAAAAAGACAATGAGAAACAAAATCCTAGATGATGGCAAAAGGCCAGACGGTAGAGGTGTAGATGAAATACGACCATTGTCTATTGAAGTTGGAATTTTGCCCAGAACACACGGTACTGGTTTATTTCAACGAGGTCAGACTCAAGTTTTATCAGTAGCAACACTTGCTGGCTTGAGTATGGTTCAAAATTTGGATAATTTAAGTCCTGAGGAAACAAAACGCTATATGCACCATTATAACTTTATGCCTTATTCAACCGGCGAAGTGCGAAGAATAGGTACAGGTCGTAGAGAAATTGGCCATGGGGCTTTAGCTGAACGTGCTTTAGAACCTGTGATACCTTCAGAAGAAGATTTTCCCTATGCTATTAGAATAGTATCAGAAATTTTAAGCTCAAATGGAAGCACATCTATGGGTAGCGTTTGTGGTAGTACTCTTTCATTAATGGATGCAGGTGTACCAATTAAAAGCCCAGTTGCAGGAATAGCAATGGGATTAATTTTATCTGATGATTCAAGTAGTTATGCAGTTTTGACTGATATTCAAGGCATAGAAGATTTTCAGGGAGATATGGATTTCAAGGTTGCTGGATCGAGAGAAGGAATTACCGCTTTGCAAATGGACGTAAAAGTTCAAGGAATCAATTTTGAAATAATGAAAGATGCTTTAGGGAAAGCTAAAGATGCACGCTATCGAATATTAGATGCTATGTTAGAAGTCATTGATACTCCCAGAGTTGATATGAATCCTTATGCTCCAAGAATGATAAAAATTAGCGTTCCAGCTGAAAAGATTGGAACTGTTATCGGGCCTGGTGGAAAAACTATAAGAGGTATGATTCAAGATTATAATGTTTCAATTGATGTAAGTGATGATGGTACAGTGGTAGTTGGATCTTCGGATCAAAGCAGTGCCGACGCAGCAATATTTGCTATTCAATCATTAGTTAAAGAAATTGAAGTCGGAGAAATATATACTGGTAAAGTTACACGTTTAATGAATTTTGGCGCTTTTGTTGAAGTATTACCTGGTAAAGAAGGCTTGGTTCATATAAGTCAGCTTGCAAATTATAGAGTTGAAAATGTTACTGATGAAGTTGATGTGGGTGACGAGATAACTGTATTAGTAAAAGAGATAGATCAGCAAGGTAGAGTAAATCTATCTAGAAAAGCAGTTTATGCTGATGATTCTGATGAAGACTCAGACTCATCTGAAGATAAAGATCGAAATTATAAGGGTAGATCTAATAATAGACGCGATAGGTCAGATAATAAAAAACGTTTTTAATTATATAGAGTGATTTCTCATGAATAATAATTCTAAAATAAAAGTTATTGTGCATGGAGCGATGGGAAAGATGGGATTGATCGCTACTGAAGCTATATTACAGGACAGCGATTTAACAATAGCTGGATTTGTCGGATTAAAAGATAGAGGAAATTCCGTAGTAGTTAATGCAATAAACGATTCTGTTCCTTATACAACAGATATATCCTATGCTATAAATAATTTCAATCCCGATGTGGTAATAGATTTGACCAATGCTCAAGCTTGTATGACTGCGGCAAAAGTATGTAGTTCTAATTCAATACCTATGGTTACAGGTTCATCAGGCTTGAACGATAGTGATTTGATCGAATTAGATAAATTAGCTAATGCAGGTAATGTTGGTATTTTGGTTGCTCCTAATTTTGCCCTTGGTGCGGTCATATTAACTCATATTGCAAACATAGCAGCGAATTTTTTCGATTATGTAGAAATTATTGAGTCACATCATGAACAGAAAGTAGATGCTCCCTCTGGTACAGCGCTTGCTTTAGCTAAATCAATTAGTGATAGAAAAAAATTTATTCAACCTCCAACGCATAAGGAAACGATCAAAGGTACGAGAGGTGGCGATTACAATACAGTAAATATCCACAGCCTACGTTTACCTGGGAAATTAGCTCAACATGAGGTTGTTTTTGGATCTAGTGGACAAACCCTTTCATTACGACATGATACATTGAGTAGAGAATGTTATATACCAGCTATTTCTATATCACTAAAAAAAATAACCAAGATCAAAGGTTTAGTTAACGGATTAGAAACTATTCTAGATCTAAAATAATATATATCAGCGAGGTAAGACATAAATGGATAATCCTAATATAGTAGTCATTGGAGCTACTGGAACAGTTGGAACAATATTTTTAGACTTATTAGAAAAAAGAAATTTTCCAATTGGGAATATTAAGGTATGTGCCTCTCCAAAATCTGTAGGAAAAAAAATTCGATTTAATGGGTTGGATCTTTTAGTAGAAGAAGTCACAGATGATATTTTTGATGATGCTGATTTTGCATTTGTTTCAGCTTCCACTGAGGTTAGTAGAAATATTGTACCTATAGCAGCGAATCGTGGATCTATTGTTATTGATGATAGTTCAGCCTTTAGGATGCAAAAAAATGTACCTTTAGTTATACCAGAAGTTAATGCGAATGACCTGAAAAATCATGAAAATATTGTCGCAATACCAAATTGTTCTACTACCCAAATGGTTATGGCACTTTACCCTTTACATGTTAAAAACCCAATAAAAAGAGTTGTTGCAGATACATATCAATCAGTGTCAGGTACTGGTGGTAATGCGATGAAAGAATTGGAACAACAAACTGATCAGATAAATAATGGTTTGACAACCTCACCAGATGTATATCCTCATGAAATAGGATATAACGTAATTCCTCATATAGAAGGATTTTTAGAAGATGGATATACAAAAGAAGAACGTAAAATGGTTGAAGAGACTCAAAAAATTATGCATGCGGACAATTTAGCAGTTTCTGCAACATGTGTAAGAGTCCCTGTATTTGTATCACATAGTGAATCTTTACATATCGAGTTTAGTCAATCAATGGAAGTGGATACTGTAAAAGAATTATTATCGAATTTTCCTGGTGTATCAGTTATTGATAATCCTGAACAAAATCTATATCCATTAGCTCGCAATTCAGCTGGATCAGACGAAGTTTATGTGGGAAGAATTAGAAAAGACATATCTACTCCTAACGGTATAGCCATGTGGGTAGTTTCGGATAACCTTCGTAAAGGTGCAGCAACTAATGCAATTCAAATTGCTGAAGAAATACTTGCTCAAAACTTATTGCATACTTGATTAAATATGATAAACTTGTCTAACTATTCATATTTTAACAAGGAGTAATTCAAATGGTTGCTTTAGGACGTTTGTTTACAGCTATGGTAACACCTTTTGCTTCTGACGATTCGGTTGATTACAAAAATGCTAGACGTTTAGCAAGTGCACTAGTCGAATCAGGTAGTGACGGATTAGTTGTATCTGGAACTACAGGAGAATCACCCACCTTATCTACAAGCGAAAAAATGAAACTATTTTCTGAAATCAAAGAAGAATTAGGAGATAGTAAAAGTGTTATTGCAGGAACAGGTAATTATAGTACTAAAGAAAGTATTGAGTTGAGTGCTGAGGCAAAAAAAGCTGGTGCTGATGCATTATTATTAGTTGTTCCATATTATAACAAACCAACCCAAGAAGGCTTGTATCAACATTTTAGATCAATAGCTGAAAGCACTGATTTACCATGTATTTTATATAATGTTCCTAGCCGTACTATTACTAACTTGAATGCAGAAACAACGATTCGACTGAGTCAGATCCCAAACATTGTTGGGATAAAAGAAGCTAGTTCTGATTTTGATCAAATTTCTTATATTATTGATGGAACCAATGAAGACTTCAAAGTTTGGAGTGGGAATGATTCTGATACTTTTTCTATTATGTGTCTAGGAGGTTATGGCATCATAAGTGTTGCTAGCCATTTAGTAGGTTTGCAAATAAAATCGATGATACAAATGTTATTAGATGGTAGTATAAGCGGAGCTGCTTCACTTCATCGCAAACTCCTACCGATATCAAAAGGATTGTTCACAGTAGCTAACCCTATTCCTGTGAAATACTGTGTAAATTCTGTAGGATTCCCTGCAGGACATACTCGTTTACCATTGGATGAAGTAGATGAAACTACAAAAGCTTTTCTAGAAAATCTAATATCTCAATATGAAATAGATTTACCAGTCTAATTACAGCATATTTTACAAATTCGAAAGTAAGTTTAAAACATTTGGAGGATACCTATGAGCTCGTCTGAAACAGACAATACGATTATTAAACAATTAGCAGATTATTTTATTGATGCTCAAAAAGCTGATTTGCCAGACAATGTGGCATTAAAGACAAAGCATCACATTTTAGATACTTTAGCTGCGATGGTTTCCGGGACTACTTTACCACCTGGGGAATTTGCTATTAAGTATGCTAAACTACAGGGTACTTCTGATCAATCCCAAATAATAGGCACTAATTTTTTGACAAATGCTGTAACAGCCTCATTGGCAAACGGAATGTTAGCACATTCAGACGAAACCGATGATTCCCATGCAGCTTCAGGAACTCATCCTGGATGTACAATCATTCCACCTGCTCTTGCTATGGGTGAAAAAAACCAAACTGATGGAAAAACATTTTTGAATTCTATTGCTCTAGGTTATGACATGTGTGCAAGATTTATGAGAGCATTTGGTGGAGGTACTTTCCAGAGAATGCATGGAAGAGGATTTAGTAGTCATGCAATCGGTGGAGTATTCGGAGCTGCAGCAGCAGCAGGAACGCACATTGAATTAGATGAAAAAAAAGTTAGATACTTACTTTCTTATACTACACAGCAGGCCTCTGGTATTACAGCATGGCAATTAGATCTAGAGCATATTGAAAAAGCTTTTGATTTTGCAGGAATGCCATGCAGAAGTGGTGCCACAGCAGCAACTATGGTTGAAGCTGGATTTAGTGGTGTATGGGATGTAATCGAAGGTCAAAATAACTTTT
>JAKUQA010000015.1 GCA_022450525.1 Dehalococcoidia bacterium | reverse complement strand
GGACCATATAAAGACCGAGTGGGTTTTGATCCAATAGGTCAAGCGATAAGTGGATTAATGACAACACAAGGAACAGAAGGAATGGATCCATTCAAATGTTCTTTCCCACTTATTGATAGAATTACAGCTCTTCATGCAACTATTGGGGCATTATCTGCATTATGGGAATCACGAATTTCTGGTGAAGGCCAAAGTTTAGATGTTTGTTTAGCAGATACAGGTTATACAACTGCAGAAATCCCAATATCTACATACTTAACAACAGGTGCAGCTCCACGAAGAACAGGTAATGGTAATACTTTCACCAACACTTATCAATGTAAGGATGGATGGGTTTATCTAATTTCAACGGGTCCAAGAATGTGGAAAAGAGCTGCTGAAGTTGTAGGTAAAAAAGAGTGGATAGATGATGAACGATATGCCACACGACAAGGAAGAACCGAAAATGCAGTAGAAATAGAAGAGTATTTATCTGAATGGTTTTCTGAAAAAACTAGAGATGAAGTGATAAATCTTTTTTCGCCCCATGGAGTCCCAATACAAAAAATTAATACTATCGCCGAAGCTGCTCATGATCCCCATATGCGAGAAAGAAATATTATCGAAGAAATTGATGATTATATTACGGATGCGCCCAATGTAGGCCGTATTAATGCTATAGGAGATATCTTTCATTTCAGTAGAAGTGGGTATCAAATTGGACATGCCCCCTTACCTGGTGAACACTCTAGAGAAGTTTTATCTGAGCTTCTCAATCTTTCAGAAGAAGAATTAGATGCTCTTCATGCTGAAGAAGTTATCTAATGATAGATTGGGGAACTATTAAAAACCATTTGATAGAATCAGATGAGAAAATGGAACCTCTCATACATCAATTTGGGATTTCTCCTTTTGCAAAAAAAATAGAAACGGATATTAATTTATTTGATAATTTAATAAGCTCAATTGTATCTCAACAACTATCAACAAAAGTCGCACGCACAATAAAAGACAGGATCTATTCCTTTGGAAAGATAACAGAATTCACACCAGAGTTCTTAATTCGAACATCCACTGAAGATTTAAGAATGTGTGGATTATCATATGCGAAATGTAGAAGTATGAAAGAAATATCTGAGGTTCTCATTAAAAAGCCAGATTACCTTACTTCCCTCTATGATAAATCTAATGAATTTATAATTGAAAAGCTCATTAAATTACGAGGAATTGGTATTTGGACTGCAGAAATGTTTCAAATGTTTTCATTACGAAGGCTGGATATATTTTCTCATAGAGATGCAGGACTAATTAAAGGTATAAGAATAGTCTATTTTGATAAAGAAAAAGCAGAATTGGACGAAATCGAAAAAATTACTTCCAAATGGAAGCCGTATCGTTCTATTGGGTCATGGTACATGTGGCAAGTGGCCAATAATGAACCCCCTATAAATAAAAAATAGACTTGCTTTTTAAATACAAATCCTATACGATTTTCTCCTAATGATCCGCAGTAGCTCAGTGGTAGAGCGGTCGGCTGTTAACCGATTGGTCGTAGGTTCGAGTCCTACCTGCGGAGCCAATATATTTCTCACCCTTAAATAACAATGCATTATTATAAAAAGTTATTTATTTTTATACTGCTCATTCTGATATTCACAGGATGTTCTCAATCTAACGAAAAAAATTCTAAGACCATAATATCTACTAAAGATTCAATGCCAATATTAGAATTAACAACACCCTCTAATTTAAATTCCAAAGAAACAACTGAAGAATTAAAAGTAGCTTTTATAGCAGATCAAGGAATTAATGAAAATGCTAAAAAAGTACTGCAATTAATAAAAAATGAAAAAACGGATATGGTAATACATACAGGGGATTTTGGTTGTTGTAACTCTATCATAAAATACTTATTTGGCCGTGAAAGTTACATAGGTACCGCGCTTGATTGGGATGCGCAAATAACAAATATATTAGGCCCTAATTTTCCCTACTTTGGAACAATGGGAAATCATGATGGAGGTAACTGGTCAACCTATCAAAAATTATTACAACAAAGAGTTGATAATAATCTTGATATTACTTGTGTTGGCAATCTTGGTATTAAATCATCCTGTAATTATAAAGGGTTATTTTTTCTATTATCTGGAGCAGGAGAAATAGGAAACAATCACGATAGCTATATAAATGATGCCTTAGAAAAAAATGATTCCATATGGGAAATATGCAGCTGGCATAAGAATCAAAAAGAAATGCAAATAGCCGGGAAAAAAGATGAAGTTGGCTGGGAACCTTATGAAGAATGTAGAAAAGGTGGAGCAATAATTGCTACCGGTCATTCACATACTTACTCAAGAACAAAAACTTTGACCAATACTATAACTCAAGAAGTTCATCTAGAATGGAATCAACCTAACGAGATTAAAATATCCAAAGAAACAGAAAATCAAAAAGGATCTACATTTGTATTTGTTTCTGCCATCGGTGGAGAAAGTATACGAGCTCAAGAAAGATGTAAACCTATAACTTATCCCTACGGATGTAATAATGAATGGGCAAAAATTTATACCTCAAATCAAAATGCTAAGCCTGGTGCACTTTTTATTATATTTCATATAGATGGAGATCCAACAAAAGCAAAAGGGTATTTCAAAAATATCGATAATGAAATAATTGATGAGTTTATTATTTACAACTATAACAAATAAATTCTAATATTTTTCAAATAAATCTCTAATTTTTTGTGTATCGCTTGTTTGTAATAAACTTAACATTAGTAATATTCGAGCTTTTTGAGGTGACAAATTATCACAAGTAATAAAGCCTTCATCTCTTAATTTTTCAGTGAGTACGATCCTACCCATAATAGACCGAGATGCCAATACTACTGGGATGCCACCTTTGACCAATTCAAGAGCAGAATCTTTCATTACCGTTGGCAATGTGCCGGATCCGAAACCAGCAAGTATTAGTCCTTGAGATTCATTTTTTTTCACAGCATCAATCAACAAACCGTCACCACCAGAATAAGCAACGACAATATCAACTCTTGGTAATTGATCTAACCCCTGTGTACTAAACTCACTCATATAGGTATGAGTTTTTATAGAATTGCGATAAAAAATTACTTGCCCATCTGAATCTACAAAACCTAAAAAGCCTAAATCATTAGATTGGAACGTATCAACACGTAAGGTATTCATTTTAATAATTTCCCTAGCCGAATGGATTTGATTATTTAACACTCCCATTACACCCATATTTTGTGCGTTGCCACTAGATGCAATACGAATAGCATCAAGTAAATTAATATCTGCATCTGTACTCATCGATGATGGAGGTCTCATGGCGCCAGTTAATACAACGGGTTTATTAGACTTAATTGTAAGATGTAAAAAATATGCTGTTTCTTCTAAAGTAGCTGTGCCATGAGTAATAACAATACCGTCAATACCGTCCTGTAAAAGAGTATTTGCACGTTCTGCAATTACTAACCAATCTTTCGGAGTAATATTGGTACTACCAGTAGCTAATAAATTTTCGTAGGTTAAATTTGCAACATTTTTTACTTCAGGAATTCGTTCTATAAGTTGTTCAATTGTATAACGATTTCCTGTATCAGAATATTGAGTATAATCAAGTCGATTAGCACCAATACCAGATATAGTTCCACCAGTTGCAATTATATGTACTTTGGGTAATTTCTTATTCATATTCATCACCTATATTTCTAAAAATAAATTCTACAGATATGATTGATCAAATCATATAAAAAATTGACAGCTTCATATCCCTAAAGTTTAATAATATTAAACGATTTTAAATAACAAGGAAAATACAAACTATGAGTCCAGCAAAATCAAATTTAATAAATTCCATATCTCTTATTGCAATGGGTTTATGGGGATATGTTGAAGTATCCTCAATTACTGCTCTTATTCCAGTTATATTTGGGATACTATTGCTTATATGCTATGTAGTTTCTTCCAACAAACCAGATCTAAACAAAATTGTAGCCCATATTGCTGTTCTATTAACATTTATCATTCTTCTATCTCTTATTGGAATGAGGTTACCAAAATCGCTTGATGATGGGGGACTAGGTCTACTACGACTACTTGTAATGATAGGAACATCTACTCTTGCAATAGGGTTATTTGTAAAAAGTTTCATTGATGTAAGAAGAAAGTAAATTAATTCTTTAGTAATTTGTATTCAAGAATTAATATAATACGATGATAGAAGCATACCTATCCCTTTTTGGTTTTATGATTTTAATGGTAGGAACACCTGGTCCTGCAAATTTACTTGCTATGCTTGGTGGTTCACAAATAGGATTGAAATCATGCAGTGGATTCCTACTAGGCCTTGCAGTTGGGAAAATACCTCTCAATATTCTCATCGGATTTGGATTTGGAGTAATCCTCTCTGAGAACACAACACTGTTTCAAATATTCAAATATATAAGCGCTGTCTATATGATTTATCTTGCTTCGCGATCTTGGAATACTAAACCTGTTAATTCAGACAATATTCAACAATCACACCAATTTGATTTTAAACATGGCGTCATTGTTCATCCGCTTAATCCCAAAGCATGGGTAATGTCTGCTCTTGCATGGAGTAACTTTGCCCCTGCTATAGGCTCTTTTCCTACCCAATTAGTAAGTGTTGTCTTTGGTTTTGCTGTATGTCAGTTAACACTCACGAGCCTTTGGTGTTGGGGTGGTAGTGTACTTGGTCGTTCTCTACCAAATAACCAAAAACTCATGAGAAGCATGATAATACTAACTATCTTAGTCGTATTATGGGCAATTCTATCTTGATATGTTATTCAAACCTATCCATCTATATCCGAAAAAACTCTTTGAGCAATACGAAAACATTCAACTCCAACAGGCATACCACAATAAATAGCAACGTGATGTAATATCGATTGAATTTCTTCTCTTGTTACTCCATTATTTAATGCACCACGAAGATGTAATTCCCACTCAGTCATTCTATTTAATGCAGCAATCATTGCGAGGTTAAGCATAGATCTCGTTTTTTGATTTAATGTTTCATCACCCCATCCAAATCCCCACGCAAATTCAGTTACTAATTCTTGAAATGGTCTATTAAAATCTGTTGCTTGTGCAAGAGATCGTTCTACGTATTCTGCACCTAATACTGATTTCCTCTTTGCTAATCCCTTTTCAAAAAGTTCCTTATCCATACCTCTCCCTTCATTACAATAAGAAAATGCCCAGAAAATTCTGGGCATTTCTATTAAAACTATTTAATTGTTAAATTACTCTTCTCTGAGATACGTAAAAACACCTGTTACTGATATGGTAACCATCATCGATACCCAAACAATAAACATTGTGTCAGAATCGTATCCAATAATCGGTGTACCAACTGTACCAAGAAGACCTGTAATAATTAAAAGTATTGCTACAATTATATTCCAGTTTTTTTGGATAATCATACTAAGGCCAATTAGTATAAATCCTAAAAATCCAGTTATAGTACCAATGGTTCCGATACCTTGAGATGCTACAAATAAGGTTGCGCCAGTTGATACTCCTGCTGGTCCAGCTGCATTCGGATCTCCTGCAGCAGCAGCGGCTGCCATACCAGTTGCAGCAGAATCAGCTGCAGCAGCCCATAAACTATTCTCAACTACAAATGCAGCAAACAAACCAATAATTAGGAAAAATCCCATATTAGCTAAACCTGCTCCACTTCCTCCTGCCATGGTACTACGGACATAGCCAAATCCTGAAAACATAATTCCCATAAATATTGTAACTATGACCATTCCTGTACCAACATTTGATGAATTTTCACCCAATGTCATTGTAAATGCAAGTATATCGGATGCCTGCGCATCAACCCCACTTAACAGTATCAAAAATGTCGAAAACATTAAAATAGGAGCAAGAAATAATGAAATAGCCGCTATATTCTTTTCAGAACCCATACACACCTCCTGGGTATTTATTTAACTGGGGGGATTGTAAACGAAAACCAAATATAAAGCAAAAATATTACAATTATTAATGATTCAGTAACAGAATCGTTAATAATGAATAATATGCACCAAAAATTTAGCAATATTTATAAATAATTAGAATATTGAGCAATTTATCGTATTTTTGTAGTTAAATTGTGATGTAGAACACAATAATTCTGCTATATTCCAAAGAGTCGAGACTATATAAATTTTAGAGACTACACTAAAAATGCATATTTTTTCAGCAATATTTAATTCCTATTTATCTTTTTCTATTAACAGATCCTTTATATCCATATGTTGCTGTCTATGCTGTTGTCTTCTTTGTTGTAGAGATCATAAGGTCTCTTCTAACTGGGAGGTGCAGATGAAATAATTTGAATTAAGAATCACCGACTTAGTAGAGACCTCAAAAGAGGTCTTTTTTTTTATTTAAAAAAGGAGGAACAAATGCCATTAGTATTTCAAAATCTTTACTATCCAAAACTGGGACAATATTCAGAAGTTCTTCAAGATATACTTAAGTTAAAAGATGATTTCAGTGAACTAAAAAGTACAAATATAAGTTCATCAATTGCAATGCCACCATTAATGAGTGGCCGACATATTGCCGTGAACGGAGTATTTCAAACTCCAGAAGAAGTCGAAGATTTTTGGGATAATGTTAGCCCTAAACTAACAAAATCTATTGCTGAAATTCATTCTAAATGTACAGATATGAAAAGAAATTTACTTCTTATCAATGAAATGCCAGAGGGAGCTCCAGATAATCCAAAATTCATTGCTAGACGTATTTTTATAGCAAAACGGGGAAAACGAGATTCATTATTAGAATACTTAAAAGAGGGGCGAGCAAATCAAGAAAATAAACCATTGGTAATGATTCCTTTAGGTGGTGACACTGATGTCATTAGAATGTCTCTCTATTTTGCATCTCTTAGTGACGTGGTTAATGCATATGAAAGAACTATCGGACCTGATAATTCAGGAGTCAGGGCAAAAATTGCTGATCTCACAGAAAAATCCTACATATCTTTACATCGAGTGATTTCTAGAGCTCAAAATTAAATATTTAGTGAGGGGGAGGATGAAAATGGGACATTATTTATTACAAGGATCATACTCAGCAAATGCTTGGGCTGCACAAATAGCTAATCCACAAAATCGATTGGAACAAGTTTCAAATATGCTTGCACCATCCGGTATTAATATTGTTCAAGGATTTGCAGCGTTTGGAGAAAATGACTTAGTTTTACTTATCGAGGCTCCAGATGACAAAACAATGGCTGCAGCATCAATAACTATTGGAAGTACCGGAGCAGTAACAAATCTAAAAACGACACCGTTAATGCCAATAGAAGATTTAGTTGATGCATTAAAAATTGCACAAGGAGTTGCTTATACTCCTCCTACTGGTTAATTTTACCAATCATCTCTTTTATTAGAACACTTTAGGGATTGGATAATACTCTAAAGTGTTCTAATTTAAAGTGGTATACTTTTTACTAAAAAGAGTAAACGTTTAGGAGTTTTGTAATGTGGGATAATGTACCTAATAAAACTGATCAATCTTCTAATATTCCTTATGAATCGGTTCCTATTTATATAGAACCCAAGTATTCGTTGTCATTTCATGACATATTTATTAAACCTGGTTTTCTATCCCATTTAGGGTCTTATGTATTAAGTTTAATCTTATCATCAATTGGTGGTTTTACTTTATTTTTCGCTATCGGATTCATGATTTTAGGTTCAATTGATACCTATGGAAACTCGAATGATTCAACTGATCAAACTATAGGAATCGGAATTCTTTTTGCAGGTTTTGTTATTCTAGTTTTACCTATGTATGGTGTTATTTCTACTTTTTTAAAATATAACAAACCAAATATTAAAAGTATCGAAAAAAGGTTTATCTCACTACTAGCAACACCAGTATTTATTATGATATTTTTTGTCATTTCAGGTCTAGCTATTGCATCGGGTATTTTGGGTATAGTATTTCCAATTTCTACTATAGGTCTTACAGGTCCTCTTCATTTGTATCTCTTAATTCAATTGAATAAAAAAATGTATCAGAGTATGTCAGGTGATACAAATACAATTGCTGCAAATACTACAATTACGAATACCCAAGCATCTACCTCAGAAGTTAGTGCAGTAAATCCGGAAATTGAAAACCTTCAAAAGGAAATGGAAAAACTACGAGAAGAAATTTCAAATCAGCAGCCAACCATTCAACAAAATAATCCAGAAATTGAACGTATGGCTGAAGAAATAGCTTCTCTTAGGGCACAGTTAGAACAACAAAATACTGTAGAATATGTTCCTGAGGCAACTCAATGGAGACCTTCCCCTATTACACCAGAACCAGGACGCTTTGAGGGAACGTATTTAAAAGGCGGGCCATATATAATTGCCTTCATTTTGGCAAGTCTTATATTGACAAGCGCGATGGGTGCGGTATTTTATGGATTGTTTAAAATATACGATAAAAACGATGACGGAACATCCATAACGAGACAATATGCAAATGAAATATTAGATTGTGATAGAGCATTGGTTAGCTGTCAGTAATAAGTAAAGGAGAATCATGAAAATTACAAATGTAAAAATGGATATGTTCTACTGGAAATCGGAACCATGGAAAGTAGGACTTAATTTTCAGACTTTTGGTAGTACTCAGAAACTTGGAGTAGTTACTGTTGAAACTGATGAAGGTATAAGCGGTAACGCTTTCTTAGGTAGCTCCAGAATGGGTGCTGATCATTTTGCTCCAGGTTTGATCGAATTCATCAAACCAAGAGTTATTGGTAAAAATCCTCAAGATATTGGCGCCATATGGCAAGATCTTTGGAAAGCTAATCGCTCTGTATCAACGTATATAATTGGTGCAATAGATATTTGTCTTTGGGATATCAATGGAAAAATTACAGGTCAACCAATTCATAGACTCCTTGGCACTTGCAAAGAAGTTGTTCCTGTATATTCTAGCACTGGTTTTTGGGAGACTAAAGAAGAATATGCCGAAGAAGCTATTAAATTTAAAGAGATGGGTTGGACTGCTCATAAAATACATCCTCATGGGATTGCAGCCAATGACATTGAAATATCTCAGGCAGTTAGAGAAGCGGTAGGTAACGATATGAAACTTATGCTCGATTCAACATGGGCATACAATTATGAAGACGCTGTAAGAGTAGGTCGTGCAATAGAAGAGTTAAATTACTATTGGTATGAAGACCCGTTAGCTGAAGAAGATATCTATAACTACATTAAACTTCATCAGAAATTAGATATTCCTATTCTATCTACAGAATATGCGCCAGGAAGATATTATGGTATGACTCAATGGATCACTCAATTTGCAACTGATATTCTGCGAGGAGATGTAGCTATTACTGGTGGTATTACTCCATTGGTTAGACTATGTCACCTTGCTGAAGGATTCAAAATGAAATGCGAAATTCATCATGGAGGGAATTCACTAAATAATGTTGCTAATCTCCATGTAACCATGGCTGTTCCTAATTGCGAATTTTTCGAATTTTTCCCATCTACTGGTAGTAATATGTTTGGTCTTGTAGAAGATATTCAATTTGATGGTGGTGTCGTACATGCCCCAACAAAACCTGGTCTTGGATATGATATAGATTGGGAACTTTTACATAAAGAATATGCTGGGACAGCAGAATAGAGGAGATAAATTATGCCAAGTGATATACCTCAGTCTATTGTCGGGGAAGAATTACCAGAGGGAGTATTCACTTCAACTGTAGTAGTAGATTGTGAACATATCGAAAAAATGCTTCACAAAGCTACTAGAAATCAATTTACCTTTTATTCCGATGAACCTGAACGATTAGGAGGAGATGCAAACCACCCTGCTCCTTTAGCATATATTGTTGCCGGAATCGGATTCTGACTACTTACACAACTGAAGCGGTACGCTTCAATGAGAAAAGTAGGAATTACTTCTGCCAAAGTACACGTTGAACTTGACTATTATCTTAAAGGATCTGTTAAACAAGGTACTGTAGAAAATAAAGTAACCGAAGTGAGAAGTGACTTTACTGTAGAGTCCAAAGATCCTGAATCTGATGTTTTAGAAATAATAAGAATCGCAAAACAAGGTTGTTTCGCTGAAAATCTTGTTAAAAATGCTGTACCTTTAAAAAGTTCATGTCTTCTTAACGGAAAAGAAATAGATGTAACATAAACTTGACAGTACTAAGGCACTCAAGTTTAATTAAGTAGGTTAGTTATATCTATTAGGTATCATAATAATATTATGGCGAAACAATTAAACATATTTAGTATGATAATTCTCATGCTAACCATACCGCTAATTTCAGCGTGTGGAAATGATTCTCCTGAAGAAATTCCAAATGTTCAAGCTACTATTGATGCTGCAATTGAAATAGGTATATCAAAAATACCTACAGCGACTCCTACTCAAGAACCAACTGCTACTCCAACACCTTTACCTCTACCTACTCCTACTCCTTTACCTACGCCAACACCAACTCCTTTACCAGTACCAACACCAACTCCATTGCCCATACCTACGCCAACACCAACTCCTTTACCCACGCCTACACCAACCCCTACACCGACTCCTACTCCTTTACCCACACCTACGCCAACCCCTACACCAATACCAACAAATGAGCCAAAGCTAGAATCATTTAGTATAGTAAATTCAAATATTTCACGAAATC
This sequence comes from Dehalococcoidia bacterium, assembly GCA_022450525.1. Taxonomy (GTDB): domain Bacteria; phylum Chloroflexota; class Dehalococcoidia; order Lucifugimonadales; family UBA6952; genus UBA6952. The sequence continues at coordinate 27,352 of JAKUQA010000015.1, read as the reverse complement.
TTGAGGTGATTATTGGATTTACAAGTAATATTGAAGGGCCTAACGATGTCCGTGTTAGATTCAAAAATATTGCTAATCCAAATCGTAATTTACAAACACAATCATGCTATGTATTTTCAAACCTCTCAGGGGTGACAACTTGTGCGATAAAATTTTCTGCAGTTGGGGATTTTTGGACAGAAAATGGGAAATACTCCGTTGAGGAAATTGAAATTAAAAGTCCCAATAATATAGTTTCTCAATATAAAGCTAATGGTACCGTTATCCCTGATACAAACTACCAAACAATGAATCTAAAAACTCATGACGTTAAAATATATTCCCTTAATTTAAATGGATCTGGGTTTAGTATTGCTGTAGATGAGGTATACATGCAAAGTATCCATTTTAATGATGATGCTTTTAGAGGCTCGGGATTAGATAATGGAGATATATTCGACTTATACGTCAAATTTAGTTCAAACGTAAAAGTAACTTCTCAGAATTATGATGGTACAGGTGAAACTACCAATAGAGCCTATATAATCCTAAGCTTGAAAAATCTTTCAGATAGTAATGAATCAGGTAAATTATATATGCAATATTATTCTGGATCTGGTTCAACAGAATTAATATTTAGAGGAGTATTGCCTACAACAACAAAGCAAGGCTTAATAACCCCTAATTCAGAAACCCCTGGAATCCAAGTTAATGGAACAGCTGTTATACAGGATGCCACCCCAAGTACCTACTTACCTATTGAAGGAAATAATTTGTTATTTGCAAATCAAGGCCCTAGTGGCACCGAAAATATATTTTCTCTTACGTTTAATAAAACCTACTCAACTGACAAAGTTCTTTCCACTTATTCTTTTAATAATTTTGCAATCAATGCATTGACTAAAGTAAGTACTACAGGGACTAACTAATAGACTTCTTTTTGTACTGAAATTTCCTATTTGGTTTCCTGTAGTTATTATTGACTTTAGCTAATTCTTTGTTAAAAGTTGGTTTTTTATTAGTAATTATAGATTGATTGTAATCAAAGCTATCTATATATTGTTCAGGAATCTTATAACCCAATAAAGATTCTATTTTAACTAACAATTTTTTATCCTGAGGAAGGAGAAACGTTACTGCTTCACCAGTATTTTCTGCTCTGCCAGTTCTACCAATCCTATGGATATAGTCATCAGTTGTGCTTGGCATATCAAAATTTATCACATGTGAAACTTCAGAAATATCTATTCCACGAGATGCCATATCTGTTGCAACTAAAATATCATATTTCCCTCTTTGGAAACCATTAATCGATTGCTGCCTACGATTTTGTGACATATTCCCCTGTAAAACAGTAACATTTAATTTAGCTGATTCTAAATCACTCCATAATCTTTTTGCTCTGTGTTTGGTTCGTGTAAATACTATCACTTTCCCAGTAGCAGTTATTTTGAAAAATTCCAATAACAAGTTAGTCTTTAATGAAACAGATTTAATTGGATAGAGATAATGAGCAACAGTTTTGGCAGGTTCTATTTTCCCAATTTGAACGGTATGAGGGTTATGTAATATATCCTCGGTTAATTCTTTTATTTCATCAGGCATAGTTGCTGCAAAAAATAAAATTTGAATGTCTTTAGGTAAATATTTCATTATTCTTCGAACATCTGGTAGAAATCCCATATCACACATTGTGTCAGCTTCATCTAACACTAATACTTCGACTGAAGATAAATTGATAACGCCATCACCAATCAGATCCAATAAACGGCCAGGACAGGCTATGATGATCTCTATCCCTTTTTTTAGAGTCTTAATCTGTCCATATTTACTGACTCCACCATATATAGATACACTCTGAATTGGCATATATTTCGATAAACTAATGCTTGATTGATGTATTTGTTCAGCGAGTTCACGAGTAGGAGCTATAACAAGTGCCCTTATTTTCTTTAATGGTCCTTTTGAAAGTTTTTCAAGGATGGGAAGCATAAAAGAAGCTGTTTTTCCAGTTCCAGTTTGTGCCAAACCTAATACATCCTCGCCTTGCAATGCAATAGGAATCGCTTTTTCTTGAATAGGAGTTGGATTATCATACCCCATATCATTAATGGCAGAAAGAAGTTTTTTATTGAGAGTAAGTTCGTTAAATTTCATTTATATTTAATTCGTTGCTGGATTAAGATTAATCCGCTGAATAGCTGTTCCTTTAATCGGAAAATGTAAAAGTGCCGCAAGTAGACCTAAAACCACACAAGCTATCCACATAACGTCATATGATTGATATTGGTCAAAAATTCTTCCGCCTAACCAAGAACCTAAAGCGGATCCTAAATTATGTGAAAACAAAGTAATCCCAAACAACATTGAAGTAAAAGAGGGACCAAAAATATCTGAAATAACACCACTAGTTAATGGTACTGTTGATAACCATAAAAGACCTAGAATTCCTGCAAAAACCATAACGGTAAATTCATTCTTGGGCATAAAAATGAAAATTAAAAAGATTAATGATCTAAATGTATAAATACTAACTAGAAGATTTTTCTTTGACATTCGATCACCCAAATAACCATACATGGTCGTACCAAAAACGTTGAAAAGACCAAGTAGGCCTAAAGACCAGCCAGCGATTGATCCTAATCCTTGGTCTTGTAAATATGCAGGAAAATGAGAACCAATGAATGTGACGTGAAAGCCACATACAAAAAATCCAAGGGTTAATAAGTTAAAGTTTTTGTTTCCCATTGCTTCTTTAAATGCATCTGATACTGTTTGTTTAACAGTATTTGAATCTGATTGTGCGTCTTTAGAAAAACTAATGAGATAGGAAAATATTAAAAGTAAGGAGCTAAAAAACATTAGTATATAAACTGCAGTCAACCAGCCTGAGTTTTGAATTATTCCACTCATTAATGGAGTTATGAGAAATTGCCCCAGACCACCCGAAGCCATAACCAATCCAACAAAAAGTGATCTATTTTCAGGTTTGACTGATCTACCTACAGCTGCCATAGCAATACCTATAAATCCTGCTGCAGCAAATCCACCTAGAAGTAATGATCCAATCAGATCAAAGGAATTTGATACATTTGATAACCAATATTGACTGATAATTTGAAGTATAACTCCTAAAAGAATTGATTTACCAGGGCCATATTTATCAGCAAGCGCACCAAATAACGGAGCTCCCAAACCAGAAAATAAAACATTAAGTGATATTCCTATGCTATAAATTTCTCTTCCGACATTTAAATGGTCAGTTAACGGAATAAGAAACAAACCCCAACTATTATGCATACCTCGACTTATAAGGATCAATCCAGATGCACCTATCAAAACAATAGGCATAGCATAACTAATATTTCGCACTTTTGAACTCAATTTAGACTCCTAAATAAAACAGTAGAATAAGAAATTCTCAATGTCTACAGTAGTGAAAAATGTCATAGCAACAAAGGTACTAGCAAGTAATAAAAGAGCCATACTCCTAAGAATCCAGATAAATGTATTTGAATTAGAGGAAGAAGTTTCTCCAACAAATCTTAAGGAAGAGTAAAGTAGAACTTCACTGAGAATCCATACTGAAATAAATGCCATTAATACGTTTGTTACAATCATATTCGTATTATAGAGAAAAGTTTCATAATATCAATGAATAATAACATGTTGTGATATATAAACAACATATTTTTCTATTATTGTTGACATTGTGTAGATTATATACTACAATATATACAATTGTTAAAAAAATTAATTACTACCTTGGAGGGGGAAATGGCAACAAATAATTTAAGTGCATGGATAGATATGGCTGAAGGTTTATACGATTTTTTAAATCGAAGAAAAACAACTATTAATTACAAGTTTACTGATATGACTGTACTAGTACCACAATCAACAGGGACAGATCCTGAAAAAGCAGAATGGAATATCTCAGGCACGATTAGTGTAAGTACCCAAGAAAATGCACAGGAATAAATGGAAACTATGAATTTCAAATTTGATTTAACTGGACAACTAACCATAGAAAACAATAGCCCTTTTGCTAATATCGATTTTAACGGCAATGAAGTTAATATTGAAATCAAAGAAGACAGTCTCACATTACCGCCCTTAGGCGGATTGCGAAACCTCCGAAAATTATTCATAGAATTTTCCGAATGGGTATTTGAGCTTGGATTAACCTTAAAAGTTCACATGAAAGAAAATTTGATTATGGTTGTCGGAGAAAAAGCAAAGCCAAAAAAATTAGTTTCCTTTATCTCTGGAAAACATGTTGAGGTAAAAGATACTAAAGCCGTTATAAATTTAGTACGAGGACTGTAAGTTTACTAGTTGAAATCCAGTGTTAAAAAAAAGTCAGCTGTACAAACTATGTCAGCTGACTTTTATTTTTGAAAAATCAAAATATAGCTATAGGATTTACTGGAGACCCTGTACCTCCATTCACAACTAACGGGGCAATAACTAATAAAAATTCATAACGATTGTATTTACGACAGATATTGGATAATTCTTCAAAGTTTGCATTATCTAATAAAGGTAGCCCCATATGAGGAATCACAACTTCATGAATAGGAATTCTTGCAGAATAGTCATATGCCATATTTCCTGCCTCTTGCAAATCCCAGCCTAATATTGCAGCATTTGTATCATATAAATATTCGATAATCGATGGTGCATTCCCTGGAGTATTTGGAGGAAAAGAAAATTCAAAATCTGGGTTTGATTTCCAAAACACATCTGCCCCAGAACGAATTAAAACAGCATCTCCTGATTTTGGAGTTATCCCTACTGTATTAACCCAATCTTCTAGCTCCCATCCCTCAACAGGTTGGTCGAGAGAAACATAATCCTCATTCCTTAATTGAGGTATATCGTATAAGACACCTCGAGTAACAATCCCATTTTTCCAATTATCCACAGAATTTGTAAGCGCCCCCAGATCAGTAACAAGAGACGGATCTCGGTTATTATATAACCTACCGCCTTCTTCAACACTATTAGTAAATATATGACATAAAGCGTCTATATGTGTATTCACAAATCCATGATAAGAAACACCGACATAATCCCCAGAACTTAATGGACCTACTGTCATAACATGATCAGCTGGCCTAGGATTTCTTTTTGAGTCAGAAAGCACTTTTGGAGTAGCTATAGGATTAGAACAGGAAACTGTCTGTCCTTCCTTAACCAATGAATTGGCATACTTAATACCCTCCTGGCCAATATGGTTCAAGGTACCTAGTTGATCCTCTTTTCCCCATCTGTCCCAATTATTATATTTAATTTTGTAGTTAATATACTCTTCAATTGTTGTTGGACGACGATCTTTTAATCCCATTTCCAATACTCCTTTTTATCATTTAATAACATATTAATGAAAAGAGATTCTAAATTCGACAATTTTTTCAATTATTGGTATAATTAATTACGATGTAACCTCTGAATAATGCTGTTAAACAAGCACATATTCTTTGCAACCTGTGAGAACATCTAGAGGTCTCTTTTCAATTCATTATTACCTTGCCTAATATACTAGCCTTGGAAGGACTATACCATGTTAACTCATTCAGAATTGGTGTTAGAAAAAAACCACCCTGGTGCTTTGCGTTTCATTAAAGAAGATCCTGTTAGACCTGAACTCGATGAAAATTATAGAACTTCAAACGGCAGAGAAGTATTTTCTTTACAAATCTCAGAAGACCCCGCCATTCATTCTCTTATGGGCGACCATGGACTCTACTATGGAGAAAATAATCAATACAAGCCTGGAGCAATTATATGTGTCGCATATACGAATGAGATTCCTAAATCAGTTAATGATTTAGATAAATATTCTTGTTCCCCATATCAAGATAATTGTATTGCTGTATTTTACACTGTCTGGAGTTATCAAAAAGGTGCAGGAAGAAAAATTGTTTTTGCTGCAGCTGAGAATATACGAAATGAATATCCAACTGTATCACGATTTATTACCTTGTCACCTAAAACAGATATGGCACGAACATTTCATTTAGGAAATAACGCGGTCTTACTATCAGAAAACCTAGAATCCGATAATTACGAATACCCACTTCATAATTGAAAGTATGGAGTAATATTGACCCCTTTTTGTGTTATCTTCGTTTTAATGAAGTGATATAATAACTCTATTCAGTGGATGTGGGGTAGCACACAAATTTCCACTGACTCTTTTTTCAAATATTTTTAAGGGGTATTTTATGTTGGCCAAAATATTTTATAGTACACGCAATTTTTTTCTCTTTTCAATTCTTTCACTATTTCTCCTTACCTTTATTGGTGGATGTGATTTGTTAGAAAATGAAGAAGAGCATTCCGAAGAAGAACATTCTGAGGAAAAACATTCCGAAGAAGAACATTCTGAGGAAAAACATTCTGAGGAAAAACATTCCGAAGAAGAGCATTCTAAGGATGAACATGCCGGGCATGATGATATTAAAAAGTTCGGAATGATTCTCGTTGGACCCAGAGACGACAAAGGGTGGTCTCAAGCTCACTTTGAAGGTGGAGCTTATATTGAAGAAAAGCTTGGAGCAGAAATGATTGTTGCAGACTTTATCAATCCTGCAGACTCTCCTAACACAACTGTGGAACAAGTTGCTGCAGATATGATTGATCAAGGTGCAGAATTAATTTTTGCCACATCTGATGATATGAAAGACGGAATACTTGCTGCAGCTGAAGCCCATCCTGATGTACCAATGATTTGGTCATCTGGAGATAGCGCTTGGGCAGATGGTAAAGCACATCTACCAAATCTAAAGAATCTTGGCAATATTATGCCACAAATGGAATATGGTAAATATCTCGCTGGATGTGCAGCAGCATTAGAATCAAAAAGTGGAAATATCGGTTTCCTAGGTCCATTGATCAATGATGAAACCAGACGATTAACAAATGCTGCATACTTAGGTGCAAAAGATTGTTGGGCATCTAAAAATGTAGCTGGTGGAGATTTGAACTTCCAAGTAAAATGGATTGGATTCTGGTTCCATATCCCTGGTGTCACTTTAGACCCTACTGTAGTCGTTAATGACTTTTATGACTCAGGTGTTGATGTTGTTATCTCGCATATTGATACACCCGAAGCTTTGATAGAAACAGACAAGAGAGCAGCAGCAGGAGAAGATGTCCTAGTAGTTGGTTATGACTATGAAGGCGCTTGTGAACTCGCTCCTAATGTCTGTTTAGGTGTACCTTACTTTAATTGGGGGCCTGCCTATCTAGAAGTTGCAGAAGATGTGTCGCACGATCATTTTGAACCTGAATTCAATTGGGTAGGACCAAATTTATCTGACCTAAATGACAAAGATAGCTCATCAATTGGATTTATTTTTGGGGATGCTCTATCTGATACATCGCAAGGTAAACTTGAGAGCATAATTGAATCATTTGATAAAGACCTAACCACTTTGTTCAGCGGTCCTATCAATTTCCAAGATGGTACTAATTTTGTTCCAGCTGGTGGAAAACCAACCTTAAAAGACATTTGGTATACACCACAGTTACTAGAAGGAATGACTGGAGATAGTGCTTAAAAGAAATAGTTAAGAGATTTATATAAAGAAAAGGCGATTGTCAAAAAATTGAAATCGCCTTTTCTCTTTAACCATCATGAAAATAGAATTTCAAAATATTAGCAAACAATTTGGGGAAATTAAGGCTAATGATGATATTAGCTTTACTATAGACTCAGGTACTATACATGCAATTATTGGCGAAAATGGTGCTGGAAAATCTACTCTAATCAAAATATTATCTGGGCAATTAACCCCAGATAATGGAACAATTTCTATTAATGATAATGTTATCACACTTGGATCTACATCCTATGCTACAGAACAAGGGATTGGTATATTAGGTCAAGATCCTTTAGATTTTTCAAATTTCACCGTATTAGAAAGCTTTATAGCTGGATCACAGAATAATCAAGTATTTCTGTCCAAATCAAAAATTGAACAAACTATTGAACTTTATTCAAGACAATTCGATTGGGATATTAACCCCAATTCGTTAATCAAAGACCTATCAGTAGGTGAAAGACAACAATTAGAATTGATCCGTCTTCTTGAAAAAGGAACAAAAATAATTATTTTAGATGAACCCACCAGCGGTTTTTCTCTAGAACAAAAAGAAAAAGTTTTTGATACACTTCGCACTTTGGCAGCTGAAGGATATAGTATCATTTTGGTTTCCCATAAAATTGAGGAAATATTAGAAATCTGTTCGAAAGCAACCATAATGCAAAATGGAAAAGTTATTCAAACAGTAACCTTACCAATTGAACCCAATGATTTGGTTAACCTTATGTTTGGTGAACAATCATATGTTCAAAATTCATTTCATTTGTATTCAGAAACCACACAAAATATCACAATAGAAGTCACTAAAAATAATCAATCAAAAACTATGGAGAATTTTTACTTAAATGAAAATTTAATAGTGGGTATAGCTGGCTTACAAGGCTCAGGTGCCGATTCATTTATTCAAAGCTTTATTACTAAAACAAATTACATCACTAAAATTCTTACAGAAACTGACACATATATTGATAATACAAGTATTACGTATGTACCCGCTGATAGACTTGAAAAAGGATTATTTCCCGACATGAATATCATGCAACATGTAGCTCTAGTGCATAACTCAAATGGTGTAATTAGTTGGCCAGAAATTAAAATATTATCTGAAAACCTTATAGAAGAATATGGTATCAGAGGAGAACCTAGCTCTCTTGCACAAAATCTTTCTGGAGGGAATCAGCAAAGGCTTATGCTGTCATTAATACCGAAAGAAACTCAAGTTTTACTATTAGAACAACCTACTCGGGGATTAGATGTTCAATCAGCATCATACATTTGGTCAAATTTGATAGAGTCTAGATTAAAAAAAGTAATCACAATTTTTTCTTCAGTTGATCTTGATGAAATATACAACTATGCAAATTATATTATTTGTTTTTATAACGATAATATAGTTGCTCATGGAACGCAAAAAGAACTCCCGAGAGAACTTACAATGCAAAAAATATCAGGCAGGTAATGATTAAATCAATTATACAAAATATAACCGGTATAATACTTGCTATAACAGTTGTTACAATTGTATTACTTTTGTTGCAATCATCGCCATTTGAAATATATCAAACTATATTTGAAGGTGCATTTGGAAATTTTGATAAATTTTCTAGAACACTTCTAATTACTACAATTATGTGTTTGGCAGGTCTTGCTCTTGTCATAACATTTAGTACTGGCCTATGGAATATTGGCATTGAAGGACAAGTATTATTTGGAGCTATAGGAGCAACTTTCATTGCACGAACAGCAATTGGTGAAACGAATTTCGCCCCTCTTTTTCAATTATTAGCTGGTGCATCGTTTGGAGCTTTCTTAGGATTAATATGCGCTATATTAAAAACTAAAGCTAACGTACATGAAATTTTTGGAGGACTTGGCCTCGACTTTGTTGCTGCTGGATTAATTGTTTATTTAGTAATTGGACCATGGAAAAGAGCAGGTATCGCATCAACTGGGGGTACTGATTTATTTCCTCGACAATCATGGATGCCTGGTATTGAGGGTAGTAACTTTCCAGTAGGGCCACTGATAATTGTTTTGGTAGTTATATTTGCTTTGTATTTCATATTAAATAAAACATCCTTAGGGTTGCGTCTAATTGCAACAGGGGCAAATAAGGATGCGACAATGCGTTTTAAAATTGATTCAATTAAATATATTTGTATTGCGTTCCTAATTACTGGAGCTGTTGCAGGCTTAGCCGGATCGATTCAAGCTATGAGTATTTATCATAAATTAGTCCCAAATATCTCAGGAGGTTATGGATTTTTAGGTATACTAATTGCACTCATAGCAGGAAGAAATCTTTTTACCGTTATTTTGGTTAGTACTGTATTTGGAAGCATTATGGTAGGGGGAATTCAATTACAATTGAGACTGGATCTTGATTCAAGCTTTCCCTATATTATTGAATCAGTATTTGTATTATCCTGGCTGATTATCAGAGCGAGTAAAATTGACATGTTGGTTGTAAATCGTTTTTATAAGAGGATTATTGAATAATGGAAAATTTTGAAGCATCATTTGTTACAATAATCGCTATGTCTAGCCCCTTAATATTTGCTGTAATTGGAGAAACAATTTCTGAAAGAGTGGGTATTGTTAACTTATCAATGGAAGGTACATTATTAATAACAGCTCTTGCTGGTTTTGCTGTGACCATAATAACAAATTCTCTACTTTTAGGAATAATTGCTGCAGGGTTTTTGGGTGGAATAATAGCCTTTTTTATAGTTATTGTTAATATGAATTTATATATAAACCAAATTGCTATAGGATTTATATTAACAATATTATTATGGAAACTAAGTAGCTTTTTAGGCCAATCGTATGTAAGAATTCCTGGACCATATCTAGACAGAATAAGAATACCATTTCTAGACGAAATCCCATATATTGGCCCAACTTTATTTAATAATAATTTACTAGTCATTTTTTCAATACTACTTATTCCAGCTTCATGGTTTTTCTTATTTAAAACACAACTCGGGGTAAATCTTAGAGCTGTTGGTGAAAACCCCGAAGCTGCAAATGCACGAGGAATTAATGTTTTATATACAAGATTAATCTACTCTACATTAGGAGGTATTCTTATTGGTATAGGTGGTGCTGCATTTAGTTTACATGCAAAATATGGTTGGTCTGAAGGACATACGATAAATTATGGATGGATAGCATTGGCTATTGTAATTTTTGGAGGCTGGAATCCTATTCGTGCTTCATTGGGAGTGTATGGATTTAGTGCCCTACAGGTAATTGCACTAAAATTACAAACAGTAACAATTGGTTTATCGCAAATATTACCACTTATTCCCTTCCCTTTAATGATTTTAACCCTTGTATTAATACAAATTGCCAATCAAAATAAAGGTAAATGGTTACCAAGACCGTTGAAAGTACTCATACTAGGAAATCAACCTCAAGCATTAGGTATAACATACAAAAAGAATGGATAATTGTATGAAAGATTTAGAAATATTATGGGATGAAAAGACCATAGAAAAACATATAAAACTTATTGCTAAAGATATTGATACTAAATGGCAAAATGAACCAATAGTAAACTTGATACCTGTACTTACAGGAGGAATGGTTTTCGGGACAAAACTTATGATTGAATTAGAATCTCTAAGCCCTAAAAAGTGGCTAGTGAATCCAATAATAGCAAGTGCATATGAATATTCATATAACCCAGATAAACCCGAAGTTATTCACGTAAGCGATTATGAAACCAAATTTACAAAAGGGACACCAAGTATACTAGTTGATGACCTTTTAGATACGGGGATTACACTATCAATAGTAAAAAATATAATTCACGAAATAACACAAAGTACTGTAGAAGTTGCCGTACTTGTTGATAAAATTGCTAAAAGATCTACAGATATTAGCCCTGATTATACGTGTTTCACATTAGATAACGATTATTGGTTAGTTGGATACGGCATGGACGACAAAGGATTAATGAGAGGCCTGAATAGTATTGGTTACTTAGTTAATGCACCAGCAGAATTTGATGAATCATTGAATCAGTTAGCCGATTAAATCACACTCGAATAAACGTAGATTTCTCAAATATTTCACTAATATTAACTGCATTGATATAAGTACAAGCAGAACGTATTCCACCTAATAATTGATGTATTGTATCTTCAACATTGCCTCGATCTTCTACCAATATTGATATTCCTTCAGGAGCTCTATAATTTGCTACACCACCATAATGTTTCTTCATAGCTTCTCCTGAACTCATACCATAAAACTTTCTGTAAAACTTACCATCTTTGGTTATTAAAGATGCTTTACCTTCTTCATGTCCAGCAAGAACAGAACCTAGCATTACAAATCCTGCACCACCAGAATAAGCTTTTACGATATCTCCAGATGTTTTAATACCACCATCTGAAATTATAAACCCTTTGGATTTTTTAACTTCCTCCGAACATTCAATTACCGCCGCTAATTGCGGATAACCTACTCCTGTTGTAGCAGATGTGCTACAAACACCACCAGACCCAATACCTACTTTTATCCCATCAGCTCCTGATTCCATTAGTTGTTTAACTCCGTCTGGTGTCACAACGTTTCCAGCAATAATTCCTAATGCTGGAAATTCTTTTCTCACAACAGAAATTAATTCACAAAATGATTTTATATATCCATTTGGAACATCGAAAACAGCTATTGATGGTGTTTGATTTGATTTAGCTGATATATCTGAAATGGTTTGATGTATAAGTTCAATATTATCTAATCCAAAAGTAATGAAATTGTAATTCAAATCCAACCCTTGATTAATTGCACTTACCCATTCATCTGTAGAGTAAAATTTATTAACAGCAGTTGTTATATGAAAATTTTGTAGTGCCATACCCATTTCGAAAGTCCCAACAAAATCCATATTTGAAGCCATTATAGGCATACCAGTCCAATCTACATTAGAGCTAGGGAACCTAATCCTAGTATCTAAATTAACATCTTTTCTAGAATTAATTGTAGATACTTTAGGAATGACTAATACGTCATCAAAACCTAATTTTTTATCGTTATTATTTATCATCAATCTATTACCAAAACACGTCAAAATATAAAAACACAAACCGCGTTAAACTATACCATATTATCAAGCAAATGTGTCTGATTTACAAAATATTTTTCCAGTTTTCTACTACCCCAGATTGCTTTTTATTTTGTGGCGATGGTAAAACTGAATTTAAAACATTTTTCCGAAGACTTGTTATTTTTTTTAAGGCTTGTTTTCCTGTTAATCCTTCTTCTACCAAAAAGCAACCAACTACCATGCCTGTTCTGCCCAATCCACGCAAACAATGAATATAAACTTTGTTACCTGATTTTATGCTTTCATTAATGAATAACATGCATTTAGCCATCTCACCACTAGTAGTAATATTTTGGTCTTTAATTGGAACACGTTTATAATTTATAGTCATACCAAGCAATTCTGCTTCTCTATTCAGTAATGTTTCATATGGAAGTAGTTCATCTACCTCAGTTAAATCAAGATAGTTAGTAATACCTGCTCCTAGAAGCTTTTTAACTCTTTTATTATCAGTTGACCATCCTTCTGATGGATGTCTAAAAAATGCTAGAGATTGATCCAAAATTGTTCTAAGTACACGAAATATTCCACTTTTTCGCATCTGGTTACCTGGGTATTCTCCTGCTAATACTTTTTCTGGAATCACCCAATATGAATATGTAATAGGACTTTTAGTCATTAATAATCTTATCTTTTTGAAACACAATACAAAGTATTATACAATAACGAGTTTGTTTTTTAACTAAATTTAATATAGAATTTATGTTTTCGGCTGCCCTATATGAAAGTACAAATGTCCCAAGAAAACGAAAGTACCCAACAGCCAAGAACCTCTTATTACGGGTGGAAAGTTGTAATAGTTTCAGCTGTTTTTCAACTTCTTTTTGGCGGTTTATATCACACAGGTATGTCGGCTTATTTTCTTCCTATAAGCCGAACTTTCAATTTAACTAAAACACAAATGTCCCTAGCCTTTACAATCCGCAGTCTAGAAGGTGGTTTAGAAGGACCTATTGCTGGTTATTTAGTAGATAAATATGGGCCAAAAGCAATAATTTTAATAGGTGTTATAAGTGGAGGAATTGGATTTATTCTTATAGGAATAGCTCCCACTTATATGTTTTTTCTTATTACCTTTTTAACATTTTTAACAATTGGCTTTTCGATACCTCATCACGGAATTTCTGCAGCTATCAATGCATGGTTTCGCAAGAGATTAGGAATTGCAATGTCTTGGTCCACAGTAGGTTCAGCCATTGGAAGCACAGTATTAACATTTGTTATAGCTCAAATAATATTCTCTTTTGATTGGAGAGTAGCCTGTATATTTTCCGGAATTATTATTTTGGTTATTGGTATTCCATTATCTTTATTTATTAGATTACCTAAATCTCATGAAGCTGATATTGAAGATGAAGAAGATTTATCAAATAATCATGAACCATTAAATCTTCATGATTTTGGAATTAGAGAAGCGTTACAATCTTCTACTTATTGGCTTTTATCTATAGCTATAGGGTTAAGACTAACAGCTCAATCAGCAATACTGGTTCACATGGTACCAATTTTAGTTTCAAGAGGTATAGATGAACAAATTGCTGCAGCTTTTCTTGTGCCTGCTGCTGCATTTACACGTATTCCAGCGATATTAATTATGGGTATTATATCTGACAGATGGTCAAGGCCAAAAGTGGCAGGGCTTGCTATGCTTGCCGGAATCGGTTCAACATTAATTATACTTTATGGGCCAAATGGAATGGTAACTGGTCTTATTTTTGTTTTATTGTTTGGTATAGCAATGTCGAGTAATTCAATTGGCTGGGCTCTCGTAGGACAATTTTTTGGAAGAAAAAATTATGGTAGCTTACGTGGAGGTGTTACCATGATTCAAAGCATCATGTCTGCAGTAAGTCCATTATTAACAGGTTGGTTAGCAGACAAACAAGGAGATTATATGTTGGCGATGCAATTTATGTGTGGAATATATATAATCTCGACATTTTTATTTTGGATTCTTAAACAACCTAAAGTAACACAATAAATTATTAATTATCAGACTGAAATTCCTTTATACCTTCCAATACCAATTCAAAGCATTCTTCTTCCATAGCTATCCAGTAATTTACAAATTGTTCATAATCCTCAATATCTTTATGCAATAACGAATCAAATTCTATTGGTACTTTAATATGATCCCATTCAACAGAAGAATTAGAAGTTAAAATCTCTTTAATAATATCTGTTATTAATATAAAACGAATAGCCTGATTTGGTAAGATATTAGCAGTAATCTCATGATCTGCCTGATCGAATAATAGTGATAATTTTGATTTATTTTTATTCATTTCGAAGATGTCTATGAATTCTTTAAAAAACTCTCTCGCACGATTTTTATCAGGGCTACGCAATGCGAAAATTATAATTGAATAACAAGAAAGTAATTCTGAAACCTGAGAAATTAAATTAATTCCTATATTGTCTTTTATAACTTGTTCTAAGTTTTCTAAATGATGAATATTTCGAGCAAGAAAAAACCCTCCTGTTGCAAATGAAGAAAACAAAGCAATCCTTTCATTTGATCCTGCTAATTCATTACCAATTAACATACAATTAGCTGTATATGAAGCATCCAGTAATTCATATAGTCTATTTAATTCTTCATCATTCATTAATTACTACCCTCACAAAAAATTAAATTAACATAATAAAAATAATAATTTGGTATAATAATAATACAATAACAGAAAAAATAAGATTCGGTTTCAGATGATAAACAATTTATCAGAAAAAACAAATAAAATTCTTAACGATTTTGCTGAAAGCCAGCTAAATAATACAAGTGGTTTCATGACAGAATATGATTCCATGAGTTTAGAAGATTGTGTGGACAGGAATCAAATTTCCTATAAACCAGGATTTTCTGAAGAATACTTCATTGATACATTCAAACTTTCAATGATAACTGAATCTCTAACTGAACAATATGCTGAAGCATTTAGATTGGGTGCAGATTTATATAACGCAGACTGGTTAAGAACCTATATAAATGGATTCTGGGTACCTGATGAACTTGGCCACGCTGATCCCCATAAAAAGATTCTTATGAACTTTGGTTATACTGAACATGAACTAGATCTTATGCTAAAAGAAGCTGAGGAACAAACAAGTTACAAAGAAAATCATGAAGCTGGGTTGATGCCAGTCCAATTAACGACATTTGGTTTATTTCAGGAATGTATAACAGATTATTGGTATGAACTTCAAGCCTCTCTTTTCCCTACCGGTTCAAATGCGAAAAAGATTCTTCAAAAAGTAAAAGGTAGAGAAGCTCTTCATACTGTTCAATACAGAGACATGACTGCATTACAACTTGAAGACGATCCTGGATTATTAGAACCGTGTCTTTTCACAGTAGCTCACTTTGAAATGCCTGCAAATAAAATCGAATTAGTTTCTCAATACGAAAGTAAAGCTCAACAATGGATTCCTTTAATGGGCGGAAGTGTGGCAAATCTTCTTAAGAAAATTATTACCCAAGTACAACAAATCTCTGACGATCCTTCTCTTATAGCAAGAGTTGTATTTGGAATGAGCAACGGAAAAGAATTGAAATATCTAGAAAAATTCCCTCGTGCACAGCTTTTTCAATTGGTTAAATCTTTTAGAGGTTGCCATGGGCTTGTTGGTGAAATTATTCTTGAAGCTCTTGGGATTGGTTCAAAAGTCGCTCCACTACCCGGGATTAAATCATTTATAAAACAAAAACTTAAATTATGGCTTACCTCAAATATTGATTTACAAAAAGCCCTAACTTAAATTAAAGGAGCAAAAAATGTATTACGGTTCAATATTTAATTTACGTGTAAAAAAAGGACATGAAGAAGAATTAACAAAAACTTTTAATTCAAATGAGCCAAAACCTGAAGGCATGGTCGCATGGTTTGTAATGAATCCAGATGAAAAAGACGAATGGATTGGTGTAGCTGTTTTTGAAAGCCAAGACGCTTATGTTGCTAATGCAAACAGGCCTGAGCAACATGAATCATTTTTAAAAATGATGGAACATCTTGAATCTGAACCTACATGGACAGATGGATTTTATGTACTGAGTGAGATTGCTTAACATTATTTTTTAAACTCATTGATATACGGTTTATATGTGGAAGTATATGTCATTTCGCTAGACGGATCTGGTTTAGAAAAAATTGGTAATTTTTTAATGTAATGTAATATTCCAGCATGTATTAATATTCTCGGTAATGCTAAAAAAGTACTTAAAGTATATCTAATTCCTAGCCACAATAACGATTTATCACTAAAGATTTTTGCATCGCCAATGAATCTACTTGTAAAAAAAGGTGTTTCCTCATAGTGTAAATTGATACCTAAATCTAAATGATTGGTATTAAGAATGTCGGTAAAATAAAAAGTATATTCCCCCTCCATATTATTCATTGGTGAAACATGAAACAACTTAGCATGGGAATCTATAAAGTATCCATTCTTTTCAATTAGATTATCTAGAACATATAAATGAGCTTCTCCAAAAGTATTATTTACTTCAACAATAACTTTTTCTAATTTTTTTGTACTTGTATAACAATAATAAAAATTTACTGGATTAAATGTATGCTTAATAAATCTAGGTGTAGTTACAAGTAAAATAGTTAATTTCTCTATATCAATACCCAAATGTGATAATCGAGAGTTTAGTTTTGATTTTATAGAACCAGTGGTTTGTCCAAGATAGTCTTGATCTAAAAAAGAAAAAAACCATCCTTTGTTCCATCCAAATAATTTATGCTTACCTATCGATTCAAGCTCATCCAGATCAAGAGCAAAAAAATAATGACGGAATCTAAATTGATGAATTTTTTTTCGTGTATGCATTAAATGACCGAACATTATTTTAGAATTCATAAGATCCATCAATTTCTGTGACAATATTTACAGCTGACTTAACTGCATCTTCATGAAATCCATATCCAAAATAACTACCACAGAAATATGTATTATTTACACCATTTAATAATGGTAGTTGCTCTTGAGTACTCATGGATTCTTGTGTATATCTAGGATGTGTATATTTTGTTTTGTAATGTATATATTTTTCAGGGATTTCTATATCAGAATTTAATGTGACTAAGTATTGAGTATTAGAATTTAATGATTGAAGCCTGTTCATATTATATGTAACTATCGAATTATCATTATCTCTTTGTAAAAAATTCCATGATCCCCACAATCTATTATTTTGGGGCATAAATTTATCATAACTATGCAGGATGGTATCATTTTCACTATATTCCCATACTGAAAGAAGCTTTTTTTCAAGTTTAGTTGGTTTTTCTAACAAATTAATTGCTTGATTCGCATGGGTAGCTATAACGACCTTATCAAAATCATATGTATTTCCATTATCTAATTCGATTTCTACATGATCTGTAAAACGAACTACTGAATTAATCTTAGAGGATAGATAAGCATTATTACCCAAAAGATTAATTATCTTTTGAACATAACGTTGTGCTCCACCTTCAATTGAATACCAAGTTGGGGGACTTTCTTCAAATAACAAACCATGATTTTGAAAAAAGGTTATATATGCATCAACTGGAAACTGTTTAATATCATGAATTTGTGAAGACCAAATAGCTGAACCTATGGGTATAAAATAATCATTTACAACTTTTTGAGGAACATTAAATTCAGAACAATATTCAAATAAAGTTTTGTTTTTTGTTAAACCTATCTTTTGGTCCTTAACCATTTTACGCGAATACTTTCTAATACCTAATAAAAATTGCAAATGAGGAATATTAAATATATTTTTTAGCTGGCCAAATAAACTAAACAACCCACGTCCACCACAATAAGCTAATGATCTTTTTGGGTCATAATAAGCAAAAGACATATCTGACAAAAAATAGGGTACTTTCAAACTATTTAAGAGTGCTAAAAATAGAGGGTAGTTTTTTGAATTAAACACAATAAACCCAGTATCGATATTGACTGATGATTTGAGATTTTCTTGAACAGAAATAGTATTTGTATGGCCCCCGAAATATCGATTTTGTTCATATAAATACACATCATGTTTCTTATTCAACAAATATGCAGCCGTTAAACCTGCTACACCAGATCCTATAATCGCAATTTTACTCATCCGTTTTCTCTCAAACGAAATTTATGGTGCGCTACAAACCAAACATCTCCTGCATTAAACCCAAATAGGGAAGAACATGCTGCTAAAAAGATGCGCCATCTTCGCCAAAGAATTAAAGAATGTTTTTTATCAACATCCTTTTGGAAGATTTTTAATATCTTTTCTTTATTGTTAAGTAATTTTTTCTCCCATTCATCAAGAGTTCTCTGATAATGGGTTCCATTAATTAACCACGATTCTGTCAATAATAATTCTTCAGAAAAGTTATCAAATAAATCATAACTAGGCATCATACCAGAGCGAAAAAAATGTTTTGCCATCCAAGATTTTTCATCGAGAAAAAAATAAGGAGTATCTTTATGACTGAATACATGAATAAATAAAATAGCATCAGGGGTCATCCAGAGAGAAATACGATGTAATAGTTCTTGTAGGTTATTCATGTGTTCAAACATTTCAATTGAAATAATCCTGTCAAATTTTTCTTGTGGATAAAATTCATTAATATCTGACTTTATTGCAATTACATTTTCTAATTGTTTTTCATTAACTATATTTTTTATATAATTTATTTGTGTCTCAGAATTAGATATACATGTAAAAGTCGAATGAGGGAATTTTTGCGCTAAATACAACGTAACCGACCCCCAACCACACCCTAAATCTAATACGGATAATCCGTCTTTTATTTCACATCTCTCTATATACATATTTAGCATTTTAATCTCTGCATCATCAAGGTTACTTGTTGATTCATCCCAGTAACAAGAACTATATTTCAATCGTGGGCCGAGAATCGATTGAAAAAATTCCGAGGTGACTTCATAGTGTTGTTGATTTGCAATTTCAGTATCATTGGCTATAGGTCCTTTTGAAATTAATCCGGAAAATACTTTTCGATCCTCTTCTGTAATATTTTTTAATTTGTTATGAGTTCGACCATTTAATCTATTAATAAAATATCTAACTAACGGAAATGGAATTAAACCTCTATCGAGAAAATATTCATACCACATATTTTTCCTTATTTCGAATATACTAATTGTAAATTATCTAATAAATACGTCTCAAATCCTGCTTGGCAGTAACCAAAGTAATATTCCCATATTTTAATTAATCTTTCTGGATAGCCAAGTTCAACAATTTTTTGTTTATTTTGTTGTAGGTTTTGATTCCATGAATATAATGTTTTGGCATAATGTATACCAATATTATTCATATTTTGAAGAGAAAAAGAATTTTGTATTGATGAAGCATGATTAAGTGCTCCTAAAGAAGGTAAATGACCCCCAGGAAAAACATACTTTTGAATAAAATCGACATTTTTTCTGTAACTTTCATAACGCGAATCAGGCATAGTAATTACTTGCACTGATAATAAACCATTATCATTTAATAAATTATTACATTGTGTATAAAAATCGGTTAAGCCTTCATGGCCAACAGCTTCAAGCATTTCGATAGAAACTATTCGGTCATATTGTCCTTCTAAATTTCGATAGTCTTCTAATTTAACCTCAATACGATTTGTTAATTCATGTTCTGCTACAAGTTCCTTAACAAAATAATACTGTTCTTCTGATATAGTAATTGCAGTAACGCTAACATCCATTTGCTGAGCTAATGTCAGTGAAAAAGCCCCCCATCCACAACCAATCTCTAATACTTTCTGGCCTGATTGTATATTTGCTTGATCTATAATCTGTTGAATTTTATTTTTTTGAGCTACTTCTAGGGAATCTTCAGCTTTCTCAAATAAACCACAGGAGTAAACCATATTTTTATCTAAAAATGTTCGGAAAAATTCATTTCCTAAATCATAATGTGCAGAAATATTATCTTTAGCTTTCGTAATTGTATTTCTCTTAAATCGATGAGAAATTTTATCTAGTAAAGTAAATATCCCTTGAAATTTTGGTTTTAATCTTCCAGTTTGTTGAAAATTGAGAACAAATAACTTAAGTAGATTAGCAATATTATCACACTCCCATAAACCATTTATATATCCCTCTCCTAAGGCTATTTCACCTCGAAATAATAAATTTTTTAGAAGTGCATTATCTCTAATGTGTAATTCTGTTTGTAGATCAGAATTTATATCGCCAAAAGATTTTTTAGAACCATCTGGAAATAAAACAACTAAATATCCTTCAGAAATCTGGTTTAAATAATTGGCTATAAATTTTGTGGGGTTTATTAACATATCTTAATTGTAAATCTTATATATATAATTATAATAATTATTCGAATTTTATTCCAATATATTAAGAATCCAATTTTTTACAAACAATGTAATTTGATCAGAAGATTCTCGTAAGCCATGGCCATTTCCAGAAAATATTTTTATTTCTTTGGGTTCCTTTGCGTATAAATATATCTTTTCGGAAATTTCAGATGGTAAACGCGTATCTGAACCACCATGGAGTAAAAGTAAATTCCGAGGTGCAATATTGGCTACTGTGTTGGTTCCGTATCCTTGACTTGATAAAGCGACTACTCCAACAACTAGATCCGAAAATTCTGCAGCAGTTATAACTACAGCTCCTCCAAAAGAATGTCCAACTAATACTATTTGAGAATGGCCTAATGATTTTAAAAAAGATATAGCTGATAAAATATCTAATGCACATTCACTTAATACATTTGGTTTTCGATAATCTATTCTGATAGATCTAATACTATTTTTTAAAGATTCTGAAATTGTTCTATACATCCCATTGGCTGGACCTTCAAATCCTCCATTAGCACCACATACCCATATAATAGCTTTATCTGTTTGAAGTTGTGGTGATTGATGAACAATAGTTTTTATGTTTCCTCTAGACGTCTTTAACAATAAACCTTGACCTAATTCAGAATCAGGAATTTTCCATGTATAATAATCCAATATTTGAATTGATAAATTATCTTCCAAAGTACTACTATGACTTATACTAATTAAAAATATTTTATTACAGATATCTTTACAAAAACAGTTAAAAGGAGAATTAATGAAAATTGCAATTTTTGGCATTGGAGCAATAGGTGGATATATAGCAGGCCGTTTAACAAATGCCGGAGAAGAAGTTTCTCTTATATCAAGAGGGGAGACACTCAACGTAATACGTAACTCAGGTCTAACAATTCATAACGAAAATAAAAACTATACCGTAACACCAAAACATATCACTGATGATCCTGAAGAAATTGGTATCGTAGATACAATAATCATTTGCGTTAAAGCTGATGCTGTAGAAATTGCAAGCGAAATGATAAAACCATTGATTAACAAAAATACAATCATAGTGCAAACACAAAATGGACTAACAGCGTCTCAAAAAATAGGGCAAATTCTCGGAAAAGAAAAAGTACTGGAAGGTATTTGCCACTTTGGTGCACAGGTAATAAGTCCTGGTATTGTCAGAGGTATGGCTAACAGTCCTAAACTAACTATTGCAGAAACTAATAATGATAAAACTCAACGTTTACTTTCATTACAATCTACATTAAATAACGCTGGATTTAATGCGGTAATACCAGAAAGTTTCCAAGTTGATCAATGGGCAAAGCTAATGGCTGTTTCTGCATTAGGTTCTATTGGGGCTATAACGAGAAGTAATTCACCAATATGGAGACAAATACCAAGTGTAGTTGAAATGTGGATAAAAAATATGGAAGAAACAAGAGATGTAGCAAAAAGTCTTAATATAGATGTCCCTTATCAAGAGATACAAGATAGAATTGATAATCTACCTCAGGGTGTTGGTAGTACCTCGATGCATAGAGATATTGCAGATGGTAAACCATCAGAAATTGAACATCAAATAGGATCTATAGTAAGAATAGCTAAAGAAAATAATGTAACAATACCAGTTAATAGCTTTATATATAACGCCTTACTCCCGCTAGAAAAACTAGCACGAGGCGAAATTTCTGCATAATGCTAGAGGCATACATATCGCTATATGTATTTATAATATTTGTAGCAGGAACACCTGGTCCAGCGAATTTACTTGCTATGCTTGCTGGGTCACAAAAAGGTTTTAAGCCATGTATTGGTTTTATCATTGGCCTCGTTGCTGGAAAAATTCCATTAGATATTCTTGTTGGATTAGGAATTGGAATTATCTTAATTGAATATTCAACTATTTATACATTATTTAAATATATAAGTGCAGGGTACATGATTTATCTTGCAGTCATAACATGGAATATAAAACATGTTAATTCAAATACTCTTCAACAATCACATCAATTTAGTTTTAAACATGCAGTTATAATCAATCCACTTAATCCAAAAGCTTGGATAGTTTCTTCATTAGCTTGGAGCAATTTTGCTCCAGCTATTGGCGATTTTCCTATTCAGTTAATAGCGGTTGTTCTGGGGTTTGCTATATGTCATTTGTTATTTTCGAGTCTTTGGTGCTGGATGGGAAAATTACTTGGCACAATACTACCAAATAACACATATCTTAATAGATTCATGGTTACTATTACGATATTCGTTGTATTATGGGCAATTTATTGACAATAATTGCAAACACATATATAAATAACAAGATTATTTATTCTAAATATTTTTCACACTAAGATTTAGGAGGAATTATGAGTTTTATAGATGCAATTAAATCCGCCATAATAGAAAATTACTTCAACTTCAGCGGAAGGGCCCGAAGATCAGAATATAACTACTTTTTGTTATTCTATATTTTGATTGCTATAGGATTTTCGATAATAGCTACTTTATTAGCATCAACTGCTGATAATATCTTCGCCGCACTCACATCCTTAGGTTGGCTAATGGCAGTACAAGGAATAGTTTATCTTCTCTTATTTATACCTAGTATTGCTCTTGCTGTTAGAAGACTCCATGATATTAATAGAACTGGATGGATGCTATTAGTAATGGGTATCTTCAGCTTTTTGATTATTCCGTATATTGTACTTCTCTACTGGGTTATACTCAAAGAGGGCGACTCTGGTCCAAATAACTATGGAGATCCTGTAAAATAATAGTTTTAAAATGTTATGAGTTTTACGGACGCAATTAAATCAGTTTTAGTAGATAATTATTTCGAATTTGAGGGAAGAGCTAGCAGATCAGAATTCAACTACTGGTGGTTGTTTGAATGTTTGATTGGTATAAGTTTTGGTATAATAACTACCTTATTGGCGATAAACGCTAACAATCTCATTATTGAACTGAACTTGGTAAGCTGGCTACAGAGAATTCAAATACTACTTATAGTACTATTTTTTGTACCTCGAATTGCTGTAACAATAAGAAGACTCCACGATATTAACAAGTCCTTTTGGTGGATATTTATGGTTTTCCCAGGGTGTTATTTATTTATACCGCTTTTTATATTTATCTATTGGGTAATGTTTAAAGAAAGCGACTATGGTCCAAATAACTACGGACATCCTGTAAAATAATAGTATTAAAAATTTAAAGGTCTTAGAATATAAACTCTCTAAGGCCTTTAATAATAAATGCTAAGGCAATCAATGCAATTGCAAGACTCCAAAATTTAGGTTGTAACCTCCAGGCAATTTCTCTAGAACTTTCACGAGTGGATTGTCTTCCTATTAAAATCCCAAATATACTTCCTGTAATAACTCCTATTACAATTCCGTATTCCAAAAAATTTACAACTTCTAAGTCAAGTGCCCATGCCCAAGAAGAAAAAACACCACCAGTTAAGGGTATGTGACTAATTAAAGAACCTAGTACTGCAAATACCAA
This sequence comes from Dehalococcoidia bacterium, assembly GCA_022450525.1. Taxonomy (GTDB): domain Bacteria; phylum Chloroflexota; class Dehalococcoidia; order Lucifugimonadales; family UBA6952; genus UBA6952. Next base: position 2,813 of record JAKUQA010000015.1, on the reverse strand, counting down.
GTATAAATATCTATATTGTCGTGGATAGTTATGCATTAAAAACTTTAAAATTTTTCATAATAGAGACTTATTATTATAGAGAGTTTTAATGAAAATCTAATACTTTTACACTAATTATGTAGGATCATTTCCAATGAATATCAATATTTTTTGGATAGTTTGAACAAATGAAGGTATACTATATACATAAAAAGCGGTTCTTGGGTGGGATAACTACGAAAAGTAACAATAAACATGTTACACATAATGGTAAAAAATGCCTAATAATAACATATTAACTATTGAAAATTTATCAAAATCATTTGATGGAATTCAGGCCGTAAACAACTGTTCATTTAATGTGTCCACTGGATCAATAACAGGTCTAATAGGCCCAAATGGAGCAGGTAAAACTACTGTATTTAACCTTATTACTGGATTTTTATCCCAAGATAGTGGAAATGTATCTTTTCAACAAAAACTAATTGATAAAGATCCAACACACAATATTTTTAAAAAAGGCCTAGTTAGAACGTTTCAGATACCCCGTGAATTAAAAAAAATGACAGTTTTGGAAAATTTATTGGTTGTTCCAAAAAATCAAATTGGTGAACATATTTGGTCTCCACTATTCTCATTCAAAAAAATTCAATTAGAAGAAGAAATCAATATTAATAAGGCTAAGAATATTCTGGACTTTATACGACTGAATCATCTTACTAATGAATATGCAGGTAATCTTTCTACAGGACAAAAAAAACTATTAGAATTAGCTAGAACCTTAATGTCAGATCCAAGTTTGGTACTACTTGACGAACCTGTTGCTGGAGTAAATCCTACTCTGGTAAATGATCTTATGGATAATATACGTCGAAGTAATAAAGAATTAGGTATCACATTTCTCATAATCGAACACAATATGAATTTTATTATGAATTTATGTAACCCAATAATAGTATTAAGTAATGGGACAAAAATTGCCGAAGGTACTGCTGAACAAATAAAATCAGATCAAAGTGTTGTAAACGCCTATCTAGGAGGGTAAATGGCTTTACTTGATGTACAAAATATTAATGCAGGTTATGGTGAAACAGAGATTCTCCATTCTGTTTCTATACAAGTTAATGAAGGAAACTTGGTAGCAATTATTGGTCCTAATGGCTCAGGCAAATCTACACTACTTAAAGTAATAGTAGGTTTATTGGAAGCTAAAAAAGGCAATATTGAATTTATGGCAGATAGTATTACAAATTCATCTCCTCAAAAAATAGTTGAACTAGGTATTTCTTATGTGCCACAAGCCGAAAATGTATTCACCAATATGACAATTAAAGAAAATCTTGAAATACCATCTCTCGTACTCAAGTTTAATTTCAAAAAACGTTTAGAAGAAATATTGGAATTATTCCCAATTCTTGATACAAAAATGAATACCAAGGCTGGTACGCTTTCAGGAGGACAACGACAAACTTTAGCATTTGCAAAAGCTTTAATTTCTAAACCATCACTAATGATACTAGATGAACCTTCAGCAGGTTTGTCTCCAATAATGGCTGACTCTACTTTCGAGACTATAGAATCAATAAATAAAAGTGGAGTTACTATTCTTATTGTCGAACAAAATGCTAAAAAGATCCTTTCAATTGCCGATCGAGGTTATGTTTTGGCTACTGGAGAAAATAAAATAGATGACACAGGTTTGAATTTACTAACTAATCCAGATGTTGGAATGTTATATTTGGGAGGTTCAAACTGATGAATATAAAAAATTATGATTATTTCTGGGTTATATTCATCATTGCATTATCAGCTCTTATAATTTTTGGCCAACCCAGTTTAATAATTAACGGATTATTATTAGGATTTATTTATTCTTTAGGAGCAATTGGTTTAACTTTAGTATTTGGTATATTGAGATTTGGAAATTTTGCACAAGGCGATTTAATGACACTGGGAGGGTATATTTCTCTCACTATTGTCACAGTAATCTTTGCAGGAATAGGTTTTACAGGATCTGCATTGGGACCTTTTACTTTTGGACTACCTATAGTACTTGCTATACCCTTAACTATGTTATTAACATCTATTATTGTCGTCATATTAGACCAGTTAATTTACAAAAGATTACGAACTCGACAAGCATCTACCATGCTAATTAGTATAGCTTCTTTAGGCGTAGCTATCATGATTAGAGGATTAGTACAATTTTTATGGGGAAACGAACCTGAATATTTTCCAAGAGAATCGAAACAATTTTACATGCTTCCTCTAGATATACGGATACCACCTGACAATGTCATCCTTGGACTTATGGCAGTTTTAATGACACTTGGTGTGTATTTATTTCTAAAATATAATAAATATGGAAAATTCATGAGAGCTACTGCCAATAATCCCAATCTTAGTTTATCAACAGGAATTAATACTAGTATCGTTATTATGTGGACTTGGATCATTAGTGGAAGCCTAGCAGCAGCTGGAGGAACTATGTTAGCAGTTTCACAAGCACAAATTCTTCCCATGACAGGATGGAAAATCTTACTACCTATATTTGCTAGTGTAATATTAGGAGGAATCGGAAAACCTATTGGTGCTCTCGTAGGAGCTATAATAATTGGCATTTCTATGGAAGCTTCTACAGCTTGGCTAAATCCCACATACAAACCAGCTGTAGCTTTTACAATAATGATTGCAATGTTGCTTGTAAAACCTAACGGATTATTTGGAGAAAAAGACTAATGGATTTAGGTGGCATATTAATTTATATTTCTGGTTTCATAATTATGGCTAGTATTTACGGTATATTTTCCATTGGACTAAATGTCCATTGGGGA
>JAKUQA010000014.1 GCA_022450525.1 Dehalococcoidia bacterium | reverse complement strand
TAGAGTTGCATACATTTCCTGCCACGCTTGCCCTGTTTTGAATTTGAACAGATCCTACAAGCCCACATGCTTGATATAGTCCATAATATCGTTCCTTGATTTTGGGGAAAGCTGCAGTTAATGAACAAGAAACAGCTGAACCTAAATGCAGACCATCTCCTTCAATCCATTCAAGTCGATTGGTTTCTGGGATTCCTTTAAGATTAACGACTTTACCAGGTTCTCTTCTACCATTTCTTACCTGATCAATAAGATCACTTCCTCCAATTAGACCTCTAGTGTCTCCAACTTCGTTTGCATTATCAAAAATAGATATAGCTTCATCTAAAGATTGGGGTGCAAAATATTCAAATGGCTTCATCTAATCTCCAGTTCTAGAATTTCTCAAAATATGTTAAATCCATTATAAACCGTTATTTTTTTGAAAGCAACGAATCATTCGTTAATATTGCTAGTTTTAATTTAATATTGTCCTTGTAAATGCTTTAAACAAATGATACATTACAGTAGGTAATTTTAAAGTGTTAGATTAGTCAATTGATTACTCGCACTTTAGGATCAATTCGTTGAGACTGGTGAGGTGCTAACGAACCCCTTGGTTTCTTTATTAAAAACTCTTGCTGGTCTAATGCAGGGGTTTTTTTTTTGATCAACAGCGCTCAAATTTACATACAAAGAAGAGAAAAAATAAGGGTAACACTACCCTGTCTGGTCTCTTCTTTTTTTTGTTTTCCGCTTAGAGGGGTTCATCATGAAAAACATTAAGAGTATAGAATCCCTCTCAGAACATAATTACAAACTATCTAATTCAGTAAAAAACTTACTAGATATAGATCAACTAGAAACTAATGATTTAGATACTATATTTACCCTAACAGAAATAATAGATTCTTTTCTTACTAACAATGATAAAAAAACTTCATTACTTAAGGGCAAAACCATTGTTACTTTATTTTACGAATCGAGTACTAGAACAAGAGTATCTTTTGAAGAAGCAGGTAAGCTTTTGGGTGCAGATGTTATCAATATGTCCGGTAATGGTACGAGTATTGATAAAGGAGAATCGTTATTAAATACTTGTCTTACATTGCAGTCCGCTCACACAGATTTGATTATTGTTCGACATCCACATTCAGGTGCACCATATTTTATGTCAAAACACTTATCAAAAACAAAAATAATAAATGCAGGTGATGGTTGGCACGCTCATCCTACTCAGGCACTTATTGACCTTTATACCGCAAAACAATCTTATGATGATCTCAAAGGATTAAAGCTTGTCATCGTGGGTGATATTTTACATAGTAGAGTTGCGAGATCTGATATTCTAGGTTTTCAGAAATTAGGTGTAAATGTTTCTTTATGTGCCCCTAAAAGTTTATTACCTACAACTTTGTTGGACAAATCTACCTCGGATGCTTCTGATCCTTATAATACTGTTAGCGTTGAATATGATTTAGAAAAAGCTTTAGATAATGCTGACATTGTTATGCCATTACGAATACAACAAGAAAGATTAGGGGAAGTTTCAGGATTCCCTTCATTGAGAGAATATTCATCTCGTTTTCAAATTAATGATAAAACTTTGAAATTTGCAAAACCTAATGCAATTGTTATGCATCCTGGCCCAATGAATGAAGGTGTTGAAATAAGTTCAGAAATTGCCCATAGTGATCGTTCTCAGATAGAAAATCAGGTTCGATATGGAGTTGCTATAAGAATGAGCTTATTATATTTGATGCTTATTGGAGGCGATTTTAATGACTAAGTCTAGCATTGGCATTAAAAATGTTCGGATAATAGATCCCTATAATAATATAGATAATGTGTTAGATATACTTATTGAAAATGGGAAAATAACTAACATTGCAGAAGATATATTTTCTCAATCTGGAAACAGTAACCTTGTTGTGATAGATGGAACTGATAAAATTCTAAGCCCTGGTTTTATTGACTTACATACACACCTTAGAGATCCAGGTGAAGAACATAAAGAAACTATAGAAACCGGAATGAGAGCTGCTGCCAAGGGCGGTTTTACAACAATATGTTCGATGCCAAATACTAACCCTCCAGTTGATAATTCTACTACTGTTAAATATATATTAGATGAATCTAATAAATTTGAATTAATACAAGTTCTTCCTATTGGATGTGTTACAAAAGGAAGAAAAGGTATGCAAATTTCTGAAATGTGGGATTTGAAAAATGCAGGCTGTGTTGGTTTTAGTGATGACGGAGATCCTATCTATAATTCTGAGATTATGCAAACAGCATTACAATATAGTGAACATCTTGGATTGCCGGTTATAAATCATTGTGAAGATACTCAATTATCAAAACATTCTGCAGTGAATGAGGGAAAAATTTCTAATAGATTAGGATTATCTGGTTGGCCCAATCAAGCAGAAGACATTATGATTGCACGAGATATAGAGTTAGCAAAGAAATATGGAGGTCATTTGCATATAGCTCACGCAAGCACTTCTCGTTCAGTTGAACTTATAAATGATGCTAAAAATCTTGGAGTTAATATTACTGCTGAAGTTACGCCTCACCATCTAACTATGACTGATAGTTGGTTATTAGGGCATCAAAAAGACACTGATGTTTTTGCAAGTCTTGGAAGTGAGGCATATGACTCAAATTTAAAGGTTAATCCACCATTAAGAACCAAGACAGATATATATTCATTGTTGACTGGCTTAAAAGAAGGAATAATTGATGCTATAGCAACTGATCATGCACCGCATGCACTACAGGATAAAATAACCACATTAGATGATGCTGCCTATGGAATCAATGGGCTAGAAACAGCTTTTACACTTTTAGCAAGTTTATATCATCAAAATATGTTAGATATTGTGGATATAATAAATCGTTTAACACTAGGTGCAGCAAATGTTATATCCAACTCAATAGAAAGGCCTAAAGGTATTAAAAAAGGAGAATTAGCAGATATTGTACTTTTAGATTTAAATAGTGATTTTACTATTATAGGAAAGGATTTTATATCAAAGAGTAAGCTTACTCCATTAGAGGGTATGACGTTAAAAGGTAAAGTAATTTTAACTTTAGCTAAGGGGTCTATAGTTTATGAAGAGAATAATAATTAGTAAATGATGAATGGTGATACAGAATGCAAAAAGCGTATTTAATATTAGAAGATGGCTCAATTTTTGAAGGTAATAGTATTGGTTTCTCAAGTACAAAATATGGAGAAGTTGTATTCAATACAAGTATGACTGGTTATCAAGAAATTTTGACTGATCCTTCCTACTCAGGTCAGATTGTAGTAGCTACTTATCCTTTGATTGGAAATTATGGAATCAATAGTAGTGATTCACAATCTAAACAGATACAAGTTAAAGGTTATGTTATTAGGGAATATTGTGAATTTCCAAGTCATTATGATTCCGAATTAGATTTAGACACTTATCTTAAGGATAATGACATACCTGGTATTTTTGATATTGATACACGGGCAGTGACAAAAAAGTTAAGATTTACTGGTTCTATGATGGGTTGTATTACAAATAATCCAAATCCCGAAGAAGAATTAAAAAATTTATTAAAACAACCGCATTATCTTGAGGTAAATCACGTTTTATCTGTTTCATCTGATACTAAATATAATTGGGAACAAGAAGATAACAGTTCTCTGAATGATCTTAAAATTGCAGTCATCGACTGCGGGGTAAAATTTAATATTTTAAAAAATTTATCTATGCGTGGATGTAAGGTTGAGGTTTTTCCGGTAGACGCTTCACTTGAAAAAATATTAGAAAATAATCCTGACGGTATTGTAATTTCTCCAGGACCAGGAGATCCCTCAATGCTTGATCAATTATCAAGTACTGTCGAAGAGTTAATCAAAGTAAAACCAATTTTTGGTATATGTCTTGGAAATCAGTTAATAGCTAGAGCATTGGGTGCAAACACATTTAAATTAAAATTTGGTCATCATGGGGCAAATCATCCAGTAAAAGATTTAAGGAGTGGTAAGGTAACAATAAGCTCACAAAATCATGGGTTTGCTATTGATCCAGATACATTACCTAATGATTTATCAGTAAGTCATGTTAACCTCATTGATGGAACTGTTGAAGGAATAGAACACAAGAATTTACCAGTGATGGGTATTCAGTTTCATTCTGAAGCCTCTCCAGGGCCTTTAGATAATACATATTTATTTGATAGGTTCATAGAAAAAATTAAGGAGGAACAAAATGGTTAACGAAGCAGAAAAAAATAATGCAAATAATCCATCTTCTAGAGGGCGTTGGCAGGTTCTATTAATTGAGTATGAATTATTAGATGCATATTGGTCTCAACTCCAACAACGGGTCTGGATGAGTGGCTTAGTTTTAGTTAGTTTATCTATGGTTGGTATTGTATTTCTATTAACAGTGATGGATCCTACAAGACCCCAAACAACTAATAGTGCAGGATTAATTTCTATTGTAGCTTCACTACTAGCAATTGGTTGGTGGTTACTTTTAAGAAGAATGTTTGCTGGACAAAAGATTGCTGAGATTCGACGCAACGAAATAGAGAAGGAATTAGGTATGAGGTCTAGTTTATATCTGACTTTTTTACGACAAAATCAGAAGTCAGGACCTAGGAAATCATCGAACCTTGCTCGAAAAATTGCAGATGGCGATGATGAATTAGAACTAGACTTGGTAAATTTAAGTGCTAATCCTGATTCTAGTTCTTGGTTACCAGGTTTTATTTCTGATCGTTGGGTATGGAGTGTTATACCATGGTTATTAATTGGATCTTGGATTGCACTTTACGTAATCAAGTCAAATATGTAACCCATTAAATTTACTAATGTAAGATAGTCAAATTACAAAATGAATAATTATAGAAGGAAATAGATGGAATTAGATAAGGATATTAGAAAAGTATTAATAATAGGTTCTGGTCCGATAGTTATCGGACAAGCTGCGGAGTTTGATTATGCAGGTTCACAGGCATGCAGATCAATAAAAGAGGAAGGTGTTGAAACAATATTAATTAATTCTAATCCTGCCACAATTATGACTGATACAGGTATAGCTGACCATATATATATTGAGCCATTGACTGTTGAAGTAATTACAAAAATTATTGATAAAGAACGTCCAGATGGTTTATTGCCGACTTTGGGTGGACAAACTGGTTTAAATTTAGCAGTTCAGTTGTCTGATTTGGGAATATTAGATAAATATGGTGTTCGATTACTTGGAACACCTATTGAAACAATCAAAAAGGCAGAAGACAGGGACCAATTTCGAGATCTTTTAATTGAAATCGGAGAACCTGTACTTCCAAGTGTCAGTATTACTTCTATTGAAGAAGCTCGTTCGAAAGTTGAAGGAATGGCTTTACCATTAGTAGTTAGACCAGCATTTACTCTTGGTGGAACAGGTGGAGGTGTAGTATATGATTGGCAAGATTTTGACCAAACAATTAATGATGGATTAAAGGCCAGTCCCGTAAGCCAGGTACTAATTGAGAGTTACCTTTTGGGCTGGAAAGAGCTTGAGTATGAAATTATGCGCGATGCAGATGATAATTGTTTAACTATTTGTGTAATGGAAAATATGGATCCAATGGGAGTACATACGGGTGACAGTATCGTTGTTGCACCAAGTCAAACTTTGTCTGATAAAGAATATCAAATGTTACGTTCAGCTAGCCAAAATATAATAAAGAGTTTAGGTATACAAGGCGGTTGTAATGTTCAGTATGCGTTGAGGCCAAATCCTATGACACAACCCAAAAATATAGATGTGTCAAATTATGAATCAGAATATTACGTTATTGAGGTAAATCCACGTGTTAGTCGAAGTTCAGCTCTTGCTAGTAAAGCTACAGGATATCCTATAGCAAGAGTAGCATCAAAGGTGGCAATTGGGAAAACTCTTGATGAAATTAATAATCCAATTACAGGAAAAACATCTGCAGCGTTTGAACCTGCACTTGATTACTGCGTAGTAAAAATTCCCAGATGGCCATTTGATAAATTTCCAACTGGGGATAGAAATCTGGGAATACAAATGAAAGCAACTGGCGAAGTAATGGCAGTTGATAGGACATTTACTGCAGCTTTACAAAAAGCTATTCGTTCTCTTGAAATTAGTGGACGTTCTCTTTTATGGGAAAGTTCCGAATGGAAACAAGAAGATTTTTCTATTGAAGACCTTCCACTCTATTCAAACGATAATCGTTTGTGGGCATTATTTTCAGCTTTGCGCAAAAATCTTTCAGTTGAAGAACTATGTTTAATAACTGGTATTGATCCTTGGTTTATTAATTCTTGTAAATTAATTGTCGATATGGAAAGAAAACTATTATCTGAACCACTTGATTATGATTTATTAAAAAAAGCAAAAAAAATGGGATTTTCAGATGATCAAATTGCAACCTTAACAGATCGATTAATTAGTCAAATTCGACAACAAAGAAAAGAGATGGGTATAACTCCAGTATATAAAATGGTAGATACATGTGCTGCAGAATTCGAAGCGGAAACTCCATACTTTTATAGTACATACGAGCAAGAAAATGAAGCAGAACCTCTTGAAGGTAAAAAAGCTTTAGTAATAGGTAGTGGCCCAATAAGAATAGGTCAAGGAATTGAATTTGATTACTGTAGCGTTCATGCTGCATGGGCATTGCAAGAGGAAGGTACTGCTAGTATTATTGTGAATTCTAATCCTGAGACCGTTTCAACAGATTTCGACACTAGTAACCGTTTATATTTTGAACCTCTTGATGAAGAAAGTATTTTAGATATTATTGATAATGAAACTGTTGCAACAGATAAATCAAGTATTCCTCCTTGTGTAGTACAATTTGGAGGTCAAACAGCTATTAATATTTCGCAAAGTCTAGGTAGACATCAATTACCAATTTTGGGATCATCTGCTGAGGCAATAGACATTGCGGCTGATCGTGAAAAATTTGAGCGTTTTCTTCATTCCTTAGATATCCCTCAACCTGCGGGGGCTGTAGTTTCTAGTGTGGAAGACGGTATAAAAATTGCAGAAAATATTGGATATCCAGTATTAGTTCGTCCAAGTTATGTTTTAGGAGGACGAGCTATGGAAGTTGTACAAACACCTACAGAATTAATTCGCTATCTTACTGAAGCTACAAAAGTTGGAGCCACAAATAATGTATTAATTGATAAATATGTTTCAGGAAGAGAAGTAGAAGTTGATGCCATATGTGATGGTACCGATGTGTTAATACCTGGAATTATGGAACACATTGAGCGCGCAGGTGTTCATAGCGGTGATTCTATGGCAGTTTACCCTGGAATAACTTTAGATCCAGATACTATTAAAGTTATTACTGAATACACTATGAAAATTGCATTGGGCTTAAAAACTCAGGGTTTGATTAATATACAATTTGTTATTGAACATGATCAACAATCCGAAAAAAAACCTGTTGTATATATTATTGAAGCTAATCCAAGATCCAGTCGAACAGTTCCTTTTATGTCCAAAATAACAGATATTCCAATGGTTTCTTTAGCTACAAAAATTATGCTAGGGAAAAAGTTATCAGATATGGGATATACTTCAGGTTTGCATGCTCATAATGGTTTATATGGGGTCAAAGCTCCAGTATTTTCAATGTCAAAATTAGCAGGAGTTGATACATATCTGGGTCCTGAAATGAAATCTACAGGCGAAGTTATGGGAATTGATTACGATATTCCTTCCGCAATTTCAAAAGCATTACTGGCAGGAGGTTATTCAATACAAGCGAATAATTCTATATTAGTCAGTATATCTGATAGAGATAAACCAGATGCAATTGATTTAATGAAAAAATTAGCTGAGTTTGGTTGTGATTTATATGCAACTGAAGGTACAGGAGCAATGATTGAGGCATTAGGTTTGAATGTAAAAATGATTACTAAACGTATAGCAGAGGGACATCCTAATGTTGTTGATGTAATTCAAGATGGAACTGTAGATGTTGTAATTAATACAGAGTCAAGTCTAACATCTGTAATACGAGATGGATTTGAAATCAGAAGAAATGCTGTTGAACGACGTATACCTTGTTTTACTTCTTTAGATACTGCCAGAGCAGCAATAGAAAATTTATTTAGTGATTATCAAAACTATAATGTAAAATCTTCTGAAGATTATATTAAAGATGTTCCTGAGCATAATAATTATTATCCATATATTGATGTTCCTAAGTTTTTGTTATAGAAAAAGCTACTATTGTACTGTTGGAAGAGAATCGTTTTGAAATTTTATGACAAGTTAGACAAAATAATAGATACAAATAACAGTTTACTTTGCATTGGTTTGGATCCAATTCAAGAAAGTATGCCTATAGATGATATTTTTCAATTTAATCGATTAATTATTGATAATACTTTCGATTTAGTATGCGCTTATAAGCCTAATTTCGCCTTTTATGAATCTGAAGGTATTGACGGTCTTCGTGCCCTAGAGAAAACTGTTGATCATATTAAATCTGTAAATAATGACATTATTATTATCGGAGATGCAAAAAGAGGAGATATTGGTCATACTGCAAAAGCGTATGCTGATGCTTTGTTTAATTTTTGGGATTTTGATGCGATTACTATAAATCCATTTGCTGGATATGATTCTGTACAACCATTTACTTCTTATGAGGATAGGGGTGTTTTTGCATGGGTGAAATCCTCTAATCCAGATGGTAAAATTTTTCAAGATCTAAGGGTCCTAGTCAATGGTTCTTCAGGTGATTCATTGCATTTTTATGAATACATGATCCAAGAAATAATTAAGTGGGATAATAATAATAATCTTGGATTGGTAGTTGGAGCTACATATCCAGACGAACTAGCTGTCGCACGTAATTTAGCACCAGAATGTCCTATCTTAATTCCAGGTGTTGGTTCACAATCTGGAGCACTAAAAGAATCACTTGAAGCAAGTGTAAATACTTTAACTAATCGTTCAATTATTAATTCTTCTCGCGGTATTTTATACTCTTCATCAGAGAAAAATTTTCCTGACATTGCTCGCGAAAAAGCAGAAAATCTTCGTTTGGAAATACAACAAATTGTAAGTAATTTGATATAAATCAAATCAAATTACTTCATTTATAGGGCATAAGTTATTTTAATTTCAGACTAATAGTGATTATATTGATTTAATTTCCTATAATATGCTCTTTTTGTATATTGACATGTTAATAAGCAAAAATGGATAATTTTATTAGTTAGTTTCAACCAATTTTTAGGTTGCTTAGAAATGCATGAAGTGAATGTCGATAGTATTAGGGTTAGCTTAGTTAATTATCAGCGGGTTGTTATTTTGAAAGATAAGACTTCTGGTAAATCTATTCCTATCTGGATCGGCTCTGCTGAGGCAGATTCTATAGCTGTTAAACTTCAAGGTGTTTCAGTTCCTCGACCATTAACCCATGATTTAATGAAATCAATGATTGATTTATTTAATGGGGAATTACAATGTATAAATGTTACTGATTTAGAAGATGAAACTTTCTTTGCTCAATTGGTTTTTAATTCAAAAGGAAAATTATTGGAATTAGATGCACGACCAAGTGATGCTATAGCAATAGCTGTTCGTGCAGAAGTTCCTATATATGTTGCAGACAAAGTCTTAGAAAAGGCTGGAGTATTCTTGGATGAAGAAGGAAACCCTCTTAATAAAACCACCAAAAATGAGGGTCCTACTGAATCTCCAAATGCTAAAGATTTATCTTCTGATGAGTTAAATGGAATGTCTGCTTTTTCTGAATTTATTAATGGTTTAGACATGGAAGGTTTAGGGAACTCAGATAATAAGCAATAGGGTGATTGACCCTGTCTATTGCTTGTGATAAACTTCACGAGGTTTTGTGAAACTATGAGAGATAACTTGTTGTTAACAGCAAGGATTATGGGGCTAGGTTGGTATGTTGCCATAAGCATCTTATTGGGTGCTTTCGCTGGTATGTGGCTAGATCAAAAATTTCATACAGGTCCATTTTTAATGGTATTTGGAACGTTTTTTGGTTTGGCAATTGCTTCATACGGTACCTACAAAATGTTAAAGTCTATCTTTTCAGGCTTATAGATTTTAACGGTCCTGATTTGAAAGGAATAAGTGCAATTGAGCTTGAATAAGAGTTTAGTTTATGGTTTTGGAGTAGCGCTGCTAGCACTATTTGTTGTTGGTTTTATTGTTGGTGCCATCGGTTCAAAGTTTACTGATAGTAATCCCTTTTTAAAAAAACCTGAAGTTCACTTACCTCCACAACTGATATATGATCCTTTCACTTCTGATGCCCACGGAGATTCACATGACGATCATTCAAAAGAATCTGATGGACATGGAGCCCACGAAAAAGATGGTCATCATGGGTTGCCACCAAATCATTTTGTCATTACAAATACCTTAATATCTTCATGGATAGCTACATTAATTTTAATTCTTGTATTAGTTTTAGGTGCAAGAGGCGGTAGATCCGATCGTGAACCTAAAGGCTTTTACAATATTATTGAGTCAATTATATCTGCTTTGTATGGATTTGCTGAAGGAGTAGTAGGGGATAATGCAAAAAAATTCTTCCCTCTTTTTGCTACGATATTTTTGTTTGTATTAGTAAATGCTTGGTTAGGTTTGATTCCAATATATCAAAGCCTTTCAACATTCGATTCAGAGGGGCATATTACAGGCCATTTTCTGAGGCCAGCTGGCACAGATCTCAATATGCCTTTGGCTTTAGCTATAGTTTCATTTATTTTTGTTGAATATTGGGGTATTAAAACGTTAGGTTTTGGCTATTTTGGTAAATTTTTCCGTTTTGGTGCTCTTTTGAAAGGTAAAATATTCGAAGGTATCGTTGATTTCTTTGTTGGTATTTTAGAACTACTCAGTGAATTTATAAGACTCGTCAGTTTTACATTCCGTTTATTCGGAAATATGACAGCTGGAGAAATATTATTGCTTATGACATCGTTCCTAATTCCTTTTGCGTTTTCATTACCGTTCTATGGTCTTGAATTACTCGTAGGGGTAATACAGTCTTTGATTTTCTCTGCATTAACTTTAGTTTTCGTAACAATGGCTATCGAGCCTCATCATGATGAGGGTGAAGACCATTGAAAATAGTGTGATTGAAACTTTGTATACATAATTTAACTAGGGGGTTTTTAATGGAAGGTACAATTGCAGAAATGATTACATATTCAAAATATATTGGCGCAGGTCTTGCTGTTGGTATAGGTATGATAGGTCCTGGTATAGGAATTGGTATGATAGGTTCAGGAGCCTTGAATGCTTTGAGCAGGAATCCTGAAGCAAGAGGTCCGATTGCAACCAATATGATTTTGGCAATTGCTTTTGCTGAGGCTCTTGGTATTTATGCATTAATTATTGGTGTAATACTTGCCATAGTTGCTTAGTTCATAAGCATAGTTTTATTAATAAAGAATACTGGAGTAACTTATGGAAGCTTTAGGTTTTCACTGGCCAAGTTTAATAGCTTATTTGTTAAACTTCACTATCTTGCTGATAGTTTTAACTAAATTTGCTTACAAACCAATTTTGAAAATACTTGATGAGCGATCATCAAATATAAAAGATAGTTTGGAGTTAGCAGATAAAGTTCGTGAAGAAAGTGCACAACAACAAGCTCAACTAGACGATCAGCTTGTTGAAGCTAGGAAACAAGGGCAATCAATTATTGAAGATGCTCGTTCTGCTGCTGAAAAACTTAGTGATCAAGAACGAGAAAAATCAAAGAAAGAAGCTGAAGAATTTTTAGTAAAAGCTAAAAATGATATTGAACGCGAGCGTGATTCAGCAATGGATGAGCTTCGTTCAAACTTTGGTGGTTTGGCAGTTTCTGCTGCTGAACAAATTATCCAACGATCTCTTGATGAAAATACACATAAAGATATTATTGATAATGTTCTTGAAAATGCATTTACTGATAAAACTGAGGAGTCATAAAATAAATGGCAAAAGGACCCAAAGCAAAAAGGTATGCTGAAGCAGCTTTTCAAATTGCAGAGAGCTCAGGTGACTTGAAAGAATGGTCTTCTCAGCTTTCTGATTTATCCCAATTGATTGGAGACGAATCAGTGTATACTTTTTTGAGCTCCGCAAAAGTTCCATTACAGGATAAACTTTCTGTATTGAACAAAACGATGAAAGATTTTAATCCTTTAATTAGCAACCTTGTTTCTATACTCGCTATAAGAAATTCAATTGGTTTAATTGAATCAATAACAGAAGAGTTTACAAAACTAGTTGATACATCCAGTGGTGTAGCTAGAGCACAGGTTTATACTGCTGTTGATTTGAATAAAGAACAGCAAACTAGTATTGAACATAGTATATCGAAGGGATTAAATACTGAACTTCAGGTATCCTATCACAAAGATACCGAATTATTGGGTGGATTAGTTGTAAGGGTAAATGATTTAGTGATAGATGGAAGTATACAAGAAAAATTAGTTGGTCTTAGAAGGCAAATTGGTAAATAGTTTTAATTTAAATAACGATAGAAGATTATTTGAGGTGAATTTATGACGACTAGGGGACAGGATATAGCGTCAGTTATAAAAAAACAAATAGAGGAATATGGTTCTTCGGCTAGTATGGTAAATGTTGGTGTAGTCACCGAAGTAGGTGATGCTATTGCTAATATACATGGTTTATCAGGTGTTCAGCTAACAGAACTTTTAGAGTTTCCTGGTGGTGTTATCGGGATGGCCATGAACTTAGAAGAAGATTCTGTTTCTGCTGTTATTTTGGGCGATGACAAAGAAATTGCTGAAGGTAACGAAGTAAGATCCACTGGTAGAATTGCTGAGGTTCCTGTGGGAGAAACGGTTATTGGTCGAGTCATGAATGCACTTGGAGAACCAATTGATGGTCGAGGAGCTATAACAAGTTCAGAATCCAGACCAGTTGAGAAGGTTGCGCCAAACGTGGTGAGTCGTCAGGCTGTTAACACACCTATGCAGACTGGAATTAAAGCGATAGATAGTATGATTCCAATTGGTAGAGGCCAACGAGAATTAATTATCGGAGATCGATCTACAGGGAAAAGCGCTATTGCAATTGATACAATAATAAACCAAAAGGGTGGAGATTTAATATGTATATATGTCTCTATAGGTCAGCGTGTTGCTAAAGTTGCAGCAACTGTTGCACAGTTAGAGGAATATGGTGCTATGGAACATACAATAGTAGTTGCTGCAAATGCCTCTGATCCTGTTGCGCTTCAATATCTTGCACCATACACTGGTTGTGCAATTGGTGAATACTTTATGGACCAAGGAAAAGATGTTTTGATTATTTATGATGATTTATCGAAACATGCTTGGGCTTATCGTCAACTTTCATTATTATTAAAAAGACCTCCAGGTCGTGAAGCGTATCCTGGTGACGTTTTTTATTTACACAGCCGTCTGTTAGAACGTGCTGCACGACTTAGTCCAGAATTAGGTGGGGGTTCGATCACTGCTTTACCAATTATTGAAACACAAGCAGGTGACGTTTCTGCATATATTCCTACAAATGTTATTTCTATTACTGATGGACAAATTTATCTTGAAACAGACTTGTTTAACTCTGGTACTAGACCTGCGGTAAATGTAGGTTTATCAGTTTCAAGAGTAGGTGGTTCTGCCCAAACTCGAGCAATGCGTAAAGTTGCGGGTCAATTAAGACTAGATCTAGCTCAGTATAGAGAATTAGTAACATTTGCTCAATTTGGTACAGATGATCTTGATGATGCTACAAGGACACGTCTAGAACGTGGACAAAGGATTAGTGAAGTATTAAAACAAGCACAATATGTACCACTACCAATGAACAATCAGGTTGTTGTTTTATATGCTGCAATTAACGGATTCATGGATCAAGTTCCAGTTGATACTGTGAAACAATGGGAAAGTAATTTTATTGCTTTTATGTCATCCAATCATAGTGAAATTTTAGAAAGTATCAGTACAAATGCAGATATAAATGAAGAAACTGAGACTAAATTAAAAGAAGCAATTGAGGCGTTTAATAAAGTTCAACTAGCTTAAAATAGTGTAGGAATCATATGGCAAATGTAAGAACAATTAGAAGAAGAATAAGAAGTGTTCAAAGTACAGCAAAAATAACTAAAGCTATGCAAATGATAGCAGCATCTAAAATGCGTTTTGCTCAACTTGCCACTCTTGCAGGTAGACCTTATGCTGAAAAAATAGAAAATGTTTTATCTGATCTTGCAGCGCAACCGGCTGAAGGAGAACAAATTCACCCATTGTTGATTGAACGTGATATTACTAACACTGCTGTGATTCACATGACTCCGGATCGAGGCCTTTGTGGAGGACTACCTGGTAATCTGAATAGATCTTGTGGCGATTTTATTCTTAATGAAAGTTCAACAATTACTAGCGTCGCAGTGGGAAAAAAAGGAAGAGATTTTCTTACACGGACTGGTAACCAACCTATGGCTGTTTTTACAGATTTACCTGACAAGGCGACCGTTGAAGATATTATGCCAATTGCCAAGCTTGTTATAGATGGATATATGGACGGAAGTATAGATAAGGTTGTATTAAGTTACCCTCAGTTTATCAATGTAACATTACAAACTCCTATTATTAAACAACTTTTACCAGTAATACCATCAGAATTATCAAGTAATGAAACGGTTGGATATATATATGAACCATCAAGTATTGATCTGATGGAACTGCTTTTACCACGATATATTGAGACAGAAATATATCATGCATTATTAGAATCAAGAGCATGTGAACATTCATCACGAATGGTTGCGATGAGAAATGCTACTGATAGTGCTAATGATATGATTGACTCATTAACATTACTCATGAATAAAGTAAGGCAAGAAGCTATTACTACAGAACTATTAGATATAGTGGGCGGAGTTGCTGCTCTAAATTAATTACAAAAAGGCGGAATGAAATGGCAGAAAATAAAGGTAAAATAGTACAAATTATCGGAACGGTTGTAGACGTAGAATTTCCCCCTGATAATCTTCCTGAAATTTACAATGCTTTAACTCTTCAGCACAATGGAGAAGAATTAGTTTTAGAAGTAGAACAACATGTAGGTAATAATTGGGTTCGTTGTTTAGCAATGGGTGCAACTGAAGGTCTTGCCAGAGGTATGGAAGTTAATGATACAGGACAACCTATTGCTGTACCTGTTGGTGATGGTTCATTAGGACGATTATTTAATGTTACAGGAAAGGCACTTGATAATATCGGAGAGGTTACTGCAGAAGAGCATTGGCCTATTCATAGACCTGCTCCAAGCTTTGAAGATCAAAGTTCTAGCACTGAAATGCTTGAAACAGGAGTAAAGGTTATTGATCTGATTGCTCCGTTTACTAAAGGTGGTAAAATTGGAGCCTTTGGTGGTGCAGGGACTGGTAAAACAGTTATTATCATGGAGTTAATTCGAAATATTGCTCAGGTTCACAAAGGCTATTCAGTATTTGCAGGTGTGGGTGAGAGATCTAGGGAAGGAAATGACCTTTGGAATGAAATGGAAGAATCGGGTGTATTGCAAAATACAGCACTGGTTTTTGGACAAATGAATGAACCACCAGGAGTTAGATATAGAATTAGCCTAACAGGTTTGACTATGGCTGAATATTTTAGAGATCAACAAAATCAGGATGTTTTGCTGTTCATTGATAACATATTTAGATATACATTGGCAGGTATGGAAGTATCAGCGCTTTTGGGTAGAATGCCTTCAGCTGTTGGATATCAACCAACATTAGCTACAGAAATGGGAGCTTTACAGGAACGAATTACATCGACTAAAAATGGTTCAATTACATCTTTTCAAGCGGTCTATGTTCCTGCTGATGACTATACTGATCCCGGTGTATCTACTACATTTGGCCATTTAGATGCTAACATCTCTCTTGATAGGGCAATTTCTGAACAAGGTATATATCCAGCAGTAGATCCATTAGCATCTAACTCTAGAATTCTTGATCCATTAATTGTTGGAGAAGAACATTATCAAGTAGCTCGTGGTGTACAAGAATACTTACAAAGATATAAAGATTTGCAAGATGTGATTGCAATTTTAGGTATGGAAGAATTATCTGAAGAAGATAAACTAACAGTTTCAAGAGCACGAAAGTTGCAAAGATTTTTCTCACAACCATTTTTTGTTGCTACTCAGTTTACTGGTCGAGAAGGCCGATACGTTCCAATTCAAGATACTATACGTGGTTTCAAAGAAATATTAGAAGGTAAACATGACGATTTGCCTGAACAGGCCTTTTACATGGTTGGCGATATTGAAGAAGCTAGGGCTTCGGCTAATAGTTAAATTATAAATAGGAGAAATCTTCTCAATGAAATTAGAGATTGTTTCAGCAGAAAAAAATATTTATTCTGATGATGTACGTGGAGTTGTTGCACCAAGTATTGAAGGTGAAATTGCCATACTTGATAACCATGCACCTTTACTGACATCTCTTCAGCCCGGAGAGGTTCGAATTATTCAAGATGGATCAGAAGATACTTATTTATATCTATCTGGTGGATTTATCGAAGTATTAGGTAATCATGTGACTATTTTAGCTGATGCTGCTGAACGTGTTGAAGAAATTGATGAAGCAAAAGTACAAGAAGCAATAAAACAAGCCGAAGAGGAAATAAGTAACAGTCAGTCAGATATCGACTTAGCTAATGCTGTTGCATCCATTCGAAGAGACCAAGTACGTTTGAAAATTGTTCAAAAAAGAAGATCTTCAAATAGACCCCCTTCTGTTTCTTAATTGTTCTCTTTTAAATGGTAAGTTAGTGATTGTAGAGACGCTACTGGATCAATATTTCGTATAATCATATCTTTGTGATCGAGTGGAGTAAATGGTGCGTAATTTAAAACAGCTTTGATTCCTGAGTGATAAAGTTGATTTAATATATCTTTTGTCACACTTGCTGGTACTGCAACGATTGCAATTTGAATACTGCTACTTTGTAAAAACTCCTCGATTTCTACAATATTTTTTATTTTTATTTTACCTATCTGTTGACCTATTTGTTTGAGATCTGAATCAAATGCAGCTATTATATTAAAACCTTCTGGTGCAAAACCAGGATAGCTTAATAGTGCTCTTCCTAGTCTTCCAACACCTATTAAGCAAACCTCCCACTGTAGATTTACTCCTAGGATTTCTCGTAATCTTTTTACAAGAATATTTACTGAATATCCTTTACCTTGTTTACCAAATTTTCCAAAGTAACTTAAATCTTTTCTAATTTGAGCAGGGGTAATTTGTGCTAAGTATCCTAATTGTTCAGAACTTACAATTTTTGTTTTTTCAACTTGTAGGATACTTAATATATTAAGATAATGAGGTAATCTTTGAACAACTACTTCAGGAACAATTATAGAATTTCCATCGATGCTATCGTTCAATTCAATACCCTCTCATGAAATTTAGGAATGAAATAACTGACCTAAAATAATACTTCAATAAAAATACACTATTTTATTAAAAAAATCACTTCAACTTTTCAGTTTAATATTATTTTCAATTAGTTTTATTGATTCAAATTCCTCAATTATAGATTGAACTTTGTCTATATTCTTTTGAGATCCCAAATTTCCTTTTAAAGAAATTTTATTGTTGAAAATTCTAATAGAAACAAATCCGTCTTGAAAAATACTGGCATCTGCTAATTTTTTTGCAATAGTAATTTCGAGTTCAGAATCACTAACGATATCATTTTTAACTGCTAAGACCCCTTCAATTTTCTTCATAAAATTTTCTATGGAAATGCTTTGTTCATTAAATTGGCATGTTCCAGATAAATGCGCAATTCCGGAAATCACTTCTACTTTGACATTCGACATTGAAGAATAATTAGATGCGTAAAATCTTTCTAATGAATAATTGGCTTCCTTTGTTGCTAATTCATCAGACAAGTAAATCGGAATGTCGTTTATGTTTATTGTTGAATCTATAGTTGGGGCACCTGAGGTTATGTTATTTAACAGTTCATGTTTAACACTTAATATTTTCTTACCTACTTTAATTAAAAAATAATTTGGTCTGAAGGTGCTTTTATCAACCATTAAGCCAAAAAGCTGAGATTTTGTATTATCATTTGTGCGAACAATCGTCTTTTTTGAAAAATGAATCATTCCTTTTTGGTTAGCTTTTTTGTTATCTATTGACTCTTTAAGTGGTATAAATAAATTCGGTACTGATTTATTAATCCTTACATTGATACCAATTATTGATTTATCTTTTGTTGAAAACAGTATTTCATTTATTTTCGAGTTTTCTCCGGACTCAGTTTGATAATTCTCACCAAGTATAAGAGTTCCCATTACCATAATGTCTCCTTTTTGATATTCCTAAACTTCTCTATACTCACCTTCTACAGTTTCATCATCATCAGATTTTGTACCTTCTTCAGTCTCATTATTAGGATTTTCAGATTCTTGACTGTAAACAGCATTCCCTAATTCTTGTAATGTTTGTTGTAAATCATCTAAGGATGATTTAATAGATTCATCATCATCGCTTTCAAGGGCTTCCTTCAATGTTGCTACTTTTGATTCAATTTGTGTTTTAAGCTCTTCTGGTACTTTATCACTATTTTCAGCGAGTGTTTTCTCAGTAGTATAGATTAGATTGTCTGCTAAATTTCTTGTTTCAACAGATTCTTTTTTCTTTCTATCATCATCAGCATTTGCCTCAGCTTCTTGAACCAACTTTTCAACATCTTCTTGTGATAAACCTGAACTTGCAGTGATAGTAATCTTTTGTTCTTTACCAGTACCTTTATCTTTTGCAGAAACATTTAATATTCCGTTTGCATCAAGATCAAAAGTGACTTCGATTTGAGGTATTCCTCTTGGAGCTGGTAGAATTCCGTCGAGTACAAATTTACCTATAGAATTATTTTCTGTTGCCATACTTCTTTCACCTTGTAAAACATGTATTTCAACTTTATCTTGATTATCTGCAGCAGTACTGAAAACTTCACTTTTAGCAGTTGGAATTGTAGTATTTCGAGGTATTAATGGAGTCATTACGCCACCCAAAGTCTCTATTCCAAGAGAAAGAGGTGTGACATCTAAAAGAAGTACATCTCTAACATCCCCTTGTAAAACCCCTGCTTGTATTGCTGCGCCAATTGCAACTACCTCGTCTGGGTTTACACCTTTATGAGGCTCTTTTTCAAACAGTTCTTTTACTTTATCCTGTACAGAGGGCATACGTGTCATTCCACCAACCAATATTACTTCATTAATATCACTAGCTTTAATTCCAGCATCTTCAATAGCTTTTTTACATGGTTCCACAGTTTTGGTTATTAAATCGTCAACTAGTTGTTCTAATTTAGATCTAGTTAGACTCATAGCTAAATGTTTAGGGCCAGAGGAGTCAGCTGTAATAAAAGGAAGGTTGATTTCACTTTGCATTACATTGGATAATTCGATTTTTGCTTTTTCTGCAGCTTCTTTTAGTCGCTGTAAAGCCATGTTATCATTCTGTAAATCAATTCCTTGGTCTTTTTTAAATTCTTCGATTATCCAATTAATGATTCTTTGATCAAAATCATCTCCACCCAAATGTGTATCTCCATTAGTGGCTTTTACTTCGAATACACCTTCTCCAATTTGTAATATAGATATATCAAAGGTACCACCACCAAGGTCATAAACTGCAATAGTTTGATCTCCTTGTTTGTCCAGGCCGTAGGCTAAGGCTGCAGCAGTAGGTTCATTTATTATTCGCAAAACCTCTAATCCGGCAATTTTACCTGCATCTTTTGTTGCATTTCTTTGACTATCATTAAAATATGCTGGTACTGTAATTACTGCCTGCGTAATTGTTTCTCCTAATTTTGATTCTGCGTCTTCTTTTATTTTTCTTAGAACCATAGCTGAAACTTCTGGTGGTGACATAGGTTTTTCTCCGAGTACCACAGATACATCCCCATTTTTGGAGGCCTTTAATTCATATGGATATTGACTTGACTCAGATTTTGTTTCGGTATGTTTCCTTCCCATAAATCGTTTTATTGAAAAGACTGTGTTTTCAGGGTTAGTAACAGCCTGCCTTTTAGCAGCTTGCCCAACATATCTTTCATCACTTTTTACATTTACCCCAACTACTGAAGGAGTAGTTCTTCCACCTTCGCTATTTTCTAGAACAGTAGGCTCACCACCTTCCATAACAGCTGCACATGAGTTTGTTGTTCCAAGATCGATTCCTATAATTTTAGCCATTGTTATCTCCTTCTGTTTCGCTAGAATTATTTTGACTTTCTACATCAATATCTTCTTTTTCGTTATTAACATTATTAACATTTCTAATTACAGTTACTTGGGCAGGTCTAATGATCCTACCTTTTAGTTCATATCCTTGTGCAATTATATCAGCAATGGTACCTTCATTTTTTGTTTCATCTTCAATAGTCATTATTGCTTCATGATATTTTGGATCAAAATCCATCCCAGGTTTTGCTGTTTGTGATATTCCTTCAGATTCAACAAGTTCATTCAAACTTTTTTCTATCATTATTACACCTTGGTACCAAGAATTATCATCGGGCATACTACTTATTGCTCGATTAAAATTATCAATAATTGGTAATAAGTTTGATACAAATCTAGAAACTATCATGACATAGGTTGCTTCACGTTCTTCAGCAACTCGATTTTTATAATTTATAAGATCTGCTTGAGCTCGTTGTGCAATATTCTTATATTGGTCTCTTTCATTGATAACGGTATCTATTTCATCAGTTATAGTTTTTCCGTTATCTATTTCAGAAACCTCTTCATTATTTTCATCAGGATTATTCATAATACTTACCAGTTTTATGTTTGATGTTAATAAACGGATTATTTATCAAATTATGTATTTTTTTAAGATGTGATTCAAATTCAGAATTCTCAAAAGATTCGACAATATTATTAATATACTCTTTTGCTTTTTCTAATTCTTGAAAAGTATTTAAAATGAATTCAACTCCAGATAGATTCATTCCTATATCATCTACCAAATATTTAATTAATCTAATTTTATTAATATCGTGGGTAGAATACAATCGTAGCATTCCTATTGTTCTAGTAGGAGAGATCAGGCCAGCTCGTTCATATTTTCGCAAAGTTTGTGGATGCATAGCCAAAATCTTTGCTGCTACACTAATAATATACACACCTTCCATATCTTGTGTGTTTTTACTATCGTTTCTTAAAGAATTGTTTTTGTTGACTCTGCGTGTTTCTGCTTCATTTATATCACGTAAATCAAGACGCTCAATTTTGGATTTATTTTTTATGGAATTTCGCATTATACTTCGTATGTTTTATATACAAAATATAATAATCCTTGATATGGTGTATGTCAAGGTATAATCAATCTACAATTCTGATTTTTATTGACTGTGATTGTGCACCTGAGCCCGATATATCCCATGACCCATTTAATGTTATATTTCCATTATATTCTGGTGCTTGTTTTGATTCATTTAAACTAATACTTTCAACTTCATTTGGATCCACTACGATTGTGGTATTAGTCCCAGGAAGTTTTGGCGTGACTTCTATAGAAAGCATTACAGAACCGATATTATTGATTTTTAGAGTGAAGTCTGAGGTTCCGTATATTAGTTTGGTGTAAAAACCATCTTCATCAAAAGTTACTGATAATGGTTCATTTACAGGATTGTTGCTACATTTACCAGGAGCACATGTTTCTGGTTCAGGAGTAGGTGTAGGCTCCGGGGTGGCTGTAGGGTCTGGCGTTTCTATAGGTTTAGGTGTAGCAGTAGGTTCACTAGTTGGAGTAGACTCAGGTATAGAAGTAGGGGTAGGAGTAGGAGTAACTTCTCCGGCAATTGCATCACCTACTTTTTGGCGTATGTTTTGTACAGCATCTTTACTTTCGTTTGAGCAAGCGGTTAAACCACTTACTAGCATCAAAGATATTAGTAACAGTTTTATCTTCATAATGTTTTCCAGATATTATATTAAAATTTCTAATCCAAGCTATTATAACTGGGATGATTTAAAATTTAAATCTTTGTTCTTTCCATGGATCACCATAAGAGTGATATCCTAAATTTTCCCAAAATCCTAATTCTTCGTTTTCAATAAAATTAATACCTTTAATCCACTTAGCGCTTTTCCATGCATATAATTTAGGGACTACTAAGCGCATAGGTCCTCCGTGTTCTGGTGATAGACTATCTCCATCATGTTTATGTGCTAATAAGACGTCATCTTCTAGTAATACTTCAGATGGAAGATTTGTTGTATACCCTCCATAACAATAAATTAATGCATATTTAGCGTTAGATTTTAGATTATTTTTTCCTATTAGATCTTTTACTCTAATCCCTTCCCATAAATTATCTAGGCGACTCCATTGAGTTACACAATGGAAATCTTTAGTTAGTATAGTTTGTTTGAATGACATTATTTCTTCCCAATTGAAGGTAATTTTGTTATTAACTAAACCATCAATAGTAAAAGACCATTCTGTTAATGGGATTTGAGGTATGTCACCATATGTAAGTACAGGAAATTTTTCTGTTAATTTTTGACCAGGAGGTGTTCTATAAACTGAGACATCATCTCGTGTTTCCATATTAGTTTTTTCATTATTTTGATACATTTTAATTGTCCTTTGATAGAATAGGATGTAATGGCTTATTGTTGTATTCTATTTATAATTTAAATTTTAGAAAGTATAGCAATTGATAGAGAAAAATTCGATCGAAATTAACAATGTAACGAAATCATTTGGTTCTAATCCTATTTTAAATGATTGTTTCTTATCAGTAAGAGCTTCTGAAAGATATGTGCTTTTAGGCTCTAACGGCTCAGGTAAAACAACTTTAGTTAAATTATTAACTACTTTGTATTCTCCAGATCAAGGAGAGGTGATTATTAATGGCTATAATTCATCTAATCATGCAGAGCAAATCCGGACAATTATGGGATATGTTGGTCATAATTCTCTTCTTTATGCAGATTTAACTGCTTTTGAAAATTTACGATTTTTCAGTAAATTTTATCCACATATTGATTTTGATGAACAATTTGAATATCTGTCTAGAATTTTAAATCTTTCACATTTGATCAATCAAAAAGTAGGTAAATTATCTCATGGTGAACAAAAGAGACTCTCTATTATGAAGGCGATGATGAGTAGCCCATCGATATTGATTATGGACGAACCGGATGCTGGGTTAGATGTGAATTCTATTGATAACTTAACTGAGCAATTTTTTCCTAACGTTATTAATGGGAATATGACAGTGTTTTTGACGACACACAATAGTGATTTCGCATTATCTGTAGCTAATACTATAGGTATTTTGCAGTCAGGGAAAATAGAATTTCAGGCACATAGCAAAGATGAATTTCCTGAGTTAATTGATAAATATAAATCAATAAACGAAAGTGTATTATGAAAAACTATTTTTTATATATATGGTACATTTCGGCAAAGGATATTAAGGTTGAGTTACAACGTAAAGAATTACTTCTCCTAACAATAATTTTTTCTTTTACGTGTGTTGTAATATTTAATATATCTATTGATGTATCAAGAGATTCATATATTCGCGTTCTTCCAGGAATATTATGGGTTACAATTTTTTTTACTTCAGTTTTAGGACTTAATAGATTTTTATCTCGAGAGAGAGATAGTGGGAATTTTGAAGCCTTACTACTCCTCCCCATTTCTAGAGATATTTTATTTTTAGGTAAGGTTACTACTCTTTTTTTGTTTATGATAATTTTAGAAATATTAATCTTTCCTATTTTTACTATCATTTTTAATTTAAATATTATACATACTTCCATTATCCTCGTTGCAGTATTAGCAACACTAGGAATTTCAGTTATAGGTACAATTATTGGGTCTATGACTTCAAATACAGGAGTTAGAGAAACCCTTTTACCGATACTATTATTCCCTTTAATATTCCCGATGTTACTTGCTGCTATTGAAGTAACAAGTTCAGTTTTAAGAGGAGAAACATGGACCGAATACAACAAATGGATACAATTACTAGCAGTTATTGATATAATGTTTAGTATAGTATGTTCGTTTTTATTTACTTATGTTATGAAAGATTATTAATTTACCATTTGAAGACATATGAAAATTAAATCTAGTTATTATCTGATAATCACTGCAGCAATTATTTTATTAGATATTGCTCTAATAACCTTATTTGCTCCAACAGAAGTTATTATGGGGCATGTTCAGAAGATTTTATATATTCATGTTCCAAATGCTTGGGTTGGTTTTCTGTTTTTCTTTTTTGTTTTTGTTGCTTCAATCATGTATTTAATAACAAAAAATATTCGTTGGGACTATTTTGGTCAATCTGCCGGTGAAATTGGAGTAATAACCACAACCATTATGGTTATTAGTGGCGCTATTTGGGCTAAACCTGTTTGGGGGGTTTGGTGGACTTGGGATCCAAAACTTACTACTTCATTGATTATGTGGTTAATGTATATTGGATATTTAATGCTACGTGCATATGCTTCTAATATAAGGCAGGGAGCAACATATGCCTCTGTATTGGGAATTATTTCATTCATTAATGTTCCTATAGTTTATATGGCATCTGTATGGTGGAGAACTGTTCATCCCGAAATGATAATTGGGCCTTTGAAAGAATCGGATGCAGGTCTCACTGCTTCTATGGGTTTTATACTTATATATTCAACTTTTGCCTTTACTATACTTGGAATATTTTTACTTGTTAGGAGATTTCAGTTAAGAGTCCTAGAAGAATTGATCAACTAAATTACTAATTAAGAGGTTTCAATGAATTATTTATTTGCGGTTTTTGCGATAACATGGCTTGTGTACTTTGCATATTTATTAGTTATCAATCGAAAGATTGAAGATATTAAAGATACATTGGATAAAGATACTTCTAATTAATTTTAAATAAATCATTCCAATTTTGTGCTTGATCAGGATATTTCGCACCAAACAAGTTAATATGATGATCCTCTAGAAGTGGTACTGGGTATTTATCCATCAGATCGTTTTGTTGAGGTTTAAAATCGCTATTGTTAAGGTTTATATTTTTGGAGAGGATTAGGGTTTTAAAATTACCCAAACTATTTGGGTCTACAAGGTTAAGCATACCCATTCTGTTTGCATTCATTTCGGTTTGATTGAGAGACAAATCTCTCAATTTAACAAATAAGTTTTGAAAACCTCGTTCGTATAAAAACTCCCGTTGTGATATTAAATTATTTGTTTCTAAGTTATTTTTTCTAGCTTCGTTTATTAGTGCTGAAAAATTAACATGACACGTAATATCTTGTTTACCAGGATGTAAAAATGGGTTTTGTGACATAGTGTGCTGATAATAACAGGAAAGTGACCCTTTTTTAAATTTAGAGAGTAAGTTTTCTGATGTATCTCCATAATCTATGTTTATAACAACGCCCGTATCCAAAATTGAGGCAATATTTTTTAGATATTCAGCACTTTGTAATGAAATTTCGAAAATCTGATTTTGTTCAAGAGTAATATTATGCTCGGCAAGAAATTCAAATATTTTATCTGACGAAACAGATCCATAAGTTTCAAAAAAATTCTCGTCTTTATAATCAACATATATCTCTTTTATTTGATTATTTATATTTATTACACGATGGAAAGGTAAAGCATCAAAAACCTCATTAAGAATTATAACCCCTGAAAATTTATCAAATGGTATGGTATCGCTAATTATTGGGCTAAAGTTATGATTGTTATTTTTCTCTGGTTTTCTCAAGTCTATAGTTATATATTCTAGAGATTGGTAATAGTCAGCTGATAAATTTTTTGAATAGTTTGTAATATCATTTGCTAATTGATAATTACCTGCTCCAATTTCTAGTATGTTTAACTTTTCTTGAAATATATTACTATTCCATATAGATTCTAAATACATGGATAATAAAGCACCAAAAACAGGATGGGCCATAGGTGATGTGTAATAGTCATCATTAATAATGACATTATCCGAAGTATAAAATCCACCTTTTGGCCAATACAAACAAAGATCCATATAATTTTTAAATGTTATTGGACCGTGTTCTTTAATTCTAGATATTAATTCAGAATTTAAATTTTTCATAAAAAGAAAAAAATACCAATTTATATATGTGTTTTAATCAATCTTATATTGACAGTAAATAGATTACAGTGCTAAAGTTTTTATGGTCAATATAGTAGCTCAGCAATGCCCTTTTTGTCCTATAAAATTAAAGCTAATTATAAGACTATTTAATAAATTACAACGTGTTCCTATGGGGAGATACATGTCTAAAAGACAAGATTTTGTTGTTCGATTTGCAGGAGAAGGAGGTCAGGGAGTAGTAACAGCATCAGAAGCATTAGCAAGAATTGCTTCAGAAGTTGGATATCATTCTCTTACTTTTGCAACTTTTCCATCACAAATTATGGGAGGTCCAACTTATACTCAGGCTAGAATTTCGACCTCACCTGTTTTAAGCCCTGGAGATGAATTAAATGTTTTGGTTGCCTTAAATGAAGAGGCATATGAAACACATAAAGGTGAAGTGGCAGCAGACGGAATTATATTATATGATTCATCATTCACTCCATCTGGTAATGAAAAAGCTATTGGTATGCCATTTGATGATCTAGCTAAAGAAGCAGGCGATGCAAGGACTGCAAATATGGTTATGATGGGTGCTTTAGCCTCCTTAGTAGATATGCCAGTGAAATATTTACAGGAATTTATTGAGAAAAGATATTTATCAAGAGGTCAAGAAATCGTTGATGCTAACTTTAGAGCAATAGATTTTGGTATAGAAAAAGCCTCCGAGAGTCCATTCAATTTAGGGGAATTAGATTCACCTAATCCTCCAGATTATAAGCAGTCCATGATGAAAGGAAATGATGCGATATCTTTAGGAGCTATTCGAGCTGGATTGAACTTTTATGTGGGATATCCAATTTCACCGGCTACAACTATTTTGTTATACATGGAAAGAAATTTGGTTCAAGAAGGAAAATTTGTTTATCAAGCAAGTTCAGAAATAGAATCAATCAATGCTATTCTTGGTGGTGGTTATGCTGGAAAAAAATCAATGACAGCAACTGCTGGACCTGGGTTTTCATTAATGAGTGAAGGATTAGGCTTAGCGTGGATGGCTGAATTACCTTTAGTAGTAGTTGATGTTCAAAGAGGCGGTCCTGCTACAGGTCTTCCTACCAAAACTGAGCAATCTGATTTGTTTTCTGCAATTAATCCTGCTCATGGAGATGTATCTTTACCAGTTATTGCACCGGGTAATGTCGAAGAGTGTTTTACTGCAGGTGTCATGTCTTTAAATTGGGCTGAACGTTATCAAGGACCAGTAATATTATTGACTGAAATGTCTTTAGCTGAAAGAGTACAGAATATAAAGAAACCTGATTTGGATACTGTAAATGTAGAGAATAGAATTGTATATGAAGGTAACAATGGCTACTTGAGATATGATGGTTTTGAATTATCACCTATGCCAATTCCGGGTAAACCTGGTTCTTATATAGCAAACGGAAGCGAACATGATTCAATGGGTGATACCACACATCTACCAAGTCGGCATATACAAATGACAGAACGTCGATTTAGTAAATTAAATCTTTTGAAAGATGGAGATTTCGAAGAAGAAAATGCTAATTCCTCTATTGTCTTAATGCCATGGGGTGGTTCAAAAGGTTCAGTTCGGGAAGCTTATAATCAATTAAGAGATTCTGGTTTGGATGTTGGATGGCTTTACACTATGTATCTAAATCCACTTCCAGAAGACTTACTAATAAAATTACGATCAAAAGATTTAGTTATAGTTCCTGAATTAAATTATCAAGGTCAGTTTTCCTCCATTTTACGATCCTATGGAGTAAAAGCAAAATCTATAACACAATATACCGGTCTCCCATTTAAGGTTGTAGATTTGGTTTCGAGCATTAATGATTTAGTAAATCAAACAAATAAGGCGGTGATAAATTGAGTAAGAAGAATCCTGAATATGATTTTGCGTGGTGTCCAGGGTGTGGCGACTTCGGTGTTCGAAGGGCTGTTGAGTTTGCTCTAAATGACCGTATTAAGGAAACAGAAGAGATAATAGAAAATACTGTAGTAGTTGCCGGCATTGGTTGCTCTGGAAATTTAGTTCATCTATTGGAAGATCCTCAACCATTTGGATTACATGGGATACATGGACGATCTTTGCCTATTGCTTTTGGAGTAAAAATGGCTAATCCTGATTTGAATGTCTTAACAGTAGCAGGTGATGGAGACTTTTTAAGTATAGGCATGGAACATATTGCTCCTCAGGCTACTCGAAATTTAGATATTTGTTCAGTTGTAATGGATAATGGCGTTTATGGCTTGACCAAAGGTCAGAGTTCTCCAACTACAGATTATGGTGTAAAAACTACATCAACCCCTTATGGCAAAATTGAGGATAAAATTCATCCATTAAAGTATTATTTGACAATAGGCGCAAGTTTTATAGCCTCTGGTTATTCTAGCAAGCCACGTGATTTAGCAAAATTAATTCAAGCTGGTATGGAGCATCCTGGGTTTGCAGTTGTTCACGTTCAATCCCCATGTACGACTTATAATGACACATATGAAATCCTTAAGGGGAATGCAAAAAAAGGCGTACCTGGGCTTATGTATGATATACCTGAGGAATATGATAGAACGGATCGATTAGCAGCAGAGGAGCTCATTAATTCACCAGGAATTCCTGTTGGAATAATTTACGAAGATAAAACGCGTCCTTCACTAACAGCGGAAACAAATAGGATAACTGAAAGTGTTAAATCTCGAGACGTAGCTCAACTACTTTCAGATTACGATTTTTAATAATAGCTAAGAACTATAAAACTTGAGTTTTTTCCGCGTCGGCTTCTTCATATTTTGAAGGACATTTAACAATAATATTTTCAGCGTCAAAAACAGCGTCGTTCAAATTAGTATGTTCTAGTAAGTTCCCTTCAAGAACTATTTCGGATTGTTCATTAAAGAAAAGCTCTGGTACCACCCCTTCATAATGGGCAGTTAACATATTAGTACCATCTTCACTTTGAATACTGAATACCGCAGTGGTTGAATCTTTTTCACGGTCAAATGAATTATCAACTAATGTGCCTACTACTCGTATAGTTTCTGTAGATTTGATATTTGCTTTTGATAATTCATCAATTTTGTAGTAAAACACCGTAGAACTATCAAAGGCTAATATTACAAAATAAATTATAGTTAAAATTAAAACTGTGACTGAAAAATAAATCTTTTTATTTGTGGTAATCAATTTTCTTCCCTCATAAATATTGTAACAAATACTATACGAATACGAAAGTTATTCATCGATTTCAGCTAAATCTTTTTGATCAGCTTTAATAGCATTTTCCATAGCATCTATAGCTATTTCTATTTGATCATCATCGGGTTGTTTAGTAGTTAATTTTTGTAAGGCCATATTCGGAATTATTAACCATTTTACAAAAATGTTATTACTATGCTTGCCAGTAAATCGTAAAGTTTCATATGCAATTCCTGCTATGACAGGAATTAACACTATTCTGGAAATTATTCTAAGCCATAAATCAGGTCTTCCTAGAAAAGCAAAAGTTATAACAGAGATGATCATTACAAGTAATAAAAACGCTGTTCCACATCTTGGGTGAGCAGTAGAGAATTGACGTATATTTGGTATTTCTAGAGGCAGATTTGCTTCATAAGCTTTTACAGTCATATGCTCAGCACCATGATATTGAAATACTCTTTTTATGTCAGGCATAAAACCAATCAACCATATATATAAAATGAAGAAGGTTAGTCTAATTATTCCTTCAATTAAATTACTTATAAAAGATATTATTGGTGTTTGAGCACTTAAAATAGTACTATCTAAAAAATGTACGGCTAATAATGGTAAAACAAAAAAAACCAGGATGGTAAATGCTAAGGAAATGCTTAAACTTATTGCAACCCCTACGTTACCAATTTCTTCTTCTTCTTCTCCTGCACTAACATTCGCAGAGTAAATCAAAGATTTTATTCCAAGAAACATTGTCTCAATTAAAACTAATGATCCTCTTACAAACGGGATTTTTTTCAAAGGCCCTGTAAAGATTTGACTAATTACGGATGTTCTTGATTCAATATTTCCATCAGGTTTTCTTACCGAAACTGATAAATTATTATTGCCACGAATCATTACTCCTTCGATAAGAGCTTGTCCGCCATAGAAAAAAGTTTGTTCTGGAGGTTTTGTATCGATTTGTTTTGAGTTCATTCTATAATAGATACAACGGCGTAAATTGGATTAAATACCGTATCTTCTCTTAAGTCTTTCAACTCGTCCTTCAGTATCCACAATACGTTGTTCTCCGGTATAAAACGGATGACATGAACTACATATTTCAACACGGACTTCTTCTTTAGTGCTTCCAGTTATAGTGGTTACACCACAAGCGCAGACTATTTTAGCATTGTTATAATATGTTGGATGAATATCTTGTTTCATAATAATTTAGTTTGCTTGTATATTAACTCTTTTTCGTAATTTGGTAGCATGATCATATACGACTTCACCGTCAATTTTAGCATATAGAGTAAAATCTCTACCCATACCTACATTGACCCCAGGTCTAATCTTAGTACCTCTTTGCCGTACTAAAATTGTTCCCGCAGATACCTGATTACCGCCATATTTTTTCACACCTAATCGTTGTGAATTACTATCACGACCATTTTTACTACTACCGCCACCTTTTTTATGTGCCATTTAGTTCTCCGATGTTGTTTCTGTCTTAGGTTTAGTCTTGCGTGTACGTGGCTTAGAAGGAGCTTCTACGGATTCTTCTGCCTTAGGTTTTTGTGTTCTTGCTTGACGTTTTGTTAATTTATCAATTTTAATACGAGTTAACTCTTGTCTATGACCAGTTTTTGTACCAGCTCTAGTTTTATTTTTGAATCTAAATACAATAATTTTATCGCCTCGCAAATGTTTTTCAACTGTACCAGTTACCTTCGCACCCTTGATTACAGGATCTCCATAAGTTAATTGCCCTTTAGAATCACACATTAATAAAACACTATCTAAAGTAACATTTTCTCCTTCAGATATTTCATTTATACGGTCAACATCCAGAATATCACCTGGTGATACTTTGTATTGTTTTCCTCCGGTTTTTACTACTGCATATTCCATTTTTCTTGATTCCTCCAAGAGAAGAAGCTTCTGATTATATTATAGGTTTGATGATATCAGAGCCACAAAGGTAATATTCTATTACATTTTTGTCAATAGGTCGAGTGTTTTTTCAAATTAATGAACTAACTGCTTCACACGTTTATTTTTTCGTGATTTTTCAACACCATTTTTTGAAAATGTGAGAGATCCATTTTTTATATCTACCTTTATTTGATCGCCTTTTGTATAATTATGCAAAAGTATTTCTTTGGACAAAGGATTTTCTATTTTACGTTGAATAATTCTTCTTAATGGTCTAGCACCATAATCTTTATCAAATCCATTTTCTACTAACCATTTAGTGGCAGATTTAGATAATATAATTGAAATCTCCTGTTCTTCTAGTCGACTATTAACTTCGTTTATGATCAGTTGTATTATTTCGCCCATTTGCTCTTCATTAAGTTTGTTGAATATGACAATTTCATCAATTCTATTTATTAATTCAGGACGGAACGTAGTTTTTAAAGCAGACTCAATTGATGTTGTTAATTTTTCTTTATCACTTATGTTATCTGTTAAGGATTTGAAACCAATATTATCCTTAGGGTTTTCTGTTGTACCTAAATTACTTGTCATTATGATAATCGTATTGGTGAAATTTACTGTTCTACCACTTCCATCAGTGAGGCGGCCATCTTCAAGTATTTGTAATAAAATATTAAATACATCGGGGTGGGCTTTTTCAATTTCATCGAAAAGTATTAATTGATAGGGTCGTCTCCGTACTAATTCGGTTAATTGTCCCCCTTCGTTATAACCTACATACCCAGGAGGGGATCCAATTAGTCTAGATACAGAGTGTTTTTCCATATATTCAGACATGTCGATTCGAACCATATTTTCCCTATCGTCAAACATAAATTCTGCAAGCGTTTTAGCAA
This sequence comes from Dehalococcoidia bacterium, assembly GCA_022450525.1. Taxonomy (GTDB): domain Bacteria; phylum Chloroflexota; class Dehalococcoidia; order Lucifugimonadales; family UBA6952; genus UBA6952. The sequence continues at coordinate 7,949 of JAKUQA010000014.1, read as the reverse complement.
GTTCAGTTTTGCCAACTCCTGTAGGTCCAAGGAATATAAAACTTCCTATAGGCCTTTTAGGATCTTGAATTCCAGATCTAGATCGACGAATTGCATCTGCAATAATAGTAATTGCATTATCTTGGCCAATAACTTTTGTTGTCATTATCTTTTCCATATCCAATAATTTATTGGCTTCATCCTGGACAATCTGTGAAACTGGTATTCCTGTCCACCCTGCAATAATCTCAGCAATAGTTTCTCTTTCTACGTTCGTTGTGATTTTTTCTTTTTTCACCCAAGTCTTTTTTTGTTTATTGAAATTTTCTTCAGCTTGCAGTCGTTCCATTTTTAATTGCGCAACTTTTTCATAATCTATAATTTCAGATGCCGCTATTTCCTCATCATTAAGTTGTCGTATTTTTTCTTCGAGGACACGTAAATCTTTTGGCATACTTTGTGTATCAATACGAACTTTGCTTGCAGCTTCATCAATTAAATCAATCGCTTTATCAGGCAGATTACGTTCGGTTAAATATCTGTCACCAAGTTTACTAGCAGCTACTATAGCATCATCATAAATTTTTACCTTGTGGTGAGCTTCATATTTCGGACGTAAAATCTTAAGCATTTCTATTGTTGTTTCTACATCAGGTTCTTCAACCCAAACTGGATGAAACCGTCGTTCTAGAGCTGCATTTTGTTCAATATTAGACCTGTATTCTTCTGGTGTAGTTGCCCCAATACATTGTAATTCACCCCTAGCTAATGCTGGTTTCATTAAATTACTTGCATCTATAGCACCTTCGGCAGCTCCTGCACCTACTACATTATGTAATTCATCAATAAATAAAATTACTTCTCCTTTGGCATTTTTAACTTCATCCATTACCGTTTTTAATCTTTCTTCAAATTCACCTCTGAACTTTGCTCCAGCTACTAATGACCCCATATCTAAAGAAAGTATTTTCTTATTTTTTAAAGTATCTGGAACGTCATTTGAAATTATTCTTTGTGCTAATCCTTCAGCTATTGCAGTTTTTCCAACGCCTGCATTTCCTATCAAAACAGGATTGTTTTTCGTTCTTCTTGTAATTGTTTGTATTACTCGTCTAATTTCACTATCTCTTCCTATAACTGGATCTAATTTATTCATTTGAGCAAGGCGGGTTAAATCTACTGTATATTTTTCTAAGGATCTATATTTTGATTCAGCCCTTTGATCGGTAACTCTAGCATTACCACGAATCTCAGCAAGGGCTATATATACATTTTCTTGATTGATATTGAATTGTTGAAAAATTTTATATGAATCACCGTCTTCTATGGACAATATTCCAATAAGAATGTGTTCTGTCCCAATAAATTCATCATGCAACCTTTTAGTTTCTTCTTGCGCTTTTTCGATTGCGTCGATTGCTCTTGGAGTGGCATAAATTTGCGAATTCCCATTACTTTTTGGCATATCTAAAGATGTTACATATGTTTTTTTTTCAAGCGAACTTTCAATTTCTTTTTGAATATTTTTTTTATTAACACCTAAAGAATCTAAGATTGTAGATGTGAGTCCTTCTTGCATATTTACCAAAGCTAAAAGTATATGCTCTACATCCCAGTTCGAATGTTTATACTTCCGTACTAAATCTTGACTTTCGGTAAGCATTTCTTGTGCTTGTTCAGTAAAATTTTCTGGTTTTAGCATTAATTCTTTCTCCTAATATAATACTTAGTTTTGTGTTGAGTTTGTACCATCACTTAGAGCTCGAGGATTGGACCTGGATTCTATCATGTTTAACTGGTATCGCATTTGAGACATTGAATCTTCAAGTTTTTCGATTTTATCCATAAGTTTTAGGGCTATTTCAGCACCAGCAAGATTGACACCCAAATCATCAATTAAAGTTTTAATTTGTTTCAATCTTTCCAGGTCTCTTTGTGAGTAATACCTTCTATTCCCATCAGAACGACTTGGGTCAACAAGTCCTGCTCTTTCGTAATATCGTAAGGTTTGGGCATGAACGCCGATCATTTTTGCAGCAACGCTTATGACAAAAATCGGTTCATCTATTCTTTCATTCATTAGTAACTCCAGGTTTTTCTCGGAGAGATTTTAAGGATGTAAATATTTCTTTTTCTTTGTCTGATAAGCCAGTCGGAAGTATGGATTTTAATTGAACAAAAAAATCCCCATTCTTTTCTTGTTCTCCTAATATTGGCATACCCAGTCCTTGTAGTTTGAATATCTGATCATTTTGACTTTCTGGAGGGATTTTTAGCATCACTTTTTTTGATAATGTTGTAACTTCTTTTTCTGTACCGATTATTGCATCATAATAGGGCACTGCTAAATCAATATAAATATTATTACCCTTTCTAAGATATTGATGATGAGGGGTGACTTTTATATTAAGATATACGTCGGTGCCAGATAAATTAATGTGTATTTTTGAACCATTATCAACTCCAGGCGGGATTTTAACTTCAACTGATTTTGTATTGGAAGGAGTTTTTACAATTCTTTGACATCCTGTAAAAGCTTCTAGGAGACTTACATCTACAGATACTTCAGATGGTTTTGGTTTTGTTTGATTATAAGATGATTGATAGTTCTGTGATCTGTTTCCAAAAAATCCATCAAACATATTTCCTAAGTTGATATTTTGAAATCCACCAAAATTAAACCCCATATTATTATGTGCAAATGGATTAAAACCATCGCCATTCATACCTTCGGCTTGTTTCCAATTATGCCCATAAGAATCATAAAGTTTTCTTTTATTCTGGTCTGAAAGTACTTCATATGCTTCATTGATTTGTTTGAATTTTTCTTCTGCAGACTTGTCATTTTTATTCACGTCAGGATGATATTGGCGAGCTAGACGGCGGTAAGCTTGCTTTATTTCTTTTTCAGAAGATGATCTTGGAATACCAAGTATTTCATAAAACTCTTTTTCCATATGATCAATATACTTTAACTTATATCTATTGTCAATAAAAATCATTATATAAATATCATAAAACTTGACAATATTGTGTTAACTTATATAATGATATTATGTTACTTGTATAAAGAATAAATAATAAAGGAGAGAATTATGTTAAGAAATATTTCTTTATTAAGAGGACATTTATTTGATAATTTTGTTGATTCATCGCATATATCAGCAGATAAATTTTGGTCAAATGTTCAAAACTATCCAGTTAAGTTTCATGAACAAGATAATCAATTATTAATAGAACTCTTAGTTCCTGGATTTTCAATGGAAGAATTATCTGTTACTACGAAAGATAACACTTTAAAGATTGAATCAACTAAAGATGAGATTATATCTGATTTTCGAAAGGTTATTAATATACCTGCGTCTTATGATATATCAACTGCAGATGCATTACTACTCAATGGGATACTTACTATTTCATTTCAAAAACTGAAATCTGCATTGCCTAACAAAGTGAAAATTCGTAATAAACAATTAACAAAATAACTATTTATTAAATATATTTGTTCTTAATTTAAGGTGTGAGACTGTTTTTTTCTTTATTGAGAAAGGTAGGCCTGAAATGTTTATCGAACGAATACAGGAATTTTTGGAACGATTTATCGAACTTTTGGCAAAAAACGCTTCTTATGATGACTGGTGGATGTAATTATAAGTAATCTCGGATTAGGAGACACATCTAAATCCGAGATTACTTGTTGAACTGTTAGTAGTATTACTAGACCTCGCAGCAATTCTATATCGATTGCAATATGATTTATGACACAGATATGAACCCCCTTTTATTACTTTTGATTCACCTATGCTTGGACCTTGAGGATTAATAGTATCTCTAATATTGGGATATGATGTACTAAACCAGTCTTGTGTCCATTCCCATACATTGCCAACAATGTTGTATAATCCATATCCATTTGATGTATAAGCATTAACTGGAGCTGTTGATAAATAACCATCCTCTAAGGAATTATCTTCAGGAAATACTCCCTGCCAGATATTGCATTGATGCACATTGTTTGGTGTTAGTTCATTTCCCCAAGGGTATATAGAATTTTCTAAGCCCCCTTTTGCAGCATACTCCCACTCAGCTTCTGTAGGTAATCGTTTATTTGCCCAAGTACAATAATTGATTGCATCATTCCATGATATATGTACCACGGGATGATCTCCTTTATTTTTTATATTAGATCCAGTACCTTCAGGTCTGCGCCAGTAAGCATTTTTAACAATACACCACCATGGAGTAGAAGTTACTTTATATTCAATTTTAGATAAATTTATTTTGGATAGTAGTTTATAAAACACAAACGACCAACCATATTGTTCAGCCTCTGTTATATATTTTGTTTCAGTGACAAATTTTTCAAATTCTGAATTTGTTACTGAATATATATCAATATTAAAGTCTTTTAAGAAAATATTTTTTTCTGGTCCTTCACCGTCTTCAGGAAATCCAATATTTGAATTAGTTCCCATGATAAATGAGCCAGCTGGTATTGAAACCATATTATTAAGTATTGAATTTTTCGGACTAGGACTAATAAGTTGATTATTAAAACTTGTATTCTTATCTGTATTTTCTGGTGTACAGCAATTCATAAGTATTTTAATATCTACCTTCCATCAAATCTGGGTACATTTTCGATTTCTTTTCTCCAGTTTAATGCTTCATTTTTTAAATCTGTAACTATTTCAGGGTATTCATCTTTCAGATTATTTGATTCAGAGACATCGTCTGTTAAATTACTTAAATAAATCTCTGCTATAGGGTTTTCAAATTCAACTAATCTACCATTCAATACTAATTTCCAATTATTTTTCAAAATAGCTGTTTGGTTACTTGGACTAGACATAAAGCTATCTTGTTCCCAATATATACTACGATTTAAAACAGGAGTTTTATTTTCTAAATGTGATTTTATACTAATACCATCAAGTTTATATAGATTTAGATCTACATTCAAAAAATCAAGAATTGTTGGTAGAAAATCCATTGCTATACATGATTCATTAGATACCCAATTACCAGAAATTTTATTAGGAAAACTTATTATATTTGGTACTTTGATACCCCCATCAAAAAGACTAAATTTATGACCTTTTAATTGCCCAGATGTACCACCATAATAGGGATCTAAAGTCCCATCTAACCAGTTTCTTGTTTCTCTTGAAGGCCCGTTATCAGAAGTGAACATAATTATTGTATTCTCAAACAAGTTATTCTTTTTTAGAAAAGTAATTATTTCTCCAACAGAGTCGTCAACAGCACTAATCATTGCAGCCATAATTTGTTTATCCCAAGGTAAATCAGGATATCTATCTACATATTTTTGCGGTGCATGCATGGGATAATGTGGTGCATTGTACGGAATATAAAGGAAAAAAGGATTGGATTTTTGTATTGAGGAATGAAGATATTCCATAGATTTTTTCGTGATTAGCTCTGTAAAGTATTCTCCATTTTTCCAGACTTCTACATTATTATCCCAAAGATCATGAACTGGATTTAAACGTTGATTGTTTTCATTTCTACCACTTGCGTAATACCAAATGTGAGAATAATAATCTATACATCCAGCTAAATGTCCGAACCAATGGTCAAAACCATGATTGTGAGGACGATTTTCTTCTGATACTCCAAGATGCCATTTCCCAGCCATATAAGTATCATATCCCATATTTTTTAAGATAGACGCTATAGTTAAATTGGTAGTAGGAAGACCAGGAGAAGTTCTATGACCTCTAAGAATAGATCGGACTCCTGTATTGCCAGGATATTTACCAGTTAATAATGATGCTCTTGATGGGCTACATACAGGACTATTTGAATACCAATTATTAAATATTATTCCTTGTGATCCTAAAGAATCGATATTAGGGGTTTTGATATATTCAGATCCTAGACAACCTAGGTCACCATAACCTAGATCATCTGTCGACAAAATTATTATGTTTGGTTTATCTTGCACTTAATTTATATTTGATCAAGTATGGAATTCAGAGTTTTACTTGGTCGCATTGATTTCGATGTTAGTTCTTCGTCTGGTTGATAATATCCTCCAATATCTACAGATTTTCCTTGGATATCAATTAATTCTGAAACAATTTTATCTTCATTATTTGAAATTTGGTTTGCAACTTGTATAAATATGCTTTGAAGTTCTGTGTCTTCTGTTTGTTTTGCGAGTGCTTTTGCCCAATAATAAGCTAAATAAAAATGACTTCCTCTAGTATCTAGTTCATTGACTCTTCTTGAAGGTTCACGTTGATTCTCTAAGTGTTCTCCAATGGCTTCGTCTAATGTTTTTGCTATTATTTGTGCTCGTTCATTATTGTGTACTTGCGCATAATGTTCAAAGGATGCAACTAAAGCACAAAATTCACCGAGGGAATCCCATCTTAAATGACCTTCTTCTACAAATTGTTGTACATGTCTTGGAGCAGAACCGCCAGCTCCTGTTTCAAATAATCCTCCTCCAGCCAGTAATGGGACAACTGAAAGCATTTTAGCACTAGTGCCTAACTCTAGAATTGGAAAAAGGTCTGTAAGATAATCTCGAAGTACGTTACCGGTAACAGATATTGTATCTTTATCTTGTCTACTTCGTGCTAGTGTATAATTCATTGCTTCGATAGGTGACATAATTTGTATGTCTAATCCGTTTGTATCATGGTTAGGTAAATATTTATTAACTTTTTTTATTTCTTCTGCATCATGTGGTCTTTTTGAGTCAAGCCAAAATATTGCTGGAGAGCCAGTAATTCTTGCTCTATTAACTGCTAACTTTACCCAATCTTGTATTGCGATGTCTTTTGTTTGACACATTCGGAATATGTCATTTTCTTCAACTTGTTGTTCCATTAATGTGGTACCATTTGCATCTTTTACTCTAATAAGACCATTGTCCGGTGCCTTAAATGTTTTGTTATGAGAACCATATTCTTCAGCTTGTGCTGCCATTAAACCAACGTTTGATACACTTCCTATTGTTGCAGGGTTGAATGCACCATTTTTTTGACAATCTTCAATTGCTGCTTGGTAAATAGTTGCATAAGATCGATCTGGAATCATTGCAATAGTGTCATGTTGTTCATTATCTGGACCCCACATCTGGCCTCCATCCCGAACAATAACAGGCATTGTTGCATCTATGATCATGTCGCTTGGGACATGGAAATTTGTGATACCTCTACTTGAATTTACCATAGCTAATTCTGGTCGAACACTATAAGTGTTTTCTATATCAGATTCAATTTCTTTACGTTGGTCTTCTGGCAATGATTGTATTCTAGAATATAATTCTGCTATACCGTTATCAGGGTTGACACCTAAATCATTAAAGATTTTTGCATGCTTTTTTAATAGATCTTCAAAATAAACTGAAACACAATGGCCAAATATAATTGGATCTGATATTCGCATCATTGTAGTTTTTACGTGTAGTGAAAGAAGAATACCTTCAGATTTGGCATTAGCCATTTCATCAGCATAAAATTTTCGTAATGATTTTACATTCATAACTGAGCAGTCAAGAATTTCATCAGCAACTAATTTAATGTCATCTTTTAAAATAGTTTTCTTTCCGCTATTAGATTCAAATTCAATTATTCCAGTCCCAGAATTAGAAATAGTTACTGATTTTTCGCTTCCATAAAAATCACCTTGTTGCATATGTGCGACCCGAGTTTTAGAAATTTCTGGCCAGTCTTGCATCATTTTATGAGGGTTTCGTTTTCCGTGTTCTTTCACTGCAGTTGATGATCTTCTATCTGAATTTCCTTCACGAAGTACAGGATTTACTGCACTTCCCAATACTTTAGAGTAAGTATTGAATACATCTCTTTCTTCATCATTTTGTGGTTCATCTGGATAATCTGGGATGTCGTATCCTTTATCTTGTAATTCTTTTATAGCTGATTTTAATTGTGGTATAGACGCACTTATATTAGGTAGCTTGATTATATTAGCTA
>JAKUQA010000013.1 GCA_022450525.1 Dehalococcoidia bacterium | reverse complement strand
ATCCATAAGCTGCACCACTACCTTGTAAAGATCTTCCCAAAAACGCAATCCCCAACATAGTTCCGATGAGGGCAAAGGTACCTGGTATATCTAATAAATAGGGAAGGGCTCCTTTTTCTGAAGCAAGCTTCAGGTAAGCCTCTGCTTGTGCTGCACCCACTAACCCTGAATCAACTTCTCCTATTAGGAGTGGTTCAAGTACCACCCAGATAACTATCATCAATATGGGACAAATCATAAGCATCATGGAGTTAAGCAGACGAATATTCATATTTTCCTTCCTCTCATTAATATTTTTAACGATCTAAAACGAAGTATAGCATAGATAAAATAATAATATTGTTTAAATTAATATAATTACTTCGTAATAATAATGGTATTAAAAACGTTATTCGTAAAAAAAATAGAGAATATAATTAATTCTTAATTGTATGTTTTTTTAGTAATTTCCCACACTGAGTTGCTATGAGAGCATCAAACGCAATCCAAAGTAAATAATAAGGGACGATCATAAGATTTCTAGGAGTAATTCCTTCATCTAATCCTACATTTCGTATTATTTTTAATATGAGATTTATTGAATGGAATGAAACCAAGAACCATGCAAAGATTCTTACCAGATGAATAATAGTACGTTTCATAGTTTATTTATTGACCTTCGAAAGTTGTGTAGGCAGCTTCATTTGAACCCGTATTTGCAACAACAATAACTCCGATAGAATTATTACCAAAACTATTACCTCCAGCATTGTTGCTATTGATACAAGAATATTGTAAAGATCCTCTTGATTGGATGTAATAAGTTCCAGGATCACTAGGTGCAGTAAAACTGAAATTCTTTGTTACATTTCCTCCACCATAAGTTCCCCCGCTTCGCAGACATGTATTATGAACATCTTGAACCCGTAAGTAGAATTGAACTATACATCCTGGACAATATCCACTTGTATGGGTGTATGTTAAGTTGCTACTAACATTAACAGTTGAACCAGGAGTAACAATAGCATACGGCTTTCCGGTACTATTGATATTTAAGTTTGTCCAGTTTAATGTGCGAGCTGCATAGCTATCAGTATGAGGTAATATGTTATATGAAACTGTTTGGGTTGGGTCAATAATATTAATCTGTGGAATAAATATATTTTGTGTTCCCATAAGGTTGCCATTATTATCGTTGTATGTTCCATTTGGATAGTAGGTTTTTGTAAGTGTTTGGTTATTATTTAAAGGTGAAACTATTTGTGCTTTTTGCCAGGTATATGTACCAGTTTTAGGTGTTGTAATACTCGCATTACAGGTAAGTTCGTGTTCGTTAATTTGTAAGGTTTCACCAGTAGAAGTATCTTTAAAATCAACAATAAGCCAAGGTGATCCAAGATTATATGTCCCAGAAATATCACATCCTACTAGGTTTAAATATCCGCCTTTTATGCCAGTGACTGTGCCGTCATTACGATTAGTGTTGTCGTAAGAACTATCAAATGTCACTGAAAAAATGTTAGCGTAATCTTCGGGACCTGGTGCAGGTGCAGGTGTCGGAGTAGGAGTAGGAGTAGGTGTGGGCGTGGGTGTAGGTGTGGGTGTAGGTGTTGGAGTTGGTGTAACAATTGGTGTTGGAGTAGGAGCAGCAAAATCAAAATATAGGTGTTCTGCTGTTATTTCATGGTTAATAATTTTATTGGCTGGATTGTCGATATTTTGATCAACTTTTCCTGTGTTCCAATAAGTTGAACGAATGTTGTTATCATCTTTAAGATTAACACGATCCCATAAGTAATATCCTGACTGATTCCAAAAATCACCTTCTACGGTTAATGCTATTGTGCAGCTTAACATTGCTTTATTTTCTATAATTACATTATTAAATCCAAAGCAAGAAAAACTGGTTTCTTGGGTATCTCTTATAAACCAAACACTCGCTTCTTTAATTCCATTAATGTTAGGTTCAATTGTTATTTCTATTGAAATTGCACGTTCATTATTTGATATATTCAAATTGTTTAGTACTGGTCCAACTATTGGAGTAGGTGTCGGAGTTGGTGTTGGTAGCGGAGTAGGAGTTGGAGTTGGGGCAGGAGTAGGTGTAGGTGTCGGAGTCGGAGTCGGCGAGACAGAAGTTGCTGTTGGTTTTGTAGGAACTGGTGTAGAAGTTGTTTCAGGTTTAGGGGTAGGAGTTGCAGTGGGAGCTTTTGTTGGTGTAGGTACAGCAACAGTTTCTGTATTTGATGCTGTTTCAGTAGTTGTTATAACTGAGTTACTTGTGGAACTTATTATCGAATTTGAAGTAGTGGTATCTTTTTTTAAATCAGGTTTTTCATAATAAGTTTTGAGGGTTGAGTATTTATTTTCTATTTCATTTAGTAATTCTGGATTTAATTCAGAAACTATAATGGTTGGGTCGTCTCCTGCAGTAGCTCCAGTAACAATCCCAATTAATTGACCACATAAATCGAATACTGATCCTCCATTAAAATCTTCTGATATTGCTGTTTGAGAAGAAAATACATGAGTGTCTATACCAGTAAGATTTGATCGAGAAGATTGATATGACGCGTTAATGGTACTATAAGGTCCGTTAAATACGTAGGAGCCAGTAATTGCACTTTCATTTGGGATTGGGGTAGAACCTTTTGTTATAATTCCAGTCAAACTTGACGGAATTTGAGTTTCAATAATACCTAAATTAGCTGAGGGGTAAACTTTTGCATTTATACCCTCAGATACAAAACCTCCATAGAAGTGAACATTGAGTTCTGAATTTGATGAAATTTTTTCAGCGACATTATTTGCACTTGTAATTATGTAGCTTGTATCTTTTATTAAAACCCCTGTTATGTAGCCTACATCTTTAATTTCAACACTTACCAGGGCAGGTTGTACATACCATTTGGGGTCTTCGATAACAGTACAATCACTGGGATCAACACCGTCATTGGATTGGCATCCAATCAAAAGGATTAAACTCATTAATATCGATGGTAATTGTATATTTTTGATAATCATTTACAGGTATATATTATGTAATTCGATAAGAGAATTTTAAACATAAAAGTCTTTAATTACAAATTTAATTAATAATTGGAGATCCATGGTGATGTACTAGGTACCATTGGTTTTTTACTCTACGGAAAATATTTGTAGCTTCTACTCTTCCTTCATTAACCTTTCCATTAACTACTGAGCGAAGAGATTCAGTACAAACGATCCACCCCCATTCACCTTCGATTTTGATAGAAGATTCCGTAATGGTGAATTGCATTACCATAGTATTATTAAAGATGTTTATCCAGCTTTGAAGAATTTCACTTCTTCCTTGAATTAAAGGCCATCCTGGATGAATACAGGTGACTGCTAGTTCTTTATCCCATAATTCATTCATTTCCTCTATATCAAATAATTCGAATGCTCGATAAAATCTTGTATTTGCCTCTATTAATGAATCAGTTGTTTCCATTTTTATTACCTTTATATTTGTACGTTATTAGAACTATTACAACAATGAATATTATGGATGAAAAAACTGAAATTAGAGTAGATATATTTATTCTGTTTTCTGGAATGTTTGTATTGTCTATCTGTTCTATAAATAAATCCTGTGTTTTTGTGGTTGACTGAATTTCTTCAGCTGGTTGTATTGGTTTATTTTCATTTAATTCTTCGGGTGTAGGAGTTGGTTTGTTTTCATTTAGTTCTTGGGGTGTAGAAGTCGGTTCACTTATATATATAGGATTAATATACCAAGCTATTTGTGCTGATGAGTTAAAATATTCGGTATTCCCCGATGCATATACCGATGAGAAAATTTCTTTAGATCCCACAGAAAATACATATCTTAATACACCATTAGATTTTAAGGTGACTTTGATTGTAGAACCATTTTGTAAGGTTTCTTGATGTGAAATCACTCTAATTAGGTTCATTTGACTATAGGGTTCATAGAATGTACTTCGTATATTAGCTTTGTATAATTCCTTAACAGATCCTTGTTGGTTTTCAGAATTTGATAATTTTTCGATTGAAAGTTCAGGAAGATAATTTTCTTTAATTTGATTTTCAGGTTCTTGATCTGGTATTAAAATGCTAAATTTCAGTATATTGTCAGAAAAATTATTGAGATTGAATATTATTTCTTCATCTGTAGACTCAAATTCTCCATAAAATGCATGAGATACAGATGCGTCACTTAAATCAATGGTTGTTATATCTGTGGGTGATTTAATTATTTTAAATGGTTGATGTGCGTAGATTTTATTTGTTTGTAAAATAAAAACTACTAATATTAATAAAATTACCCATAGATACTTCAATGATTTTAGGTTTATTGTTGTAATATTTCACCTCTTTCAATATACCAATGCAGGATATTTGTCATGTCTTGTAATTTGGTCTTCTTTCCATAGTTTTGCATCATCTTTTGGAACGTTGGGATCTATTATTTCATCAACTTTTTTGTTGGTAATAGTTTGATCTGAGACTTCTTCATCACAACTATTAGTACAAGCTATAAGCAATATTAGAAAAATTAATATAACAATTAACTTTTTAATTTTTCACCTCAACTATTATTCATAGATTTTGGCTCTCCACGTATAATCGAAATTATTGCGGATACATACATTATGAAACCAGCGATAGTAAATGAGTTTTTCATTCCACTTATAAATGATAACTTAATACCATTATCTGATGAATCAGTAATATTTGAAAGATTTGGCTCAAAGTTTAATTGTGTCATTGTAATTACGACAATAGTTGTAGCTATTGCGATACCGGATAAACTTGCAGTTGCCCTAATCAAATTCATAAATCCTGACCCAATACCAAAGTGAGAACTGTCAATAGAATTCATAATTGCACTATTATTTGGAGACATAAATATTCCTGCTCCACATCCCTGCAGTGTCAATCCTAGTAAAATAGCAGTAATACTTGAATTTATATTGAGATACGCAAGGAATATCAAGGCTGAACCACTAATAGCCATACCAAATGCAGTTAGCCATTTAGTTCCAATTTTATCGGATAATTGACCACTAAATGGCCCAATAATAGCCATCGAAAGTGCACCTGGAGCAAGCAATACACCCACGGTGGTGGTTGTGAATCCCATTATTTGAATTAAATAGAATGGCATAAGAAATCCCGAAAATGACATACTTAAAAATGCTAAGAATCTAGTAGTAACGCTCAGAGAAAAAGTTTTGATTTTAAAGAAATTTAAATCTAATAATGGATCTTTAGTAGTTTTTTCTTGCCAAATAAATAAGAAAAATAGCAACAGGCAAAGAAAAATGCCGCTACTAATATATAGTGAAGTCCAGCCTTCTTGGTTTCCAAATGTTATGACTAGAAGGAAAATTAGAAGAGTTGCAGTAGATAAAAAACTACCTCTCCAGTCAAATGAAAATGCACCTGTAATTTGATTAGGTTGTATATTGAGTTCTTTATTTCTAAATATGATAAGTGCAATAATTATACCTAACCCACAAAGTATGACGTTAAATATAAACAAAGCTCGCCAATTGTAAATATTTGTTAAATATCCACCTATAAGTGGTCCTGCTATAGCACTGAATCCAATTATAGACATATATAATCCCATAGCTTTACCTCGTTGTTTTCGACCGAAAACATCGGCAATCATAGCCATACCATTTGCTTCGATTGATGCTCCACCAAAACCTGCTATAACCTTTGCTATTAATATAACTGAATAGGTAGTCGCGATACTTCCAATAATTCCTCCAAGCATCAAGGTGATAAGGCCAGTCAGAAATATTGGTTTTCTACCGATTTTATCAGCTATTTTCCCTAAGGGCATAAACAATGCACAAACTGTTAATATATATGCCAACATTATCCATTGTGCATGAGGTAAGCTTAATCCAAAATAATCTGTAACTTTGGGTACGAGAATTTGTGCTGAAGTTTGTTCAGTCACACTAGCAAAAACTCCAAAAGCAATGGCAAAAAAACCTAGCCATTTTATATCTAATTTCATTGATTTTCTTTCTGGATTTTTGTACTTTACAATGGAATAGTAGTGGGTAATCCTAAACCAAATTCATTTGTTTGATCTAAAGTCAGCATGAACTTATGTGCAGTTTTTGCTAATTCGATTACAAAGGATTCCTGGGAAAGGGAGTCGGTAATTCCATAATTAGACATTATAGAAATAGCATATGGATTATTAGGTAAATATACAATCCCAACATCGCATCTAACTTTGTCCATACCGCCCGGCTTGTTTGCTATTTTCGTATTTGGCCCAATAGCTTTATTCAGATATGCAGATTTTGGTTTACTCATAATGTTTAGCACATTGTTAGCAACTTTAGGAGATGGTTTTTTTTGATACAATAATTCCATCATTTTAGTTAATTCGTTAGGAGTAGAAATATTTTCCTCTCCTCGATTAATTGCATCTGGATCCATCATTTTACGTCCGAGTTTTGTTTTAGACAGGCCTAGATCTTTTATAAGATTATTTGTTTCTTGCATTCCTGCTAGATCTATACACATATTCGTCGCAGTATTGTCTGAAACAAGCATCATCAAAATGGCGATATCTAAAATTGTAAATTCTGGTTCATTTTCCAAAAAATGTATAACTCCACTCCCGGCTCCATACATATCTTGTGTGAATCTCACTCGTTTTGCTAAATCTATTGTTCCTTTATCTTCTAAGGTAAATAGTTGAGTTAATATATGTATTTTAATAGAAGAAGCTGTTGGGAATATATCGTCTCCATTAATAGATATCGTTTTATTATTATTCAGACACCTTATAGATAATCCTGCAACACCTTCGAATTGGTTTATTATATTATCCAATGTACTTTCTAGATTGCTCCAAAGTAAATTTGTAGTCATTGTGTATTCTCTCTTTAATTTATAACTTGTATATTTTTACAAAATTCTAGTACAAGTTTCCTAAATTCAGCTTGTTTGTGTCTATACACACCATGTTCAGAATCTTGAAAAATTTCTGTGCGAGAATTTGGTAGATTTCTTCCAAGAATAATAGATCCTCCAGCTCCTGCTATTGAATCTTGCCCCCCACCGACTATCAGTGCCGGGCATTTTATTTCTTTTAACCTAGGTGTATAAGGGTGTTCTCTGAGACCAGCCGTTGCACGAGCTTGTGCTAGAAATGAATCCATATGTTCAGGTTTGATTTTTCTAATTCCTTTACCAACTCTGGATTCCTCACTTTGTTTATACCAATTTTCAGAGGCTGCAACATTCACTTCACTAGAACTAGAATCAATTATTATTGCAGAACACATATCCGGGTAATCTAATGCAAATTGTTGCACAACTATTCCACCCCAAGAAACTCCATGAAGAACTACTTTTGTTACATTGAGATGATTTAATAATCGTGCTAAATCATTTGCATAAAGAGGTACAGAATATTTTGTGGCTTGTGAAGATTCTCCTAATCCTCGATTATCCCATGTGATTACACGATCAAAATATTTTTCCCAAAAGCTGAATTCTTCTATGAAAGGTTTCCCACTTTGGCCAATACCATGACAATGTACAAATGCAAAGGAGCCTTTCCCAGTTTCTTCATAATGGATGGAAACATCATTTAAGTCTAAGTTTGGCATTATTTCAACATTCTTTCACTGTATTTTTATATTTTTACTCAGAATAATTACTAATAAACTTACTATTGAAATACCTATCATACTAATATTTAAACTATAAGTATCAGCAATAAATCCAAACAAAATTGGTGCAATAGCAACCCCAACTTCAGTACTTGTGTAGTAAATACCGTATGCTTTTCCCCGTGTTTCTGAATTTGTAATTTGTGCAACTATTCCGTAAAGGACAGAAGAAGTTCCATTTAATCCTATACCTAAAAGAAATACTAATACTGTGCCAATAGGGATATTGGTAATAAGTATTATCGGGAGCAGAATACTAACTACTATTTTTGTGGCAAAAATTATAGAGAAAGCATTATATCGGTCACTTAACCATCCTGAAGAGAATTTTCCTATAGCTCCTCCACTATATAATATCGTAAATATTAGTGTAGTACGGAGTGTACTCATACCTTTTGAAATAAATAAAAATGGTATAAACGTTAGTGTTGCTGTTCGAATCATTGAGTCAATAAATCCTGCCGCCATGAGTACTACAAATTGTGAATCAATTACAGGGGGTAAATTTGATGTTTTAGTTTTAGTTGGAGTTTGTTTATCATTTGCACTACTAGGTGATCTTGATATTGATAAGCTCATTAATAAACTTCCAATTACCACTATTATTCCTGTAATACCTACAAACAATAGACACTTTTGCCACCCAAAAGAAACGACTAATATTGCGACAACAATTGGTGCAATTATTTTCCCAAGATCGCCCGAGAAATTTAATATACCGATAGAAGTAAATAGTGATTTTGTGTCTGAGCCTCTAGAAACAAATCTTGCCCCAACAGGATGTTGAACTCCACCACCTATTCCCGTTATAAATGACATACCTAGAAACATTACATTTGTAGTTGCAAAGCTCATTAATATCACACCGATGCCAACCCATATATTAGCACCCCCAATAAGCCAAAATTCACTTATACGGTCAGAAACAATGCCTGCTGGTAGTTGTGTTAATGCAGCACCCAAGTCGAATACGGTTTTGATAAGACCAGTTTGAGTATAATTTAGTTGGTATGTTATGGCTATGTATGGCAACAAAGGATACATAATCGCAAAATATAGGTCACTTACAATATGGTTACTACAAGAAAAAGCTAATATTTTATTTGTTTTATTTTTTAACATTTAGATAAGTTAATGTATATTGAAATAAATGTCTATGAATTAGTGCTATATATCAAAATAACAATACTGGCAATAATTAAAAATATAGCAAAGATTTCAGTACGACTAATTCCTTCTTTAAATATTCTCTGAGTGACCAATATCGAGAATAATAACTCTACTTGTCCAACAGTTTTTACGTATGCTGCTTGTGTCAAAGCAAAGGCTGTAAACCAAGCAATCGATCCAATTGCACTTGTAACACCCACTAATAGAGAACGTTTCCAGTAGAATAAGATTCCTTTGAACATTGTTCTATTTTTATAGGTAATCCATATTCCAAGTTGAATTATATTAAGGATTAATATAACAAGTAGCGTTAAGGCAGCATTAGTTAAGGGGATGTCATGATCGAGTATAAGAATGGCTTCACGAATAAGTAAAGCATCAAAAGCGAATGATGCTCCAGATGTTATACCAATAAATACAGACTTGTTATTTAAACCAGTAAGTAGTGATTTTAGTTGTATGTTTTGTTGTGAAGATGACATAATTACCACACCTAACATACCTAAAATTACAGCTATACTACTTAGTATATTGAGGTATTCTTGAAAGAAAATTGCTCCAAATATGGCAACTTGTATTGCTTCAGTTTTGGTATAGGCAGTACTTACAGCAAAATTCCTATGAGAGAACAGCGAAACTAGTAATATTGTTCCAATAATTTGAAATAATCCCGCAAATAAACAATAAACAATAAATTTTTGATTTATTGATGGAAATTCAAAACCACTATTATGTAGCACAACTACATAGATGATTACAATAGGAAATCCAAATATAAAGCGTATCCATGTTATAACCTCAGCAGAAAGAAATTTAGTTAATGATTTTTGGATACTTGTACGAATAGTTTGCATTAATGCTGCAAAAATAGTGATAAAAACCCAAGTAGACATTTTATCCTAATCTTAATTCAGGAATTTCTATTCCAATTTGTGGTATCGAAAGTGTAGTACTTTTTATTGTATCGACAATATCTTGAGATAATGGTTTAACGAGTTTGTAAAATCCGTCTTCAAAATTATCTCGCATAATTATATCCATTGAGATTAATTTAGCTATCTGAGTTCCGATTACTACTTGGTATTGACCATTAGGAATATTAAAATTCGTAAACCATTCATGGTAAATGCTACCCCAAGTTTCATTTCCAGTTTCAGAAGATAAGGCAATATCAATTCCACTTGGATAGCTGCCTTCAGAAAATCGCTTAAATACTGCGTTAAAAATATCATCTCGCGATTTTACTTGTCTTGGTTGATCAGGATCGTAATGTATCCATGACGCTAAGATACAGCAATCAATTAATGCAGTTGGTGGTTTTAAAATAGTATTCTTATCATCCATTACTTGCCCCTATAGCTTTTTCTTTTTTCTTCACGATTGTCGCATTTCCTTTAAGATTTGCCAAACACTAATTAATGCTAATTTGGGTTTTTTTTAATCCAATCCAAGCAATTAACGAAGAGATAACACCTAGAATCATAAGTATTGAACCTAATATATACGATATCTGAAAAGCATACATAAATGATTCAATAGAATCCTTAGTTGAAGACGCATATATAAGATCTACATCAGGTGAATTAGATTGATATAAAAATATGAAAAACCAACCGATGAGCGTAACTGCAGTTACGCTACCGAATGCTCTAGATATAGCGGATATAGCTCCGCCAGTACCTAAAGAATTTGACGACATGTTACCCATAATTAAACTTAAATTTGCACTTTGGAAAAGGCCTATACCAGACCCAACAATAATCATCCTAATACCTATTTCTACTAATGAAGATTCCGGAGATAATATGCTATATGATAATAGGCCTAAACTTACAATACATAGTCCTGCAACACTAGTAATTCCAGGGCCATATTTATCAGAAAAATATCCACCGATTGGAGAACATAACGATATTGAAATTGCGTTTAGTAATAGAAATATTCCTAAAATTATTGATGATGCGGAAATTATTTCTGCTACAAAAAAAGGAAGTATAAATAAATTAACAAAAGATCCCATATATAAAAACAGGTTTGCAAAAAAACCACCCAAAACAATAGGATTATTAATTGATGTAAATTCAATTAAGGGATTATTTAGTGAAATTTGTCTTCTAATAAATAATATTATTGAAACAATTGATATTACTAAAGTAGAAAGAGTTGGTATTTGAATCCAGCGGATATTTGTCCCTAAATTTAAAAATATTACTGCAGATATAATACCAATAAATATTAATATTGCTCCAATCCAATCGAAATCAGTTCCTCTGTGGGGTTTTTGAAGGTTTGATGAATTATAGGTTTTAATTACAATCAATGATCCAATAATACATAACACACAGATTGGTATCCTGCCTAAAAATATCCATTGCCAAGGTAAAAATTCTAGAATTACCCCAGCAAATACTGTACCAAAAATCATGCCTAAACTTCCTATGCCTGCCATAATTCCAAGAGCTCTACCTCTATAAGATGATGGAAATAACGATGTTGCTAAAGCAGGGGCGATAGACAATATAGCGGAATTGCCAAATGCTTGTAATATTCGGAACCCTAGAACAGTATTTATTGTAGGAGAAAGTCCAATAGATATCATTGCAATTGTGTATACTATCAATCCGAAAATAAATACGTTTTTTAATCCGAACGCGTCTCCGGCACTTCCCATTGGTAATTGTAAGGCTACAGTAGTCCCAAGGTAAAAAATTATCATAAAATAGGTGATGTTAGGAGAAACTGTGAAAAATTCTGAAATATTTGGTAGGGCGACATTCACACTTATATCTAAAGCACTTAGAAACATACCAGAACCAACCAGAATAAGCTGGATCCATTGAGTTCTACTTATAGTATCAGCAGAGTTTATTTCATTCTTTTTGGGTTTATAGATCAAGATTATTATTTATTATGTATTAAGTAAGGGTGTAACCCCATCTTCTAGGTCTACTTCTAAAGCATTTATGGATAAGCACAGCATATTGTAATATCCAATAATTGCTATCAAATCTATAACTGCTTTTTGGCCTAATAAATGTTCTACCGCACTATAAGTTGCATTAGATATTTTGGTATTTTCTAGCAATTCTTTTGTGAATTGTACAAATACACCTTCTTTAGGAAGTAATTTACGTGGTGGAATATTGTTTTGTATAGTTTCGATTACTTCTTCTCTTATACCCACTTCTCTAGCGGAAGCAACATGATGAGTCCAGACATATTCACAGTTTTGAATTTTAGATATAGTTAGGGTTATTATTTCCCTGATTTCAGAATTAATTGTTGAAGATACATATCTAAGTTCTTCTCCTAATGAAGCAATTTTGGTTGCAATTTCTGGACTATTTAATAAAGCTTTAAATGGCCGCGCAACATGTCCTCGATATTTAGCTATTTCATCATAGAATTGTTGTTTATCCTGAGGTATTTGATCTTTTTCTAAAATATCTACTCTGGGCATAGTTTTCCTCCAATTAAATTATTCTAGTTATTCCATGCTTTTTTAGCGATTTGATTAGCTTCTTTAATTATATATTCTTCATCTAAATTAAGAATTTTATGGTTCTTCATGATCCATTTACCATCTACCATGACTGACTCAACGTCTTGTATTTGTCCCATATGAACCCAGTTAGAAACAATATCCGTTTGAGGCGTCATATGAGGTTTAAAGGTATTAACTATAATTAAATCAGCTTTATTTCCTTTAGCGATAAATCCTGCATCATTAATTCCTAAAGATTGGTAACCATTTTGTGTTGCCCATTTATATACCTCATTTGGATTAGGATTTCTACCATCCATAATTCTTACACGTTCCATAAATAATCCAGTTCTCATAACTTCGATCATATTTTCATCCATATTATCTGAACCCATAGCAATACTGCACCCGTATTCTTCTAAGTCTTTTATATTAGGGCTCAATCCTCTTCTAGCAGCGATTGATGAATTAAATGATACTGATGATTTAAACTTACCTAATATTTGCTCCTCTTTTTTTGTCATACATCTACAGTGAGCAGCTACAAGTTTACTTGTTAAAAAGTTATTTTGTTCTAAATATTCGGTAGGGGTTGTACCAAAATTATCTTTAATATTTTGTACCTCTCCCCATAGTTGATTTAAGTGGATTGTTGACACAATATCTAGTTTTTCTTGGAGTACTCTTAATTCTTGCAATGACTTTGGAGAATTCATATCAGGCGCATGTGCTGCAAGTGCTACTGTAACCCTTGATTGATCATATCCATTCCATTTTGTGTATAGATCGATAATTCGTTCTATGCCATCCTCTAATTTTTGTTGATCAGATTCGAATTTACCTGGTTCTCCAATACTACCAGACACTCTATCAGACATTTGCTCTGCTAAAACTAAACGTAGCCCAGTTTTTTGAAGTTCATTTGCATAGTTCATAATTCCTTGTGCAACTTCCATTGTGACTGTGGTCCCAGACTTTATTGCTTCTATAGCACCTAGTAAAACCATAATTTGTTGTTCTTCTGTAGAAATTTTTGGGAGAGATCTTCTCGGAGGACCAGGAAATGGAGGAGTATTAGCATATGATTCATTTTCAAAAATTCCTCGGGCTAATGTTAGACTTAAATGCGTGTGACAATTCGCAAATCCTGAAAAAATTGCTCTGTTAGTTGCATCTATTATAGTCGAATCAGGATATAGTTTTAGGACTTCAGTGTTTGGTAAAATATCAAGAATAATATCATTTTCAATAACAATAGAGTGATTTTCTAAAACTGAAATCGTATCAGTATTCATTATAATCTTTCCATTTTGTATAGCTGTTTTCATATTTTTCTCCAGTAGTTATTAATTGTCTTAGTTTTTAAAACCTAGTAAATCTATATCTTTTATGATTCCTTTGGATTGAATAAGAACTTTAAAGTCACCATAATCATCTGGATCAATAAGGGTTTTCATAGCTATGCGACTTAATTCTTTTCTTGCATATGATAATTCTTTTGCATCAAGTGAATCTAAATAAGAATAAAAACCAAGATTTTCTAAAAATCTACGCTGTAATGTATATCCTTGTGTTGTAAAACCTTGCTTTTCTCCAGCCTTCATAAGTGATGTGAAATCGACAAATGATGTAATATCTTGGGAACCAATATTTTGGTATGGATTGTTAGTATATTGATGCTGATTGTAGCACATTAGAGTACCACTACTATATTTTGATGAATAGAGATCTTTTGACAATTCACCGTAATCAATTGATAGTGTAAAACCTCGATCCAAAGTTTCAAAAACTTCTGCCATCCAAGAATCAATGCCTAAATTTATTTCACCTCGGTATCCTTCTGGTAAATCAAGATTTAAGGATTTTAAGCGATTAGTAATTAATGGACTGGATGGTATATCTAAAATTTCAGTAAATCCTTTATCTGAAGTTGTTACATATATCTCTTTTACTAATCCATCTTGTATGACAAATTGATGAAAAGGGAAATTATCTACTAATTCATTACAAAGAATACATCCAGTTATGTTTTTAAAAGGGGTAACTCCTTCTGCTTTTACTCGATTAATTCCCCACGTTATTTCTCTTTTATTAGGGCGACTATTTTGAGCTTCTCCATTCCAGCCAAGTGATTCGTCTAATGAATTTGGCCACCAGGGTTCGTAGTCTGTAGCTACATATTGTAATGCGGCAGAAAAGTTAGAGTCTAATAGTTGAATTTCGTCTACAATAGATCTTGCAAGAGCCCCATCACCAGAACCCACTTCAATAACTTGGAAAGTAGAAGGGAAATCAAGAATTTCCCACATTTGTTTTAGTTGTTTTGCAATGAGTGTTCCAAATAACGGATGGCTTGTCGGGGAAGTTCCAAATTCTGTATTAATTCTGTTCGCACGAGCAGAATAAAAGCCACCCTTAGGGGAGTAAAGACAAATTTGCATAAATTGAGAAAACGTTATCGGTCCGTTTTGTTGAATAAGAGCTCGGATTTCTTCTTCAACATTTTTCACACATCACCTCTGATTTTTGAACCCTAATCCATATCTGGCACTTATCCAACCAGCTCCCATAGCACCTATTATGGCAATTAAGTAATTTTCCCCATTAAATAATAGATTGGTTACCAGTATAGCAATAATCGTTGCAATACTCATGCTCAATACATATGTAAGAAAAATTCTCAGCTTCATAATTTACCCATATATTGATTTTTTGAATAATGTACACTATTCTATTATTATATATATTACAGTTAAGGATACCAAAATGCCACGAGGTGGAGCAAGACTTGGAGCTGGAAGACCTAAAGGCCAAGGGAAGTATAAAGAATCAACTAGACCTATTCGAATACCTGAAAGTATGGTTCAAGAAATACTAGAATATGTTGAAACGAGTGGCTATCAGTTGCCTTTATATGCAAGCGCAGTACAGGCTGGATTTCCTTCTCCTGCTGATGATTACCTTGAAGGTAATTTAGATTTAAATAAACATCTTATTAAACATCCGACTGCTACATTTTTTGTAAGAGCCGCTGGACAATCCATGATTAAATCAGGTATTCACCATGGTGATATTTTAGTAGTTGATCGAAGCCTGGAAGCAAAAAATGGGAAAATTGTTATAGCAGCAATAGATGGACAACTAACAGTAAAGAGATTGAAAAAATCATCTCAAGGAACCTATCTTGTACCTGAAAATGATGAGTTTGACCCTATCAAAATTGAGGAAAATAATGATGTGATAATTTGGGGTGTAGTGACTAATGTATTGCATGAGGTATAGAAAATATGAGTATATTTGCATTAGTAGACTGCAACAACTTTTATGCATCTTGTGAACGGGTCTTTAATCCTAGTTTACTAGGAAAGCCAATTGTTGTTCTTTCTAATAATGATGGATGTGTGATTGCACGTTCTAACGAAGCTAAAGAACTAGGGATTCCTATGGGGGCTCCATATTATCAACATAAATCATTTATACAAAAAAACAATGTCAAAGTGTTTTCTTCTAACTATCAATTTTATGGCGATATGTCACAACGTGTCATGAAATCATTGAGTATGATGTTGCCTAATCAGGATGTTGAAGTTTATTCGATTGATGAAGCCTTTTTACGTTTAGATGGATTTGTAATGAGAGATTTATTCGATTGGGCACTTGGAGTTAGAAATAATGTTCTTCAATGGACAGGAATACCTACATCTATTGGTATAGCACCTACAAAAACACTTTCTAAAATTGCTAATCATGTTGCAAAAAAACAGACTCAAAATGGAGTATTTGATTTACGAGATACTGATTTACAAGAATATATTATGGCAGATTTGCCCGTAGAAGAATTATGGGGAATATCTCGCAGATGGGGTAAAAAATTACGGTCTATAGGTATATCTACAGCACTTCAGTTAAAAAATACTGATCCAAAATTTATTCAGAAAAAGTTAAGTGTAGTAGTTGAAAGAATGGTATATGAACTTCAGGGATTATCTTGTCTTAATTTAGAAAAACAAGTGGCCAAAAAATCTATTATGTCTTCAAAATCTTTTGGGACTTTACTTAAAGAATTAGAACCAATAGAACAAGCATTATCAACCTATACAGTACGAGCATGTGAAAAATTGCGTCAACAAGGTAGTAAAGCTAAGGGTTTACAGATATTTTTACAAACGAATCCGTTTAGAGTTGACCAACACCAGTACAGAAATAGTTTAAAATTTGAATTTGATTTACCTACATCAGATACAGCCATTATTATTCGTGTTGCCAAAACGTTATTAAGACAAATATATAAATATGGGTATTATTATCACAAATGTGGAATTATGTTATTCAATTTGGTTTCAGAAGAGTATCAGCAAGGTCATTTTTTTACATCGCAAGATTCATCTCGTGATAGTTTAATGAGATCAATAGATATAATTAATAAATCTATGGGGCGAGAAACGATATTTTATGCCGCTCAAGGAGTTAAGCAAGATTGGAAGATGAGAAGAAATAATCTTTCACCACGATACACAACGAATTGGGAAGAACTTGCGAAAGTATATTAGCACATAAAAGTAATAAACATATATAATAGTTATATGTAAATGTTATATATGTAAAGGATGTTTCAACACTTGGCTAATACAAAAATCGGTTGTTTATTGATGAATATAGGAACGCCATCAGAGCCTACTATATCTGGTTTACGATCGTACCTTAAAGAATTTTTATCTGATCCAGATGTTATAGATACAAACCCACTTTTGCGTTGGATTATTGTCAATTTATTTGTTGTTCCATTTAGACCCCAAAAAGTATTACCACAATATCAAAGTGTTTGGATGGATGAAGGATCTCCATTGCTTGTTTATACTAAAAATTTTGTAAAAAAAATCACAAAAATAAACCCAGATATTATATTTGATATAGGTATGCGTTATGGTAAACCATCGATAGAACAAGGGCTCAGAAATTTACAAGAAGCTAAAGTGGAAAAAATTGTATTATGCCCTATGTTCCCTCAATATGCACAAGCAACTTCAGGATCTTGTATAAAAAAAGCAATTCAAATTATTGAAGATCAAAATATAAATATTCCTTACGAAATTAATTCATATTTTTATGACGAAGATTTTATAATTGATTGTTTAGCAGAAACAATTGAAAAATCTGATGTTTATCAAGAAAGTGAATTTTTGTTATTTAGTTTTCATGGTTTGCCTGAGCGGCAAGTTAAAAAAATGGATATCTCAAAGAGTCACTGTTTAATTCAGGATAATTGTTGTGAAATTGAATGTGAATTTAATAAAATGTGTTACAAACATCATTGTTATGAAACCGTTAAAAATGTAATGAATAAAGTCAGTATAAAAAAACCTTTTGATATTGCTTTCCAAAGTAGATTCGGATTTGATCCATGGATTAAACCAAACACTACAGATATAATTGAAGCATTACCTGGTAAGGGAATTAAAAATATTTCAGTGATTTGTCCAGCTTTTGTTTTTGATTGTTTAGAAACACTAGAAGAGATAGCCATAAGGAACCAGGAGTATTATGTAGAAGCAGGTGGGGAAAATATAAAATTGATACCTGCTTTGAATGATGGCGATAAATGGGTTAACGAGTTTTATAATTATATATATAACAAATTTGCTTAGTTATTAGGGGTAATTATGAATAATGAAGAATATAAACAAAAACTAACACCTGCTCAATATGAGGTAACAAGAAATAAAGCTACTGAACCACCTTTTACTGGAGAATACTTACATAATAAAGAAGACGGTACTTATCTTTGTGTTTGTTGTGCTAACCCTTTATTTTCATCCGAAACAAAATATGATTCAGGTTGCGGTTGGCCAAGTTTTTGGGACGCAATGGATTCTGAACAAATTAAGGAAGAAACAGATACATCATATGGTATGGTTAGAATCGAAATCACATGTGTAAAATGTGATGCTCATTTAGGTCATGTATTTCCAGATGGTCCTGCTCCGACTGGTTTGAGATATTGTATTAATTCAGTATCTCTAGATTTCAAAAGTTCTAGTGAATAATCTTACCCTTCAGGTCCGTCCCATTTATATTTTGTTGGACGACCAAGTTTCCCATACTCAGTTTTATTTTCTTCGGGAACAGGTGTAGTAATTTTATTTTGTGGAGAAATTTCAATTGACTTCTTATCAGTATGTTTTAGTTTTTTATTTTTTTTCATGGTATGATTTCCTTTACACTAATATAGCATAAGACTCTTAAGGATAGTAGAAATATGACTATTTATGATCCAAAATTTTGGCGATGGCAAGTAGAAGAAAGACTTGCAGTTTTAAAACAAGAATTTAACTTAATGCGTGCAGATGATCCATCTAGAGAGGATTTACAAAAGAGAATTAGTATGCTCGAGAATGAATTAAAACAGATTGATAAAGAGGATGAAGAACACGGGACTCAATGGTATGATGAAGAGACAGGTGCTGCTGCAGATATGTAACTTTTTATAGGGTGATAATAAATGACAAATATAATAGAAAAATTTGATAGAATTACAAAAACTGCTTCACGGAGCTTAGGTTTTAGAATTAGTAAAGATGAAGATAAAAATCCCTCATCTATAATAATTGTATCTACAAAAACAATAACTAAACAATCAATAAATTCACTAAAAAAAATTAATCCTGACGCACTTATTATTCATGCTGAAGATTTACCTAAAACAAAAGTCGACTTGTTAAAAGATTTTTCTTGGGGTATCAATTTAAACTCTTTGACAATAGAAAAAGCTGAGAAAAATCACAAAAATAAACCAGATTTTTTCATGTTTGGTATAGAGGATTCACAAATTGAGCCATTAGAAGAAGGATCTATAGGAAGATTTTTATTTGTAGAAAATGATATTACGGAATTTTATATTAAAAATTTGGAAGATTTACCTATAGATGTGATTGTTACATCACTACCAAATGAAGCAAATATTACACTTAACACCTTAGTGACTTTAGCTAATATTAGAAGCTATATTACTAAATATTTCTTTATAGAATCTGCTAATCAATTAACCAATAGAGAATTACAAGAATTAAGAGAAATTGGTGTTGATGGATTTATATTTAATGAAAAAGTTGGCTTAAAAGAAATAGCGGATATGAAAGAAAAGATTAATAAACTACCTGATAAGAAAAATAAAGGTACTACCAAAAATAACGATCGAATTTCTTTTTCTGTTGAAAATGTAGATATCGATGACGATGAAGATGATGATGAGTAGTATAAATATTAGTACTAGAAATGGGGTCTTCCATGGATAAAATAGCAATAATTGGTTTGGGCTTAATTGGTGGATCTATGGGAATTGCATTAAAGTCAGGTAAACGATCTGATATTGAGATATGGGGATTCGACCAGGATAGTGCGGTAGGTAATAAAGCAAAAAAAGTAGGTGCTATTGATAAGTCGGTTTGGAATTTACCAGATGCAGTTAAAGATGCAAAAATAGTAATTATAACCACACCTGTTTTATCGGTTCGACAAATTATGGAGGATATTTCACCACATTTGTCTCCGGGAACTATTGTCACTGATACAGGAAGCACTAAAAGAGTAATAATGGACTGGGCTGATGAATATTTACCAGAAAACGTTCATTTTGTTGGTGGCCATCCTATGGCAGGTCGTGAACACTCAGGTATTGGAAGTGCTGACGGTACTTTATATAAGGGTTGTCGATACGTAGTTATCCCGAATTCAACAGCAGATCAAAGAGCTGTAGATACTATTATTTCAATGATTGAATATATAGGTGCAAAACCATATTTTATGGATCCACAAGAACATGATAGTTATGTTGGTGCAGTTAGCCATTTGCCTATGATGTTGTCAAAAGCGCTTATATTGTCAACGAGCCAAAGTCCTAGCTGGAGAGAAATAGCTAAACTTGCAGCTTCTGGATATCGAGATATCTCAAGATTAGCATCTGGAAGCCCAATCATGCATTTAGATATTGCATTAACAAATAAAGATTCGATTATCTATTGGATTGATCGCGCAACTGAACAATTGCAAAAAATTAAAATATTGATAGAAAACACCGATGTTGAAGATATAGATCAAAAAGAAGAAGCTATGGATGAATTATTAGATACATTTTTAGAAGCACTTCATTCTCGAGAAAGTTGGCTTTATAGATATGAAGCTGGCGAAGATTTTGATGATTTGGGAAACAATCCAACACAACCAGATCTTCCGACCTCAAGCGACCAAATAGCAGATATGTTATTTGGAGGTAGGTTAAGGGAAAGATATCAAAAGATGTTCGAAGTAACTTCAAAACAATTGAAAGATAACCAGAAGAAAAATAGGCGTTGGAGTAGATAATATGGAGATGGTTATAGGTAAATCTTCCCAGATACAAGGAGAACTAAATTTACCTGGTGATAAATCAATATCACATCGATCAGTAATATTTAACTCTATAGCAAAAGGTACTGCTGAAATCACTAATATTTCGCTTGGGCAAGACTGTATTTCTACTATTAATATTATGAGAAGTATGGGAGTAGAAGTTAATCTGGATGACCAGGATTTGACTACTGTAACTATCAAAGGAGTTGGTAGAACAGGTTTACAGGAGCCAAATATAGTTTTAGATGCTGGTAATTCTGGTACTACAATGAGATTAATCTCTGGACTTTTATCAACTCAACCATTTTTTTCCGTATTAACCGGAGACGATTCTCTTCGTTCCAGACCCATGGGAAGAATTATTTCTCCATTGAAACAGATGGGTGCAAATATTAATGGAAGAGATGGAAATACAAAGGCACCATTTGCAATACAAGGTTCACTGTTACAAGGAATTGAATATACTATGCCTGTGGCTAGTGCGCAATTAAAATCATGTTTAATATTAGCTGCAATTAATAGTACAGGGGAAACTGTTTTACATCAGCCAGCACTTTCTAGAGATCATACTGAGAAAATGTTAGGTAATATGGGGGTAGATATTCATAATGAAGGATTACAATTAACTATACAACCTTTCAATGGAGAATTCCAAAGTACAGATGTTAACGTCCCCGCAGATATAAGTTCTGCAGCTTTTTGGATAGTTGCTGGGTTATGTCATAAACAAGGAAAAATTACATTAAAAAATGTTGGAATTAATCCGTCAAGATCAGGTATTTTAGATGTTATGTCTGCAATGGGCGGTAATATAACTATAAAAAATTCAACTATTGTTGCGGGTGAAGAAGTTGGTGATATTGTTGTAGAGTCTAGTGAACTAGTAGGCGTTGAAATTGGTGGAGATATTATCCCAAGATTAATAGATGAAATTCCAATTATTGCTTTAGCTGCATGTTTTGCTAAAGGGAAAACAATAATTAGAGATGCTTCTGATGCAAGGAATAAAGAAAGTGATCGCTTATCTATTACTGCTAGTGAGTTAACAAAATTTGGTGCTGATATAGAAGAATTAGACGACGGGATTATAGTTAATGGTGTCGGTAGTTTGAATGGCACAACTTGTGAATCATTTGATGATCATCGAATAGCAATGATGGAAGCGATAGCAGCTATATTATCCAAGGGACAAACTACGATAAAAAATAGTGATTGTGTTGCAATTTCTTATCCAATGTTTTGGGATGATTTGAGTATTTTGACAGGAGATCAATAAGATGTCTGTTACAAAGCTTTTTGTTATTTCTGGTCCCTCTGGTGTGGGCAAGGATACAATAATTAATCATTTAAAATCTCGAGATAAGAACTGGTATTTTGTCGTTACAGCTACAACTAGATCTATACGAGAAGGTGAAAAGGACGGTAAAGATTACCTTTTTCTTACTCATGATCAATTTCAAGCGATGTTAGATCGAGATCAATTTCTAGAAAACGCAGAAGTTTACGGTAATAGATATGGAGTACCTGTATCTCAGGTTGATATAGCAAAACATTCTAATCGACATGCAATATTAAAGATTGATGTACAAGGAGCTTTAACTATCAAATCGAAATTTAATGATGCTATTTTGATATTTGTGCAACCCGAAAGCATTGATCAATTAATTTCTCGTTTAACTACAAGAAATTCAGAAAATAAAACTGAATTAGAATCAAGAATCTCAAAGGCTTCGTATGAAATGGATCAAATTGAACATTTTGATTATATTGTAACCAATAATGATAATGAAATTGTAGAATCAGTAGAGATGATTGATAAAATTATTTCTACGCATTGATCTAACTGGTATGATGTTATTTTGGAGGGAATATGGCGATTGATAAAGAAACAGTTGAATATGTGTCTAGGTTGGCAAAAATTAGACTTAATGAAAAAGAGTTAGGTGAATATACCAATCAACTAGATGATATTTTAGATCATATTAAAGTTTTAGAGGGCGTTGATACCAAAGGTGTAGAACCTCAGTATGGGACTATACAGACAGTCATGCGTGAAGATAAAATAGCTGATTCTCTAGAACAATCACAAGTTTTACAAAATGCTCCTGATACAGAAGATGAATATATTAAGGTAAAGCCTGTATTAGAATAATTAATAATTTGAAAGATAAAGAAAATATGGATCTAGAACTACAAAATATGACAATAAACACTGCGCGAAAGTTACTTGATGAAGGATCTATTTCTTCCAAGGAATTAACTCAACTATATCTTGATCGAATAGGAAATACAGAAAATATTATTCAGAGCTATGTGACAATAGATGGGGAAAAAGCTTTAAAGCAAGCTGAAACTGCCGATGAAATCATTAAATCTGGCAAAGCTTCGTATTTAACAGGTATTCCTTTACAGATTAAAGATAATATGTGTACAAAGGATACATTAACAACATGTTCTTCAAAAATGCTTGAAAATTTTATTCCTCCATATGACGCAACTGTTGTGAAGAAATTAAGAGAAGAAAATGCAGTTTTTCTTGGTAAAGGAAATTTAGATGAGTTTGCCATGGGATCATCAACAGAAAACTCTGCATTTAATACAACAAAAAATCCCTGGGACATCACAAAAGTACCAGGTGGGAGTAGTGGAGGACCGGCTGCTGCTGTGGCTGCTTCGCAAGCTATAGCTTCTCTTGGATCAGACACTGGTGGATCTATTCGACAACCTGCATCTTTATGTGGGGTTGTTGGGCTAAAACCTACATATGGTCTTGTTAGTAGATTTGGCCTTATAGCATTTGCATCTTCTCTAGATCAGATTGGACCAATAACTAAAGATGTTACAGATTGTTCAATTCTTCTCAATTCTATAGTTGGTAATGATAAAAATGATTCAACTTCTTTGAAGTATGATTCTCCGGATTATTATAAAAATTTATCGGATAATATTTCTAATTTGAAAATAGGTGTTCCAAAAGAATATTTTGTATCTGGTATCGATGATAAAGTTCGAGAATCTGTTGAAACTGCAATTAAACAATTGGAATCTCTAGGCGCTAAGGTTGATCGAGAAGTTTCTTTACCCTCAAGTGAGTTGGCATTAGCAGTATATTATATTATTGCCCCATCAGAATGTTCTTCTAATCTATCAAGATTTGATGGTGTGAAGTACGGATTTAGGTATAAAGATGGAGACTCAATGTGGGAAGAACTAGAAGTTACTCGGCAACTAGGATTTGGACCAGAAGTAAAACGAAGAATTATGTTAGGTGCCTATAGTTTATCTTCTGGATATTATGACGAATACTATTTAAAAGCTCAAAAAGTCAGAACAGTAATTATTAATGAATTTGAAGATACTTTTAAAAAATATGATTTATTAGTAACTCCTACATCTCCTACTACTGCATTTGGTGTGGGAGAAAGAACTGATAATCCTCTTCAAATGTATTTAAGTGATGTTTGTACTGTTCCTGTAAATATTGCTGGGCTTCCAGCAATATCTGTACCTTGTGGATTTTCTGATGGATTACCAATTGGTTTACAAATTATTGGACCAAAATTTGGTGAACAAAATATTTTAAATCTTGCATATGCTTTTGAGCAAAGTACTGAATGGCATAAATATAATCCCAGAATCGAGTAAATTATGTTTATGTTAGTAAAGATTGAATTACAGAATTTTAGTTTGTGGAAGTCAATTTGGGATAAAGAAAAGACTGTACGAGAGTCGTATGGTTGTCTCAGTGAAAAAATATATCGCAACTCAGTATCAGATAAAGAAGTATTTATATTAACTGAGTGGGAAGATATTGAAGACGCTCAAGAATTTGGTATGTCTGATGATTTACGAAAGTCTTTAGGAAAGTCCGGAGGACTAGGACGACCAGAGGTTTCTTTTATAGACGAAATTTCTTAGTATTATTCTTTTCATTGGTACCATTTTTCATTTTCAGTCATCTTGAGAAATATATTTAGTAATTCTTCACTAGAAGATAATAATCCCTTAGTGAGAAGATTCGCTTGTTTTAATGTTTCTTTATCAAGTGTAATTCCATTACTTTCTTTTACTAATAATAAACCTGCAGCAATATCCCAAGGTGAAAGAGAATGATGCATAAATATGTCGATTCTACCAGATGCAGCATATGCCATACCTAATGCGGCTGAACCAAAGACTCTTAAACATTGCATAGTAGGAAAAAGGTTTTCAATAAGCTTAAAAGCATGTATTGCCTTATCATCTATGCGGCCTATATCTAATCCAATTATAAAATCTCCGGGGTTTGTCTTTGTGCTGACTTGCATTGTTTCCCCATTAAGAGTAGCTCCTTGGTTCGATTGTGAAAGAAATATCTCATCTCGTATTGGGTCATATATTGCTCCAACAACAGGGTTATTACCTTGAACTAAACCGATTGATACACAAAAATGCGGTATGCCTGCAGCAAAATTTCTTGTACCATCAATGGGATCAATAACCCATCTTAATTCATCCGAAATTATATTGCCGCCGTATTCTTCACCAAGAACTTCAATATCAGGAAAATACTGCTTTAATCTTTCTCGGATTAAAGTTTCTGAAGCTAAATCTATATTTGTAACGGGATCAGATGGACTTTTATAAGATATTTGTTTTGTAGTGTAAAATCCCTCTTTAACTAATTCTCCAGCTTCTTTAATTATAGTTGTAAGAATTGGTTGGATCTCAGTGTCATTCATGTTACTAAAAATCAATATAATGTTCCTTTAAAATTATTAAATATAAATGTATTAAATTTCTTTAGAAATGTTACTTCCTAAAGCCATACTTAGTATATACAATAACATTGTTAACAATGCTTATAATCTATCTTGCATTAAAAAATTGTAAATCACAAATATTTATTGTCGTGATTTTGGAGATTTATAGTACCAATTATCCCTTTTATACAGTAATCAATACTGTTTTATGTATATTTGTTATTATTCTTATATATACAATTTTATTAGAAAATTTTTTTGATTATATATATTTGTATTAATTCTAAGTAAATAAGATTAATAGTTATATATAGAGAGAGTGTCTCTAAAATCAACGAGAAACAATTTTTAGTAATAAATTCTTGTATCTCAACATAGTTCAATTTTCACATGCATTCCTGCTGATTTTGTTTTGCGGATATTTATGCTAAAAAAGCATAAATTGCTATATTTTTAGAAATGGCATATATTAAGGGTATTCAACTGTCGTTTTTTTAACTATGTATACAATTATTGATTTCTTTAATTTATAATTTTTAAGATAAATTGAACTAATCCGTAGATTGTGAATACTGAACATAATGATATTGGTACAGTAAATACCAATCCACTTCCGCCTTCTAGTGAATCGCTTTTCATCCACCAAAATATTCCTATAATGATTCCAAGAAATGTTAATTCTACTAACAACCTAATTCCTTTTTACTTTTATCAATCTAATTTCCATTTAAATATCCATTTACGTTTACCTTGAGATTCGACAACAATGTATTCATATTTTTCTTCTAATAATAAATAAAAATCTAACGGATAATTACCTCTTTCTAATATGGTTTTCCCTTTACAAGTAATTATTCTTTCATCAGTTTTTGAATCTACAAACTTATCGCTATCATAATCCATAATTTCATGAATTTCTAAGTTATTCAATTCGCGAGGTTTGTCTATATTCTTAGGAGAAATTATATTTTTACTTGTAATCTGTAAAGTTTCAATTTTATTAGCAAGGTCTAGACAAGACGTAATAGTATTATTTGAGGAAGTATCACAGGCAACTAGCATCATTAATACTATTGCTAATGCAATTAACTTCCTCATACTCCACCTCATTAGAATTTTAACTTTGTCAGTCTTAAGTCTTTGTGGGGAGGTAGAGTTAAAATGGATTCAATCAACCTCCAGTCATCGGTAGTAAGCCTTTTAACTAATTGAAATACACCTGGTTCAGGAGATTTTATTATTTCATCTTTTAGTAATTGCTTAATTCTATTATCGAAGAATCTTTCAAATTGAGAATGTCGTACTTCTGGGTTTTTACCAAAAGTTTTGAATACTTCAAACCAACCTTTAGAAAGATAAGCAATACTTCCTTTTTTTAGTTGTTCTCTACTTTTTTCAACAGTACCACCACTGGTGTATTTAAGTTGTATAAGTAAGGATGAATCAAGTATTCCAGTTGAGGGGCGATTAGAATTCTTTGTTTTTATTTTAGGATTAAGAATATGTTTATTAACCAGTCGTAATATTGGTTCTTCTTTACTTTTAGTTATAATATCCTTATTTGATTTCCATATATTCTCGTCATATTTATCGATAATATATCGTTCCCAATCAAATTGATTTATATCAGTTTCTTTTTCTTGTTTGAGTATATACTGATCCATGAAATCGGTTAATTCATCAATTAGATCAATAATAGACTTGTCTTGTATTTCTGCTAGAATTTTTAGCCGGTCATGTGTTCTAGATCTGAGTCTTAATATAGCATATTTCTTATCTTTCATAATGTCATTATTCTACTCATGTATACAATTTATTTATACATTGTAATATTAACTAATTATCAATTTTTTTGTATATAAAGGTTTCTTTAAATTAAATAGTAGTAATAGTAAGTACTAAACTTTATAATGACGTTACTAATTTATTATTGAAAATAATGACACTCATTCATTAAGGAGGATTACTTTGATTAGAGAATTCCAAGGGAAAAAACCTAAGATTCATCCAACAGCATTTGTTAGTGAATTCGCATATGTTATTGGAGATGTTGAAATTGATGAATATACCATGATTTTACCTGGTGTTATTATTCGTGGAGATAGCGGAAAAATCAAAATCGGTAAGAGAACTAATATTCAGGATAATAGTGTTGTTCATTCCGATGCTGATTCTTGGATTGGTGACGATTCAACTCTTGGCCATGCTGTAGTTTGGCATGGCAGAATTTTATCCAATAATTGTTTGGTAGGTAACGGCGCTGTGGTTAACGATGGAGTTGAAGTAGGAGAATTATCAATAATAGCTGCAGGCTCTGTTGTACTTGAAGAGGCTAGAATACCTGAAAGAACTATTGTTACTGGTATTCCTGGTAAGCCACGTGGAGAAACTACTGAAAAACATCATGAATTAATTAAACGAACAGCTTCTCATTATACTCAACGAGGTAAAAATTATAAGGCAGAAGGTGGTTTAGAAGGATAATTATATAGTTCTTACATAGATTCTGGTTTTGACATTCCCATTAGATCTAGACATTTTCCTATAACTGTTATAAATCCACCTACCAATTTTAATCTTGTACTGCTAATTTCATTGCTTTGCTTTTCGTCAATAACCCTACAATTTTGATAGAAAAGGTGAAATAATGTTGCTAACTCTAATGAGTATTTTGCCAGATGATGAGGTTCATAACGATCAGCAGAAATCTGTATAATTTCTGATAGTTCTGTAAATTTTTTAAGTAAATTTATTTCATGTTCGTTTCCCAATAATGCTATGTTACCTTTATTGGACTTAATACCTTCATCCGCTGCAGATTTTAGTATTGAAAATGCACGAGCATGAGCATATTGAATATAAAATACTGGATTATCCGAAGATTTTTTTTGTGCAAGATCAATGTCAAAATCCATATGACTATCTGGTGATCTAGAAATAAAGAAATATCTACATGCATCTGATCCAACTTCTTCAACTAATTCATTTGTTGTAATAATAGTTCCAGCTCTTTTTGAAGCTCGAACTTTATCATCGCCTTGCTTAAGGCTTACTAATTGATAGAGTAAGATATTAAGTTTAGATCGATCTACCCCTATAGCTTCTAATGCGGATTTTAATCTGGATATGTGACCATGGTGATCTGCTCCCCATATATCGATTACTTTGTCATACTTTCTTATAAGGAATTTATTTCTATGATAGGCGATATCTGTTGCATAATAAGTTGGTTCAAGATTTGTACGAATTAACACATGATCTTTTTCTTCCCCAAAATCTGTTGCTTTAAACCAGATAGCATTATTTTCAGAGAATGAGTGTTGATCTTTTTTAAACTGATTCATAGTGTCATCGAATTCCCCACTGGTAAATAAAGATTTTTCAGAGAACCAATTGTCAAATTCAACATTAAGATTTAAAAGATCTAATCGTATATTTGAAAGCATTTTGTCTAAAGCGATAGGTTTAATTTCTTTTTCATTTAATTTTCTTGAATTGTTTTCATCGTGTATTTCTTGGGCGATATCTTCAATATAATCACCCATATATCCATTTTCAGGCATTGGATATTCATGTCCAATTAAAGTGGAATATTTTGAATATACTGATTGAACAAATAAGTCAATTTGATTTCCAGCATCATTAATATAATATTCTTTTGATACTATATCTCCGGAAGCTTGAATTATACTTGCCAAACTACTTCCTAGAACTGCACCCCTAGCATGACCAACATGTAAAGGACCTGTAGGGTTAACACTAACAAATTCTATTTGGATATTTTTTGGATTTATTTTTGTGATATTTCCATAATCTTTACCTGATTTTAAGATTTCTTCTAGTTGCTTTTGTACCCAATTCTGACTTAAATAAAAATTTATAAATCCAGGTGGGGCAACTAAAATTTTATCAAAAACTATATTTGCTTTTTCATTATCTATATATGTGGTTAAGGTGTTAGCAATTTCTAAGGGATTGGATTTTAATACCTTAGTAAGTTTCAGAGGTAAACTTACTGCAAAATCTCCATTATCTGTGTTTTGAGGTCTTTCAACTTCAATTTGATCTATTTCAAATATTGGTAATATTCCGTTTTTATGACAAGAGTTTATACTTTCTAAAATCAACTCTTTTATATAGTCTCTAATTAACATAATATTGTTATCAATTATTAAAATATTAATTATATACGAAAAATTATTTTATTGTTTGGTATAATGATAAACCTGAAAAGAAATTTATATTAGGAGAATACAAAAATGTTTCGATTTTTAACTGCTGGAGAATCACATGGTAAAGGTTTAACAGTGATAGTAGAAGGATTACCAGCAGGTATTCCTGTTAGTGAAAAATATATTGCTGCTGATATGGCTAGACGACAAGTTGGATATGGCCGTGGAGGCAGAATGAAAATAGAAACAGATTTTGCTGAAATTTTATCTGGAGTTCGACATGGTGTTACTATGGGTAGTCCTGTTGCAATGTGGATTGAAAATCGAGATTGGTCTACTGGAACAGGACCAGATGGTGTTAATTGGACTGATGAAATGAGCATAAATCCCACTGATGTTGAATACCAAAAGCTTACCAAGCTTAGACCAGGTCATGCTGATACTGCAGGTACTCTGAAATATCATCAAGATGATGCGAGAAATATACTAGAAAGATCAAGTGCTCGGGAGAGTGCTGCTAGAGTTGCTGCTGGATCTATAGCAAAAAGATTTTTAGAAGAATTCGATATAGAAGTTCATTCTCATGTAACTTGTATTGGTGGTGTTCATTCAAATTATACAGGCAAATTCAATTGGGACTTGTTAGAAGAAGCACCGTTTCATCAAGAAAATCCTGCCGGATCTAAACTTGCGGCAGTGAGATGTTTTGATTCTGAAAAGGCATCTGAAATGATTGAGACTATCGATCAAGCTAGGGCTAATGGAGACAGTGCAGGTGGTATAATTCAAATTGTCGCAACTGGTTTACCAATAGGTTTGGGAACTCACATACAATGGGATAGGAAAATCACCACTAAACTTGCTGGCGCTGTGATGAGTATCAATGCTGTAAAAGGTGTTGAGTTTGGTGCAGGATTTAGTCAGGCAGACCTTTTTGGTTCACAGGTTCACGATGTAATTTTACCTAAAGATAAATGGAATAAAGATAGTGGTAAACCAGGAAATGGTACATGGTCCAGGAAAACTAATAATGCTGGAGGCGTAGAGGGTGGTATGAGTAATGGTGAACCAGTGGTTATTAATGCTATAGTTAAGCCTATTGCTACAATAATTAATGGATTAGAAACAGTAGATTTACATACTGGAGAATTTGTTGATAAAGCTCATTTTGAAAGAAGCGATATAACGTTTGTTCCTACTTGTGCAGTTATTGGTGAAGCAATGGTTGCATGTGTAATTGCTGAAAGCATGCTTGAAAAGTTTGGTGGAGACCATTTAGATGAAACTAAACGGAACTATCATTCATATCTTGATACAATCACACCTTAATAAATGATTTGTTCCTCGACCATTTTATCAATATTCTTTTGTTCGATACCTAAAAGGTCGTGTAGGATATAATTATTACTAGAGCCTAGTTCTGGAGCAGGAGTTATTTTTGTTTCAGGAGCATTATTTAGTGTCCATGGAACATTGGGTAGTTTAATATCTTTATAATCTTTATGAATGTAGTCGCTGACAAAATTTCTATCCAAATGATGTTTATTCTCTATAACTTCTAAACTATCCATAGATGCGCCACACATAATACCATTTGCCTGAAGTTTTTCCATCAGGTCAAATTTATTGTATTGTTTTGTCCAGACCGAAATGTCATGAGTTAATTGCACTCTATTTTCTAATCTCTTTTCATTAGAATTATATTTATTTAATTCAGGGATTTGTGATAATTCACAAAATGTATTCCAGTCTTCATCATTTTCTATAACTAGAGCAATCCAAGAATCGAATCCTTTACAGGGGAAAAGGTCATGAATACCAATATTTGTCTCATAATTTCCGTTCCTTTCAATAATTTTTTTATTCATAAAAAAATTCATCAAGGATTCCTGTAATAAGGTAGTATTTGCCTCTGCCATGGAAAAATCAACATATTGGCCTAATCCTGTTCTATATCGTCCCGATAGACAACTAGCTACTAGGAATGTTTGCATCATTCCAGTTAATGGATCTGCCCAAACACCACCAATCATGGGTGGTTTTTCAGGTATACCAGTCTGATAACTCCATCCAGTGAAGCATTGGAGTAATGTTCCGTAAGCTACATGATCTTTATCAGGTCCTGAGTGTCCTAAACCTGAAGATGAAACCATAATTAAGTTAGGGTTATTTGCTTTGATATCTTCATATCCGAGCCCTATACGTTCGATTACACCACTGGCATAATTTTCTACGAGAACATCACTAATTGATATAAGTTTTTTAGCGATATCCACACCTTCTTCAGTACGTAGATTAAGACTCAAAGAAGTTTTGGATTGATTTAAAAAATGAAAGTTTCCACCACCGCCTACTCTTGTAGGATCAGGCCTTCTATGACTTTCAATTTTTATTATTTCTGCTCCCATCATGCCAAGCATTCTAGTACATGTTGGGCCAGCTATGATCCAACTAAAATCTATTACTCGTATGCCTTCTAATGGTAATTTATTCATAAAAGTGATTCTAGAATGCAATTTACATAATGTTAAGTAGTTATTAATATTTTTTGTGTTGTGTTTTGCACGATTATTAACTATAAAGGTAAAAAACACGATACAACTACAAGAATAGGAGAAAATATAGTGTTAGGTCGTTTAAGTAATTTCCCACAAGAGCAGCGAAAAATTATTCGCGGATGGTGCTTTTATGACTGGGGGAACTCTGCTTTCTCTACAAGCATAATGGTGGCTATTTTACCTCCTTATTTTGTTGCTATATTTAAAGATGCATATCCACAGGGTCTTGATTTTGGCCCG
Organism: Dehalococcoidia bacterium; assembly: GCA_022450525.1. Classification (GTDB taxonomy): domain Bacteria; phylum Chloroflexota; class Dehalococcoidia; order Lucifugimonadales; family UBA6952; genus UBA6952. The sequence goes on along the minus strand of JAKUQA010000013.1, from coordinate 7,915 downwards.
TTTACTTTTACAGCAAGTTCTATATGGGCATTAGCTATTGCCTTTGCCACAGCTGTTATTGCTTTCTCGAGTCCTATTCTTGGAGCTATTTCAGATACGAGAAAAATCAAGAAGAAAATTCTTGTTTTTTATACTTATATAGGATGTTTTGCAACTCTTCTTTTGTTCTTTTCAGTATATACAGGCTCCGAATGGGCTTGGTTGCTTATGTGTGCAACTTTAGCCAATGCAGGTTTCTTAGGTGCATGGGTTTTTTATAATGCATTACTTCCTAAAATTGTTAGCGAGGAGTCAATAGATTATGTAAGTAGTTTAGGTTTTGCATATGGATATATAGGTGGAGGACTACTGCTTGCTATTCACCTAGTAGTAATAATATATTTTGAATCTTCTGACTTTGTTATAAGACTTTCTATGGCTTCTGTTGCTATCTGGTGGTATGCATCTGCATTAATTACATTCAAGAATGTTCCAGAACCAGAAGTAGATTCTGTATATACAAACGAAAAAATGACTGTATCTGAGGCATTTAGCCAAGTTATAAGTACTTTGAAAAAAGTTTCAAAGTTTCGAACTGTATTTTTATACCTTATTGCATATCTTATTTTTAATGATGCTATACAAACGATTATTAGCGTTGCTGGGGCATTTGGACCTGATGTTTTGGGAGTAACGCTGCAAATTAATATGGTAACAATATTAATTATCCAATTCATAGCTGCACCTGGGGCTATGGCTTTTAGTGTGTTTGCCAATAAAATTGGTTCCCAAAAAGCACTATTAATAGCTTTACTAGGTTGGGCATTTATTGTTGTAATTGCTCTTGGATTTGCACCATTAACTCCTGAAAAACAATCTGATTATGATATCCAAATAAAAAGTTTAAATGAATCAACATATGAAATAGTTGTAATACCTAGCTCAATAGAAAAACCAATAAAAGCTTTTGACGTTTTAGAAAATTATAATGTTGGGGATCAGGTAGATCAAAATAATGTGAAAGAAATAAAGGAAATTGTTTTAGAAGAAAATTTGTCTCCTTATTCTTTATATATTGATGGTGGAGCTGAAGCAATTTCTGGAATTGGCGGCTCACACAAATCAATTTTGAATGATTCTCTTTCTGTGTGGCCCAAGTTGATGAGAAGTATTTTATGGGAGCCTTTAGGTATCAGTGTTTCATTGCAGTGGATATTTTTAGGAGTATTTGTTGGATTTGTTATGGGAGGAAGTCAGGCATTAGCTAGAAGTCTTTTTGCAGTAATCATACCTAAAGAACAATCCGGGGAGTTTTTTGGATTTTTTGGATTCGTAGGTCGATTTTCTGCAACAATAGGTCCAATTTTATATGGTATTGTTGCAGGTTTAATAGATCCAAGGTTTGGGGTGTTTTCTCTATTAATTATATTACTGGTCGGGACATTTATGCTTTGGAGAATCAAGTTAGATAATGTTTTGAGTAGAAATTAATTTTCTTTTACCCAGTCAATGATTTCTTTTGCATGTCCTTCAGGACTTACTTGTGGCCAGATATTAGATATATAACCATCTTCGTCGATTGCAAAGGTTGTTCTTAAAATTCCAACTATAATCTTACCTTGACGTTCTCTTTCACCCCACGCACCGTATGTTTTTGCAAGTTCTGCGCCAGGGTCAGCTAATAAAGGGAAGTTTAAATCGAATTTATTGGTAAATTGTTGGTGAGATTCTTCGTCATCTGGACTAACACCAAGTACTGTAACATTTAAATTTTGTAATTCCTCATTAGAGTCTCTAAATTCGCATGCTTCTATAGTGCAACCAGGGGTATCGTCTTTTGGGTAGAAATATAGGATAGTTTTATTTCCCTTCAAGGAGTCAAGGGAAATGTTTGACCCATCTGTTGATTTTAAATTAAAATCAGGTGCTTTATCTCCTAAATTCAATACCATACCATACCCCCGTAGACACTAATTTATATTTGGCTAACTGCGTTTTTTATTTCATCAAAGTCTGGTTGTTCAGGTGGAGCAACTGCAACTTTATAACGTATTGTTCCTTCAGAATCTATAACGAATACTGCTCTCATTGAGGTAGTGTATCCAGGCATTCCTGCAAAGTCATTTACAGCAATTCCATAGTCTTCAATAGTCTTTCTTGAGTAATCGCTTAGAAAAGGAAAATTTAAGTCATTTTCGTTTACAAAGGCGTTTTGCGCAAAAAAGGAATCTACGCTTATTCCATAGACTTGTGCTCCAAGATTATTATATTCAGAAAGAGCATCTCTAAATGTACAAGCTTCTTGTTGGCATCCACCTGTAAAAGCTCCTGGGAAAAATGCTAAAACTGTTGTTTTTCCTTTTATATCTGCAAGTGTTACAGGTTGTCGTTCATTATTAATTAATGTTAATTCTGGGGCTGGTTGTCCTACTTCTGCTGACATAGATCCTCCTTGTTTGGGTGAGTTTATAAATTGGCTTACATTTAATAGTTTTAGCATTGTAACAAATTAAATTTTTTCTTTCTAGGCTTTTTATAGATCTTAGTTCGTTATACAATTAAGGTGATTTTTAAGCATAAATACTGAGAACTTGTGGAGTATGTCGTGAATCAATTAATGAGCAAAATGGGATCTATAGGACAGTCACTTTGGTTAGATAATTTAAGTAGAGATATTATTGAATCTGGTGAATTAAAATCACTATTGGATTTAGGAATTACTGGAATTACTTCCAATCCGAGTATTTTTGAAAATTCACTCGCAAGTGATTCATACGATAAGCAAATAAATGACATACTTGATAAAAGTGATACCTTTAAGGTGTATGAAGATTTAGTTTGTAAAGATATTAGTGACGCGGCTGATATTTTGCTTCCAATTTTTAATGAAACTCATGGTGAAGATGGATATGTTTCATTAGAAGTAAGCCCACTCATTGGATATGATACAAAAGCAACTATTGAGGAAGCGAAGTATTTATTTAATAGACTTAATAAACCTAATGTACTTATTAAGGTACCTGCAACTAGTGAGGGGATATTAGCAATTGAACAACTTATTTTTGAAGGGGTAAACATTAATGTGACTTTGATTTTTTCTGTAGAACAATATAAAAATGTTCAAAACGCCTATATTAATGGAATTAAAAAGAGAATTGAAAAAGGTCAGGATGTAGATCACATCTATTCTGTTGCTTCATTTTTTATAAGTAGGATTGATACAGCAATAGATACAATACTTAATAATTCTAAAGATGATACAAGTCATCTTCTAGGGGAAATTGCTATTGCTAATGCTAAGGTTGCATATGATGAATTTGATAAAACGTTTTCTTCACAGGACTTTATGAGCGAAAACATGAAAGGTGCCAGGGTACAAAGATTATTATGGGGAAGCACAAGTGCAAAAAACCCAAATTATAGTGATTTAGTATATGTAGATTCATTAATTGGTAATTTTACTATCAATACTATGCCGCAAATTACCTTTGAAGCTTTTATAGATCATGGTAAAGCTGACAACACAATCCAAACAGGGTTAGATCAAGCGAGGAATAGCTTGAATCAGTTGTCAGACTTTAACATTAATATTAATGAAATAACTAATAAGTTACTTGTTGACGGTGTTAAACAATTTGCCAACTCATTCACAAATCTTTTAAGTGCTTTAGAACTTAAATTAGGCGTGAAGAAGTAGTTAATTAAATTTAATTATCTGCACCATCTGCAACGTAACCTCTTTCACCGTGGTCACTGACATCCAATCCTTGATCTTCTTCAGATTCATCTGATCGCAAACCTAAACCTGGTATGATATCCAATGCTTTTAGTAGGATTAAAGTTACAATTAAAGAATAAACAACAGTTACAATAACAAGTATGATATTTTCTACTAATAGTGTCGATGAGCCTTCAATTAAACCCTCTGTTCCACCGATAGCTTTTTCAGCAAAAATTCCTGTTGCTATTACACCAATAATTCCACCAATACCGTGAACGGCGAAAACATCTAATGCATCGTCTAGGTTAACTTTATTTTTAAAGTAGACTGCATAAAACGTTACAATTCCAGTAATTACACCTATGATTAGGGCAGAATCTACACCAACGAATCCAGAAGCTGGTGTAATAGTTGCTAACCCTGCAATCGCACCTGTAGCAGCACCTACACCACTAACTTTTCCACCATGCGACATTCCGAGTATTACCCATACAACCATAGCTGTTGCTGCAGCAGTATTAGTGACTAGAAAAGCACTCACTGCTTGACCATTTGCTGCTAAGCCTGAGCCGGCATTAAAACCAAACCAACCAAACCAGAGCAGTGCTGCTCCTAGAATTACAAATGGTACATTATGAGGTTCTATACCTTGTTCAATATTTCTTCTTCTTCCTACTAATGCAGCTGCTGCAATGGCTGCCATACCTGCATTAATGTGAACAACTGCGCCACCAGCAAAATCTAGAGCACCTCGCTTTGCAATCCAGCCATCTGAATACCAAACCCAGTGTGCTATAGGTGCATATACCACTGTTACCCAAAGAACTAGAAATACTAAATATGTTTTAAATTTAAATCTTTCACAAAATGCACCAGTAATAAGTGCTGGTGTGATAATTGCAAACATCATTTGAAAAATAGCAAATACTTGTTCATCAGGAGTATCAACTCCATTAAGTGCAAAGTTTGAAAGTGATCCTATATAAGCATTGCCACCTTCACCAAAAGCAAGTGTGTATCCCCATAAAACCCAAACAACACTAATTACTCCTAATGAAATAAAAGAATACATTACAGTCGATATAACATTTTTCCCGCGAACTAAACCTCCATAAAAGAAAGCTAAGCCAGGTGTCATTAATAATACTAATGCCGATGCCATTAACATCCATGCTATTGATCCAGAATCCATAAATTCCTCCTAATCCCCATAGTATTTTCTAGAATAATCATTGTGAATCAATCTATAGAAAGAATGTTAAATTCCTGTTACAAATAAGTTATATGTATGTAAAGTATATCCTTGTATAAGATAACTATTTAGTTGATATTGAGAATACTCTTGTTATGTTGACCAAGAGTTGGGGCGGGTCCTTTTATTTCGAGAGTGGCTTGTGACAGTTTATAAGGGAAACTAGTATAAGGTAAAACTCCTGCAATTGGATGATCAATTTTCTGATAAAACTCTCGGCTGTTTAATTGTTTAGACTTATATAAATCTGCGGCAGTATTTACAGGGAAAGCTGGAACATGTGCGTCTTGGCATGCGCGATAAATGTCTTCTTTTTTTCTTGTACATGTCCATTCTGAAAGCAATTTTTCAAGATCGACCCAGTTTGTTTGTCTAGCTTTTCGAGTATCATATTCAGGTTTTAAAGACCATTCAGGGTTGCCAATAATTTTTAACCAAGCCTCCCATTGGTGATCTTCTCTAGGAGAAATTGTGATATATCCGTCAATAGTAGGGAGCATTGCAACAATGGCTCCAACTTTTCTATCACTTGCTTTTCTTGATTGGCGCTTTTTTGAAAATGCTGCATCAGCTAATGGCCCTTGAGGCATCATTGTGATGGATTCAAGTTTTGAAATATCTATATGGGTACCTTGGGTAGTTTGTAATTGACTAAAGACTGAAATCATTGTGGCAGTTGCTGCTGATAAACCAGAAACAAATTCAGATTGGTGTCCACCAGCCCTAATTGGTGGTTCTTGATTTGGATCTTCAACAGAACTTGCGATTATATGAGCATAGCTACTCATGTGAAAAAGAATTAAATCATTAGCTTTATAATCTTTGTAAGGACCAGTTAAACCAAATGGAGTAATTGTAGTAATTATCAACTTAGGAAACATTTTTGTTAATTTATCATAATCAAATTTAAAGTTTGAATTGAGTTGATATGATTGATCTTCAATTAAAACATCAGTGGTTTCTAAAAGAGTATATAAATGTTTTATATGTTCCTCATTATCAAAGTCTAAAGTAATACCAAGTTTACTTGTGTTTAATGAGAGAAAAAGCCCACTTTTTTCTATGTTAGTTATGTCATTAGGGAATGGACCTATTTGTCTTGCTATATCTCCTTCTATAGGTTCAATTTTTATTACATTCGCACCTAAGTCAGCTAGTAATTTTGATGCAAAAGGAGCAGCAATATGCTGCCCAATTTCAATCACATTTAATGCTTCTAATAATTTAGGATCTTTATTCAAATTCTCTATTGTCCTTTAAATTCTGGTTTACGTTTTTCTGAAAAAGCGAGTCTTCCTTCAGCATGATCGTCGGATTGTCTAGCAAAAACTTGAGCTATACCTTGATAATCAAATGCAGTATCTAGGTCTTTATTCCATCCTTTATAGATGGCTGATTTAGTTAATCCTATAGATCTTGTTGGACCGTTTGCTAATCTTTTTGCAAACGCTAATGTCTCTTCTTCTAGTTTGTCATCAGGAACAACTTTATTAATTAATCCGAGTCTTTCTGCTCGTTCAGCATTTATTGAATCACCTGTAAATGCTAGTTCCAAAGTTAAACCTATACCAATGTGGTAGTGTAATTGATTTGCTCCAGTAGCTTGTGCCCATTTAATAAAGGGTATGGCCATATCTAAAGTATCTGATGCTATACGGATATCTGTCCCCATTGCAAGATTAAATCCTCCGCCATGGGCATGACCTCTAAGACTTCCAATAATTGGTTTTGCAAGACGTCTCATTGCATTGACTACTAAAGTCCAACGGTTTGCACCAAATGTATAGTGTTTCACTTCATCTGGTCCGGTTTCTCTAGGGAATTTATCATTTTCCATTCCTTTTAGATCATCTCCAGCACAAAATGAACGTCCAGTACCAGTGAGAATGATACATCTTACATTATCATCCATTTCACAATCATTTAATGCATCGAGAAATTCGTATCCAAGTTCAATGTTAATTGCATTTAGTCTTTCAGGTCTATTTAAAGTAATAGTTGCAATTGATTCAGATTTTTCTAAAGTTATGGTGTTATATTTATTAGCCATATCACTCCTATCGATTCTAAATTTTTGTCACTTTAGCATAAAATCATCCTATTTCGAACCCGTAAATGCAAAAAACCAACACATATCCTTTTAGTTTCAAACGATAGTGTTGGTTTTTTTCTATGTATAATTGCTATATTTTAATTAAATTGTCCACTTTCAGTAGATCCTGCTAGTGCTGTGGTAGCTGAATCTCCTCCAGTTATGGACATAATAACCTTATCAAAAAATCCTGCTCCAACTTCTTGCTGATGTTTAGTTGCTGTATAACCATTTTCTTCTTGAGAAAATTCTCTATCTTGTAAGCGTACGTATGCAGGCATTCCTTCTTCCTTAAATTCTTGAGCTAGTTCGAAAGCATTTAGGTTTAGCATGTGCCAACCAGCTAAAGTGATAAATTGATATTTATAACCCATCTCAGCTAGTTGGTCTCTAAATTCTGCAGTAGTTTTTTCATCAATATTTGCTCTCCAGTTAAATGAAGGTGAGCAATTATAAGCCATCATTTTACCTGGAAATTCAGCATGAATGGCATCTGCAAATTCTTTGGCTTCTTCTAGACTTGGATGTGAGGTTTCAAACCATAATAAATCTGAGTATGGAGCAAATGCTAATCCTCTTGCTTTTCCACCCAAGGATCCTTTCCCAATTCTAATAAAATTATGAGAGTAGTCTTTTTTAACATTTGAAAATTCAACTATTGATTCTTTTTTGCGATTGATAATAGATTCATCAATTAGTTTTAAATAATATTTTCTTCTATCTTCTGCATTATCAAAGTCTTCAATTTTAATTTTTCTAAATTTTGATGAAAGTTGTAATTCTCCTCTTGCTGCAAGCCAATTTGATAAATGATTGTTTGAAGCATGGAATAGCAAAGAATCCTTATTGACAGATTTCAATTTATTTTTTA
>JAKUQA010000012.1 GCA_022450525.1 Dehalococcoidia bacterium | reverse complement strand
TTGAATCTGATGAAAAGAAAAACAAGATACTGGATCAGTTATCAGAATTGTTTGCAACTAACAAACGAGATCATTGGGTAAGATTATTAAGAGAAGCTGACATGGTAGCAGCACCAGTTAACAGCATGTTAGAAGCATCTGAAGATCCTAACATGATAGCTAACGGTTATGTACAAACGATGTCATATCCAAATGGAGAGACGCTGAAAATTCATGGAACACCATGGAAACTTTCGGAAACACCAAGTAAACCTGGTATAGCACCAGATCTAGGTGCTCATAACAAAGAAATACTTAATTCATTAGGCTATGATGATAAAGCTATAGAAAATCTCAAAGAAATAAAAGCTATTTAGTAATTATTTATGATTGTTGTTAGTATGTTTTTTCCAAACACAAATCAAACAGATTTTGATAATATTTATTATGCTGATAGTCATTATAAAAATTTAAAAAATCTTTTAAATCCTTTAGGGTTAGTTGGAATTGAAATGCAATCAGGAATATCAGATACTAACCCGGAAACACCGCCGAAATATCATGCTATTACTAATTTCAAATTTGAATCTATTGAAAATGTTCATAATGCTTTCATACAAACGGCTAAAGCAATTATTATAGATAGTGCGAATTTTACAAATACTAAACCTCTTTTTCAAATATCAGAAATTATAGTATAACTCTCCCATTTCGGAGTTTAATTATATCTGTTTCTAAATAACCTAATTCACGTAAAACTGTATCTGTATCTTCTCCTAGTTGTGGGGCAGCTTTGCTGGTTTGTAAATGCTTATTATCTATTATCGCAGGGTGTACTGATTGTTTGATTTCCCCATAGGTTGGTGACATTACGGAAATTTGCATTGAATGGTCAGCTAAAAATTGATTTTCCATTAATTGTTTTGTGGTGCTAATTTTTTCGCAAAAACCATCATATTTTCGTACTAATTCTATAACCTTATTTGATTCAATGGTCGATAAATGCTTGATAAAATCTTCTTGTGATGATGAGTTAGTGGAGCTTTTGATTAGGTTGAAATTTTCTTGATTTAAAGCATCTAAATATATCCATGAATCACTACATTGGTATAAATGTTTATATTCATTAATTCCTAAATTATCATGTGTTGATTCCAATTCCCAGGGTTTATTGTCAATAAAGAAAAATTCTGCTGCTTGTACTGCCATAATTGTATTCATTAAACATGTCTCAACATTATGTGGTTTACCAGTTTTACTTCTATCGAATAAACCTAAGCATACCGACCATGCCCCAAGTAAGGCCGCTGTGTAATCAGATAGAGCAACACGCATAAATGCTGGTCTATCTTCATTTTCAGATTGATAGACCATACTGCCACTCATTGCTTGAAATAATGGGTCAAATCCTGGAGTTTTGTTATAGGGGCCAGTGGTTCCATATGCATTAATTGTGCAATATGTAATAGTTTTGTTGTATTTAAGTATACTTTCATAATCTACACTTAATTTTTCTGCTACTCCATAACGGTAATTTTGAACAACACAGTCACTAATTTTAGAAATTTCATAAATAATGTCTTTTCCCTCTTGATGTTGTAAATTTACTGCTATTCCTCGTTTACTTCTATTCCATGTCTCAAAGCCTGCAAGTGCTCTAAACCCATCTCCGTCAAAGGATTCAACCTTGATAACATCTGCGCCTAAGTCGGCAAGTAATCCAGAACAGTATGCTCCTGCAATATATCCAGCTAGATCAAGTACCCTGAAGGATTGTAATAATTTATTATTCATTGTTTCCATAACATATATCTGTATCTATAAAACGAGTTATTTCTTGTTGTGTATATCCAATTTCAGTTAATATATTGTAATTATCATAACCTGTAGGTTTAACTAAAGGATTTATTTCAGTTTTGGCCCCATCAAAATATACTATGTTGGATATCTGTTTGGTATTTCCTAAATTATTATTTTTGACCGATTCAATTGTTTTATTATGTGACATTTGTTCATGAGTGATATATTCACTTTTTGTCCCTACTTTGGCAAATGGTATATCTGTTAATTTCATAAATTGTTCCCAATATTCTAATGTCTTTTCCTTGAATATAGGTTCAAATATTTCTGCAAGTTCTAGATGATATTCACTGGGAATTCCCCAAGGAGCGTCAATAAATCTTTCATCAATAACAAGTTCTTCAAGTTCTAATCCCATACATAATTTATTCCAAAATGATGGGTTACCACCAGCAAGAAAAAACCAACCATCTTTGGCCTTAAATAATCTATATATAGGAACTCCAGCTCTTATTCCGTCACGTATTATTGGTTTTCTTGTTGGTAGGTTCATACCTGTCATAAATTGAGCACTTTGCATAACCATAGCACTATGGGATAATGAAATTTCAATTTTTTTACCTTCATTATATAGTTCTTTCCATAAAAGAGCTGCAGTTATATGATAACTACAATTAAATGCAGCACCATAAGCAGCAGTAGGCACTCGTACAAATTCCGGTATTCCATCATCTCCTTGATCGCCCATTAGTCCAAAAGCAGCTCCAACTGAATATTCATTACCATGTCTTTCTTTGTAAGGGCCTGTTGAAGAGAAAGGAGGAATGATGGTATATATTATATTTTCTTTAAGATTCCGTATTGATTCATAATCGAATTCATTTTTTGAAAGTTCTGATTCAATACCATCAAGGATAATTACATCAGAAAGGTTAATAAGTTGAGATAAAATAGATTTGGAATCTGGTTTTTCAAGATTAAGGCAAAATTGTTCTTTCCCACGGTTCCATAATTGATAACGCACATCATTTCTTGCTTCTGGATATTGTTCAAATTCAAGTTTAATAACTCTAGCGCCCATATTTTGAAGCAACATAGAACAATATGGTCCAGCAATACCCTTTGAAGCATCTAAAATAACGATGTCATTTAGTACATTGATCACGTAATCCCCTTTAATAGAGATTTATAGTATTTGTTATTGGTATAATATATTGGTAATTTAAATGAATAATGAATAACTATAAATAGTATTTAACTGCAATACAATAACAATTCGAATAATAATCATGACAGATGAGAGTATAAATAAACAAATAGATTCATTACGATCATTGATTGAATTTTATAATATTCAATACTATCAATTAAATGATTCTGAAATTTCTGACTCTGAATACGACAAATTATTTAATGAACTAAAAACACTCGAAGACTTACACCCCCATTTAGTGTCTCCCCAATCTCCAACTCAGAAAGTCGGTAGTCCTCCTTTAGATCAGTTTGCTAAAGTTAATCATAAATCTCCGATGTTAAGTTTAGGAAATGTTTTTGATAATGAACAATTGGAGGCATGGTATTCCCGTATAAGTCGATTGTTAGATGATGATTCATTTGAAATGCAATGTGAATTGAAATTTGATGGTCTTGCAGTTTCAATAATATATGAAAATGGTTCATTAACTACTGGATCTACAAGAGGTAATGGTATTATTGGTGAGAATATAACTAATAATATAAAAACTCTGAAAAATGTACCGCACAATATTAAATCTAGTAATAATTCTCTGATTGATATTCGAGGAGAAGTTTATTGCCCTTTAGATCAATTCCATTCTTTTAATAAACAAAGAGAATTACAAGGATTACAACCTTATTCAAATCCCAGGAATACAGCTTCAGGATCTCTAAGACAGTTGGATCCAGAAATAACTGCAAAGCGCCCACTAGATATTTTTATCTATGGTATCGGCACTACTATTGGAATTCATGAATATGAAACTCATAGCGAAACACTAGATTGGTTAAAATCTCAAGGATTTAATATTAATGAACATCGAAAAATTATAAACTCAGTCGTAGAAATTGCTGATTATTATGCTTATTGGACAGAAATGCGAAATTCACTTAACTACGATACGGACGGTATAGTAATCAAGGTAGATTCCTACCAAAAACAAAATGTATTAGGAGCTGTTGCAAGAGAACCACGTTGGGCAATAGCTTACAAATACCCAGCAAAGACAGAAATAACAAAATTAATTCAAATTGGCATAAATGTAGGACGAACCGGTAGTTTAAACCCTTTTGCAGAATTAGATCCTATAGCAATTGGTGGAGTAACTGTTAAGAATGCAACATTGCATAATTATGAAGATATTCAAAAAAAAGATATTCGTGTTAATGACTTTGTATATATACGTCGTTCAGGTGATGTCATACCTCAAATATTAGGTCCTGTTTTAGAAAAAAGGACAGGAAATGAACAAGTCTTTACAATGCCTACTGAATGTCCTTCATGTAACTCCCAAATATATAAATACTCGGATGATGTTAATTATTACTGTATCAATTCAGAATGCCCTGATCAATTTGAAAATCATTTAATCCATTTTGTAAGTAAAAATTGTATGGATATTAGAGGACTAGGTGAAGAAACTATACGATCCTTAATAAATTCAAAATTGTTAAATACTCCTGCTGATTTATATGAACTAACTTTTGATCAAATAATATCTCTTGAAGGATTCAAGCAACTTTCAACAAATAATTTAATTTCATCTATTCAAGAGTCTAAACAAAGACCTCTTTATAGCTTAATATCAGCGTTAGGTATTAAATTTGTGGGCTCTGAAGTGTCAAATCTTTTATCTCGTAATATTAATAATATATTTGATCTTTTTGAAATGAATGAATCAAAACTTACTGCCTTTCCGGGCATCGGTGAAAAAATTGCATTGAGCATTTGTAGTTATTTTTCTAATGATAATAATATATACCAAATAACTCGGTTTAGAGACCTAGGTGTTAATATATATTCAAATAATACTATTGAAAATCAATCAAATATACTCTTGGGATTAACTTTTGTAATTACTGGACGATTAGAAAATCATACCAGATCTGAATTTGAGTCAATAATAAATAGTAATGGTGGGAAAATAACTAGCAATGTCTCAAATGTTACAAATTTTTTAATTGCAGGAGCAGATCCTGGTTCTAAATTTACTAAAGCAAAAGAATTAAATGTTAACATTATTACCGAACAAGAATTATTAGAGATGCTTTAATATGTTTTTTAATAAATTATTTCGTAAAAAACCCTTTAATACCGAAAATAATAAATTACTTATTGTTGGTTTAGGTAATCCTAGTAACAAATACAATCACACACGTCATAATATAGGATTCGATGTTATTGATAAATTATCAAACGAATTTGAACTAAATCTTAAAAAGAATTCTAATTCAGCTCAATGGAATTCATTTCATTTCCAAGGAACAGAAATATATTTAATCAAACCTACAACCTTTATGAACAATAGTGGTAAATCATTAAAACAATTTCATTCAAAATTAGGAAAAAACATCGAATTTCTGATTATATATGATGATTTGGACTTACCAGTTGGTAAAATACGACTTAGAAAAAATGGCAGTGCTGGAGGTCATAATGGGATTAAATCAATTATTAATGAACTTGGCACTAATGAATTTGAAAGAATACGTATTGGAATTAGTCAAGATCGAAATGAAAATACTATTAACTATGTATTAGGTAAATTTAGAACTGAAGAGCAAGAAATAATTGATGAAGTAATTAATTCAATACCACGAGTAATTTACAGTATCTTATCAAATGGCTTTGATGTAGCAATGAATGAGTATAATGGATATTCAATTAAAACATAATTTTATAATACCAGCTTTACTATTTCTCATATCTTGTAATACAGCTGAAATAAACATTTCCGAAGATAATAATCTCTTTAATCCTATACCTACCCAAACTATTCAAAAAAACCTGAATACTGAAAATATTTTAAAAAATGACAATTCTATTCCCTCCTCTACACTTAGTATTATTTCTACTCCTTCCCCTATATCAAATATTGTTTCTATTCCAACTATTGAATCAGTAGATATAACTAGACCTGTTGAAGAATATCCCTTACTGGTTCAATCCTGGGGTGTCCCAGAGTATTTTATAAATAAAGAAACTATATCGATTAATAATATAACTAAAATCGAACCGAGTAGGTTAGATTTATATAATTTAGTTAATAGATTAAACAATATTGAAATCCAACGTCCAGGTTCGGAATTTTTGATTCCAAACAAAAAATGTGAGATTGAAGAAAACGAAAAGTTTTTAGTTATCGATATTAATGAATATATAGTGCGACCAATAATTGCAAAACAAGTTATCACTAATGATATGAAAGATAGTCGTTATTGTTGGTATATTGAAAATCAATATATTAAACATGTAAATACAGAATTATTAGAACTATGGATTCAGAAATTTAATACAGAAATACATCCAATTATAACTAATGTTTTCTACAATACAGACATCAATCCATATACCTATGTAGTCATAACAAATTTAAATCCAGGAATAGCTGGTTATTACTCTGACTCTAATAACTACCCAATTAATGTACATTACGGAAGTAATGAAGTCGATGTTATTTTCATTGACATTGATCAAATCAAAAATGGAGAACAATCTTTTTTATCTACGCTTACTCATGAACTTACACATTTGTACCAATCCCAAATTAGCTCCTATTCTAATTCATGGATTAAAGAAGGCACGGCTGAATTAATTACAAATTCTGTAGGTTTACAAAGGCCATTAGATTCGAATATTTTTTCTAAACCAATATCATTGTCAAATCTTAATAATCCAAATTTGCAACAATATGGTTATTTCACTTTCTTTTTTTTATACCTTCAGGACAGATTTAATCCGTTAAACTTATATGAATTATTACAGTACGAAAACAAATCTATCGAAGGAATTATTGATTATTTAAAAACGAATCATAATTATCAGAATCATAGCAAAGATTTATTAAATGAATGGGGATTAGAAGTGTTAAATTGTATTATAGAAAATTGTTCATTTTATGATGATTTTATTAACACCACTCCTGTAATTGAAATTAATGACTCTAAAACAATAAAAATGTTGCCCTTGTCATTACAATTTTATAAAATCCTAGATTCACAGAACACTTCCATACAAATAAGTACTGAAATACTGAATGAAAATAATGATATATGGTGGAGTGGTAACGGGGATCTTATTGATAATATGATAACTTTTGAGTTCGAAATTAAAGATCTGGACAACTATTCTTTGTATTTTGATACCTATTTTGATATTGAAGGTCAATTTGATCTTGTTTATCTTGAAATATCTAAAGATGGAGGATCTTCATGGGAAATATTATCTACGTCTGCAATGAATTCTCAAAGTTCTAGTTTTTATGCTTTGGGCCCTCATTATACAAATAAAATAGAAGATTGGATTAATGAAGAAATATTAATTGGTAATTTGAATATTACCGATAAACTTCTTGTAAGGTTTGAATATATTACAGATGATTCGGTTAATAATAAAGGTTTCTATATAAAAAATATTACATTAATTGGTAAAGAATCAAATATTATCAATCCTAATAAAATATACCTTGAAGGCTTTAAAAATCATAGCGATATAATTCTCCCGTCGTGTATGTTAAATGTTATTCACAATACTGATGAAAAAGGAATGATTGTAAAAGACAAGATATTTATAGATTCCAGTGAGATGATAAATTATGATTTTAGTAAAGATGAACAAGTATATATAATGCTACAATGCAATGATTTTGAAGGGGAATATTCCACTAGCATTAATCTAGAATATACGGTATAAATTTACTTACAAGTTTCTATAATTATTTTAAAGGAGAACTACGTGAAATTCGATGTTATGGTATTACCTGGCGACGGAATTGGCCCAGAAGTCGTCGAGCAAGGTGTCAAATTACTTAATGCAATATCAAAGAAATCTGGTCATACATTTAACTTTGAACAAGATATAATCGGGGGTGCTGCAATCGATAGTTATGGTGTGGCACTAAAAGCAGAAACCGCAGAAAAAAGTAGCAAAGCTGACGCTATCTTATTTGGAGCGGTAGGTGGACCCAAATGGGACGATCCCACTGCTAAAGTACGACCAGAAGATGGTCTTTTAGCAATTAGAAAGGCCCTTGGGGTTTACGCAAATATAAGACCCGTTAAATCATACTCTTTTTTGAAAGATTCCATTCCTTTAAAATCAGAACTTGTCGATGATATAGATTTAATCATGATTCGTGAACTTACAGGTGGTCTTTATTTTGGTAAACCAAAAAAACAATGGACCAACTCCAGGGGAAGAGTTGCAGTAGATACACTGAAATATACTGAAAAAGAAATTACTCGTATATTACGAGTTGGTTTTGAATTAGCTAGAGGTCGAAATAAAAAATTAACATCTGTAGATAAAGCCAATGTTTTAGAAAGTTCTAGGCTATGGCGGCAAATAGCCATTGAACTTAGCGCAGAATATCCAGACGTTAAATTAGAGCATCAATTAGTTGATAGTTGTACTATGCAATTAATTCAAAACCCACGTCAATTTGATGTTATGGTAATGGAAAATACATTTGGTGACATTTTATCAGATGAAGGTTCTGTTTTGGCAGGTTCGCTAGGTATGTTACCCTCGGCAAGCTTGTCAGGTATACCATCAGCAGATGGATCTATTAAGGCAAAAGGGCTATACGAACCAATACATGGAACAGCGCCAGATATTGCCGGTCAGGGAAAAGCTAATCCAATTGCGACAATTTTAAGTGTTGCTTTATTGTTAAGATATTCTTTAGGTCTTCCAGAAGAGGCTAAGGAAATTGAAGCTGCAGTCGATACCGTATTAGCACAGGGCTATAGGACTGCAGATATAGGCAAAGAAGAGGAACAAATTGTTACCACTGAAGAATTGGCTAATAAAATAATTGAATTAGCAACTAACTATTAACTATTTCAACTTCTAATATTTCACCATCATTTATTTCAAATGCTCTAGCATATGGTTTGTTTAGATCTTGTAATGTAACAAGAAAGTAATAAACATTGGGCCATACGGATGTGCCGTCGGGCCAAGTAGCTATTCGTACATCAGTGGCAGATGGATAAGCTTCTGAATGGGTATGGGAATGGTAAATCGCATATAATTTACCTCCATCACTCTCAATTTCGGTTAAAGTGTCTAATAACTCTTTTGGATCCATTCTGTATCGATATGGACTTTTATCAATATTAGACATTTTAAAAACATTTTGCGCTTGATTAGAGTTGATTCCGATTAATCCACAGCATTCGTTGGGGTTTTCCTCTATAGAATGGTTGATCATTTCATTTATAATTTCAATTTGAACTTGTATTTTTTTCATTTTAACCCACGATTATCTTTGAAGATTTATTATCGTTATCTATTACTTCACCAATTATTTTAGCGTCTATGTTATTTTTTATCATTTCTGAAATTAGTTGTTCTGCTCTATTAGATGAAACGCTGATAAGTAAACCACCAGAAGTTTGGGCATCATATAATAGAATTTGTTCATCATTATATATAGAATCATCAAAGGTTATATGTTCTTCGAGTGATTGCTTATTACTTAATGTTCCACCAGGAGTATTTTCTTGAACTAACTGAATTGTACCTTTAATTATAGGGATAGAATTATATATAAGCTTAGCAGATTTATTACTTGCTTTTAGCATATTATATAGATGACCTAACAAACCAAAACCAGTTATGTCAGTTGCGCTATTGACTCCTATTGTTGTCATAGCTATGGAAGCATCTCTATTAAGGGTATTCATTACATTAATAGCATTTAGGATAATTGCACTATCGTTTTTTAGTTTTCCATTCTTCATTGAAGTTGTAATAATTCCTGTGCCAAGGGGTTTAGTTAGAATTAATTTATCACCAGACATAGCATTATTATTTGTGATTTCATAACCAGGTTTGATAATACCAGTAACTTCTAAACCATATTTTGGCTCAGGATCATCTATAGTATGACCTCCTGCAATCACCACATCGGCTTCTTTGGCTTTTTCATATCCACCAAGAAGAATTTTGCCAATAATATCTTTAGACATTGTTTTAGGGAAACAGGCAATATTTAAACCAACAAGTGGCGTGGCACCCATACTATAGATATCGCTTAATGCATTTGTTACTGCTATTGAACCAAAATAGTATGGGTCGTCGACTATTGGAGGGAAAAAATCCAAAGATTTAACTATAGCTGTTTGATCTGTTAATTTATAAACAGCAGCATCATCGTTATTTTCCATTCCCACTAGTAGTGATGAATGTTTAGGTTGTGGTATATGAAGCAAAACTTGCTCCAAGTCGCTTGGACTAAATTTTGCAGCTCAACCGGCGCAATGAGACATATGCGTCAATTTTGCCGAATCATCATATTTCATATATTCAATTCCTTATAAAAATGAATGTTTCATAAATAAGTCTAGTATATACTAAGAATACTAGAAAATTATATTTGTATAAAGTGTTTTATTGTTATGGCAAATAGATTAGCAAATCAAACAAGTCCCTATTTATTACAACATTCTGAAAACCCTGTTGATTGGTATCCATGGGGAGAAGAATCTTTAGAAGCATCAAAACTCCAGAATAAACCAATATTACTAAGTATTGGCTATTCTTCATGTCATTGGTGCCACGTAATGGAAAAAGAAAGTTTTGAGGATGTGGAAACTGCCGAATTGATGAATAAATATTTTATTAATATTAAGGTAGATCGTGAAGAACGCCCTGATATAGACAGTATATATATGCAAGCTGTTTTAGCACAAAATGGCCATGGCGGATGGCCAATGACAGTTTTTTTGACACCAGAAAAAAAACCTTTCTTTTCTGGTACGTATTTCCCACCTGAACCTCGCCATGGGATGCCGAGTTTTAAGCAAGTCTTAGAAGCTATGAGTAATGCCTATTACAATAAATATGATGAAATAGCTCCTTTGGCAGATAAAATAACCACCCATATAAGTTTTGAAAGTGACAATGTGGAATTAAATTCTATAGATAGTCAAAATATAGTTGATTCATCTTTGCTTCAACTCAGCAATCAATATGACAAAAATTATGGCGGTTTTGGATCGGCCCCTAAATTTCCTCAACCAACTATTTTGAATTATTTGCTAGAAATATTTTATTCCACCAAAAACCATGATTGTCTAGATATGGTTTTACAAACATTAAACGGTATGGCTTGTGGTGGAATTTATGATCAAATTGGAGGTGGATTTCATAGATACTCCACTGACGAATTTTGGCTTGTACCTCATTTTGAAAAAATGTTATATGACAATGCTTTAATATCTTCAGTATATATAGACGCCTATAAAATCACAAAGAATACACAGTATCTAAGAATTGTGAAAGAAACCCTGGATTATATAATATTAGAGATGACAGGTAATTCATGTGAATTTTATTCTAGCCAAGATGCGGATTCTGAAGGTATCGAGGGCAAATATTTTACTTGGGAATTAGATGAAATAGAAAAGATATTAGGGAAAGACAATAGTAAAATATTTTGCGAATATTATGGAGTGCAAAAAAATGGAAACTTCGAAGGTACCAATATTTTACATATACAACATGATCATTCATTATTATCAGCCAAACTTAACATCCAGCCAGAAAACCTTTCAAAAATTATAGAAGAATGTAGACATCTTTTATTCATTGAAAGAAATAATCGAGTAAAGCCATCTACAGATACTAAAATCATAACTTCTTGGAATGCTATGATGGCAAAAAGTTTTGCAAAAGCATCAATTTTTCTTGGTACCCGTTATCTGGATATTGCTATTAAAAATACAGAATATATTTTAAAAAATCTAATGAAAGATAATCATTTAATTCATACCGACAATTTTTCAAACTCATATGGATATTTAGAAGATTATGTCTATTTATTAGACACTCTAATCACACTACATTCGATAACTCTTGAATATATATGGATTGAAAAAGCAGAAAATCTTTCAGCACTGATGATAGAATTATTCTGGGACAACGAATCTAGTCGCTTTTATGATACTTCAAATATTCAAAAAGATTTAATCTTTAGACCAAGAGATTCACATGATGGAGTCATTCCATCTGCTCATTCTATGTCTTCAGTCGTATTAAACAAGTTGTCCTTATTGTTAAATAATGGATCTTATAAAACAATATCAGAATTAAATATTACATCTGTTATTGATTTAATCGATAAGGCTTCATTATCTTTCACCAATTGGCTTTCTTATATTAATGCAAGGCAACAAAAACCTAATGAATTAATTATTTCTTATCCAAAACTTTCAAAGCGTTCAACACAAATTTTAAGTTTGGCATCAGATATAAATCAATTTTTTCATCCTTACCTTTTAATTTCTGGTGTAAACCAATTTGAATTACCTAATTTACAAGAAAACCCTTTATATAAAGGGAAAACTATAGTCGATCATAGCATTACAGGGTATTATTGTAACAATTTTATTTGCGATGAACCTTTAACTGAATTAGGAAAGCTTATCGATAAAATATCAAAACCATATGATAAAATCTCTAATGAATGGATTTATATTAAGGAGAGTTTTAATGAGTAGAGTGGAACATATTAAATGGAGTCTTGCGTTTGTTCATAGAGCACTACGAGATGCCTGTAATGGTACAAATGAACAAATACACTTTGTGCCTGATTTTGGCAGTCATTCGATAGCATGGTGTTTATGGCATACAACACGAGTTGAAGACATGATTGTTAATGTGAGAATTAAAGAAACCGATCCTATTTGGAGTGAAGAATGGGCCAAAAAAACTGGTTTGCCATTTGATGGTAATGGTAACGGTCAATCAGATGATGATGCACAGAAAGTCACTATTTCTAGTATGGAAAACTTTATCCAATATCAAGAACTTGTTTGGCAGTCAACAGCTGATTTGTTAGAAAGCATTACTGATGCAGATTTATCTAAAGAAGTAAAAGCTAGGACTGGTACTGAACAAATTGATGAATCTATTTCACTACATATGTTAGGTCACTTTAATGGTCATAGAGGTGAAATGAATTTTTTGAGAGGAATGCAAGGAATGGACCCTTTATTAGTAAGAGAAGGTACACATTAAATAGAAGAGGGGTGGGTAATATGCAGGAACGATTAAAATTATCAAAACAAGTAGATAGGATTAATTCCTTAGTTATCAGTTTGGATCCACAAGAAGAAGAACGATACATTGAAATTATGAATAAAGTTATAATGATCGATCTACATGAACATCCTTTGGTTTTGACTGAGGATATGACTCGATTGCAAGAATATCTTAGTGTTGGAGAATATACTTGGGGTTATGAATCAGCAAAAACTGGTGGTTGGTCAACTGTATGTACAGCCAATGGATTTAGAGGGAATATTACAAAACGTCATCCATCTGCTGGTGATTTTCAATTAATGTTAGAGGAAATTGGAATCATGTTTACTGATATAAACAATAATCATGATGAAGTTGTTGTTGTTAAAAACCCAGATGAAATTAGGGAAGCAAATTCTTTAAACAAGCTAGGTTTTTTCCCCACAGTTGAACATTTAGCAATAGGAAATCAGTTATACCTAGTTGATGTTCTTTATAGTATGGGAATAAGAATGGCTGGCTTAACATATTCTTTTAGAACATATATAGGAGATGGATGCTATGAACGAACTGACACAGGTTTAAGCGAGTTTGGTATAGATGTTGTAGAAAGAATGAATAAATTAGGTATGATTATAGATCTAGCTCATGCAAGTCACCAAACTAAATTGGATACAATCGAATATTCAAATAAACCAGTTATTTTTAGCCATAATTTTGCACACACATTGACACCTGTTTCTAGAAGTACAAAAGATGACGCATTGGTAGCATGTGCTAATAATGGGGGATTAATTTGCATAACTGCAGTACCAAATCAAATATGTGATGGACCTGAGCAAACCATAGAATGTGTTTTAGACCACTATGATTATATGGTCAATTTAGTTGGTATCGATCATGTTGGTATTGGAACGGACACATTAATAGGTGATCATGTAGCTTTTGCTTCATTAAATATGACTGGACCTGCTACCCCTGTTGCACCATATATGGATGGACTAGAATCTCCTGCTGATGGCAAAAATATTATTCGTGGATTAATCAAACGTGGATATAGTGATGAAGAAATATATAAAATCGCTGGAAATAATGCATTATCATTTATGAAAGATATACTCTAATCTATTTAAGGAGTTTAGTATGATTCGTTTTATTACATTATTTATCGGAGCCTTTTTAGCAGTAATGATAGCTATTCAAGAAATAGGCCCCTATTTTATTACTGACATAGAATTTCCTCAAAACGAACTAATCATAACTTTGGGTGTAGCAATTGGTTCTTTATTAGTAGTTGTTTTACCAAGAGTGGCTATGGTTGTTTTTGTTACAGTTGCTTGTTATTCAGCTCTTCAAGTTCAATTAGGTGCAGAAGATAATCTTTAT
The DNA here is from genome assembly GCA_022450525.1 of Dehalococcoidia bacterium. GTDB lineage: Bacteria > Chloroflexota > Dehalococcoidia > Lucifugimonadales > UBA6952 > UBA6952. Next base: position 26,235 of record JAKUQA010000012.1, on the reverse strand, counting down.
ATATATGCCAGCGCTGCAGCAATACTAACAATAATGAGTTACATGTCATTCTTAAGTTTGAGGAGAGATAAAAAACGATTGAAAGAAGAAATTAATACTATTGACCCATACGACCTTTAAGTATAATGCCTCAGTCTTGCAAGTAGTATTAATACTAATGTTGATATCAGAATAAGGATAGCTGATAGCGTTATCCCTAGTTCAAAATCTGACTCCATAGTAGAAATGATAGCTAAAGGCATAGTTTGGGTTTCTCCTGTTAAATTCCCAGCAAATACTAAAGTTGCACCAAATTCGGAGATGGCTCGTGCCCAACCTAAAGCAGCTCCATTGATTATTGATTTCCAGGCAAGAGGTAAATTTATATAGAAAAACCTTTTTAATGGATTTAGTCCTAAACTACTGCCAATATCTTCAAAGTCAGTATTAATGTTACTAAGACCTAAACGAACAGACCTAAGAAAAAATGGGAAAGCCACGAAAATCTGAGCTAATATAACTGCAATTGTGGTAAACGGAATTGACACGCCAAAATCCATAAAGTACTTCCCTACTGGACCGTTCCTCCCAAAAGTCATTAGCATTGCAAATCCAACAACAACAGGAGGAAGTATAATTGGTAATTCTATTGTATAGTCGACATATTTAATGAATCTAGAATTACTTTTAGTAATTATATGAGCTACAGGTATACCAATGACAATTACAATTGTTATAGCAATTAAACTTGTAATTAGTGAAAGGAATAATGCCGAGGTTACAATTGGATTATTCAATGCATTTATTAGATTATTATTACTAAATGCATTGAATAATAAAATCCCTATTGGTAGTAATATGAAACTAATATAAATAATCAGTGTTATGTATTTAATATTTTGGAAATATGTTGATATGTTTTTATTCATTAGTGGTCTCAATCTGTGATAATAAAGCCATGTTTAATCCATATATGTTTTACTTTTTCACTCGAAATATAGTTTAAAAATTCTTTGGAAAGATTACGGTTTGACGACTCTTTAACTATTCCAGCATATATAGAAGTTAGTATATTTATATTTGTTGGAATATTAATTTTATATATTTGGTTATTATCTATTGATATATAGTCTGTTTCATATACAACAGCTACATCTATCTCTTTTAATAAGACCTTGGAAGCTACCATTTTAACATTACGTTCTTTTGAAACAACGTTTATATTAAATAGGTCAGAATAATTATTTCCGTATATATTTTCTTCGTTAATATTTAATAGTAGCTGATTAGTGTAATTACCAATTGGCACCTCTCTCATACCGACAGCAATTGATATGTCATTTTGGATGATATCTTGGAGTGTCGATATGTGCTTTTTATTGGTAATTATAGCCAATTTATTCTCTGCAAGTTCATATGTTGTTCTGTCTAATAAATTCAATTCTTGTGTTTTTACAAACTGTATTTCATCTGCAGAAATAAATATATTAGGAGTTGCTCCATATTGAATTTGTTGCCTGAGTGTAGAAGATCCTGCATATGAAATCGAAATATCATGGGGCGATATCTTCTGATATTCTTCGATCAATTCATTTAAAACGTCTGATAATGAAGAGGCAGCATATACTTCTAATGTATCATGATCTGATCTATTACAAGCAATTCCTAATGTCAAAATAATTAATAATAAACTGATATATATATATTTCATTTAATGAGTTTAGCAGAGAAAATGATCAAATACATCTTAAGTCAAAAGATGATGAATTTGGTTCCAATGATGTATTGTAGGCCTACTATCATTTTTAGTAAGTGGGCATTCTATAATTGAAATTCCTGTGTTGTTAGTGGACATAGAGATCGGTTGTTCAATTGTTAAACCCAATAGCATTTTTGCTAATATTCTGATAGTACCACCATGAGAAACTACAACTATATTTTTTTCGTCAGTATGTCTTAATTTAACGTCGGCAATAAATTGTGTAAGTCTTGTTGTAAGATGATCTAATGTTTCTGCATCTTTTATTTTATCTAGAATTAAACCATTACGTATCCATTGATTATATTCATAGGGATATTTAGTCTGAACTTCATTTCTTTTTAACCCTTCCCATTCTCCAAATCCAATTTCACGAATATTATCGGTTATTTCAATGGGTAAACGCAGTGAATTATTTAGAATCTCAGCTGTTTTTTTTGCTCTTTCTAAATCACTTGAATATATATAGTCAAGTGATAAACCTTTTAATCCAAGATGGATTTTAGAGGCTTGTATTAAACCATTGGAACTTAATTTAGGGTTTTTTTGTCCTTGAAAGATACCCTTTTTATTCCAATTGCTTTCAGCATGTCTAATGATAATCCAGTTCATAACTTTGTATACTTAATTAGCCTTACTTATCGACACTGCTTGGTAATTTAATTTACCAGGCTTTAGCATTGGATAGAAAGATTTATCTTCTTCTAAAACTGACATATATTCTGCAAATAGATCTGTACATGACACGAATCCTTCATGCCATTTAGCATCGATTTTCACTTGTGCTGTTGTAGAAATAGATTTATTTGTGATATTTACTTTATCTCCATCAATCAAAGAGAGATTTGCAGCGTCGTTATATGAAATTGTAAGTATTTTATTGTTTATTACAGTATTTTTATTTGTAACAGCATTTGTTTCAATTTCAGTGCCTTCAATAAATAGCACTCTTCCTGGAATTAAAATTAATGATGAGTTATCTTGATGATTTACGGTCATTTGTGGTAAAGATCTGATTTTAAGTGATTGAAGATCGATGTCATGTGCCCAAAACATCCCAATTAAAATACGTTCTGAATGCAAAAGCTGAGTAGGTAAAGGGTTATCTTCTTGAGGTTTTAGTATAACCTTAGCATTGGAATTCAATTTTTGATGGGATATATCTTTATATTGAAAAACTACATTTGATATTTCACTCATAACTTCTGAAGAAGAATTAAAGTTAAATTCAGTTGCCCCACAATGTTTTGCTATATTGCACAATGTTTTCCAAATTGGGTTCAAGTCTGGAGAAGATTTTACAATATTATCAGATATTTGAACTTTCTTTTCTAAATTAGTGAATGTCCCTATTTCTTCAGTATGTAAGTTTGTTGGTATTATATATTGAGAAATTTCTTGCAATTTATCTGAATATGTAGGTGATAAAAGATATATATAATCGATAGAATCTTTATTGGATTTCTGAAAAAGGATATGGTCATTTGAAAATGATTCTATATCTCCAATTATAAAAATATTTTTTAATTTCCCAGTTTTGAATAGATTAGAAAATTCAGTGTAATTAAATTCACCCAAATCAGGGTTTTGATTTATTGATAGAGTATGTCCCGGTAGTACTTCAGATCTGCATCCCATATCAATTAAACCTTGTTGATTACTACCTTGAGATAAAGGATAAAGTCCTCCTTCTTGAGTAAATATATTTTCTGAAAGGATCGATAGGTCGATAATCATATCAACATATTGTTCTAAATTGTTAAATGGGATGTTATCTGAGCTATATAATAAAGATACAGAGCCTGAATTATTGATTTTTTCAACAATATCTTGAATCGCAAGTTCTGAAACACCTGTTAGTTCTTCTATATTGCCAATCAACGAGTTTGTATAGTCTTCTGGATTGATTCCGTCAAAAAAGTTTGATCGATCAGATTTTGTCGTAATTAAAGAATTAATTATTGAGTGAAGTAGAATTAAGTCTGAACCTGGTTTTGGTCTTATCCAAGTGTTAGCAATAGATGAAGATTCTGTTTCTCTAGTATCTATTGTAATAACATTCGCACCTTTACGTTGTGCATTTTTTATAGGAATTCCTAATATATTATATTCTTCGGTAATATTAGCGTTTAACAGTATGATTGTATCTGTATTTTCTATATTCCAAATATCATTTGTTGCGCCGGCAAAACCAATTCTATTAATTAAAGGAACAATAGATACTGATGAGTTATCAGTATCACTTAAAATATTATTGGTTTTGAGAACGGATCTAGCAAATTTTTGAACAATATACGCAGATTCATTTGAAATATTAGGCGCAACTAGAACTGCAGTTTCATCAGGTTTCATAGTTGAAATGTTATTTGCAATCTCTTCGGTAATTGATTGTAATGAAATGTCAGTTAGTTTTTGGTCAACTCTAATTTTGGGATTTGTGTTTCTTTTTGTATTCATATATGAAGATCCAAATTTTCCACGGAAACAGGCTTGGCCCTTATTAACCGGTGAATTTAATTCTGGAATTGCACGAATCATTTTATCGCGACTATTAAATTCGAGGTTAATTTGGCATCCAACTGGGCATAAGTTACAAATAGTTTTTTCGACATTTGTAGACTTTTCCCACTTATTATCTGTTTCAACTAAAGCTCCCACTGGGCATACATCAATACAGGCTCCACAAAATTCACATCCTGATTGCATGAGACTAGTTCCGTTGCTCGTACCTACAAGAGATTGCCCTGCCCTTTCAAGAAAAGTAATTGCACTATCTCCTCTAACTTCTTCACAAACTCGCACGCATCTTGCGCAAACAATACATAAATTATAGTCACGATCATAAAATGGATCGCCATTTTCAACTGGAAGATTCCTTGTTTGGTAATTTAAGGGAGAATTAATATCCATACCTAAAAATCTAACTGTATCTTTCAGCTCACATCTTTCATTTTTTGGACATGTAACACATCTATCATTAACAGATACGTGGCGTAAACAGATATCCCCAGGTCCACATAAATCTATTCTATGGCAGGTAAGACATCCATGAGGATGCTCAGCAATAACCATTTCCATTATGTCTGTTTGTAGTTCTCTTATTTCATCAGTATTGGATTTAATTACCATTCCGTCACGTACAGGTAAGGCGCATGATGCTGTTGCTGGTCTTAATACTTTTTGTTTTACTTTTTGACCATCTTGATCTACTTCCATTTCGACTTCTTCTCGTACCATACACATTCTACAAGCAGCAAAAGGTTTCATTCCTGGGTGGTAACATAAGTAAGGAATATATATCTGTGATTCCAAGGCTGCTTCAAGAACAGTTTTATCAGGGGAAGTAGTAATTTTTTTCCCATCTACTGTAATGTTTATTTCTTGACCATTTGCTACCATTATGTTCTCCGTTTAATACCGATTAGCTCTTGTAGGTATATTAATTGTTACGTTGGGTACACTTATAGATGTATCTAGTGCTAAATCAAAATCATCTTTAAAATATTCTAGTGCAGATTTAATAGGGTTAAATCCTAACTGTCCATGACCACAAAGTGATCCTTGTTGCATATTTGTACCAACTTTTCTCATTAATTCTATATCTGACTCTGTGGATGTTTTACCACATATACGATTAAGTATTTCTAACAAATGTGAATTACCTAATCGACATGGAAAGCATTTTCCGCACGATTCAAATTGACAAAATGCTATTAACATACGTGTTAAATCTATTACATCCACATCTTGATCAGCAACGATAATCCCTCCTGAACCTAGTATCGCACCAGCCTTAGCCATTGAGTCAAAATCTATAGATGTATCTAACTTACTTGAATTAAGAACACCACCCAAAGGACCGCCAGTTTGTAGTAATTTTAATTCTTTATTATTAGGAATTCCATCACAAATATCTTCTATTACAGATCTAATTGTTGTTCCCATTTCAATTTCATATAGGCCTGGTTTATTTATATTACCAGAAAGACACAAAATGGCTGTTCCTGTGCTTGTCTCGGTTCCTATTGAAGTGAACCAAGAACTACCTTTGGAAATTATGGAGGGTAAATTTGCGATTGTTTTAATATTATTAATGTTACTCGGGTGCCCCCAAACCCCAAAAGCTGCAGGAAAAGGAGGTTTGTATCGTGGCATAGCACGTTTCCCTTCAACAGCTTCCATTAAAGCTGTTTCTTCTCCAGCAACGTATGATTCGCCGACAAGTACAACTTCTGCATCAAAAGTAAATTCTGAACCTAATATATTTTGACCAAGCAATCCATTTTCATAAGCTGATTTTATAGCAGCTTTAGTTCTATCAATGGGGATATCATTGCCATGTCTAATAAAAATTATTCCATTCGATGCATTAGTAGCTATAGCAGCTAAAATTAATCCTTCAACTAATCGATGAGGATCGCTTTCAAGTATCGCCTTGTCATTCCATGCTCCGGGATCACCTTCTTCACAATTACATAGAATATATTTTTCTTTTGCTTCGGAGCCTTTTAAAAAGCCGAGTTTTACCCCAGTGGGAAATGCTGCGCCACCTCGACCACGAAGTTTCGAGTCTAGTATTTCTTTGTGTACATTATCAGCTTCCATTTGAAATAATGCTTTGGCAAGAGCTGAGTAGCCATCATTGGCAATGTATTCATAGATATCAGTTGGGTCAATTTCACCAAAATTTTCTGTGAGTACTTTTTTTTGAAGCTTGTTTTCTGGCAATTGATAAAATTCAGGAGTGTTATTTGTATTTGTTAGATTTCCAGAATATGCAAAGGCTAAATCATAAACTGGATTCCCGTTTATTAAATGGTTTTGTACAATTTTACCAACATTATCAACTGTAACATTTGAGTAAAAAACACGAGAACCATCGGGCATTTGAATATCAATCAGCGGTTCAGCAAAGGATAAACCGAATCCTCCAACATGGGACAAAGTGATATCAAGGTTATGTTCAGAAATGTGCTTTGATAATTCATTACTTATTTCAATAGAACCTGCAGCAACTCCTGAAATATCTGTACCAATTCGAATTCGTGGTTTAGTGAGCAAGGTATTATATTCTTGATCTGCTTTGTTTTTTAAATCAGTAAATTTCTGCATAGTTTATTTCTTTTGACTTTTAAGGTTGTTTATTAAATCAATAATTTTCTTTTTATTTAACCGTCCAATTATTTTGTGATCTACACTGCCTACTGGACTTTGGGCACATGCGGCTAAGCAAGTATTAAATTTGAAGTTTATAAAACCATCATTAGTATCGCCTTCTGTCTCAAGATTAAGTTCTGTTAGGCAACTTTTTATTATATCTTGTGCGCCTGTTATATGACATGAAGGTCCCCAACAAATTTCAATGGTATGTTCTGTTGGAGGGTCAAATCTAAAATTTGGGTAAAAGGATGCAACACCCCATACATCATTTACAGTAGTAGTATTCAACTCAGAAACTATTTCTAAAGCTTTTTGAGGTATATATCCAATATCATCTTGAACAGCAAGTAGTGCTGCTAAAATAGTCATTCTGCCAGATAAATTATTTTCAATTGCATTGTTTATCTGTGTTTCTAAATCTGAATTATTTGTTATAGGTTCCAAACAATTCCCCGTTCTATGAATTCTTTGTGAGTTACATTATGAGAATTTTATCACAATCTAAATAGGATATACAACAAAAGTAATTATAAATATATATCTAATTTTACTTTAACAATAAATCTGGGTGTACAGTATCCGGGTGTATAATCAAAGGTCGGAACATACCTCTTTCATCATGATTGGTTATCGCGCAGGTTAACATGAATTTACCTGTCGACATATTTAATTCAAATTCTGTTGATTCACCGGGAAGTAAAAAGTCATTTACTGAGGGAACAGACATATCAAAAGTAGTTGGTTCCATTGGGTCTTCTTTATAGTTTTGAATACGCAAATTATGGGAAATAGTACCTGTATTTTTAATAACAAATCTAACTCTACCTGTTTTTAAATATAAAGGTTCATCAACGTTGTCATCACTTACGTTATTAAATTCAACATCAAAACCATTAATTGATCGAGGTATAAGGTCAAATTCATATCTGTTTTCTAAATCTAGTACAACAACTGTATCAGGTGCAGGTCTACTAGCAACTGGTTTGTGCAGAGGGTCTATGTTTTTACTGAACGGTCTTTCGTTTTCAGATGTAGTACATGAAATAAATATTAATGATATTAATAATAATAATTTGTACAAATTATTATTTATTATTCAACAACAGTTAAAGTAAATTGCCATTTTTTTTGTGATCCACGAGATTGCTCTCGTCCTTGTTCCACAAAACCAACTTCTTGATCTGAAAATGGTGCGGTTGTTATTGTTTCTCCAGGAGGAACAACTTGATTAATACCGTGTCGATAAGCAATGATAAAGCGTGGTCTAGTGGTATTATTAGTAACTTGAAGTACATACCCTTGTCCGACTTTAATATCAAAATTTTGTGGAGACAAACCTTCACTCGACATAGTTAGTTCTAATACTTCAGAAGTCTCTACTGTAAGGGAAGTGTCTTTTCCAAATTGCCCTAATGCAATAGCTGTTGAACCATCTGCTTGTGATGAATCGCTAGAACCTCCACAGGCAATAACAAACAGTGAAAGAATTATTGTAGATAAAAGAAGTTTCATTTGTTTCATGAGTTCACTTCCTCCCATATATATTTAAAAAGTAGCGTCAGTATAAATAATTTAGTATGGTAATGCAACAATGTTTTACACTTTTGGATAATAATCTATGAAAATTATAGTGAATAATAAAAAAGGAATAATTTTTTTAATATTGATTTCTCTTTCATTAATATTGTCTGGCTATTTAATAATTCGAGGAATTAATCACCAAATTTATCTTTCTAATATGAAATATGAAGAAAAGGTTCTTTCAAATTATTATAATAGTCCCTGGGGAGGATTAACTATTCCTCATAGATTTGGTCCGGGTAAAAGTACTAAAAATCCACCGGATATTTTAGAAGCTGGTGGATATATTCGTATGTTAGAATATAATAAAGATGGATCAGTTGCCTCATTTACTTTACACACATTACAAAATAAAAAATTTGAGTTTTTTATTAGGCCCGAAATTGTTCCATTGTATGAAGATGGAGTAGATTCAGTTGTTGAATTTGAAGCTTACAGTAAATGTGATTGTTTAATCGCCCTGCATTTTACAAAATTGTATGAATCGGATTACGGGTTAATTCCGATAGTAATGTTTCCTGTAGTAAATGCAGAATTAGAATAATTCTAATAAATACTTATTAAATAGTTGCAAAATTTATAAATATATATAAAATGCCTTTAGAATTAGATATTTATATTGCAAGATTGAAAACTTTTGCATACAATCTAGCAAGTTAACTCTAGTTATTGTTGAAATAAAATAGATAATTATATTTATCGAGGTAAACTATGCAGACCTTTATCATAAGAAGATTGTTATTTATGATACCTACATTGTTGGGAGCGACATTGTTTGTATTCCTTTTAATGCGTGTGGTTCCAGGAGATATCGCATACGCATTGCTTGCAGGAGAAGAAGGTGCTGCTGCAGTAGATCCCGCCTCACTCGAAAAACTTCGTGAGGAATTAGGAACCAATAATCCCTTATATCAACAATATTGGGATTGGATTAAAGGGATACCTATGGGTGACTTGGGAAATTCTATGTGGAATAGACTTCCAGTTGCAGACGAAATAATGATACGAATGCCAATTACGGGACAACTTGCAATAATGTCAGTTATCATTGGCTGTCTAGTTGGTGTACCGCTCGGAATAATTTCTGCATTGAAACAAGATACCTGGATTGATGCCATTGCTCGATTCTTCAGTATCTTTTTCCTAGCTCTTCCAGCTTTCTGGGAAGGATTAATGATTTTAATGCTCACAGTTAGGGTTTGGCGGTGGATGCCACCACTTGGGCGAAACTATTTATGGGAGGACCCTGGAGCAAATATGGCGCAATTAATATTTCCAGCGTTGATTATTGGTTTCAACCTAATGGCAATTGTGACACGTATGACACGCTCCACAATGTTAGAAGTTTTGAGAGAAGATTATATTAGAACTGCTCGCGCTAAAGGGCTAGCTAATACAGTTGTTATTTGGAGACATGTTTTAAAAAATTCAATGATTCCAGTTGTAACTGTTGTAAGTATGTCGGTTGGAGGTCTTCTTGGTGGTACTGTTGTTAGTGAAACAGTATTCTCCATTCCAGGTATTGGTGTTCACTTAATCGAAGCAATCAGAAACAGAGACTACACAACTGTACAAGCATTAATACTTGTATTTGCATTTATATTTGTCTTTATCAATCTACTGGTTGATATAATATATGGGTGGCTTGACCCACGTATCAGTAATAATTAACGAGGTTTGAAAATGGCTACAGATGTTAATGAAATAGAATTTGCGGAAAAAGAAAACCGTGTTTTGCATTTACTAAAAATGTTTGGTGCATGGTGTCGAAAACGAACTATAGGTGCTGTTGGATTATTTATGGTACTAGTAATTTTAGCAGCTGCATTACTTAATCCAGTGATTAAACGTTATGATCCAAATGAAACTAATGTTCCTGATAGATTACAGTCACCAAACGCCCAGCACTTTTTTGGTACTGATGACTTTGGTCGTGATTTATGGGCACGAATTATCGGCGGTGCAGTTATCTCTGCTCAAGTTGGATTTATTTCTGTTGCGATAGGTAGTGTTATTGGACTTATATTTGGTGTAATGAGTGGATTTTTTGGTGGAGGTATTGATAACTTAATACAAAGAATAACGGAGATCATGTTATCTATTCCGGGTATTCTTCTAGCTCTTGCATTAATGGCGACAGACGTAGGTTCAGGAGGTATTGATACAGTTGTTATAGCCTTATCAATTATCTTTATACCGAGAACTGTTCGAGTTATGAGAGGATCTGTTCTTTCGTGTAAAGAAAATGTATATATCGATGCTGCTCGAGCGATTGGATGTAAACCATCTAGAATAATGTGGAGACATATTACTCCAAATGTAATGGCACCATATCTTGTTTTAGCAAGTAGTTTGTTAGGTACAGCAATTCTTACAGAAGCTTCCTTAAGCTTTTTGGGACTAGGTGTTCCACCGCCCCATCCATCTTGGGGAAGATTATTATCAGGTTCTGTCATGTTATATGCAATATCAGCACCTTGGATGGTTATCGTACCTGGTGTAGCAATTACATGGTTAGTTCTTGGATTTAATGTTTTCGGTGACGCATTAAGAGATACTTTTGATCCGAAACTGCGTGGTCGCTAACATAAACAAATAAAACACAAAATAAAGGGAGCGTATGCTCCCTTTATTTATTTATAATATCCTCTGCAACCTTCTTACCTAAGCCAATACTATAATTAGTCCCCCTATCCTGTGGATAAACTTGGCTCATCGCTGCTAACCATAATCCATCAATTGGTGACTTAGTATTAGGAATTTTCTCAGAGTAGTTTAACGTTACAACAGGCTGTGCAGCACGTTCCTTATGAATATAAGTTTTATTAATCCAAGATCTGTCAAAAGAAGGATTTATTTTTTGTAAATGGGGTATGTAGGAATTTATAATATTTTCATCATCTATTTGCCATCGTGGATCAGTCTGAGTTACATAGTCAGCAGTATACAAAATATGATTTCCATTATAGAGATCAGAATTAAATAAATTTGTATGCTCTAGAGCGAGTAAAAAGGGAATATTTGGGTCAGATATATTCATCCAATAAGAATTACTTAACGGTTTATTTAGAAACCATACAGCTGCTATAGCGCCTTCATATTGGATATCAGTCAAACGTTTCTTATAATCATCAGGTAGTTCTTCAATTAAATTTGGAAGATAAAAAGTAGGAATTGTTGAAAGTATTACATCAAAGTTTTGCCTTTCTGTATTTCCCAGGCTATCAACAGTATCCAATCCTATAACTTTATTGTTTTCCACATGTATTTTTGTAACTCGTGTTTGCAAATGAATAGTAGAACCCTTATTAATAATATACTGAGCTAGAGCATTAGTGAGTATATCCCAACTACCTTCAATGTATCCTAGTTGCTCCTGAAAGGTTTTATCTCGTGATGCAACACGTGTTGCAAATTTACTCCATAACCACGACATACTAACATCTTCATAGTAGTCACTAAATTTTCCTTTTAATAATGGCTCCCATATAATTTTGTAATTTTGAGAGCCTGCATATTTTTTCATATAATCAGCTGCAGTTATTTTTTCATATTTTTCCCATTTTTTTACACGCTGCAAATAAAGAGCTAAAAGCCCCATTCGAATGCGATTAATTAAATTAACAGGTGAAAATTTTAATAGGTCTAATGGTGTTGTAAAAGGATATATTTTTCCATCGTAAAAATATGATGTAGATGAGTTTTTCCATATTATGTGTTGATCTAAATCAAATTCTTTTAGTAAATCTATAAGGTGTTGATCAGACAAGAATAAATGGTGGTAAAATTTTTCTACCTGCGCCTCACCAATATCAAACGTTGAAGCTAATCCCCCTAAAAAAGGAGCTGCTTCGTATATTTGAACAGTGTAGCCCTTTTTAATGAATTCATGAGCTGCACTAAGGCCTGAATAACCGCCTCCGATAATAGCTATGTTTTTATTGTTTGGTTTTTTCATTGTTATTAAGTTTAGATGAATTTCTCATAATTTCAAAGAAGGATTCTTCTCCAGTAAATAAAAATAATAAACCAACAAGTGTTATCGGTATTAACAACAAAGCATGTAGTAGTATCATAAACGCACCAGCATACGAAGAATCGATACCAAACATTATTAAGATTAAAGATCCACCTAATTCAAAAGGACCAATACCTCCTTGTGTCAATGGGATACTAGTTGCAAGATTAGCAACTGATATAGATAAACAAAGAATAAAGAATAGTGTGAAATTTTCATATTTGAAATTTTCTATTCCCAAACTTATAACAAGTAGGTATGCTAGGATAAATTCAAATAACCATACACTTAATGATATAAAAAAAATGAATGAAATTTTACGAAAACTTCCTAAAGTGATTAATCCCTGTATAAAATAATTATAGATATGTATTATTTTTTTTAATGTGGTATCCGACAGTCTACGAAAAATACGTTCAATAAATCTTTCTATTATCTTCGGGTCTTTTATCAACCAAATTAATAAGAAAAATATCACTAATATAGCTAAAGATCCAATAGTCAAAGTTGATATCACCAGATTTTCAATTGAAAATAATAATTCAAGTTGAATGATGTCTGTTATCAAAAATCCTAATAAAATCACTGCGACACAGGCAATCAATGTTAATGCATCCATTATTCTTTCAGTGATTATAGTACCAAGAGTGGTGCTTTTAGAAATTTTTGAGATCTTGGCAACATAATATAAACGAATTAACTCCCCTAACCTTACAGGTAATATATTGTTAGCCGAATATCCTATTGAAATAGATTTAAATAATATCCACGCTCGTATATTTAAAACAGTTTTTAATATATATTGCCAACGGAGTGTTCTTATATAAAGTGAAATAAAATAGAGAATTATTGAGGGTATCAAAAAAATAAGTTTGACTTCAGATAAAGAAGTAAGTACCTCTTCAAAACCAGCTGCATAGAAGAAGACAGACATCAACAGGATTGTGATAACTAAACCTATTATTGTTTTTAATATGTAGTTCATAATATATAGTATAGACGATTAGCAAGAAGATTTTTCATGATTTAATACAGCAATATCTAAAGGTTCTGAAAGTGACTTTCTCACGTATATATTCGCATAAATAGAACCAACACTTGAGTCAAATCTCCTATTAATAAAATAGTCTAATAATTTGCAACCATTATTAGTAATCTCGGGTACAAATGTTATGTTTGCTAAACTAAATTCCTTGTACGTTTCAGGATTCCACCAACGATGAATATACATCTCTGGTTTATGATGTTGATTTAAAAAGTAATTATTTTTTAATTTATTACGATCCGATAAAAGTACAATATCAGCTGCTTGATTTGGATTTGTGAAAGGATTATTAGTAAAATCACGATAACTAACTGAATCATAATTTCGAAAATACCAAGCCCATGGCCAACTAAATCCATCAGTAGAATCGATTTGAATTGTTAATATGTTATGTTTATTACTTTGTTTTGCAATCTCTGATATTTGATCATCTATATCAGTAATATGAGGTGATGATTGTACATATACTAATAATTCATTTGGCCAGCCAGGGTTTACATAAACCAAACGAATTGTAGACATAATTGGTGAAAGAAATAATATTAATATAAATAATAAAGAACTGTAGTAAACATAAGTATAATTTTTAATATTTAATCTAGAAAGATATTTAAAAAACCTATGGAGCCCAAAGAAAGAAACAAGATAAAAAGGTAATATTACTTCTACTAAAAGCCAAGGCATTTTTTCGCCGGCATAGGAATAGAATAAAAATGTAATTAAAGCCCAACTAGCAATGAATCTTTCTTGGGTGTTTCCTCTAAATATAAAGTATATTGAGGATATTGTTCCGATTATTATTGCACTGTACTCGTATACAAGAGAAAGCATTATATAGTAAAACCAAGGTTGTGCACCTCGCGCCACGTCATGTTGAGCAATCCAGTAACCCAAACTTTGCCAAAAAGCTATTTTAATTCCATCAAACTTAGTAAAAAATGATGTATGGAAAATAAGAAATATAAAAAAGAATAGACTTACTATTAATATAATTTTTTTTGTAGAAAGCCATATACTACTGCGATCTATTAAGTGTAGAGATAATAATATCCGAGTTAGAAATATAAGTATTAATGAGATTAAAGATAACGTAATAGTAATAATTAATGCTGGTGTAGTTGAATCTACAGCTGGAAGCCCAATATTAGGCCAATCTTTTGATCCAAGAGTTAAATTTAGTTGGTCTTGAAAAAGAATAAATCCAGCACCCCCAATAGGTAAACATATAATCAATAAAAATAAAAAGTATTCAATAGTATGTTTATTTTCATGAAATAATTGATTCAGATCTTTTTTGTTTATTGATATGAAGAAATTGGATGCTATAGTGATAAATAAGTAAATGAGTAGAAAAGCAGAAAATATATATGCACTTTCTTTAGTAACAAAAAATAATGCTAATATAAATGAAGTAACTATAAGATATTTGAATTTACCTGTATTATTATATCCAAGAAAACAAGCAATTATGATTAAAGACCACACTGCAACATAGATATCATTTCTAGCGAATCGACTGAAATAGAGTAAAGTTGGAGATATGGTTAATGTGAAACTAAATACTAGAGTTAAATGATTTCCTAAATCTTTTCGAAATAATATAGGTAATATTGTCAAAATAATCCCAAATATTGCCGGTAGTAACCTTGCTGTATAGTTTGTATCTCCAAATATATGAAATACTAATGAATTTAAAAAAAATTGAAATGGACCATGCATCATTGGAGAATGAATATTGCTGAATGCTTCCAAATCCCCTTTATAAATAAACCAGCTATAAAAAACGTGCATACTTTCATCATGATGTAGTGATTGTTTATCTAGTTGGATAAGATGCATAAATATAGACAAAAGCACGATCAAGCCAAATGGTAAGTAGAATATGTATGATGTTTGTTGTTTACTCATTTGCTAAAGTTACGTCATATATAAATATATAGGTACCGTTGATCATTTGTTCTGATTGATAAATTCTTTTTCCAAATGATCGGAATGTATTTTTTGAAATATTGTCCTTACCATACATTATATTTTCTTGAACTCCTATATAGATATATTTAATTTCATATTGATTTATTAATTCCTTTACAAGATCTATATTATTAGATAAATATATAATTTCAACGTCTTTTTCTCTTTTGGAAATCTCATCTAAATCGAATGGTCTCCATTGACGTTGATGTCCACGCCATCCCAATACAGTAGGATGCCCAGAAAAAGAAGATATTTTGGAAAAATTAGAATAACTATCGCCTGGGGCTTCTAGAACTATAGATCCTTTTGGTAAATGGTTTTTTATCCACCCAATAGAGTCATGTGTTAATCTATTTTCTACAGAGAAGTTTTTATGAACGTTTAAATTAAAAGTTTTATCCCAATTATTTATTTGCATATTAATAAATGCAAAAGAATAGTAAACACAAAGTAATGTGATAACAATTATACAAATATAAAAGAGAATATTATATTTTTTTAAATAGGTACCGATAGAGTAAATTAACAACGGTGTCAAAATGCTAAATAACATCCAGGATTGAAAACTAAATTTAAATACAGTATTCATTCGATTACCAAATTGATCTTTTATATAGATGTATTCTGGGATGATAATTAATAGTGTACCAATGATGAGAATTGTTATTATGAAATAGAAAGCATTAATTGAATTTGTAGTTAGATGCTTTTGATATGAGGTTATTGATAATTCTTTCTTTGTTATTAATAAATACAATAGGAATATAAATGAAATTGAGATTAATAATAATGCTACATTTTTATTAATTACGAATAGAATTAAATTATCATTGATTGTTTCTAGTGATGAAATAATGAATGCCCAAATTATAGTAATGAAAATTATTGGGGATATTGTTAACAGTATATTAGGAAGTGTCTTTATTACGAAATAATGTTTTTTATTAATATAAATACAAGCTAAGAATATTAATATTATAGCGATGAATAATCCCCATACAGTAAAGATATGAATGAATCTTGAAGATATCTCCCCTACAGCACCAATTTCAGTGACTGGAGTTTTATAGTTCATATAAAAAGGTGAAAAGAAAAAGATACCCAAAAGGGATGCAAGGATTGATATTTTAAATCTATGGAAAGTGTTTAATGCGAAATAATTATTAATGGGAATTAATGATGATCCAAATAAAAGGAGTAATATTGAAGGAGTATTCCAAGTATTAATAACAATTAATGATCCAAAAGTTAATGACATAATAAGAAAAAAGATATTATTAGAAACGATTTTTGAGTTAGAAAGTATACTTGTATAATCTTTTAAAAGAATAAAGTTAAATATTAATGATAAGAACATTAAATAAAAAGGGACGCTTATTAAATGTGGATGTAAGTCTGCCAAAGCAAATGAAAAAAAAGGGAATTCTGTAATCGTATAATCGAGTGAAGAATTAGATACAATATCAAAAGTATTTATAACACGTGTGGCTCTCCACCACCAATAGTGATCGTTCGGAAATAGTGTAAACCCTTCGCTGTTATAAGTTAATCCATCAATAGCAATCCATAATAAAAATTCTTTTGGCAATATTTGAATTGAATTAAAAAATTCTAGTATAGGTTCTAGATTTGAAAAGAAATTGAAAACAATAATAGTAGAAGCAGCTATGAAGAATATAGTTTTTTTTGAAAAGTTTAAACAATACGTAATATTCCAAATTAAACCAAATAATATTATCGAACTTAATGCAGCTATTAATGGGATTGATATATTGTAAGCTAAAGAGGAGTCAATATGTAGGTAATCGAAAAACACGCCAAATATTAAATACCCATAGTAATAATAATTAATTGAATTCCCAGAAAACCAAAGATCTTGAGGTGGATAATATGAATAATTCATTATTGAATTTAAGATAGTAAAATCCATGATTTGTTCTGTATGATAAATACTTGGATCAAGGTTTCTGATAAATATCCAAGTGAAAAAGATGATAAGAAAAGAAAGATCAAAAATAAGAAACATTGAATATTCTTTCTTAATGAAACTTAAAATATATCTATAGTTACAATACAGAGTAATAAGTGAAATTATTCCCAATATGGCTAAAATAAATGAAGAAGTTATCACTAAATTCAAATTTAAAGTAAATGAGCCAAGAATCCAAATAATATATACCCATATTAAAAGAGCTAATAATTTACTAAAGGAGTATCCTCTATCTGGTAGTTTCCAAAAAACTGTAAATATGATTGGGAAAATCAGTATTCCAAGGAATTCTATAAATATTAATGAATATATAACTTCTAACATTTACCAAATCACTCATTTGTATAATCATAAGAAAAAAAAGCATTTAGAAAGCGTTCTTTATTAAAGATTTCCAAGTCGTTTATTTTTTCGCCAGTTCCAACAAATGATATAGGAAGATTTAATTCTTGATAAATTCGTATGATAATACCGCCTTTAGCACTAGTATCTAGCTTAGTTAATATAACAGAATCACATTTTACTGAGTCTGAAAATTGTTTAGCCTGTTCTATACCATTTTGACCAACTGTGGCATCCAGGACCAATAAGCTAAGATGAGGAGATTCCGGTATAAATCGTTTTGTTATGTTTGATATTTTTTCAAGTTCACCCATCAAATTTGCATCATTTTGCAATCGTCCTGCAGTATCTAAAATTACAATATCGTATTCATTAGAAATTGCGCTATTAACTGTATCAAATGCTACAGATGCTGGATCTTTAGTTGTTTTATTCGAGATAACCCTAATATCTAGTTTTGAACCCCATGTTTCAATTTGTTCGACAGCTCCAGCTCTAAAGGCATCACATGCCCCAATAATGACTTTAAGATTCAAATCTGCAAACATAGCAGCTAGTTTAGCAACAGTTGTAGTTTTCCCGACACCATTAACTCCACTGACAAGAATGATAAAGGGTTTTGTATTTTTTATCACTGATAATAGTTTATTGAGGTCATATTCTTGATTATCTACTAATAAGTTAAATAAAAATGACTTGGTTTCATTGAATATATCTAATTCCGAGTGTTGTTTCAGTACTTGTTGTAAATGGTTTAGAACGATATTTGTAGTTTGTACGCCAACATCAGAAGTTAGTAATATCTCTTCGACTAGATCAAGTTTTTCTGTATGGTCAATAGATTTTGAGAATATAGACTTCACACGTTCAAAAAAACTGCTCTTGGTAATAGTTAATGCATTATTATATGGATTATCCTCATTTGAATTTTTCAAATTTATTTACCTTAATGTAATATATCTAAAGCAGCTTTAGCTGCATTTTGTTCCGCTTGTTTTTTTGAACTTCCTTCACCATAAGAAATAACCTTATTATTTATTATTAACGACATAGTAAAAATAGGATTATGCTCATTACCGTCTTTTTTAACCAATTTGTATATAGGGATGACCGATTGATTATTCAAATAATATTCTTGAATACGTGTTTTAGGATCTTTTAATTCTTTGGGACTAATTAAATCAATCCTATCTCCAAAGATGTTATGTATTACGCTTTTAACTATATCAAATCCTTTGTCTATAAATATTGCCCCAAGTAAGGCTTCAAATGCATCTGCGATATTGGATTCTTTTTCTCTTCCGCCTGATTTATTCTCACCTTTACCAAGAATTAAATAATGACCTAGATCAATTTCTTTACCAATAATAGAAAGGGTTTGATCTTTAACTAATTCGGATCGAATATCAGTTAAAAACCCTTCGTTATATTCTGGAAATTTTGTATATAAGTAGTCTGATAAAATTAAGCCTAATATGGCATCTCCTAAAAATTCTAGTCTTTGATTGGTATTTGTAGCAAATGAAAAATTTTCATTTAGATATGATGGGTGTTTGAATGCCAGTTGGTATATTTCAAGATTGTTAAAATCTATTCTTAGTTTTTTTTGAAGTTTTATATAATTTTCATCCATATTCATAAATTATCTTTATATATTATCTTTTTATACCCACAGGCGAGAGTATACTTTAGTTAAATATAAATAGTCTATAATTGTGTAATAATAATGCAAACATATTCAAACTATGAATAGAAATGAATTTACATAAAGATATAAAATCTAAATTTAATTCAGACGAACAAGAATTATTAAACTATGCTGAGTTAGCTGCCAAGAAGAGTTACGTTAAACTCTATTTAGTTGGTGGTCCTGTACGAGATTTATTATTAGGGAATGTTAGTCATGACCTAGATTTACTAATTGAAGGAGAAATAGATCTTTTTATAGCTGAATTTAATAAAATTACCCACTCCGAACCAATTCGTTCTTCTCAATTTAAAACGTTTAAATATAAAATTAACGATTATGAAATAGATATAGCTCTAGCCCGAACAGAAATATATCAATTTCCAGGAAGCTTACCTGATATTACACCTGGTAGTATAACTAAAGATTTATATAGAAGAGATTTCACTATCAATGCAATAGCACTACAAATATTTCCAAAGCCTTATAAAATAATCGACCCAATAAATGGAATAGAAGAAGTTAGAAATAAAATTATTAAAATTATTCATGAAAAAAGTTTTCAGGATGACCCTACTAGAATATTTCGAGCTTTACGGTATTCTACACGATTGAATTTTCCAATAGATAAAAATACTTCAACTTTAATAAACCGAGATATCAATTACTTAAATACTTTAAGCGCAAAGCGGATCATCAATGAATTATTTAAATATCTAACGGAAAAGGATATCTATAAATCGTTATCATCTTTAACTAAGTATGATCTTCTTCACATTATAGACAGAAACTTTCCTACGAATGAAAACTTTGTTAAACATCTCAATATTTTTAAAGAACAAATATTTAGCATAACTGATAAAGAACTAATTTTATTAGCAATATTGTCATCGACTATGAATACAAATAAACTCAATAATTTTATTTCTAGATTTTCATTATCGAAAAGAATATCAAGGATCCTCATTGATTTGAATAAAATCAATAAGAAAATATCATATATATCATTTATGAAAAGACCCTCATCAATAGCTAATTTATTTGATAAATATGATGTAGAAGCATTGCGAATCGCTTCTATAGTTACAGGGAATAAAAAATTCACTGAGCATATTAATAACTATCTAAACATATGGGCGAAGATTAAACCATATAACAATGGTGATGAGATAATTGAAATGATATCCATAGATAAAACAAAATTATCTTTAATTATAGAGAAATTACGCAATGCCCAAATTAATGGAAAGATAAATTCAAAATCGGATGAAAAAATATTTCTAGAAAAATTAAATAAGCAGTTATTTAAATGAATTTGTAAAAATATCTTCACTTAAGGAAGATATTGCAAAATAGCGTTCATTACCTTCTATTATAACCCCAAGAAGTCTGCCACATTGATCAATAACAGGACTACCTTCATATTGAATATCTACTGAACCTGAATATATGTGTATCAGGTTGCCATTATCTAAAGTTATTGAATTTGAATATCTACCTGAATATGTTTCGATTTCGCCATTGAGCAACGTGGCAGTATATGCAATTTCGCCGATTGCTGGCTTAATATCATTTACAGGCAGAGCAGAAACATAAGCTGAAGTCGAAAATTGAAAAAAGCCTATATTTTTATTTGATATGTAATCACCATATAGTGGATTTATACTATCGATATTATCTATAGTTATTTCATACATATTTTGCTGCATTTGATTTCTATCAAGACGCCTACTACTTGTCAATATAAGGTTGCCGAATTCTCTATCATTTACCAAAACCCCTGATAAAAATTGAGATTCATCATTTATTGTAACTAATGATCTTTGAATATAAGAAGTGTGGTCATAAATTTTCATACATGAATCTTTTGTTGTAGATATAGAATTTAGCAATATAAAGACTATTGCTGATAAAACAAATGGGAAAAGAGCCATAGTTAGGCTAATAAAAAATTGAAAATAATTTGTATTATATTTCATTGTTTAATTCTTTTTGATATTGAAATAAGAATTGTTGAGCATAACCAGCATTTTCTTTCCAAGTGGATCGTGCCCACTCACTCGAAGTTTTATAGCTATTTTTGATGTCTAAACCGTACCCATCTCTTAAAGCCCTTTGAACCCAACGATCGATAGGAAAAGCTTCAGTTTTATTCAAAGAATAGAGTAATACACAGTCTGCAATTTTCGAACCTACACCATAAAGAGATTCGAGAAGGCTTCTTGAATCATAGTAGGTATAATCTTTAAGATTATGAAGATTAAAATCATTTTTGTAAATTTTGTTTGCTATATCGTGCAAATATTTTGACCTAAATCCAAGCCCATAACCTTGTAAAGTTTCAATTGATTGATTCGCTATTATCTCAGGGGTAGGAAATGTATAAAAGAGTGAATTATTAAATATAAATTTTTCTCCAAGATTTTCAGAAATATTTTTTATGTTTAATGATATTTTATTAAAATTAGCAACAGAAGAACATATGAAGGAAACCAAGCATATCCATGGATCTTGTTTTAATATCCTAAGTCCATCATTTGATTTAACCGCTTTAGACATAAATGAGTCGTTAATTGAAATTAATTGTGTAATATTTTCTACTGAAGTATCTAAATCAAAGAAATTAACTATCATTTCTTTAGCTTTATTTTCAGAAATGGAAGTTATTATATAAAGTAAATTATCTTTGTATTTAACAAAAAATGGAACATTGTCGATTAGACCTCTATAACCTTCAGAGTATTTACCCCAAGAAAAGATTTGTCCTCCATCGAATATTTTATACAAATCAATATTCTCTTTTGTGTGTATTTGATAATAATTAGTTTGAATTTTATTTCTACCTAGTGCCATTGAGTAATAAGACTATATGCTTGAGATGTATCAATTCTTTTAATTGAACATTCAGGGATGGAATTAATAAATAAGGAGCCATATTGTTGATTAATAATCCTGCTATCTAATATAAAAACAGAACCTTTTCCTTTTTCATTTCGTATAAGCCTACCAAATCCTTGACGAAATCGGATTATTGCCTGAGGCAAAGCAAGTTCTCTAAAAGGGTTGTTTAATTTCGCTGATTTGGCTGTATTTATGGGATCTCCAGGTACTCCAAACGGCAATCTAGTAATTATCACTGATTTTAATTTCGACTCTGGTATATCTATTCCTTCCCAAAGTGTATTCGTTCCCATAATTATAAAGTTTTCATGATTCTCAACAGAAGAAAGTATTTGATTAATATTACCGTCAATCCCTTGAGCTTTGATAATATATCCTTTTTCTCCAAGTGTGTTTTTTAAAGTATTTCTACTTATACGAAGAGAATAATATGAGGTATGAAGTATCAATGTACCACCTTTTGTTGATGAACAAATATCAATTAAACTTGAATCTAACTTTTGTTGATATAATTCATTTCTAGGATCTGGTATATCTTGAATCAACCCCAGTAAAACCATATTTTTATAATCAAATGGTGAAGTAATAACAGAAGAATTTGGGTTATCTATGCCATATTGAGAAGATGCATAATCTAATGAGCCATTCACACTAAGTGTTGCGCTAGTTAGTAATGTCCCTATTTCGTTAGCATAAAGGTAGTTTTCAAGAATTTCGGCTGTATTTAATGGAGCTAATTTTAGTGAAATATCTTCATTAGAAGCAAATCTGTTGCGTTTGTTTATCCAGTACACAGAACTGTCGTTTCTATTTATAAGTAGTTCTTGAATAGATTCATATAGTACATCCAAATCTAGTATAAAATCATTAAATTCATCGGTTTGTAATTCTGAAATAGATTCATTAAGGTTTAATATCTTTTTGAAAGACTGTAGTGATTCATTCCATATCGGAAGTAATGAAGTGAATATTTTTGCACTACCAATTTGTTCATTAACAATGAGATTTTGTATATTTTTCTGAGTTACTTCTTTTTCAAATAGTTCATCTATTTTGATAAAGAATTCTGAGATATTAAAATTGTGAGATTGAAGTAAGTTTCTTAATTCTTCAGCTTTATCTGTTTGTTCAATTCTATTTCTTATAAATATAGAGTTTTGATAATATCTCAATTGATCTAATATTCGATTTCGAGATGCTTCGAAGCCAAATTGGTTAATAACTTCTTGTTCTAGGTTATGAGCTTCATCAATGATTAAAAAATGATATTCAGGCAAGATATTATTACCTGATCTTAAATCGGCTAATAGTAGTGAATGATTAACAATTAGTAATGTCGATATATTAGCAATCTTTCTAGAATGGTCATAAAAACAAGTTATGCCACGAGTGTTGCAACTATGTCTGGTTCCAACTGATATTTTTTCCCAATTTGAATTTTGCCATCCTGGAATGTGAATTTCGTTTTTATCACCAGTTAATGTCTTTTGAAGCCAAACTCCGACTTTAGAATACAATCTGTATTGATCTGTTGTTAGATTAGATGAATTTAGAATATCTATAAATCTGGAAATACATACATAGTTATTTTTACCCTTCTGTGGATGAGCAAAATTCGCATATGAGGGTTCACCTATTTCAGATTTCAATGAATTGATCAACGCAGGGATTTCTTTATTAATTAATTGATCTTGAAGGGTAATCGTATTGGTAGAAATAGCAACTTTTTTATCATTGGTAACAGCATGCCATAGAGCCGGTATTAAATAAGCTAATGTTTTCCCAGTTCCTGTGCCAGCTTCAATCATAATTTCATTTGAAGATTCAAAAGTATTGCCTATTTTTAAAGACATCTCAAGTTGTGAATTCCTTTGATGATAATCTTTAATACTATTAGCTATAGGGCCATTTTTTGAAAACATATGTTTTGTAAACTCTTCACAGGTGAACTTTGATAGGAAATCACGTAATTCAGAGTTGTCAATTGGCTCATAGTTTGATTGAGAGAATTTATTAAGATTGGAAATATATGATTCTGTATTGAAATCATCTATTGCAGAATTATTCGATAATAGTTCCCATATAGTACTAGATTGCTTATCGATTTTGGATGCTAAAAAAGCATACAGAGATATGTCTTTTGGTGATACCTCCTGAATGTATGGAATAAGGGATTGGAAAACTTGAAAAGATAAATATGCATCCCCTTCAGCTCTATGTAATTCATCAAACTGTACGTTCAAATAATCAGCCAAAGAACTAAGTGATAGATTTATATCAGCTACTACAACATTATAAGCAATATCATAAGTATCAATATAGTCGTTATTGATAGCTATTTTCTCTCGATTCAATATAGATAAGTCGAATTTTAAGTTATGCCCGACAACGGGAGAGTTTCCTATAAATTGATTAACTTCTTCTACTATTTGTGAAATAGTTGGTGAAAATATAACATCATTGTCAGTAATGCCCGTCAATGCTGTTATTTCTTCCGTTATTTTCCTCATTGGGTTAACGTAGGAGACATACTTATCAACATATTCTCCATTTAAAAATTTAATTGCGGCAATTTCAATGATATTATCAGTATCAGTATTTAAACCAGTTGTTTCTATATCAACTGCAATTAAATAATTATCCATTATGTGTTTTAACCCTTGTTTTAAGGTCATAAGAAATTTATATCTTTCAATGCTTGTTATTCGATAGATTTCTTACTATATTATATCTCAAACTAAAGGAGAAAATATGACAGAAAAACCACTTACATTATATGAAGCAGCCAGAAAAATGGGTGTAATCTTTGAAGAAGAAGCTACACCATTAGAAAAAGATGTGGAAGTTAATGGAATCAAATTATCTTATCTAGATTGGGGTAATGAAGATAAACAAACGATGCTTTTACTGCATGGAAGAACAAATTCTGCTCATACATGGGATTTTACATCCCTTGCATTTCATGCCAGTTATCATGTAATAGCTCTAAACCAAAGAGGGCATGGAGATAGTGACTGGCATAAAGATGGTGACTATTCATTAAATACAAACATTCCAGATATAGAAGCTTTTGTAAAAAAACTTGGATTGAATAACATAATTTTAGTAGGACATTCAATGGGAGCAAGAAATTCTATGGTTTTTGCTTCCAGAAATCCCGATTTAGTATCTAAATTGGTTTTAGTTGATATGGCTCCTGAAACAGTTCGGGATGAATTAGATACAATTAGAGGATGGAGAAGACTCCCAGAAAGAGCCGATACATTTGATGAATTCATTGACGCCGCATTGGCTATAAACCCTCGTAGGACAAGAGAACAGCTCAAAGGTAGTTTGTCCCACCAGTTACGACTTTATCCCGATGGTAAATGGAGCTGGAAATGGGATCAAGCCTTACGAACTGCAGATACGAATGGATGGGGGCCTAAAATTTTATGGGAACATGTTGAGAAAATAATAACCCCTACTCTCTTAGTACTTGGGAGTGAAAGTCATTTAATATCACCAGAGATTGCAAATAAAATGGGATCTAAAATAAAAGATTTCAAATGGGAATATGTTGAAGGAGCAGGACATCAAGTGCCAGGTGATCGTCCTGCAGGATTTCAAGAAATTGTTAGAAGTTTCCTAAATCAATAATGTCTCTTTTCCCACGACACATCAATTTTAGATTTTTCGGTTGGTGGATTGCTTTTACAGGTTTTTTTCAATTAGTCTGTGTATCTGGAACAATATTCTTTGGTATGTCCGCATTTATTGAACCAATTGCAGATCAATATGGTTGGTCCAGAGCAGCTAT
>JAKUQA010000011.1 GCA_022450525.1 Dehalococcoidia bacterium | reverse complement strand
GAATGTTGTGAATGCAACTAAAGGCAAATGTATTAGATAAATCCAATAAGATGAATCTGATATATATCTTAGATTTGGTGAATAATTTCCAAATTTTGCTTCTGCTAGTCCTATAAATGCATAAGAGAATAATATAGCATTAATTGCTTTTAATAATGAATAGGGGATGGCCCAGGTTTCCCATGTTGATGGATCTAGGAAATCTATATTTTTGTAAATTGATAAATATATTACAAAAAAGAAAACACTTACTATTAAGTATTGAAGCCAATATTTTTTCATGAAATCAAGTAATTTTATGTTTTTATACAAACCGTAACCGAAGGCGAAAAATAAAGCACTTAAAATTGGATTTTCTATTAAATCAAAACCTGTCCAGAGACCAATTAATGTTAATAGGATTATAAGTGGTATTGGATATTGAGATTGAAAAATTTTAAATTTAGCTACCCACGAAAAAATATTAAAATAACTTAATAAATATCCTATAAAAGCTAATCTTAGTCGTTTTAATACTGAATTTGCAGATATACATATAAATGAGAAGAAAACAAAAAATATAAGATGGAATAAAAACCAAAGATGCCAAGGTCCACCTTCCAGGGTAAAAAAATAGGATGAATTTTTCCCCCAACCATACGTCCATATCCAGGGAATACTTGCTCCCATTATGGGCGTGAAAATTAATAGGGGTAATCCAATACGTTTAAGTCGATTTTTCCACCAGTAGTTCCAGGAATATCTCTCGATCACTAGTTTTGCAAAAAAACCAGCAAGAATAAAAAACAAGGGCATTCTCCAGATATGAATAAATTCAAAAATCACATTTATTGCTACAGAAGAATGTTTATCAGTCGGCCAGATAGATATAGGCATTCCTACCATAAAAGGTAGTGCTGCGTGTAATACAATTCCCAAGAGCATTGCAATACCACGCAATGCATCTAATCCATGATATCGTATCTGTTGGTTTTCCATCCGAATAGTATACTAGTAAATAGAGTGATTATGTTAACATATCAACGACAAGCCCTGTCATGATCTTAGCCCCATTTATAAGACTTTTAATTCCTACTGACTCATTAGTGCCATGAATAAAACTAAGCATAGGGTCATCATCAGGATGTGACCCAGAAAAGCCATAGGTAATTGTTCCAGTAGGTCTAAGAAATCTGGAATCTGTAAAACCTGTACTTATAGCCGGAACATACTGAATATTGTCATCACCAACCGCTAATGATGTAGCTCGTTTTAAACTTTCCATTAATGGGGTTTCAAACTTAGATTCGTTTGAAAGAGCCATATTGTCGATTTCATATCTAACATTTGGTATTCCTTCAAACATTTTATCGAGTTCATTTCTTAAATAAGTTTCATTTTGGGTAGGTAGTGTACGAACATCACAGGTTAGTCGAATTGATTCAGGCACACTGTTTGATTTTATTCCACCTGAAAGCATTGTAGGAGTTACAGTCATTCTTGATAATGCTTTCATACGTGAAGCGAGTCTAGGACTATCTTCTTCTACCTCTGAAATAATACTATCAATATTGCTCGCCATAGGTTTATGCTCAATTGCAAGTAATGAAAGATATTCAAAAAAGTTTGTTGAAGTATCTCTTTCGGGTTCATAATTTTCGATACGTTCAAGAACTTGTCTCAATAAATATGATGCATTTTCACCTTGCCAGGGAGTAGATGCATGAGCACTGCTTCCTTTGACATCTATTTCTATTTGAAGCCTGCCTTTTTCACCAACACCGACAGCATATGTGGTGTTACTTTTGGTCTGTATTGCTTCTCCGCCACCTTCATTAACAGCGTAGGGGGAACTAATTTTCTCTAAGTGATTTTCAACAAGCCAGCCAAATCCATATCTACCACCATGTTCTTCATCGGCACCTGAAGCGAGTACTAAGTTGTCATTTAATTGAATACCGGATTCTTTGATAATTTTCATAGCAAATAGTTGGCACGCCAAAAGTCCCTTACAGTCAGAGGCCCCTCTACCATAAATTCGTCCATTTGTACGTTTAGCACTAAATGGTTCATATTCCCATTTTTCGATATCTTCAACAGGTACTACGTCAGTGTGTGACATGAAAAGGAGTCCATTTGTTTTGGATTTTCCTTCAATACTTGCAATAATATTGCCTCTATCTGGGTCTCTAGCAAGGATTTCTGATTCAATCCCTTGTTTTTTTAACCAATCTTTTACGAAATTACATACTGCTGTTTCATTTCCTGTTGGCATAAAACCTGTATTAACAGAAGGTATTTTTACCAATTCTTGATGCAAGGTAATTAAATCTTCTCGCTGCTCATCTATCTTATTCATTAAAGATTGAATATCCATAGCCTATCCTTTGTATGTGGTAGTGTTTTCTACTACAGGCCCGAAGAAGACATTAGATCGAACGTTTTCCAAAGCACCTATTTGACTGTTATCTATAAATAGATTTACACCTGGCCCGTAATTCTCAATGTAATGCGTGAATACTGCTTTTTCAGCAGCTTCGAACATAATATTTCTTAAACCGAGTGCATTGATAAACTTTGTTACAATACCTGTATTCCATAATTCTTTATCAATAGATCCTTCAGCACTACCGCCTTTTGTTCCAATATAACTGTTTTCTGTAATACCCTCTGATTCCATCATAATAAGATATGCGCCAGCTTCTAGATATTTTGCCGCTTTAGCTACAGCCCAATCTGCATCACCACCATATCCACTAGATCTCATGACTCCAACTTCTGGTTTTGGTTTTAATCCATATTCTTTAACTTTTTTAATTACCCGTATAATATCTTCATAATCAATGGATATTTTATTTTCTGATATTTCTACAATATCAAATCCAAGATCAACACATTCTTTTAAATATAAATCTAAATGTTCATCAGGCCCTTTAAGGACTCTTTCAGTGAACCCTCCGGTAGATACCATAACATCATATTTATGACATAAATCAATCATTTCTTTTACAACATCACGAGGAATCAATCTGTAAGTTCCTCCAACAAATTTGAATGAATCAACATAATATCCATAGAGTTTGAATATATCTTCCATATAATTAGGACCAACAGGCCAAAGACTATTGGGTCCTCGTATTTCAGTAATTCCGCTTGTCCTTGGTTTTGCTCCTCTGTCATTTACTGGGAAAAAGTTAAACGCTCTGTCGTCATCAAATTTTTTATTAACCATCTGTTTTTCCTTTCGAAAAGTAAGTTAGGGTAGGGAGTATTATTAATGGTACCCCAGGTGGGACTCGAACCCACGACACACGGATTAGAAGTCCGATGCTCTGATCCACTGAGCTACTGGGGCTTAGTTGAATATTAGCCATTTTACCTATGAATGTAAGAAAAAACAACTTGAGAGAAGAATAATTTTTTAAAGTTAGCGGTACAATAAGGTAATTAAATTAGAGGGAGGGTCATGATGCCACAAAAAGAAATAATAGAACTCGATATGGAAAGATCTAATCCAAATTTATCTGCAGCTACTAAGTTTGGTGACTTAGTGTTTGTTTCTGGTCAAACTGGTACGCATCCTGAGACTGGTAAATTAGGAAATGGTATAAGGGAACAAACCAGTTATACCATCGAAAGGATTAAAGTCATTTTAGAGAAGGCGGGGACATCTCTCGATAATGTACTTTCTGCAACGACTTATCTTACCAAAAGAGAAGATTTATCAGAATATAATGAAGTTTATGGAGAATATTTTGTAAATAACAAACCTGCTAGAGCAACAGTGGAAGTTATGCTTAATAGAGAAGAACTTTTAGTAGAAATTATGGTTATTGCATGTATTCCTTCTTAATTGCGGAAAATGATGATTTTTATATACAGATTAAATTCTAAGTTAAACAGAATATTAATGATTATAATATAATTTTAATAGCTTGTAAATTTAGAATTTATTTGCCAATAAACTCTTCTAAATTAAACAGAATATATAATTTATTTTATATAATTTCCTGTTTTATCGGTATATAAACTATTCAAAACATCATAATCATTTGTCTAGACAGTAGTTTTCAATTATTGGTATAATTTTTATATGTAATTTTTATAAACTTTAGATAGGTTGGTGAATATTTTATGGTATCTTTTTTAACCCACAATTCGTTTAAATTACTTTTGATTCTTACTTTTTCAATCACCTTTATAGCATGTAATCCTGAAGAGGAAGACCCTAATGAGAATATGAATTTCCCAGAAACTAATTCTTCATATAATTCTGAAGCAACAACCGCCTCAACTTCAGATACGTCCTCGGCATCTTCAGCTTCTTCAGGTGCTGGAGAATTAGTTAAGGTAGGTCAGAAAGAAAATCCATATATATTTCAACCAGAAACTTATGATTGGACTTTAAACAAAACATATACCCTTGAATTTACTGATGTAAATGAATTTCATACATTTAATGTGGACGAATTAGGTATTGAAGTTTATGTTAATGCTGGAGAAACTGTTACACAAGATGTCACACCCAGTGTTGCAGGGAGCTTTAAATTATATTGTGTTCCACACGAATCTTTGGGTATGGTAGGAACAATAAACGTAGCCTAATATTACATAAGAGGTATATAGGTATAGGAAAAAAGGATGGGAATCTATGCAATTAACATGCTTGCAAGAAAATTTAAGTAGAGCATTGGCATTAGTTGGTAGAGGTGTCGCAACGCGGACAACTTTGCCTGTTACCCAAAATATACTTATATCTACAGATTCCGGAAGACTTAAGCTTACGGCTACTAATCTAGAAATAGCTATAACTACATGGATAGGTGCTTCCATTGAAACAGAAGGTGAAGTTACGATCCCAGCACGACTTTTCTCCGATTTTGTTAATTCATTACCTTCTGGAGAAGTTACTATAACACTTACTGATTCTCCATTAGGTGTTGAATTGCACTCTGGCAAGTTCGAATGTCGAATTTTAGGTGTTTCTGCAGAAGAATTCCCCCCAATTCCTACTGTCGATGGTGATGTACTTGTTTCAATACCAGCAGCAACATTACGTAAATCAATAAATCAAGTAGCTTTTGCAGCAGCTACAGAAGATTCAAGACCAGTTCTAACTGGAGTTCAGATTGAGATTCAGTCAAACCAACTTACATTCGCTGCTGCTGACGGATTCAGGTTGGCAGTACACAAATCTTCTATAGACTCTGGTATATCAGAATCAATTGATTTTATTGTACCTTCAAGGACACTTCGTGAATTAGAACGTATAATTGCAGATGTCCAAACTGATGTGCAAATGAGTATAACTCCAACAAAGAATCAGGTTCTTTTTAAATCTGGAGAAATTGAATTAACATCACAACTGCTTGCAGGTTCTTTTCCAAATTATAACCAATTAATTCCACAGAACTATAGTACTAGAGCGATAGTCGATGCGAATGAATTTTCTAGAGCTACTAGGTCTGCCTCTATTTTTGCAAGAGATGGTAGTGGAATTGTGAGATTACAGGTTTCTCCAGGAACCGGTGAAGATGATAAATTAATTGTTTCTGCTAGAGCAGAAGAACTTGGTGATAATAGTGGAGAAATCATTGCTCAAACAGAAGGTGATGAATCAAAAATTGCTTTTAGTTCCAAATACTTGAGTGATGTGTTGAATATACTTGGGTCTGATAAAGTAATACTTGAAACAACTAGTCCTTCTAGCCCAGGTGTTTTTAAACAAGTAGGAGATGAGTCGTACATTCATGTAATTATGCCAATGTTTGTTCAGTGGTAATTTAAGGAATTAATACCGCAGTTTCCCATCCTGTTCCAGTTATAAAACCTTCGTATTCTATATCTGCACTAACTCTTTTAACCAATGTTCCAGTAATAAGGTTTTCAGTTTCTGAAGCACGATTTAATAACTCATTTGTATATGGAGCAATTTCAACAGTATCTTTTTTCAATAGGTAATTATATATAGTATAAAGCTCGTTTGAATTCAGGTAAGTAGCGTTTGTTTGTAGTAGTTTGTTTTTATATTCGGTAAATTCAGAATCAAATAATACAATTAACCATAATAGGTTTTTAGCACGTTCATGACTACCTTTTCCTTCTGTGGTAACATTTTTTAAATTATTACCCCAAAAGTATAAATAATCAGAAATACTATATTGCTTAGTGCTAGCATTTTCATCAAATGCATTGGTATTAATTGAAACATTTGGTGATATACCAGTTGTATTTAGTTCAGTATATTCACCTATAGCTCTTACTATCGATGCTTGCATTAAGAAGGCTAGTGCTTCAGTAAAATCTAATCTATCTGAATATATCTGACCTGGCCGAAGTTGTGTTTGTCTGGCGTGACCAACTTCATGTGCTAAGGTGTCAATAACTTCTGTAACTGACCCATTTCTGTCTGCTATAAATTGTATTTGTGTATTTTTTTGCTCACAACAATATCCCGAAGCTATATCATCCACATCAGAAGGCCATTCACTTTTTGGCAATACCGACGGTATATAAGATAATGGAGATTGACCGGTAACTAACCAATATCCTGTGTTAAAAATAGAAGTTATTTCATCTGTATAGTCAGTAGTTATAGTATTTGCCTCCATATTCCCAGAGTTAAGGTCTAATGAAAATGAAGTTGAACTTGAATAAGCAGATGGATTTTCTTCATAAATAATTGATAGCATTTTTTTCATTTCTGAAGAGGATAAAGGGTTAAATTCAGGTATAGTTGCTTGATCTGCTCTAACAACAACTACCATTGGTGTGGGAGTTGGTAAGGGCAAAGGAGTAGGGGTTGGTATAGGAGTCGGCGTAGGTGTAGGGGTTGGAATAGGGGTTGGTGTAGGAGTTGGAATAGGGGTTGGTGTGGGAGTTGGAGTAGGAGTAGGAGTTGGAATAGGGGTTGGTGTAGGAGTTGGAGTAGGAGTAGGAGTTGGAATTGGTGTAGGCGTAGGAGTTGATAGTATTGCAATTCGAACTGCTTCATCTAATCGTGCTTGAACTGTAGCTTCTATATCGGGAATATTTTCTGAAATAGGCTCTTCTGAATTACAAGAAGTTATAATTAATGAGCAAATAAATAATAAAACTAAAATTGAATTTTGAGCAATTCTCATACAATAATCATATCAGAGTATTAATAACTTAGATATTAACAATATTAATTTAAATATTTTACAAAAAAACACTATAAAAGGTTAGCTAATTCTTTTGCAGTTTCTATTTGCCATTCAGGGTATTTATTTCGGGTTCTTTGTCTAAGTTCGCTTCGGATAACCTGTTCTTCAGAATCTGGCATTTCTTTTATTATTTCCTCTTCAATTATTTTTCGTTCTTCATTAGCTTTATTAGAACGTTCTATCCAATGGCCTATATATTCAAGTTTGTCTGTAAAGAATACACAAACTGGTATAGATCGATATTGACCATCCTTAAGAAATAGGTCTGAGAGATCTAAATTTTCATCACGGGCAAATATTTTCATTTCAATATTGCACTCAGATGCAATTTTTGCCATTACCGGCATACCTCTATATACATCTGGACACCAATCTTCACCAATAACTAAAATTTTCAAAGGACCGTTACTTTTTTGTGCATTTACAAAAATATCTTTAATTTCATTAGGTAGATCAAAGTTTTGATAAAATTCTTCAAATCTTTCTTTATTTACATTGATTTTGGATAGATACTCAGTATAGTTTAGACCTGAATTATATCTATCGATTGTTACTACGGCATTTATATTAGTCATTATGTACTTTTCCTCTCAAATAGTCATAAAAGTGTCTTCTAGGGCTGTTTGTATAGTCGAACTCGACTATTATTCGATTTCTCAACCCATACTTCCATTAAATCCTACAGTTACAGTTTCATCTTCAATCATGATAGGAACTGTGTCGGCGTAGGTTAGTGCTTCATTAAGCCATTCCTGATTTTTATCAACTTGTCTTTCTTCATACTCTTTACCATTCTTTTTTAAGTCTAACTTAAGCTGCATGCAAGTAGG
The DNA here is from genome assembly GCA_022450525.1 of Dehalococcoidia bacterium. Classification (GTDB taxonomy): domain Bacteria; phylum Chloroflexota; class Dehalococcoidia; order Lucifugimonadales; family UBA6952; genus UBA6952. Next base: position 35,350 of record JAKUQA010000011.1, on the reverse strand, counting down.
GCATGTTGTTAAAGTGTATAAGATCCGCATATATCCCCCTTAAATCTATAATCATACAGATTATATACAATAAACACATAAATTCATACCTTTCAGTAATATTTTAGGGAATCACCAGATAGTATTAAGATTATTTAGGAGTAAATGGCAAGTATATAGTAATAATGTAGAATATTTAAGATAAAAACAGTAAGAATATAGCAATATTAAAGCAAGAAATAGTAAGATGTTGACAAAAGTTAGGAGTTAATGTAGATTATACAGTAAATTTAGTGGTAATTATAAGAATCTTAAATATCAGTAAATTTATCTATAATATTTTTTAAAACTTAAGATAGTTAAGCAGAATATTTAGCAATTACTTGGATGTAAATGGAGGTTAGTTATGGCGAAACTTGGTACATATTCTTATCCAGATATACGATTTAGCGATGCAATAGAAATTTCAGCACGAATACTCAATAAATTTAAAGGTTCAATCCGTGTTAAAGGTCTAGCTTGGGAATTAGGTATGGCAGAGAACAGTGGTACTTTATTTGCCAAAATCGCTGCTTTACGTGATTTTGGACTAGTTGAAGGACGTGGTGAGTTGAGAGTTTCAGATCTTGCTCAACGTATAATTAATCCAGCTAACGAATCAGAAAGATTGCAAGCTACTTCCCAATCCTTCAAACGGGTGGACCTTTTATTTGCTTTATACGACCGTTTTGAAGGTGAAGCACCTGATGATAAAACACTTTTGGTTGCATTAGAAGAAATTACTCGAGCTGATAAACCTGAAATTATTAAAAGGTTTACATTGATTCAAAAACATCTTAATGATGCTTCCCGAGCTCTTTCACATCACACTGTTAATTTTACAGAAACCGAAGTTTCCATTCCAACTCCCAGTCTTAATATTCCCTCATCACTTCCAGACTCTTCTAACATTGCTGATTTAGGTGATGTAGATGCTTTAATTCTACGAGCTGGAGATGCTAAGTTAACAGCGCCACTATCCCTTGAATATATAGATATTGCTATTAATTTACTTAAAGCAATAAAATTAACTATGCCTAATGATGATTTTAGTTTTCATCCTGACCAAACTAACATTAATTAACCGTAATCTCATAAATAAACTAAATCATATAGCTTCTTTATATCGTATAATATTATTAATACGATAGGAGATACATTATGGTTGCAAATATTAATACAATTTTAAAAGATGAATTCTCTAACCTAAATGATCCAGCAATACTTAATTCTGTTGCATATCTTGCTTCTCTGCAATTGATTCATAGAATTGACCCAGCAGTTTCACAAGCTGTAATTCAGGAATTAATTGATCAAAGATCAAATCTTAAAATGATTGCTAGTGAAAACTTTTCATCAATTTCAGTCCAAATGGCACAAGCCAATTTATTTACCGATAAATATGCTGAAGGTTACCCATTCCATCGTTTCTATGCCGGTTGTGATAATGTTGATACGGTCGAAGCAAGAGCATCTGATCTTGCCAAACAGCTATTTAATGCTGATCATGCTTATGTACAGCCGCATTCAGGAGCTGATGCAAACTTAATTGCTTACTGGGCTATTCTTAGTACAAAAGTACAAGAACCTTATCTACAACAAATTGATAAAAAAGATATCACTGCACTCTCTGATTCTGAATGGTCTGAATTGAGACAATTATTTGGAAATCAAAAATTATTAGCTATGAATTACTATTCTGGTGGTCATTTGAGTCATGGTTATCGGCATAACGTTTCATCTAGGATGTTTCAGGTTGAAAATTATGACGTTGATAAAGACTCTAAATTATTAGATTATGATGTTATACGAAAACAAGCTAAAGAATTTCAACCTTTGATTTTACTAGCAGGTTATAGTGCATATTCACGATTAATAGATTTCAAAATTATGAAAGAGATTGCAGATGAAGTTGGTGCTATTTTAATGGTTGATATGGCGCATTTTTCTGGTCTAGTAGCAGGTAAAACATTAATTGATCAATACAATCCAGTTGAATATGCTGATATTGTCACTTCTACTACTCATAAAACACTTAGGGGACCACGTGGTGGAATGATCTTATGCAAGAATGAATATACTGATTATGTAAACAAAGGTTGCCCACTAGTTATTGGAGGACCTTTGCCTCATGTAATGGCCGCCAAAGCTGTAGCATTTGCTGAAGCAAATACCATTGAGTTTCAGCAATATACACAATCAATCGTGGATAATGCTAAGACATTTGCTGAAGCTTGTATAGATAATGGTTTAGATGTACTTACTGGCGGCACTGATAATCATCTTTTATTAATAGATGTTTCTAAATTAAATCTTACCGGCAGGCAAGCTGAAAAAGCCATACGTGATGTTGGTATAACAATCAATCGTAACTCATTGCCATTTGATAAAAATGGTGCTTGGTATACCAGTGGTCTGAGAGTAGGTACTCCTGCAATTACAACTCTTGGTATGGGTAACAATGAAATGAAAGAAATAGCAAGCGTCTTTGCAAAAGTTTTAACTAATACTACTCCTGACACTATAAAACGAGGTAAAAATGCTGGCTCATTCAGTAAGGCTAATTACAATATTGCTGAATCCATTACGAATGAAGCAAAAAGTACTGTTATTAATTTATTAAATAATTTTCCAGTTTATCCTGAATTAGATGTAGAGTTTATGAAACGCGTATTTACTTAGTTCAGATTACTATTTTTGAATTAATTTACGAGATATTTCTTGTTGAGATTTTCTCCATTCATTAATCGTATTTTTAACTTTTTGCGCCAAGTCATTATTAAATCCATAAAGTTTAGATATATTTGCAATACTTGCATTTTCTATTTGTTTAATCGTTTGATACTTTTCTAATAGTGAATACTTTTTTTTAGGACCAATTCCTGGTATGGAATCTAAAATTGATAAGTTAGATTTTTTACTTCTTAAAGAACGGTGAAATGTAATTGCAAATCTATGTGCTTCATCTCTTATAAATTGAAATAAATGCAATGCTTTAGAGTTTCTAGATAAAATAATCGATTCTGACTGTTCTGGTATAAATATCTCCTCTTTCTTTTTGGCAAGGCTGCATATACTGATGTCAGGATATTGCCCGAGTTCTAATAATGTTTGTAGAGAAGCATTCAGGTGGCCTTTCCCACCATCTATAATTATGAGGTCCGGTTTATCATTCCATTCAGTTTTGGTTGTGTCTTTTAGATTTCGCAAGCGTCTTGATAATACTTCTTTCATCATTTCATAGTCATTAATACCTTTAACATTTGCAATTTTAAATTTTCTGTAATGCGACTTACTAGGTTTTCCATCAATGAATACAGTCATAGATCCAACAGGATTTGTTCCTTGAATATTCGATATATCATAACATTCTATTCGTGTAGGAATTTTATTTAATCCTAATGACTCTTCGATTTCGATAAGAGAGTCTTTAGCTTGTTCAAGTTGTATTTTTTCTCCGATAAATTTACTGTTGTATTGTTCTTTTGCGTTTTGTATAGCAAGATTCAATAACTTTTTTTTATCACCTCGATAAGGAACAGTAATTTTCACGGGTTTATTTTTTTTTGTTTTTAACCATTCTTTGGTAATTTCTTTATCCGTGTCTAATTCTGTTTGTACGATAATTTCAGACGGAATTTCATGATAAAAATTATAGTATTGCTCAATAAATTCTCGTGCAATAATATTTTCTTTATTGTCCATAATTGATTCCATAATAAAATGGTTTCTCCCAATCATATTCCCATTTCTTATGTGAAGAATTTGTATTGCAGCTTCATTACTAGCTAAATGAATTCCAATAATATCTTGGTTAGATTTATCAGCATTAAATATTCTTTGTTTTTCATTAATTTGTTCAATGGAATGTATTTGATCACGATAATTTGCTGCTTTTTCATATTCAAGATTTACAGAAGACTTTTCCATAGCAGTTTTTAATTGCCTTATAACTTCTTTTTTATCTCCTTCTAAAAAAAGGATTACTTGATTTATTATTTCATTATAGTCTTGTCTTTTACTTGCCCCAATACAAGGTCCTACGCATCTATTAATATGAAAATCTAGACATGGTCTTTCATCTTTACCTGTTATAGTTTTTGTACAAGACCGGTATGGGAATAACTTTTTCAATAAATTCATAGTTGTTCTTACCGATCTTGCACTAGTAAATGGACCAAAATATTTTGATCCGTCATTTTTAATGTTTCTTGTAAATAAAACTTTTGGAAACTTCTCTTGTAATGTTACTTTTATAAAGGGGTAAGTTTTATCATCTTTTAAGCGATCATTATAGTAAGGTTTTAGCTGCTTAATTAGGTTGTTTTCTAAAATTAATGCTTCAGTCTCAGTTTCAGTTACTATAAATTCAAATCTCTCAATTTTATGAACTAATTGTTGGATTTTAGGAGACAAATTTGAAGATGAATTAAAATAGGATCTAATCCTATTTTTTAGATGTTTTGCCTTACCTACATATAAAACTTGATTATTGCTATCTTGCATAAGGTAAACACCTGGGTTTACAGGAGTTTTTGTTAATTGTTCAGCTATATTTGGTGATTGGTTTTTCAATTTATGACCATATAAAAAATCGACTTATTTTATAAATTGTATATCGAGTTTGATTTCTTTGGAAGCTTTGCTTTAGAATGTATTAGTTTTAAATATAATTAACACCTAATCGGTAAGGTAAATATGGAATCTTTAAAACCATTACAAGGTATGAAAGATGTTTTCGATTCTCGAGCTCGAACTAAGCGAATAATGCTAAATTCTCTTGCGGAATTTTTAGAAAGCTGTGAATTCGAACAAATAGATCTGCCACTATTAGAAGAAACAGATTTGTTGTTGAAAAAATCAGGAGGTACACTTGCAAGTAAGATGTATTCATTTATTGATCCTGGGGGGCGAAATATAAGTCTTAGACCTGAATTTACGTCCTCAGTAGTTCGAGCTTTTTTGAATAAAGATATCGATCCATCAGCTGCAACAAAAATATTTTATTATGGACAAATTTTCAGATATAGTTTTGATAATGGCAATAATCTTAGAGAATTCACACAAGTTGGATGTGAATTTATAGGTGCTTTACCTCAAACGTCTGATAAAGAAATACTTATGACTGCTATTAAAGGGACAAATCTTTTCTTGAAAGATTGCTCTATTCGAATAGGGCATATGGAAATAATTAATCAGATACTTGATGAATTAAATCTATCTAATAGGCTGAAATTTTTTATTTCTGAACATCTGAATATCCTTAAAGAGGGTGATTCTGGTATTAATAAACTAAAAGAGATGGCTTTAAAATTAGGTTTAATTAGCGATACGGCTAATGGGGAATTATCTGCCAATAAAGACAAAGGGGAATTATTACAATCTTATTTAACAAATATGGGGATGTATAATTTAGGCGTAAGAACTATCGATGAAATACAAACTAGATTCTTGAATAAAGGAATTTATTCACAATCTGTGGATAGTTTTGTAAGTACATTAAAAAATTTACATCAAATTATCTCCTTTACTGGGGATTATAAAGAGGTATTAAATTATCTTTCTAATAATTGTTCTACAAAAGTGGCAGAAACAATTAAAGACTTATCGAATCTAATAGGCTTAATCAAATCTGCAGAAATAAAAAATATAGAGATCGATTTATCCTTGGGAAGAGAAATCCCTTATTATACTGGTTTGGTTTTTCAAATAACCTCAGAGTATGGAGATGAAGATATTATTGTTAGTCAGGGTGGAAGATATGATGATCTTATAAGTGTGTTGGGGAATAATCAACTTTCAACTCCTGCATTAGGATTTGCATGGAATTTAGATGCATTGCAAATGATTAGTGAATTAGGAAGGTAATATATTGAACGATAAGAGTGAAGTTTTAAAAATAGCTTTACCAAGCGACGGAGAAATGTATCAGGCAACATTGGATTTTTTAAAAAATTCAGGAATGTCAGTCAAAAGAGGTAGTTCAAGACAATACTTGGGATCGTTACAAGGTCTTGAAAATGTAACTGTTCTTTTTCAAAGAGTTGCTGATATCTCTAGTAAAATTGAAGAAGGTAGCGCAGATCTTGGTATAGTTGGCCTAGATAGATTTGAAGAGTTTAGAATAGATGATGGTAATGCATTCGTTGTAGCTAAAGATTTGGATTACAGTAACTGTAAATTAGTTATAGCTGTTCCCCAGGGCTGGATAGATGTATCTGCAATGTCTGATTTGTCTGATTTAGCTCTAGAATTTAAACACACTGGCAGAGAATTAAGAGTTGCGACCAAATACCCAAGATTAACGAGTAAATTTTTCTACCAGAATGGGATTAATTATTTTAAAACCATTTATTCGTCTGGTACATTGGAAGTTTCTCCTTTAATGGGGTTTTCAGATATAATAGTTGATATTACATCTACAGGAACCACATTAAGAGAAAACCAATTAAAACCAATTGTAGATGGTACAATTATTGAATCTCAAGCTTGTTTAATAGCTAGTGCAAACTCTCTAGCCAATGAACCCCATAAGTTAGATTCCGCACGAAAATTTATTGCAAGGATAGAAGGTTATTTGGAAGGTAAAGATTATTTCACCGTAACATTTAACTTAGATGCAAATAATGAAGAAGATGCTGCAAATACGTTTTTGAACTCTGTTACCATAAATGGATTTCAAGGTCCACGAGTTTCTAGAATTTTTACTATTAATGGTAATAGTACTTACAGTCTTGCCATAGTATTAAAACGTAAAGATTTACAAGTTGTTACTGACAATTTACGAGAGATCGGCGCTTCAAATATTATTGTAAATAAACCTGATTATGTTTTTGAAGGTGAATCTAATTTATTTACGAAATTGATGAATAATATTACGGGTAAAAAATAATGCCTAATCTTGTGGCTCATATTGGTTTTGGATTAGACTGTGTAGGTTTAGAGGAAGAATCACTAATATCGAACAATTTAGGTTCTTTTTTATTAGGTTGTTGTTCTCCTGATGTAAGAATTATCACCAAAATGAGTCGAGATAAAACTCATTTTGTACCCATATCAAATAAAGTAATTGGAACTGGTACACACAACTTATTTAAAGAAAATCCTAACTTATTAAATAAAAAATCATTGAATTCTGTAACAAAATCTTTTCTTGCAGGATATATACTTCACTTAGTAGCAGATGAAACCTGGATTATTGATATGTATCGACCATTCTTTGGTAACAGAAAAGTTTTTCCAAACAAAATTATTGGTAATATAATGGACAGGGCCATGCAACTAGATATGGACAGAAATACTCATTTACTTCATGAAAACTTTAGTGATTATGTAAATGAATTAGCTATAAATTTTGAGGATATTGATATTGATTTTATCTCAAATCAATCTTTTAAAGAATTTACTGACACAATTAAGCGGGTTTTTAGCAATACATTTGATTGGGGAAGATTAATATTTATGATAAGAAGGCAATACCCAGATGAAGATAGCAAAATTGCAGAATCTTTGGCTAATGACTTTATAAACAACCTACCTAATAGTTTAGATGATTTATATCATCAAGTCCCTAAATCAGAAATAAAAGCATATAGATCAAATATAATAAGCAGCTGGCAATTATTGATAAAGGAGTATTTACTATGAAAATTATAAAAAGTATTGAGGCTGCACGCTCATTTATTGAAGATAGAAACATAGCTAATGCTGGAGAACTATCACAAAATTCAGTTTCATCAAAGTATAACGATTCTGTAGATGAAATACTTCAAAATGTACGAATGAAAGGTGATCAAGCGCTAATTGAATACACCAATCAATTTGATAGAGTTGATATTACTAAAATACAGCTCAATCATGAAGATATTAGTAATGGTGCAAAAAATATATCTAATGAACTTTTTGATGCATTAAAAGTATCTTCGAAAAGAATTTATGAATTTGCAAAACGTACTATGCCTTCAAGTTGGTTTGATCCAGTGACAGGGCTAGGTGAATCAGTTGTTCCTATGCAAAAAGTAGGTTTATATGTCCCTGGAGGTACTGCTACCTATCCTTCTACTGTTCTTATGTCTTCTATGATAGCAAAAGCAGTAGGTGTTCCTGAAATTATTTTATGTACTCCTCCAAAAATAAATGGTATGCCTGATGATAGCATACTTGCAGCTGCTCAAATTGCAGGAATTGATAAGGTATATTGTATTGGGGGAGCCCAAGCAATCGCAGCTATGGCATATGGTACCCAAACAATACCAAAAGTAGATAAAATATGTGGTCCAGGAAACATTTTTGTTACCTTAGCAAAGAAAAAAGTTTTTGGTGAAGTGGGAATAGATGGATTATTTGGACCAACTGAAACAGTTGTTATAGCAGATGAAATTGCTCGGCCAGAGTTTTGTGCTGCAGATATGTTAGCTCAAGCTGAGCATGATGAATTAGCATTTCCTGTTCTTATTACAACATCAGAAAATATACTTAATAATGTTGAAATTGAGCTCAATAGGCAATTAGAGAATTTAGATAGAAACCAAATTGCAAAGGAATCTATAAATAATAATTGTGCGTTAATATTGGTAGATAATGTTGAAATGTGTGTGGAACTTTCTAATTTGATTGCACCTGAACACGTTTGTTTAAATATTCAAAACCCCAATGATTGGGTGAAACAGATCATCAATGCTGGTGCTATCTTTGTAGGGGATTATTCTGCGGAAGTTATGGGAGATTACATTGCAGGACCTAGCCATACATTACCTACATTTGGAACATCAAGATATTCATCATATCTTGGAGCACAACAATTTATTAAGTACATGCCAATAATAGGATTGGATAATGAAACTGTAAAAGAATTAATACCAACTGCTATGATTATTTCAGAACATGAAGGCTTGACAGGTCATAGGGAATCTGCTCGAATTCGTCTATAACATATTAATAGAAATTATGCTTTATGGAGAATCAGAAAAAAATTGATAAATTAATAATACCTCGGTTACAAAACATGCAACCATATGTTCCTATTTATCCACCAGATATAATGGCTGAAAAGTTCGGTGTATCAGAAAATGATATTGTAAAACTTGACGGAAATGAAAATATGTTTGGACCTTCCCCCAAAGTGGCACAAGCATTATCTGAGTTTAAGGACTACAATATATATCCCGATCCATTGCAAGAAAAACTCAGAGAATCTATAGCCAATTACGCAGGAACTACACCTGACAGGGTAATTGCTGGGGCAGGTAGTGATGAGATTATAGATTTATTGATAAGACTTTTTATTCAACCTGGTGATAAGATATGTCAGCCAGTTCCAACTTTTGCTATGTATTCAACATTTACAGAATTAGTTGGGGGAGAAACTATTTCAGTTTCTATGGATGAAAATTTCGAAATAACTGAAGATTCAATATTATCTGCAATTAATAATGGGGTTAAAATTGTATTTTTAACTTCACCGAATAACCCAACAGGACGTTTGATTGATAAAGATTTTGTTTCAAAAATTTTACAAAAAGATGTATTAGTCATAGTAGACGAAGCGTATTATGAATTTTCAGGTAAAACATGTATAGATCTAATTGATGACTATTCTAATTTGGTAATACTACGTACATTTAGTAAATGGGCCGGGTTAGCAGGTATGAGAATAGGGTACGGTATTATGAATCCGAGTTTAGTATCTCATTTACTTATAATTAAACCCCCATACAACATTTCTGTTGCTGCAGAAATTGCCGTGAAAGCTTCTTTAGATGATTTAGAGTTACTTCTTGAGCGAGTTGAGATTATAAAAAATGAACGAGAGTGGATGTTTGATCGATTGTCAGAAATTCCTTTTATGGAACCTATCCCATCTGATGCAAATTTTATACTTACAAAAATTGTAAACCTAGAGTCAGTTGAGTTGTATAATAGATTATTATCAAAAGGTATTTTAGTACGTTATTATGAAAATGAACTATTAAAAAACTACCTACGTATTAGTATAGGGTCTCGTGAACAAAATCAAAAACTATTAGATTTCATAAAACAATAATAAATTGGTATCCAATATCTATGGGAGAGCTTTATGAGTGAATTAGAAAATAAAAAACGTATTGCAAGTGAAACTCGAGAAACTCGAGAGACTAAAATTACAGCTTCAATCGATTTAGATGGAACAGGGGAATACCAAATAAAAACAGGTGATCCGATGTTTAATCATCTGGTCGAGCAACTAAGTCGTCATTCATTAATTAATATTAATCTTATAGCTGAAGGAGATAATATTACAGATGAACATCATTTGATTGAAGATGTCTCAATTATGCTTGGGAGACTGCTGAAAACAGCTTTAGGCGACAGTAAAGGAATCTATCGTATGGGCTTTGCTTTAATTCCTTTAGATGAAGTATTGGCACGTGTTGCTGTAGATCTGAGTGGGAGAGGATATTCTGTTGTTAAAACAGATTTAGAAGGAGTAATGATAGGGACTTTTAATGGAGAATTAGTAGAACACTTTCTTGCAAGATTTGCTATAGAATCAGGAATGAATTTGAATGCTCAGGTGCTGGAAGGTTCGGATCCTCATCACAAAGCTGAAGCTTTATTTAAAGGATTGGCTAGATCTTTGAGAACTGCTATTAAAATTGACCCTGCTATTAGTGATGTTATTCCAAGTACAAAAGGTTCACTATAGTTGTTTAAACATTTATTATTTCAAATGTATATTGTTCTATAACTGGATTCGCTAATAATTCTTCGCACATGGTTTTTACATGATCCTCAGCATCTTTGAGTGAATCAGTATCAAGTGAAACTTCAATATATTTTCCGATTCTTACAGAATGTATATTATTAATACCTATTCGGGATAATGACCCTTTGACAGTCATACCTTGTGGATCACTTACTTCTTCTTTTAGAGTTATATGTATTTTTGCAATCAACATTTTATTTTGACATTGATGTTGGTGTTCCAGTACATGGTAAGCCTCGCCCGACACTCCGCGTCTCTTCACTAAAAATGTTACCTTTGTAGGTTTCAAAGAATTTTTCAATACCAGATTTATCTATTGTGTCGAATGTTTGAATAACACCCCAAGCAACCATAGAAATTTTCCCCTCAGGTAATTTTTCTAAAGGGCTAACTATTAACCAATCTTTTGAGTTATTTAAATCATTGGTAAATTCTCTAAGTTCTTGTATTTGCGATGCTTGAGTTAGATTATGATACATAACTATATTTCCATGCTCTAAGTTGTGTACGGTATTCTCTTCTTTTTGTTCTTCATTATAAAAACCACACTTAGCCCAAACAGACCAATGATCTCCTGAAGATGCAGGCACAGTATTATACTCAATATCAACACCATCTTTATGTTTAGCAGATTCCATTAATGTTTGCGGTGATCCGACTCCTGATTTATAACTTGCTCTGTTAGTTCCACCTTGGTTAGGTTGATTTGATGTACTGGTAATTGACGGTAGAAACAGAGAAAGGGTTATCAGTATTGCTATGATTAATGAAATAGATAGGAAAAAGTAATTCTTTGTTTTTCCCTTGGTTTTTTGACGTTCTCTTCGTTCTTTTCTTAATTGTGTTTTTTTACTTTGTAAATTATCTGGCATTATTATTTCCCTACGCCTTTGTTAACATTTCAAATGCTAGTTTATATCTTTCAATAGTTTTATTCACTATTTCTTCTGGCAATTCTGGAGCAGGGGGTTCGTGATTCCATCCGCTAGTATCGAGCCAGTCTCTGACAAATTGTTTGTCAAAATTTGGTGGTTGGCTACCTTCTTCAAAGGTGCTTAAATCCCAAAATCTACTAGAGTCTGGAGTTAGAACCTCATCAATGATAGTTAATTTATCGTTAATCATACCAAATTCAAATTTCGTATCTGCAAGTATTATTCCTTTTGAAACTGAATAATCATTAGCATAATTGTATAATTCAATACTGATTTTTTCCAATTGATTTGTTAGATCTTCTCCAAATATTCCTTTCATTTCTTCTATAGTAATGTTTTCGTCATGACCTATTTCAGCTTTTGTTGTAGGAGTAAATATAGGTGTCTCTAGCTTTTGACCTTCTTTCATTCCCTCTGGAGCTTTGGACCCAAATATTGTTCCTTTAGATTTATATTCTCCCCAGGCAGAACCTGCAAGATAACCTCTCACAATACATTCTACGTCTAGTCTATTTGCTCGGTTTACAACCATTCCTCTCTTAGATACTTCTTCTGGTATATTTTGGAATTGGGAAGATGTGGGAGCAAGATCTTCTGATAGTGCAACCATATGGTTATCAATAATATGTTTTGTTTTATTAAACCAAAATGCTGAAATCTCAGTAAGTACAATTCCTTTTTCTGGAATTCCTGTAGGTAATACTACGTCAAACGCAGATATACGATCAGTCGCAACCATTAATAAGAAACCGCCACCTAGATCATAGGTGTCACGAACTTTACCTTTATGAATTGGATTTGGTAGATCTGTGGTTGTTAGTAATGACATTTTTTTACCTTTCTATTTATTTAATATTCCACACTCATCAAAAGTTTCATTAACATATTGTGTGTAATAATTATAATCAAATAATTCATTTAGTTCATTAGAATTTAATACAGTTTTTACCATTTCTTCGTTTCGAATCAAATCTCTGAAATCTAGTTTGTCATCCCATGATTTCATTGCATTTTTTTGAACGATACTATAGGCATTTTCTCTACTTAATCCTTTATCAATTAGAGAAAGTAAAACTCTTTGAGAAAAAATAACACCTTGAGTTGATTCAATAGTTTGCATCATATTTTCAGGATAAACTCTAAGACCAGACATGACATATGTAAAGATAGAAAGAATGTAATCAAGACCCATACATGCATCTGGTAATATTATTCTTTCGGCAGATGAGTGGCTTATGTCTCGCTCATGCCATAAAGCAACATTTTCCATAGCTGTAATTGAAAATCCTCTGAGAAGTCTAGCAATACCACATATTCTTTCTGATAACTCGGGGTTTCGTTTGTGTGGCATAGCTGAAGATCCAGTTTGGCCTTCTGAAAATGGTTCTTCAACTTCACGAACTTCGGTTCTTTGAAGAGATCGTATTTCAGTTCCAAATTTTTCTAATGAAGCACCGATGAGAGCAATAGTTGTAACAAAATGAGCATGACGGTCTCTTTGGATAATCTGATTTGAAATTGGAGCAACACCTAAGCCTAATTTCTCACTAACTTTTTTTTCAATTATTGGAGGTATCGTGGCATGAGTTCCTACAGCACCTGAAATTTTACATACTTGTATTCCATCACGAGCTTGTATTAATCTTGTTCTACAACGGTTTAATTCGTCCCACCATAGGGCTAATTTTAATCCAAAAGTAGTGGGCTCAGCATGTATGCCGTGAGTTCTTCCCATTATTAAGGTATCTTTATGTTCGATTGCTTTTGTCCTTACAGCAGTGATAGCACTTTCAAGTTCTCTTAGTAACTGATTAGCAGATTGTACTAATTGCATGTTTTGGGCAGTGTCTATTACATCATTTGAAGTAATGCCTAAGTGTATCCATCTACCTTCATCACCTATTTGTTCTGTAATCGAACGTGTAAAAGCAGTCATATCATGTTTTGTTTGGTCAAATATTTCATTAATACGATCAATATTATATGTGGCATTTTTTAATTTTTGCATATCTTCTAATGGTATGATACCGATTTCACTCCAAGCTTCACAAACTGCCAATTCTACTTTTAGCCAGTTATCATATTTAGTTTTTTCAGACCAAATTGATTTCATTATTTCTCTTGCGTATCTATCAATCATTATTTTCCTCTATTATTTTCATAACTTCTGTTTGAATACTTGTAAAATCACTAAATCGATGAAAATCAATATTTTCTTGTTTACAATGTCTTATCAATGCATCTCTCGCAAAAATAATATTACTTTTTTTTGCAGGGCATAAGTCATTTTGTCCATCTCCAATATAAATAATTATGTCACTAGATTCACGGTATTTTTGTAAGACGCTGCATTTGCATATTCCCCATTGATTACAATTCACATCAGTATACTTTGATATAATTTTCATTTTTTCCCCATTGAATTGTGTTGGCACTGCAAATATCGGTATATTGGTGATTTGATATTTCTCCAAAACAGCTTCAATGTAATAGTCTAAACCTCTGCTGACAATGGCAATAGCTATATCGTTTTTTACGCAAAATTTATTAAACTCAATAAATCCTGGTCTAACTTCGGCATGCTGTTTTATATGATTTTCTTGTATAGATTTTTCTGCTGATATATTTTCAAAAGGTGTTTCAAAATAACCCTCGGGAGGTATTTCTCCTCTAATAAATTGCTGTCTAATTTCTGGCCAGTTGGGTTCTGCAAACTCCGATAATACGATGTGTGCGATATTAGTAGTGGTGATAGTATCATCAAAATCAATTAATACAGTAATACTTTTCTTAGACATGTATTAATTTTCTCGAAGGTTTTTTCGATATGATTCATATAAATCTCTTACCCCCTTGTCTTGAAGTCCTACAATAGAAGCTGCTAAATAAGCTGCATTTCTTGCACCCCATTCGCCAATACCAACACATCCAACAGGGATGCCCGGAGGCATCTGCACTATTGCATATAATGCATCTATTCCTTTTACCTCACTAGTCGGTAGCGGAACTCCAATAACAGGTATTTCTGTCCAAGCTGCAACTGTTCCGGGAAGAGCTGCAGCGCCACCAGCCATGGCAATTATTACTTCTATTCCTTTTGATTTAGCTTGTTGGGAATACTCAGCTACTGCTTGTGGTTTTCTGTGGGCTGATAAAACATTCAATTCATGTTCTATTCCCATTTCAGTAAGAATTTGCAGAGTTGGTTCTGTATATGGAAGGTCTGTTTTACTACCAATTAAAATGCCGACTTTTATCATTATTTTGTCCTTTTGTTTTTGATGAAAAAGCTAAAAAAGTAAATCGCGCACATACTTAAAATGTTGCATGATTAAGTATATTGATTTTGGTACTATGATTCAATAATCTAAGTGATCAGTTTTTTCGCTAAACATTCTAGAAAATCATGAGTAAGAAACAAATTATTAAATTCTGTAATGTAACTTAATTCCCATAATGCTTCCTGATTTTTCTGAAATATTCCTGCTTTACTTTCATTTTTATAAAAATCGGGCTCCAGGCCTAAAATTTTAAAACCTTTGACTGTATTTGTATTTATAATCCCGTATAAATCAGGATTTTGGGCACTTAAAAGACCACTGGTAAAATTTATATCAGTTCCTAGTAGTTTATAGCCGCCCATTTCGTCTAAAAATTCCCACACTCTCATTTCGTATGACAATTCTTCCCATAACAAAAACCATAAACATTCTTGTATATCAGCTAAAGAATTAGATAAAAATTTAGATTTACTTTTTTGGCCTATTGGTAAAGTAGAATAAATTTCTTCGAGATCTTTATTAGTTAATTTTTCGATATTTTCTTCTTGTAATAATTCAGAAATCCTCGGGAAATTTTTCCACTTTTTAGAAAACATCAATTCGTAATTAGGTGTAGATTGAAATTCTTTGAATTTGTCTATATATATTTTAAATTGCCTGTTAGTTATCATACTGTTTATCTATCGGTACTTTTAGCTATGTCTGTTCTAAAATGAGAATCTATAAAATCAACAGATTTGATAGCATCGTAAGCATCTTTTCGTGCATTTTCAATAGTATTATTAGTAGAGACAATGGTTAATACACGACCTCCAGAAGATATCAAATTATTTTCTTCATCTATATTTGTCCCATTATGAAATATTGTACAATTATCTTTAATATTTCCAATTGAAATAATTTTTTCTGTTTCATATTCGTTTGGATATCCTTTTGATGTTAGTACTATCCCGACACTAGAATTAGTTGACCATCGTATTTCTGAATGATTTAAAGAGTTTTCTGCACCAGCTTGGCAGATCTCGAATAAATTACTGTCCAGTAATGGAAGTAGTATTTCTGCTTCTGGATCTCCAAACCTGCAATTATATTCAATAACTTTAGGTCCTTGATTTGTTAAAATTAATCCTCCATACAAGATTCCTGAAAAGGGAGTATTATTTTCAGCCATTTGGTGAATAGTAGGGGTAATTATTGTAGAGTTTATTTCTTGATTTAAACTACTGTCAAAGGTATGTGGTGGACTATAGCCTCCCATCCCACCAGTATTTGGGCCTAAATCATTATCATATATTCGTTTATAATCGCATGCAGCTACAAGAGGTGAAACGTAATACCCATCGGTAAAAGAAAATATACTTAATTCTTTACCTTCTAAAAATTCTTCAATTAAAACAGTTTTACCCGATTCTCCAAAAATTTGTTTATTAAGGCAGTTGTCTAATGCTTCAGCCGCTTCTTCATGTGATGTAGCAATAGTCACACCTTTTCCAGCAGCCAGTCCATTAGCTTTTATAACAAATGGGGGAGTTTTTCCAGATAAAAATTTAATTGATTCTTCATAAGAGTCAAAGGTTATACTGTCGGCGGTAGGGACATTAGCTTTATTCATGATATTTTTTGCAAATTCTTTACTTGATTCTATTTGAGAAGCTTTTTTTGATGGCCCAAATATTTTTAGATTATTCATTCTGAATATATCTACAATTCCTAAATCTAACGGAGTTTCTGATCCTACTATAGTTAAATCAATTTTATTTTCTTTAGCAAAAGTTGTAAGTTCTTTTATTTGGGTAATTTGAATATTTACATTCGTAGCAAAAGGCAATGTTCCTGCATTTCCGGGTGCTACATATATTTGAAGGTTTTCACTATTTGTTTTACGTATAGACCATGCAATTGCATGTTCTCTACCACCAGATCCTACAATAAGAACTTTCATTTATTCCCACTCTATAGTGCCAGGTGGCTTACTGGTTATGTCATAGACTACACGATTAACTGACGGTACTTCGTTTACAATTCTGTTTGAAATATTTTCCAGTGTTTCGTAAGGAATTTTAGCCCAATCAGCTGTCATAGCATCATCACTTTGTACTGCTCTGATTGCTACTACATAACTATATGTACGGTGATCACCCATGACTCCAACTGTTTTAGCATTAGTTAAAACAGCGAAACTTTGCCAAAGGGAATGATATAGATTTGCAGCTTTTATTTCATCAATTACTATCCAATCTACATCTCGTAATATATCTAGTTTTTCTTTAGTTACTTCTCCTAAGATTCTTATACTTAATCCAGGTCCAGGAAATGGTTGCCGGTACAGTAATTCTTCAGAAAGACCAAGTGATTTTCCTATGGTTTTTACTTCATCTTTAAATAAATATCGTAACGGTTCTAGTAATTTTAAAGACATTTTTTCAGGCAACCCACCAACATTGTGATGTGTTTTAATTTTGGCTGAATTAGAATCTCCTGATGATTCACTTTCAATAACATCAGGGTAGAGTGTGCCTTGTGCTAAAAACTTTGCGTTTGAAAAGTTATTTTTCGAATACTCTTCGAAAATATTTATAAATTCTGTTCCAATAATTTTACGTTTTTCCTCAGGATCAGTAATATTTTTTAATGACTTGAGGAACTGCCTTTCAGCATTAATATAGGTTAGATTAAAATCTGTAAATTTTTCAAAGGCTTCAATAACATTTTTTGATTCATCTTTTCGCAAAAGGCCATTATTTACGAATATACATTGCAACTGATCACCTATAGCCTCATGAATCAATCTAGCAGTCACTGAAGAATCAACGCCACCAGATAGTGCACAAATAACAGTATCTTCACCTACGATCTCTTTGATTTCATTTACTGATTTAGTAATAAAGTTTTCAGGGGTCCATTTACCTACACATCCACAAATTTTATAAACGAAATTTTTAAGAATCTGAATGCCATTATTTGTATGAGAAACTTCAGGATGAAATTGCAGACCATATATATTATCTTTTCTGATGACAGCAAAAGGTGTATTTTCAGTACTAGCTATACATTCAAAATCAATTGGTAAACTATCAATTTTATCTCCATGACTCATCCATACGTCATTATTATCATCAATAGAGTCTAGTAAGGTAGTTGAAAGTGATTTTTTATTAAGTTTTGCATGCCCATATTCACGTTTAGAAGAAGCTGTAACTTTACCATTTAATTGGTGTGTAATTAATTGCATGCCATAACAGATACCTAGTATGGGTAAATTCGAAGTATAAACCCAGTCAGGTGCAAGTGGGGCATTAGTGTCATAAACACTGTAGGGGCCTCCAGAAAGTATTATTCCTTTTGGATTTAGTCGTTTCACGGCATCAAAATCACTAGAAGGGGATATCAAAATGCTATAGATATTAATTTCACGCAGTCTTCTAGCTATAAGGTGGCTAAATTGAGATCCAAAATCAACAATTATAATAGATTCTTCATTGTGGATTTCAGATTTAGAGTTCATATTATCGTGATAGTTTCCAAAGTGGTTACACAAATTGTAATTGTTTTCGAGATTAGCATTTATGCTATACTCAGTCAAGCACTATATTTACACTAATTTTTAATATAAAAAACAGGATAATTATATGGAAGATGAAATTAATCAGGCAGTTAAGATAATTGAATCTGGGGGTATTGTTTGTTTACCAACTGATACTCAGTTTGGGTTATCTGTTGACTACAAAAATGACTTAGCATTACAAAAATTGATAAATTTAAAATCTCGTTCAGAAAATGCAGGAATTCCACTTTTATTAGCCAATGTGGATCAGTTAAAATTAGTAACAGATACACCGCCAGATGACGTTATAAATTTGTGCGAGCACTTTTGGCCGGGAGCTTTAACAATAGTAATGCCAAAGAACAATTCAATATCTGAATTTGTTTCTGGCGGTCATTCTGGAGTAGCACTAAGAATTCCTAATCATGATGTTCCTCGCGGTATTGCAGCGCGACTTGGTAGACCAATTACAGGAACAAGTGCTAATTTTACAGGAATGACACCTGTGGGTAACTATGATGAGGCTCAAAATAATTTTAATGGACTAGTAGATTACGTTTTTCCAACTTCAGAAAATATTACTCAGGGTGAACCATCTACAATCATTGAATTTACTAACAATAAATTGAATTTATTACGACAGGGTGCAATTCCTTTTGAAACTATCGAAAAGGTATATAATAGATCTTATTAGTACAATGAAAAAGAAAATATGATTACTGATAATATTGCCAAGCATAATTCATCAATTTCTAAATCTATGCAGAATATTTTTTCTGATAGAGAAGCGTCTATTTATCGAATAATGGAGTACCAGGTAGGATTAAGAGACGAACTAGGTGAAAGTACATTTGGTATAGAAAATAACCGTATTTGGAAGTTAGGTATTTTAGCTCTTTTGATTTCTGAATCAGCTAGTAATTCATTAGAATTTGATGTTTCTAATTCTGTTTCCTTGGAATTATTAAAACTGTTTACTGAAGTTCATATAGATATCGGTGAAGGCGTTCAATATAGAAATAATCGACCTACTTTGTGGGCATTACATGGGCCTGCTCAAGCAATCAATGTTGGTGATGGATTACATGCTATGGCAAGGCTCGCACTTGTAAATTCAACCTCCGCATCTTCCAAAGAAAATCTTTATGAAAGATTAAAGTTTTTAGAGAATTCCAGCTTGCTATTATGTGAGGGTATTCATGAAGAGTTATCCTCACTTGAGAAGATAGATTTTTTTGTAAATGATTATTTTATTATGGTACAAAAAAAAATCGCATCATTATTTGAGTGCGCTTTTCAATTAGCTTTATGTGGTACTGATATTTTACGCCAACACGCTACAATAATTACCTCCTTAGCTCAAAATATCGCATATGCTAGTCAAATTACATCTGATATCAATTCAATATGGCCTGCATCAAATACTTTGGATCATAATAGCTTAGATTTATTGAATAAGAAGAAAACTTTCCCAATTGTCATGGCATTTTCCGAATCAGATGTAAGTCAAAAACGTGAATTGGCAAATCTTTTTTATCAACGTGTGATTTCTGAAGAGGATGTGGAGAAAATTACCGATCTACTAACATCTTTAGATATCAAAAACAAATCTCAAAAATATATAAATGAATATTTCGATCTAATTATTGATGGATTTTCACAACTAGGTTTAAGTTTAAGTGTTGAAAGTGATTTACTAGCTTTTATAAAATATATATGTCTTGATCCGCAATAAAAAATTCTTGTGAGGAATTATTAATGAAACGTACTATCAGAGATGCCGATTGTAGTGATAAAACTGTCTTAGTGAGAGTGGATTTTAATGTTCCCTTAGATCCTTTAACAGGACAAATATCTGATGATACTCGTATCTTTGCTTCTCTTCCTACCATCCGTTATTTGCAACAAAACAATTGTAAAATAATTTTGTGTTCTCATTTTGATCGACCCAAAGGAAAAGTTGTAAAAGAGATGCGTATGTTCCCCGTAGCAAAACGATTAAATGCTTTACTGGGGCAAGAAACAATATATGTACGGGAAACAATTGGAGATGTCGTTCGTGAAGCTGCCAATGAAATGGCACCAAGAGATGTTATGGTTTTAGAAAATGTTAGATTTCATGGAGCAGAAGAAGCAAATGAAATAGCATTTTGTAGATCACTTGCATCCTTGGCAGACATTTATGTTAATGATGCATTTAGTACCTCCCACCGTGATCATGCTTCGATAAGTGGAATAGCTGATTTTCTCCCTAGCTACGCTGGTTTCCAAATGGAAAAAGAATTAAGAAACTTAAGTGCTGCTTTGGATGATCCTGCAAGACCTATGGCTGCGATCATGGGTGGCGCAAAAATAGCAGATAAAATAAATTTGTTACAAAATATGTTTGAGAAATTAGATTTGCTTGTAGTTGGTGGTGGTATGGCCATGATATTTTTATCTGCTCTGGGATATTCGGTAGGAGAGGGTAATATTGATGAGGAAAGTGTAAATATTGCAAAATCAATTTTAGAATTGGCTAAAGAAAATAATACTGAAGTCATATTACCTACTGATGTAGTGGTTTCTGAATCCTTTGGCGTTGATAGTAATTATAAAATAATATCCTTAACTGAATTAAAGGATAAAGGATTTGTAATGGATATTGGCCCAGAAACTCTAAAGTTGTTTATATCTAAATTAAATAATTGTAGAACAATTGTTTGGAATGGTCCCATGGGAGTCTTTGAATTTGAACAGTTTTCTAATGGAACAAGAGGGCTTGCAGAAGCTGTTGCAAACATAAAAAATGTTACAAGTATAGTTGGTGGCGGCTCAACTGCTGAAGCAATTAATAAATTGGGGCTAGTTAATGCTGTAACTCATATATCTACAGGAGGTGGTGCCTCTCTGGAATTTCTTGAAGGTAAAGATTTAATAGGGGTATCAAAAATACCAGAAATTGATGTAGTGGATTTATAGTTTATAAGTATGAGGAGAAAGAAGTGCCTTTAGCAATTGTTAGACATGGTCAAAGCAAATGGAATCTTGAAAATCGGTTTACAGGTTGGATTGATGTTGATTTAAGCGAGGAAGGTGTGTCAGAAGCGAAGCTTGCAGCAAATGAGTTGTTATCAAGCGGTATTCAGTTTGATGTTGCCTATACGTCAGTTTTAAAAAGAGCTATAAGGACCTTATGGGTTATTATGGATGATATGGACTTAATGTGGCTACCCGTAAATAGATCTTGGAGGTTAAACGAACGTCATTATGGAGACTTAATTGGCTTGAATAAAGTTGAAACAGCTGAGAAATATGGTATTGAACAAGTCCAAATGTGGCGAAGAAGTTATACTGTTAGACCTGATGAATTAAATCCTGACGATCCTCGAAGTTTTGAATCTGACAGACGTTATAAAGGATTAAATATACCCCGTACAGAATCATTAAAAGATACTCTGGAAAGAGTTATACCTGTTTGGGAAAAATCAATAAAGAAAGATTTAGAAGCGGGTAAAAATGTTTTGTTGGTAGCTCATGGTAATAGTTGCCGAGCTTTGGTTAAATTTATTGATAATATGTCTGATGAGGAAATAAATGAGTTTAATATTCCAACTGGAATACCTCTAATTTATGAATTTGATAATGATCTACAACCAATGAATCATTATTATCTTGGAGACCCAGAAGATATAGCTAATAGAACTAACGCAGTCGCAAATCAAGCCAAGAAAAAGAATTAAATACCAGAAGGAGGTTCTGGTTTGTCTTATTTAATTGTTGCTAATTGGAAAATGAATAAAACCAATCAAGAATCTCTTAAATTGATTACTGAGATTAATAATGCGATTCAACAGACTTCAAATATAAATGTGGTTATTTGTCCTCCATACACTTCAATAGTACCAGCTGCAGAAGTATTAGAGAATTCTTCTATTATGCTTGGTTCTCAAAATATGTCTCATGAGGCTCCTGGAGCTCATACAGGCGAAATTTCAGTAGATATGATATCTCCTTATTGTGAGTACGTTATTCTTGGACATTCAGAAAGAAGAATAATCTATGGAGAGACGAATGATATTGTAAATATGAAAATATTAAAAGCATTGGGTAGCAAATTAACACCAATTATATGTATTGGTGAAAATATTGATCAAAGAAATGAAGGTAAATTGGATTCAATTTTGAAGGAAATGTTAGAATCCTCTCTGACGGGTGTAAAAAGTTTTGACAATTTAGTCATAGCCTATGAACCGTTATGGGCTATAGGCACTGGTATTTCAGCCTCCCCAGAACAGGCAAATGAGGCATGTAGTAAAATAAAAATCTTATTAATGGAACATTTCAATAAAACGGAAAAAGACATTACCACTCCTATTCTCTATGGTGGTAGTGTAACTAAAGAAAATATTAAAGATTTTCTAAACCAGGATTGTATTGATGGAGCTTTAATCGGATCAGCAAGTCTGAGTTCAGAACAATTTCTTTCTATTATTCAAACAATTGATACTTTGTAATTGTTAGGTTGCCTATGGAATCGAATAGTAGAATACTACCAAAGTTAATTGCTATTGTTGGACCAACTGGTATTGGTAAAACTGCTCTAAGTGAACAGATCATAAGATATATTGATAGTGAAATTGTAAGTATTGATAGTAGGCAAATTTATAGAAATATGGATATAGGTACTGCTAAGCCAAAACCGTATTTATTAAATACAATTCCACACCATCTTATAAACATTGTTGATCCTATTGATGACTTTAGCATTACAGATTTTCTTCAATCGGCTAAAGCTTCAATAGAAGATATTATTTCAAGGGGGAAAACTCCTTTACTTGTAGGTGGTACTGGCCAATATTTTTGGAGTTTAATTGAAAACTGGACTATACCATCAGTGCCTCCTAATCCAGAACTTCGGAAAAAATTCGAACAAATTGCGAATGAATATGGAGCAGAACACCTTTTCGAGGAACTTAAATCTATAGATGTTGAAGCAACAAAAATTATTGATTCTAGAAATATTAGGCGGGTAATACGTGCTTTGGAAGTAGGTATTACAGGTAATAAAAAATGGTCTGAATTGCGCAGCAAAGATCCCGTTTTATATGATCCTTTTATTATTGGTTTAACCAAAGATCGTACAATTTTGTATAGAAATGTAGATAGCAGAATAGATCAAATGTTACTTGAAGGTTGGATTGAAGAAGTTAGACTTTTAAAAAATAATAACCTTGATTTAACTTATTCTTCTATGAGTAGCCTTGGATATGATGAAATATATCGGTATATTAGTGGGGAAGTTTCAATTAACGATGCAACTGAAAAGATTAAAATAAATACACACCGATTTATTAGAAGCCAGTATAACTGGTTTCGTATTTCTGATACTAGAATTCATTGGTTCGATACAATTACATCTCAATGTAACTACGAACAGGAAATTAAAGGATTAATAGAACCTTTTATTTTACATAATTAAACAGAAAAATTAAAGCAAAATAAATACGATAATAGGGTGATTTTTATTTATCTTTCTTTTGATGGTATAATGCCTGCAAAACGGCGGGTTTTACTATAAATTGTTGTTTTGGGGGGTATTATGAGGAGTGAAAAAGAGATTTTGGAGCAAAGTCAGATTATAGCAGTTGTAGGTGCCACTTCCAAAGAGAAACGGCCTGGTAATATAGCACCAAACTTCTTGATAAATTGTGGTTATACTATTATTCCGGTCAATCCAATGGAAGAAAGTGTTCATGGCATACCATGCGTACCCGATCTTGATAGCATTACCCAAGAAATAGATATTGTTAGTGTTTTTAGAAGATCTGACGCAGTTCCAGAAATTACAGAGGCTGCTATAAGAATAAATGCTTCTGCAGTTTGGATGCAAGAAGGAGTAGAACATGAAGAATCTGCTTCAAAACTTCTTGATAATAATATTGATGTTATTTCTAACCGTTGTATTCATTGTGCTATAAATGACCATTTCCCAGATGGTTTAAAAAAGGAAAAATAATGGAACTATCTTTCAGTAAAATGCATGGTTGCGGCAACGACTATATTGTTGTTGATGGTCGTGAATTGGACCTCGATTGGTCAAATATAGCTTTAAAGTATTGTGAGAGAAAGTTTAGTGTTGGAGCTGATGGTTTATTAGTTGTAAAAAACTCCAATAAAGCACCTGTTAAAATGAGTATGTATAATCCAGATGGTTCCGAAGCACAAATGTGTGGTAATGGTATCCGTTGTTTTACGAAATATATAATTGAAAATGAAATAGTCGAATATCAACAAAATGGATTATTTATTGAAACTCTTGCAGGTGTTTTAACAGTGTATCCACATAAAAACTCTAATGGATTGATCGATACCGTAAACGTATCAATGGGAGAGCCTCTTTTTTCACCAGACAAACTACCTGCCTCATCTGCATTATTAAGTCTTCCTAAGATTATTGATCATAAAATTTCTGTAAATGATCAAGAAATACAAATTTCTTGTGTATCTATGGGAAACCCTCATGCAGTCGCATTTATTGAGGATGATGTTGATAATTTCCCTTTAGATACGCTAGGTCCGATAGTAGAAAACTTAGATCTTTTTCCTGAAAGGATTAATTTCCATATAGTAAATGTGTTGGATAAAACAAAAATTAAGGCAAGATCATGGGAACGAGGAGCTGGATTAACTCTTGCATGTGGTACTGGTGCTTGTGCAATACAAGCAATATCCAAAGATAGAGGATTTACTGATAATAATATTGACCTATATATGCCTGGTGGTAAGTTAAATATGAAATGGGAAGGTAAGGGGCAATCAGTATTTATGGAAGGTCCTGCCGAACTCGTTTTTGATTCATTTTTGATAGTCAGCCAATAACCATTATTTAGATTCTTTATATTCAGGCTTTCTTACGGTAAATAACAATACAAGTGCCGTAATATTTATCCCGATAACTGTATATATTAAGGGTGTGTAATTGCTACTTAAATCACGAATCGACGCTCCTAAAAATGGCCCCATGCCCAGACAAATGGTAGATATAGGCGCTACTACACCTAAAATAGAGCCATACCATTTTCTTCCAAAATATTCAGCTATTATCATTTGCCCCATATTTACTGCTGAGTTGGCAGTAAGCCCCCAGATAAAAATAAAAATATAAGCTTCAGGCAAGGTGTTTACTAAAAGTAAATAGTAGGTAACACAAGTACCAATAATCAAAGAAATGATAAAACTGTTTTTGGATCCAATATAAGTTGATACATATCCCCAACCTATATTTCCTAAGGCTAAAAACGATCCTATACTTAAAATGACTGCTGCATTTGTTTGTGATATACCAGATTCAACAAAAAATGGTACTAAGCTAAACATAATAGTTGATTGCCCAGTTAACCCAAGTGACATTGCTGCGGTAACAATCCACAATGTTTTAGTTTTTGTTGCTTGTTTTAGTGTAAAACTTTTTTCATCATCCAATACTGGAGTTTGATCTTCGTTAGAGGATTTATCATTAGGTTCGTAGGGAATACCATCAGGTAATAATCCAATATCTTCAGGTTTGTTTCGGAGGAAAATCAAAATAAAAGGGAAAATTATGAGAGTTAGAAATGCTAAAACCATATAAGTTTGTCGCCAATCAATATTAATACTAGCAAAAGCAGCAAACATAAGGATTATTATTGATCCACTTATAGGTCTAAAAGTGGATGTTGTTGAAAGAATTATATTGCGTTTTTTTCTAAAAAAATTCACAACAATTGTACGGGGTGTGAGATTGATTAATATTGGCCCACTTATCGCACGACCAGTTATATAAGCTGAATAAAACATTACGATATTATGAGAAAAGGAAATAATAAAAAACGAACATGCAGCTACTAACAATCCAAAAACCATAAGATAACGAGCACCATACTTATCTGTAATTCTACCAATTAGAGGAGCTAATAACCCAGCAATCCATGTACCTGCAGATGCTGCAAAAGCAATACTGCTTCTTGACCACCCCATGTCTTCATATATGTAATCTTGTGCACCTGCTATAGCTATTTGAGCCAATCCTGTAGCACAGAACGTAGCAGGAAGTGTCAGACCAACAACTACCCATCCGTAGTAAAAAGACGTATTAGGTTTCCAGTTTAAAAATTTATAGAGTTGTTGCATATTTATTAGGGTGCTTTCTTGGATATATTCATTGAAATATTTGAAATTAATAGTCCCAATAAAAGTGCAGATATAAATAGGAATATTGATAAATAGATTTCATGCTCTGTATTATTTATGTTCTCCCAACTCATAGGTGAAATATTTTCGTTATTATGATTTTTCCATGGCCAAAGTTTTGTTATACTTCCAATAATTAACCCTGTCATCAAGACAATCGTATTTTTATTCCAGCGCCTCATAATAGCATGTATTATTTTTGTAAAAACAATCAATCCTAAAATTGCTCCAGATATAAATGTTGTAATTACGGTTATATTTAAGTCATTTAATGAGGTAATAATATAAGCATATTGCCCAAGTAATACCAATATATAGCTTCCAGAAATACCTGGTAATAACATTGCAGATATAGCCAAAAATCCCGATAAGAAAATTATAGGGATATTATGTGTTGTATCTAAGTTTTGTACAGAGATAATAATTTGACCAAAGATTATGCCTAGAATAATACATAAAATATTAGTGAAATCCCATGATTTGATTCTTCGTATCAGTAAGATGATAGCTGAAATTATTAGTCCGGATATAAATGACCATGTCAGAATTTCATAATTGTTAAATAAGTATTCAATTAACCTTGAAAATACCAAAATACCACTAATAATTCCAATGAATAGGTTTAATAAAAATGTAAATTCGGAACTTTTTAATATAGCTAGTAAATCAGATAATTTTCTGTTTTCTGAAATTATTTTATTTAAGGATTTTATTAGATTTTCGTAAATACCAGTAATCAAGGCAACTGTACCTCCTGATATACCTGGTACTAAGTCTGCAGCACCCATAGCCATACCTTTTAAAGCTATAATTATAAAATGCTTCAAATTCATACTACGTGCGCTTGTTTGAGAAGTGTTAGATTTTCTTTAGTTAACCCTAAAAGATTACCGTATATGCGAGAATTATCTTTTCCTAATGATGGTGCAGGAGTGGTGATTTCAAAAGGTGTTTTAGAAAATAAATAAGGTCTCCCAGGATATTGAATTGTTTCATTTAATTCTGGATGATAGATCTTAGTAAAGTATTTTCTTTCTTCTAGGTGTTCATTGGTAAGTGATTCATATGGTGCTATTACTGGAGCCCAAACCATATCGATTTCTTGAGCTTTGTGGAATAGATAATTTGCATCATTATTTCCACAGAATTCTTCTAAGATATCAGTAATGTGTTGTGCATTTTCTTGTCTGAAACTTAACTCTTGATATTCGGGTTCGCCAAGGTCTTTTTCCATTTCATTTTCTTTTAACCATTCTATTAATTTATTCCAAGTATTAGTATTTGCAGGAATTCTTATAAAACACCATTTTGCATCTTTAGTTTTAAATACGACTGGTATTGTTTTTGCTGGTGCTGCATGTCTTCCTGTAAGACGGCCAACTTTTCGATTATTGTAATAATATGCTGGCATGGCAGCTTCAGTTGTATTATGACATGCTTCATGTATAGACAGGTCTATATGTTGCCCGGTATTGGTTTTTGTTCTTTCCATTAAAGCTAACATAGCTCCCATAAATGCATAATGTCCTGAAATATGATAGGAAGCATCTTGGTAGGGTTTCATGGGAGGTATAGTATGGTCATCATAACCACAACTCCATAATGGACCGCCATATGCTAAGTTAATAAAGTCATTTGTAGAAAAGTTTTCACTTTCTAATGTTTTCCCTAGAGGAGAGAGTGATAATAAAATGGTACTTTTGTTTATGTTTTGAATATCTTTAAATGAAATAGGTAAGTTTTCTTGACCTATTTTTTGCCCGTCTTCAATAACTATATCAATAGATTGTAATAATTGAAGAAAAATATCGAATCCAGTCTGTTTAGTGATGTCTAGAGTTATGCTATCTTTATTTATATTATTCTGAAAAAATTTTAAACTTGAATTAAGGTTGGGTATATTCTGATAAAACGGGCCTACTTTTCTTGATTTTGACCCTTTTGGAGGTTCAACTTTTATTACATGTGCTCCCATACCGGCAAAAAGTTTACCGGTGTATTCTCCGGCACTATCACTTAACTCTAATATTGTGATATTCTCAAAAATTTTCGTCATAAATCTTTTCCTAAAATATCATTGAATACATATTCGTTATGTTCACCGTGTTGTGGAGCATATATGTAATCGGGGTCTGGTATACTTTCCATTTTAAAAGGGAGTGAATCAACTCGAACTAATCGTCCATTTTCATCTTCTACTTCAGTTATATGGTTTCTTTTTTTTAAGTGAATATCTTTTTCTGCTCTAGTGACAGTATCTTGTACATGTGATGCTGGAATGTTTTCTTGTTGAAGTTGTTTTGCTAATTGAATGACATCCAAATCTTTAGTAATTGAGTTGATTTCAATATCTAGTTCTTCCCAGTTATCTAATCGAGAATCGAATGTTTTAAATCGTTCATCATTCTTTAGAACATCAGATTTCAAAATGTGTGTTAGTGACTCCCAGTGTTGGTCCGTAGTTATTGATAGAGCTATCCATGTGTCCGGAGTTTTGCCTTCATAAGCTCCTTGAGGGGCTGCAGCGGGGTTTACACCTTTATTAGCTGTTCTATTCAAAGTAGTGGCATTATCTTTTCCATTTACATCATAATCTAATAGATATGTTCCCATGAGTGATGTTGCAGCTTCGTATTGAGCTAAGTCAATAAACTGACCTTCACCTGTATTATTCCTGTGATATAAAGCTTGTAATACTGCTGACGCTCCTAGATATCCTGCAGTATGGTCCATATAGGAATACCCCCATCCTGCAGGTCCTAGATCAGGGTCACCACAGATATATGTCTGACCGGAAATAGCTTGTATAGTGGGGCCATTTGATTGGTAAGTTTTATAAGGACCGTCATGACCAAATCCAGGCATACTAAGATATACAATAGTAGGGTTTATTTTAGATAATCCTAAGTAGTCTAATCCCCAACGAGCCATGATACCAGAACTAAAATTCTCCATAACAACATCACTAATTAGCAATAATTCCTTAAATGTATTCAATCCTTCTGGATCATTTAGATCAATTTGAATTGCTTTTTTATTTCTATTGAAATATACAAACATTCCATGATTAGCTCTCACAGGATCTCCAACAGTAGGCCGTTCAATTTTTAAAATCTCTGCACCAAAATCAGCGAGTAATCTGCTAGCTTGTGGCCCAGATACTACCCATGTCAGATCTAAAACTCTTATATCAGATAAAGGTAAATTCATACAATTCTCCGTTAAGGGCTAAGTGGAACAGTTATTGGTTCAACTTTAATATTTTCCTCATCATACAAAGAAACAATAGCAATAGTAGGGGGGGTAACCGGTCCCCATGGTGCACCACAATAGTATGCTTTTGATTTTCCTTGAGTTACTTCTTTAAAAACGTCTACATGGCCGAGTGCAATATAATCACAATCAGCATTTTGTAGTTCTTCATAATGAATTAGTGAAGATCTGTCAGCAAAATGAGGAGAGTCTAAAACCAATCCATGAGCTACGACGATAAACCATTTCGATGCAGGTCGTTTAGGAATCCCTTCTAAAGGTTTGAATTCAGGGGTATGTTTATATGTAGGTTTTCCCCATATTGATAAATCCAAAGAAGGTATTTTAAAGATTTCTCCAGATTCTTCCCTAATCATAAATAAATTATTCCCTATTTTTTCATCAGGGACTTGATCAAAGATTCTTCCATCATGGTTCCCAGGTAAAATAATGCAAGGTTTGTTCATAATGTTAATTTGATCTATGAGTTCGTGAACCTGTTCAACTGGAGCTCTGTGGGTGTCGAAAATATCTCCAGCGAGGATTAATAAATCTACATCCAGTTTTTCTGCAGCATCAACAATAATCGGAAATTTGTTTTCAACTGTATTATTTTCATCATCATCTCCTAGAAAATGTAAATCTGAAGTATGGAGTATTTTTAAAGAGGGTATTTCGTTTTTTGTATTATTCATAGTAAATTGATGATCCAATAAGTTGTTGAAAAATTAGCTTCAAGATACAAGCTAATTCTATAGATTTGATTGTTTTTGCTAAATTACAATATTTCATGATTAAAAGATAGCCAATAAAAGCTAATTTATCGGATACAATTACGATGAGTTTATTTATAATGTTGTTTCAAGTTTTAAACATATTTTGTGTATAACGGAGGAAAATATGGCACATTCCACTAATTATCGATATTTAAGTCCATCTTCAAGAATATTTGCAGGTCGGGCACTATCCAATAACTTATCCTCTGAAGTCAGAAGAATTGGTGCAAAAAGAGTTATGATTTTATCGAGTTATTCTGTTGCCCAGACAACTAATTTGGTTTCTCAGGTCCAAGAATTGCTAGGTGATAATTATGTAGGAAGTTATACAAATGCGAGAAAAGAGTCACCAAGAAAATTAGTGGAAGAAGGTGTAGATTTTACTAAGAATCTCAATCCTGATTTAATAGTTGTAATTGGTGGCGGAAGTGCTGTGGTGACTTGTAGGGCAATAACTATATTGGTTGGAGAAGGGGTTAGCCTAGATGATATTTATACAAAACACTTTCCTGAAGGTCCTCCTGAAGTTTCAAGATTAACCAAACCTAAGATACCTAATTTTTTGGTTTTGACAACTCCCACAAATGGTGCAGATAGGGGAGGGGCTGCTATTTATGATGATAATCCTCCTCATAGAAAAGAAATATTTGATCCTAAAACTAGGCCCTCTACGATATTTTTAGACAGAGATGCATTACTAACAGCTCCATTTGAACTCTATAGAGATACTTCTACTACTACAGTTGCAGGCACAATTAATGCATTATTAAATACAGAACTCAGTCCATTTTCTTTAACAGATTATCGACAATCACTTGAGTTGTGTATAGAGTATCTTCCGAAACTTTACAACGATCCAAATGATGGTGATGCTAGGTTGCAATTAGCTGCAGCAGCGTTACTAGCTAACAGAGCTGCACAGGCTTCATACAACTCAAATATACAAGGTGAAAATACTGGATTAGGTAGACAATTGCGTTATAAATATCCACATATTGGACAAGGCTTAGCAAGTATTACAAATGTTCAAACAGAACTAAAAATCAATCAAAAAGTAAATAGTTCAGTTATTGCAAATGTTGGTAAAATCATGGGTTTAAACCAAGGAGCATCTTCTGATTATGAGTTTGCAGGGGATACAATTAAGTATCTTGAAGATTTTATTGCTGGGATAGGTTTTCCAACTCGATTGAGAGATATGAGTGTGGATAAAAAAGATTTTGAGGAAATAGCTAAATTAGATATAAGTGAACCTGCTTTTGGTCAAGGAGCGGGCAGAGTAAAAGATCTATCTCGAATGATGGAAATTTTAGAAATGGCTTGGTAATTTATTAGAAAAATGGAGGGGTTATGAGTGACAAAGATGTTTCGCAAGATATTTTAAATCGATATAAAAAAGTAGGTTCTGCAACTGTTTGGACTGCTGTATATACCTTACGAGGTATAAAATGCCATATGGAAACAGTAAAACCTCTAACACGAGGAAAGAAAATAGCTTCACGGGCAAGAACATTGCGTTCTTTACCTATTCGGCCTGATTTACGAGAAGAAGTAATAACGGGAGAAAATGCTCCTGAATATATAGCAATGGGATCATGTGGGCCAGGAGATGTTTTGGTGATCGATGCAATGAATATCCCTTTTGCAACCCACTTAGGGGATGTTAAATTACTACATTTATTAATGCAAAAAGCTGATGGGGTTGTTACCGATGGAGCAATCAGAGATTTAGAAGTGGTAAGAACCTATGGATTTGCTGTTTTTGGGCAAAATCAAACACCCACTGCAACAGACTGTCTTTCAGTGCAGGCAAATGTTGATATCCAGTGTTCAGGTGTATTAGTGAGACCAGGAGATATTATAGTAGGGGATGATGAAGGTGTCGTTGTGGTGCCCAAACATTTGGCTCTAGAAGTACTTGAATGGGTTGAAGAACATGAAGAAGCTGAAGAATATGTTAAGAAAAAAATATTAGCTGAAAATTGTCCTCCAGGGAAATATTATCCCCCTACAGATGAAACGATTAAAGA
Organism: Dehalococcoidia bacterium; assembly: GCA_022450525.1. GTDB lineage: Bacteria > Chloroflexota > Dehalococcoidia > Lucifugimonadales > UBA6952 > UBA6952. Next base: position 2,559 of record JAKUQA010000011.1, on the reverse strand, counting down.
GATGAGACAAGCACAAAATTAATGTATAAGGAGTAAGATTCATGGCAGATTTATCAGGGAAAGTTGCGATTATTACAGGTGCTGGAAGATTACGCGGAATAGGGCGTGCTGCAGCTGTGGCATTAGCACAGGATGGAGCAGATATAGTTATTACCGGTACTGGCCGTTCTCCAGATTCATTTCCAGAAGATGAAAAGCAAGTAGGCTGGAAAGATATTGAAAGCACTGCCGAACAGGTAAGAGATCTTGGCAGGGAATGCTTGCCGTTAATATGCAACGCTGCTGATTCAAATGATGTTAATTCTGTGGTAAAACAGACGATGGATAAATTTGGTAGAGTTGATATCTTAGTCAATAATGCAGCATTTGCCAGGGCAGAAGATAGGGTGCCAGTGGTGGATATGGATGATGAAATTTTCAAAAAGGTAATTGATATTAAAGTTATAGGTGGTTATCTTTTTGCTAAGGCAGTTGCAAAAATATTGATAGCTCAAGATCAGGGGGGTCAGATTATCAATCTTTCTTCTACTGCAGGAAGGCAAGGTTCTGCGCGTACTTCTGCTTATAATACTGCAAACTTTGCACTACATGGATTTACTCAAGCCTTAGCTCATGAGTTGGCACCTAATCAAATAACAGTTAATGCTGTTTGCCCAGGCCCGGTAACAACAGCCAGAATGGATGTGCTTGGTGATAAGGGGTGGGAAGCTACTCTTTCACGAATACCGATGGGGAGAGCAGCAACTGACGAAGATATTGCTGGTGTTGTTCGTTGGCTTTGTAGTCCAGAAGCCTCACTTATTACTGGCCAACATATCAATATTAATGGTGGAACAGTAATGGATTAATGCCCATTTACGGGCAATAACTCTTGTCGAATAAAAGCATCAATAGTATCAGTTTATATATTGAATGTTGTTAATATCCTACAAAATTAGGTAAAATAGTTGACATTATGTAGAATATAATATACTATAACCTTGTCGAGTAAAAAATCTAACCGAGTAGGAGGACAATTATGATGCATTTCAAACTTTGCTTACGATGTAATGGCGATGTGATTTTAAAACAAGATACATATGGATCTTTTTATCAATGTCTCCACTGCGGAAATATCATGGAGCTTGATTTTGTTCACACATTAGTAAAGGCAAATGAAGAACTCCTTGAAAATGCAAACCAAGGCACAGCCTCATCTGATTTAGTTAATTCAAAAGAAATGATTTTACATTAGGGGGATATCATGTTAGGAATAGAGTTATTAACAGCATCAATAGTTTTTGGTTTCGGAGGTGCAATTACAATGTCATACCAGTATTTGTCATCCTTAACTGAAAACCCAATTGCAGCAAGAGTAAAGTTATATAGTGATAATTAGGTTGTTTTTATATGTCTAAATCTGAAATTTTTACCACGCGGGTATGGGTTAATAAGACCAAAGCAGAAGTTTTTGATTTTTTTAGCGATCTCAACAATTTAGTTTTATTAACCCCACCCTTGATGAATATGAATATAGATGAATCTTTTCTGGCCGATAAAGTAAAGAAAGATACATCATTTCAGATCAAAATAGGATATAGACCTCTTGTCTTAAAATGGCAAAGTGAAATTACTGATTGGAACCCATCAGACCACTTTGCCGACATGCAAACTACAGGGCCTTATTCTAAATGGATTCACAAACACAGTTTTGTTGAAGATGATGGTGGAACCTGGGTAGTTGATGAGATAGAATACATACCTAAATTATTCCCAACTTTGGGTAAGTACTTTTACAAGTTGTTATTAAAATCAATGTTTAGTTACCGTGATAAACAAGTGAAAAAGCTTTTGTATAATTAGATTGGTTTCCTATACTTTTAACCAGTGAATATATACTAAATCTCTATTCCTTAACAATCTGTTAAGGAATTTTTATTTTCTCCTAACTAAAAATGCACATAAGAATAAATAGCTATATTTAAATTATGGTGGAGACGGGGGAGGGTCGAACTCCCCGTCCAGAAAATCCTCAGTTGAGATCTACTACAAGCTTGTCCATCGTTTATAATTTCATTTATCCACTATCACGATGGCAGATTATGAAAAAACTAGCTAGCAATTTCTTGACTTAAAGAAGGTTAGCGGCTTCATTAAGAGCACCCTAGATTAACGGCGCCTGGTACTTCTATCTAGAGAATCAAAGTTCAGACGTAGCTGGTTTTAGGCAGCTATTGCAAGTTGTTTTTTGTCAACTATTTTTTTGTCATTGTTTTTACGAGACTAACGACATCCTCGGCTTGCAATCTAACAAAGTGGTTCCCTGTCGAATCCACTCGTCCCCATTGAAGGGGCATTATAACACACTATATCTCTGATAACGAATTTTTCTTAATATTTAAGCATTTATATACAAATATTATATGATTTTGTACAAAGTTAAACAGAAAACGTTATGCAACAATGGGAGAAATAGATGTAGTAAATAGGATGGGGTGGAGGAAGGGGAATTATAAAAAAATGTTTAATTTTTTAGCTTGTTTTTGATTGAACGCTGCATTTCGCGTTCGTTATCACGCC
>JAKUQA010000010.1 GCA_022450525.1 Dehalococcoidia bacterium | reverse complement strand
AAGAAGTCGCGCCATTTATAGAGTTATTAATTGAACTTAGAAAGACTATGCGCGAGAAAAAATACTTTGCAGAAGCAGATTTAATAAGAGATAAACTTACAGAATTAAATATCCAACTAGAAGACACGCCTGATAAAACTAAGTGGAAATACTTATAAATTATCGTTGTATTATTACGCTAAACAAGGAAACTAAAACAAATAAAACACCTACAAAAATAGTAAATCTAAAAAGTACTAAATCCACTCCTCTTCTAGTCCTAAATGAACTTTCACCACCGCCAAATAAATTACCTGCAGAACCTCGTACTTGTATTAATATGACAGTAATTAACACTATAGATAAAATTATTTGAACTATGTTTAATGATGTTTCCATTTTAATTTTTTACCTTGTTTATAAGTAATTCGAAATGTATTATACCACAGTTTTATTTTCGCAAATCAAGTTGCTTCACAAGTAATTCTGAAACTAACGTGGGGTTAGCTTTTCCTTTAGTTTCTTTCATAACTTGTCCCACAAGAAATCTAACAGCTGTATCTTTACCATTTATATAATCATTTACTGCATCTGGGTTATTGTCTAATACAACTTCTAAAACTGGTATTAAAGAATCTGTATCGGTTATTTGTATCAGACCTTTTTCCTCTACAATCTTCTTTGGTGAAATGCCCGACTTAAATGTTTCTTCTAATACTTGCTTACCAACAGTAGAATTAATGTCTCCAGCTTCTAACAATTGTGCAATTTCGTTAATTGCTATTGGGGTAAGTTTTGTTTCATGTATTAAGATATTTTCGAGATTTAAGAGTCGATTAACTTCAGTAAGAAGTAAATTTGCTATTGTTTTAGCTCTAGTATTTAATTCTTCTGATGCTTTATTACTACTATTAACTGCATCATCGAAAAAATTAGAAAAATTGATATCACTAATAATTAAACCTGCATCATATTCAGAAATTTTGTAATCTTCTATATACCTTGATTTTCTCACAGAGGGTAATTCAGGGAGTTTCCCTTGAATACTATCAACCAAATTCTTAGAAATGATAAGAGGAGGCAAATCCGGTTCAGGGAAATATCTATAATCATTCGCATCTTCTTTTGATCTTTGCGATACTGTAATTTCTTTATCATCAACCCACCCACGAGTTTCTTGGATAATTCTTTCTCCTTTTTCAGCCATTTTCACTTGGCGTTCGAATTCGAATTCTAAAGCACCTTGTACAGCACGCAAACTATTCATATTTTTTACTTCAACTTTAGATCCAAGATTAGAGTCACCAATTGGTCTTATACTTATATTTGCATCACATCTAAAATTTCCTTCTTCCATATTACACGTCGATACTCCTATAAATTGAAGTATAGAACGAAGTTGGACTAAATATTCTCTCGCTTGATCAGAGGTTCTCATATCTGGTTCTGAAACAGTTTCCATCAAAGGAACTCCTGCTCTGTTAATATCTAGTAAACTTCTTGCATTTGATTTAGAACCGAGATGTGTAAGTTTAGCTACATCTTCTTCCAAATGAACTCTATTCACTCGAACTGTTGAAAGTATATTTTCAGAAGTGATGTCTAGATAACCACTATAAGCTATTGGATAGTCATACTGAGAAATTTGGTAACCTTTCATTAAGTCTGGGTAAGGATAATTCTTTCTATCAAATTTAGTCCATTCTGAAATCGAACAGTTAAGAGCGAGTCCTGTAGCTATTACCAATTGAACTGCTTTTTCATTTATAACAGGCAAACTACCGGGCATTCCCATGCAGACAGGACATACCATTGTATTAATTGATTGACCTTGATAATCTGCAGGACAACTACAAAACATTTTACTTTCTGTAGTTAATTGTGCATGAACTTCTAATCCAATTACTGATTCATATTTCATTAATGCCATAACCCTGTCATATCTAAGTAATAATAAAAAATAAAGCTACTAATGATAATAATACAAATGATAGTAAAATTATAAAGAAAGGTCGCTTATAAAAAGAAACTTTCTCTGGTTCAGAGATCCCATATAAATTAACATATACTATTTTATTATCGTCTTTTGGCATAATTTTCACCTAGAGTAAATTATCTTTAACTTCAGAAATAATTTCGTTTAGTCCATCTTTAGCATCTCTAAAAAACATCATAGTATTATCCATATAAAACAAATCATTATCTACACCAGCAAATCCTGGACTCATACTCCTTTTTAAAACTACAACACTTCGTGATTTATCCACATTTAGTATTGGCATTCCATATAAAGGACTTGAAGGAGTATCTCTTGCAGCTGGGTTTATTACATCATTAGCACCAATTACAACTGAAACATCTGTATTATCAAAAGAATCATTAATATCATCAAGATCATAGAGTTTATCATAAGGTATATTTGCTTCTGCTAGAAGCACATTCATGTGACCAGGCATACGTCCTGCAACTGGGTGAATAGCATATCTTATATCAACACCTTTTGACTCAAGAAGGTCAGCAAGTTCACGAACTTGATGTTGTGCCTGTGCGACGGCTAATCCATAACCTGGAACAAAAATTACTCTATCTGCATAAGCTAATAAAATTGCAACTTCTTCAAAACTTGTTGAACGTACAATTTTATCAGTATTATCTGGTCCAGAATCACTAGAATCTGTTGCTCCAAAGTTACCAAATATTACATTAACCAATGATCTATTCATAGCTTTAGTCATAATTGTTGTTAATATTAAGCCTGCCGCCCCAACTAATGACCCTGAAATAACTAGTAGAAGATTGTTTAAAAGAAAACCTGTAACTGCAGCTGCTAACCCTGAATATGAATTAAGTAATGATACAACCACAGGCATATCAGCTCCTCCTATAGGAACAACTAATAAAATGCCTAATAATAAGCACAATGAAATAACAATAATAAAAGCTATAGTAGAAGTGGTAGAAAATATTAGATATGAAGAAAGTGCTATTATCGATATAAAGCAAATTGCTGTTATAGTTTTTTGGAAAGGATATATTATTGCTCTGCCACTAATTAGTTCCTGCAATTTCAAAAAAGCAATAATACTTCCCGAAAATGTAACAAACCCTATTAATACACTTAAAGATATCATTAAAATAGGAAATTTATCTGGAGTATTACTTAAATTAACAAATTCTGCACTCGCAATCAATGCAGAAGCAGAACCACCAAACCCATTAAAAATAGCAACCATCTGAGGCATTGCTGTCATTTGTACTTTCTTAGCAAGGACAACACCAATTAAACTACCAGTAATCAAACCTACAACTATTAATTCATAGCTAATAATATTCTCATTAAAAAGGGTTGCCACAATTGCCAATAACATACCAACACTTGCAAAAAGGTTACCTTTTCTAGCTGTAGATGGTGAACTTAAATACTTGATACCTAACATAAAAGCTATCGCAGCAATTAAATAGACAAGTTGGATAATGTCATTCATTGTAATATCCATTAATGAATTCATCTATTATTTCCTTTTTTAAACATCTGGAGCATCCTATCAGTAACAGTGAAACCGCCTACTACATTAATAGTGGCAAAAATCAAAGCAAATAATCCAAGGATCGTCGCTATATTAATTGTGATTCCAAATAAAGAAAGCGTAGCATCATTATTTGTTTGACCTGACACTATAAGTGCACCAATAATCGTTATACCAGATATTGCATTTGCACCAGACATTAACGGTGTATGTAGAGTTGGAGGAACTTTAGTAATTAATTCAAAACCAACAAAAATAGCTAGGACAAAAACATATAAAATAAATATCAATTCTATCTCATTCATTATTTGAAACTTTCAGATCTTTGGTAGCATTTAAAAGATTTTCCAACAAATTTATTCCTTCATGGCTAGTACAAGTTTGTTGTGTTATTTCATCTTCTAAATCAATAATTAATTCTGTAGAAGGAATAAAATGTTTTAAAAGTGAAATAATATTTGCGGATAACATTTGACTTGCATGATTAGGTATTTGACTAGGTAAGTTAATAGGTCCACTTATAATTACATCGTTCGAAATAATGGTTTCTCCAGGTTTAGTAAGTTCACAATTACCACCCATTTCCGCAGCCATATCAATTATTACCGATCCAGGCTTCATACTAGAAACCATATCTTTATTTACTAATAATGGAGCAGGACGACCAGGAATCAAAGCAGTAGTGATAACATAGTCAGCCAATGCTACATTTTCATGTACTAAGGCATCTTCTTGTGCTTTCATATCATTAGTAACTTCCTTAGCATATCCACCAGAGTCTTCTAGATTTTGCTCACCAAAATCTAATTGAAGAAATTTTGCTCCTAAACTTTCCACTTGTTCTTTCACCACGGGTCTAACATCATATGCACTAACAACAGCACCTAATCTACGAGATGTAGCAATAGATTGCAAACCTGCAACACCTGCGCCAAGAATTAATCCGTGTGCAGGTGGTATAGTACCTGCTGCAGTCATCATCATTGGAAATATTTTTCCAAGTAACTGAGCGGCTATAAGTGTTGCTTTATATCCTGCTAAACTACTTTGAGAACTAAGTATATCCATACTTTGAGCTCTCGCTATACGAGGGATAGTACCTAAATTAATTAGTGTTATATGCTGTTTAGAAGCATTATTAGCAAATTCATTATTCAAACTTAGAGGTATGTTAGTAATTAAGGTTTTACCTTTATTAATTTTATTTATGATATCAGGATCATTTGAATTTAATGATAATAATATATCAGGTTCACTTAGAATATCAGAGCTAGTGGAAATAGATGCACCAACTTCAGTGTATAAACTGTCTGGGAAAAAGGCTCCAGTCCCTGAGTTAGATTCAATATAGACACTATGACCTAGTTTTATTAATTTCCCTGTATCAGCAGGAGTCAATAAAACACGTTTTTCATTATCTTTAACTTGATTAATCACACCAATTTTCATAAATTTCCAAAATTTCCAACATAAAATTAGAGTATACTTTGTGAAAAGAATAACGTACTCCAATTATAGCTTCAAGGGCTAATAACACCTGATAGATTATTTCTATGCAATTCAAAGGTTTTATCGATAGCTTATCTTCATGATTATTTGTTTTTCTGCGCAAGTTCTAACATTTCTATAGCGCTCTTTCTGCCCTGAGTACCAGTACTACCCAACATTGAAGAGATTTCTTCTACCTTAGAAGAATCATTCAAAACCTCAGCTTGTATATCAAAAGATTCCTGGTCATCAATACGATTTAATCGAATATGATGATCTGCAAAAGAGGCAACTTGGGGAAGGTGAGTTATACAAAAAACTTGTCTATTCTTACTTAGTTTTATAAATTTTGTACCTAAGATAAATCCTAAACGACCGCCAACACCTGAATCAATTTCATCAAATACTATAAGAGGTATTTTGTCAATTTCAGACAAAATAATTCTTAGTCCTAGCATAACCCGCGAAGCTTCTCCACCCGAAACAATATTATTTAGTGACAAAAAAGGATTATTCCCTTCCGACATTAAAAACTCCACTTTATCCTTACCCGTTCGTGATATTACAGATCTATCATGATTTTCGTCATCTACTTCTATATTATTGTTAATTTGATATGGGAGATCATCAATTGAAATTTTTATGTTTGTAGTTTTCATTGATAAGTCACTGAGTTCTGAATGTAATGCTTTTGATAATTCTTTTGCGGCATTTATTCTTCTATTAGAAATTGTTGAAGCCATAATCAATATTTCTTTTTCTAGGTTTAAAATTACATCCTTTTTCGATGTAATAAAATTATTTTTTTCTTCAATCATATTTAATTTCGATTTTAGTGATTCGGCGAATTGGATTATTTCTGATATTTCATTTCCAAATCGTCTTTTTAATTTAAAAATTAAGGATAAACGATCTTCAATTTCTGACAATCGATTATCAGAGTATTGCAAATTATCTCTGTATCTTCGAAAAGCCATACCTAAATCTTCTAATTCACTTGTTATATAAAGTAAACGATTTTGTAAATCATTCAAATCCGAGTCTTCTAAATGTAGTGCGTTTATTTCACTCGAAAGATTAGTTATCTGATTTAAATATGAATTATTGCCCGTATCGTCTCCATATATAATTTTATATCCTTCATCAGATAATATTTTTAAAGATTCTAAATTTTTTATTTCTTTTTGTTCATCCATAAGAATCGAATCTTCGTTATCTAATAAACAAGAGTTTACGATTTCATTATATTGTTCTCTTAATTCCAATAGAGATTCTTCAGATATATCCACTTCGTTAAAAAAATCTTCAAGATCCTTATAACATTGATTGAGATCTAGGTATATTTTCTCAATTCCATTTCTTTCTTTTACTAAGCCAGCATATTCATCTAATAAATCAAGTTGATTGCTTGTTTTTAATATGGATAAATGATCCGATTGACCATGAATGTCTAACAATACTTCGGAAATTTGTTTAAGTGAGCGTAATGGGATAATATCACCATTTATTCTGCAGATATTTCTATCATCTCGATTTAATTCTCGTGAAATTATCAAATTATCCGTTGATATATAATCAACACCTATAGAAGATAGAATATTTATTATGGTTATTGATAAAGATTCATCAAGTTCAAAGATAGCTTGGATTACTGCTGAATCTTGTCCTGATTTTACAAGATTTGAATCTACTCTTGATCCAGCTATTAACTCTAAAGCATGAACAATTACAGACTTACCTATACCTGTCTGTCCGGTTAGCACATTAAAGCCTATTCCAAATTCAAGATCTATAGAAGAGATATTGGCTAAATTTTTTATTCGTAATAACTTCAGCATATTTTTTTACTTATTGATTTGGTAAATCAACCCATACACCATTATCATTAGATTCTTTCCAGGCAGTAGCAAATTCTAACAATTTCAAACCATCGCTAAATAATGGTATTGAACTCGAAGGTTTTTGGTTACTAGTAATTGCTTCAATAAAATTCTTTTCGACTAGTATACTATCCCCATTATCCCATAAAGGTTTCAAATCTGTGTCAATTAGAACATCTTCTAAATTTTCATCCTTTGTTCCACCTATTTTTATGTATGAATGATCTTGAAATGATCCACATACTACAACACCTTCACTACCATATACTTCTATTCTGCTATGTTGTGATGATCCTGCAACTGTGGAATGGAAATATGATACCAATGATCCATCTTGTCTTTGCGCCAAAACAGTGTTAGATTCAGGACGAACTGATCTACCATGATGATCTGTATTAGTCGATTCTTGTTGAAAGCTTGTCCGATTAGCAAAAAGTCTAACTTGATCACCAAAAATTCTGTTAATAACTTCAAATTGGCTACCTAAACCAAAGAAAGGTGTATACCAATAATCAATAATATGTTGGATTTTCCCTATTTTCCCAGAATCTAAAATTCGCTTAAATATTGCATCTTCTTGTACATAAAATTGACCAGGATAAATTAATGAAACCAAATGAGAGTTTTCATTTGCAACACTAAGCATTTCTTTCGCTTCAGTAACTGTCCTTGTCATGGCATTAAGAACTAAAACGTGTTTACCGGTTTTCAAAGCAGGTATAGACATTTCATAATGCTTATCTGTTCGAGTACCAATTACTACAGCATCAATATCATTAGATTCTAAAATATTACTCCAGTTTTTTTCAATTCTTGAAAACCCAAATTGTTCCTGTACTTTTTGGCTAGATTCTTCTGAACTATTTGAAACAGCTACTAGATCGACATTTTCCAAGGCTTGAAAATTTGGAAGAATTTTATTTCGACTAAAATTACCAGCTCCAATATATCCCAATCTAACCTTATCCATTTTAACCTCCGCTAACTATTATCTAAAACAAAAACTGGCCACAATAGTAAATGACAGCCAGTTTTAGTTTTTATTCTGTTAATATTAATTTATGCAGGTAGTACTAACTCCCCACCAACTGCTTGTCTAGAAGGTTGTACTGATGTTTTAACCTCCTTAGTAGCCCAAAAGATAGTTGCTATTTGATTTACTGCATTCAGTAAATCATGAGGAGCTTGAGTATCATTGGTCTGTCTCACCTTTGAGGCTGTTTTCAGAGCATTGAAAACTGTATCGTGCAATTCAGGATATTTTTCTATGTGTTCAGGCCTAAAATAATCAGCCCAAAGAATCCGAATCTCTTTTTTGCATAATTCAGCATGTTCCTCTTTAGTTGATACATATCTGCTTAATTGAGAAACATAATTTGTTCGATCTGCATCGGTAGACGGCACTTCAGCAGCTTCAATCAATTGAATCATTCGCATAGTAGTCAAAGCTGCAACTTGTGCTAAGTGAGGATCATATATTCCACAAGGCACGTCACAATGAGCAAAAGCAGTCTCTATTTTTGAAAATTCTACTAACTTCTTAGAAATCAACATTCACACTCCTAAAATATTGAGATAAAGTAAATATATAATTAGATTACCCTAACTCTGATGGTTAATCAACTTGTCAAAAAACCATTTTCTTGAATATTATTCATATTGCTAAGGAATTGAAAAAAAGTTAATTTTATCTTGAATATTTACAAATATTTACAATACAAAATACTAAAAATTGATGGACAAAGCATGTCGCCTTGTCTAAATAGTAATGATTTAGTTTTGGCAAAATATTCTTTGAAATTATTTCGCAATGATTTGATATGTTTTAATCTCCCATCAAATCCTAAAAAACTATATGTAAAAAGGATAATAGGATTGCCATCTGAATTTATTGAATTTACCGATTCTGACATCATTATTAATGGTAATAAATTTATATCCCATGATATCGATAGTAAAAAATTGAGTGCTTCTAAGTGGTACAATAATGAAAGTGAATTGTTTGTACTCGGAGACAATTATATAGATAGTTATGACAGTAAAAACTTTGGCCCCATAAATATTGATTGGATAAAATATAAGATTATTTTGAAATTATGGCCCTTGGGGAAACTAAACAGTCTTTGAAGTATTACCTTTTATCCAAAAAACAAATACAAAAAGTGTTAACGCACAAACTATAGCACTTAACATTATAGTGTCATTAGCAGCTAATAGAACTAAATCAGGGTTTATATTTTCAACTTGAGTATTTTGTATAGAGGATTGATTATAATGAGCTAATCTAGATCCAAAAATACCACTAGAAAAAGCGATACCTATTGCTAAACCTGTTTGCCTAGCTGTAGCAATTGAAGCTGATGCCATACCTAATCGATCTTGTGGTACAGAATTAACAACAGCAGTATTATTAGCTGGATCAAAAAGACCAAATGCAATACTAGCTAATGCTAAAACCAATGCTATTTCTAAAGACGCCCCATACATTGTTGCAAATGATAATAATACCAAACTAATTATTAATAATATTACACTGAAGAAAATGAGAATTTTTGAACCAATAATATCAGTAAGTCTTCCTGCAATAGGAGCTACAGCAATTCTCACTAGTGAAAAAATACTTAATAAGAAGCCAGAAAAAACAATACTATATCCCATGCCGTGTGTGGTTACAAATGGTGTAATGTATCCAATAGTATTCCAAGATTGATATATTAATAATAAAGTGATAATTGAAACTAAAAATACTGGGTTTTTAAACATATTTATTTGTACCACAGGAAATTCTGTATGCAGTTCTTGATATATAAATATAGGAGTAAAAACAACAAATAATATTAAACTAACAATTATTAATGGTGAAAAATATCCGAGAATATTTATCTGACTTATTACAAAAAGTAAACTCCCAAGTAAAATAAATAAATATAAAGAACCTAATAGATCGAGCTTAATATCTTTTTTTGTAATATTTTGATCTATAATTTTTACTGACAACAAAAGGCAAATAATTGATATAGGGACACGTGTGTAAAAAACAGCTTTCCAGTCTATAAAATCAATTAGCAATCCACCTATCAAAGGTCCTAAGCCCAAGCCTAAACCAACAACTGCCCCAGATAAGCCGAATACTTTCCCCCGCTCTTCTCTAGAAAATTGTGAAGCAATCAAAGCTGTACTACTAGATATAACCATAGCAGCACCAATTCCTTGTAAACTTCTTAGCAATATTATGTGATAAACATTTTGAGAAAAAGAAATCAAAAATAATGTCAAAGTAAAAATAATGGTACCTGAAACATAAACTTTTTTTCCACCCCACAAATCACAAAGCCAACCCATAGTCATAAGTAAGCTACAGGATGATAAGAAGTACCCTATTCCAATCCAGGCAACGGTCGATGCACTAGTACTAAAAAATTCAGAGATAACAGGATATACAACTAAAACAATAGTTCCTTCTAAAGTTGTAGCAAACATCCCAAAGGATACTATTACAAATACCATCCATTTAGGTTCCATAACAGACCTTACGATAACTAGGTTATTATTCTACAGTGACAGTAGCTCCAGCTTCTTCAAGCTTAGCTTTAATATCATCAGCTTCGTCTTTACTTGCATCTTCCTTAATAGCAGCAGGTGCAGACTCTACTAAATCTTTTGCTTCTTTAAGACCCAAGGTTGTGACCTCTCTCACGGCCTTAATAACATTGATTTTTTGATCGCCAATTTCTGTAATACTTACTTTAAAACTGGTACTATCTCCTCCACCATCGGAAGCAGCATCATCACCCGCAGCAGCAGCAGCAGCAGGTGCTGCAGCAACAGCAACTGGAGCAGCAGATACTCCAAACTCTTCTTCAAGAGCCTTTACTAAATCTGACAATTCTAATACTGTTAAACCTTTTATGCTTTCTAATATTTCTTCTTTAGTCATTGTTCCCTCCAGTTATTAATCTAATTAATTATTTTCTTCGAGTTTTTTTTGATTTAAAACATTGGATAAAATCGTAACAATAGATGTTGATGGCCCAGCAAGAGCCGTTACTAAACGCTGAGGTTGGGATGCTAACATCCCTACCAATTTAGCTATCAATTCAATTCTTGATGGGAGTTTTACTAATGTATTAATTTGAGTAGAATCGTAAGTTTGACCATCCATAGCAATAGCAAAAACTGACAAATCCAGTTCATTACTTTTTACAAATGAAACTAAAAGTTTTAGAGATTCTATTGGATCTCCTTGGCCAATAACCAATCCAGTAGGACCATCTAATAATTCTTTGAACTCTGGCTTTCCTGCATTTTCTGCTGCTATATTTGCCAGTGTGTTTTTTATCACTTTGTAACTCAAACCATTTGTTCGTAAATGAGCACGAAGTGAATTAAGTTGATTTACTGATAAACCAGTAACTTTCGTAGATATTGCTACGTTACTAGTTTTGAAATCTTCAGCTAGTTTTTCAACTGTATCAATTTTTTTAACTGTTGGCATAAATCACCTCAAAAAAAAAGTCTGTAACCAAAAAGCCACAGACAAAGAATTTTTTTATACTAAAACCTCGGTGAGAAATTAAGCTAATTTAGCACTCACTGTCTTTGGCATTTATTTAATTATTAAAACAATGACAGTATATACTGTACTTCAAAATAAGTCCAGATTCTACTCCATTTTAACTAATGATAGATCAGCTACATCAAGAGCAATACTTGGCCCCATTGTACTTGTAAGATAAGCTGACTTCAAAAACTGACCTTTAACTGCTGCTGGCCGAGAACGACTTATCATATCCATAACTGTATTTAAATTATCCACTAACATAGATTCTTCAAAGCTAGCTTTACCAAAGGCCACATGAATTACTGCAGTCCTATCCATTTTAACTTCCACTTTACCTTTTTTGGCCTCGTCTACTGCTCTACCTAAATCTTGGGATTGAACTACCGTGCCAGTTCTTGGGTTGGGCATTAGACCTTTACGACCTAGTATTCTACCTAATTTACCTACTTTACCCATCATTTCTGGAGTTGAAATTACTGTGTCAAAATCCAACCAACCCTTTTCAATATTTTCAATAAGATCGTCTGCTCCGACAAAATCTGCTCCTGCGTCTTTCGCTGCTATAGCTCCATCAGCTTGTGCAAACACCAATACTCTAACGATTTTCCCCAAACCATGTGGTAATAAAACCACTCCTCTAACTAATTGTTCAGCATGTCTAGTATCAGCATTGGTTTTAACATGCAATTCAACAGTCTCATCAAATTTAGCTGTTGCGTTAGATTTAACTAGACCTACAGCCTCTTCGATATTGTAAAGTTTTTCAATATCAATAGTAGACTGAGCAGATGTATATCTTTTACTTTGTTTAGCCATAATTATTCACGAACCTCAATTCCCATACTTCTAGCAGACCCTTCCACAATCTTCATTGCAGATTCAATATCTGCTGCATTTAAATCAGACATTTTACTTTCAGCTATCTCTTTGATTGCGGACCTTGATAGAGATGCAACCTTATCAGTTCTTGGAGATGCACTTCCTTTAGAAATTTTAGCTGCTTTTCTCAAAAGTTCAGATGCAGGAGGAGTTTTAGTAATAAAAGTGAAAGATCTATCTTCATAAACAGTTATCTGAGCTGGGATAATAGTGCCACCTTGAGAAGCAGTTTTGGCATTATATTCTTTGACAAATGCCATAATATTAACACCATGTTGACCTAAAGCTGGGCCTACTGGAGGAGCTGGGGTTGCCTGCCCAGCAGGTAATTGTAAATTAATTAAAGCTAATATTTTTTGTGCCATCTGTTAATCCTAATTTATTAAATCTATACTACAATTTTTCTACCTGTAAAAAATCTAATTCCACAGGGGTTTCTCTACCAAAGAATGAAACCAAAACGTTTAATTTTCCTTTATCCATATCTATAACGTCGACTACACCAATAAAATCTGCGAAAGGTCCAACGGTAATTCGTACGGACTCTCCTTTTGCTATACCAAATCTGGTAGTTGGCGTTTTGGACTCAATCATATCAAGAATTTTATCTACTTCCCATTTTTCCAAAGGTACTGGCTTAGGTCGATTTTGGTCTGAATCCTCAGAAGATATAAAACCAGTCACACCTGGTGTATTGCGGACAACAAACCAAGCATCATCATCTAAAGCCATATTAACCATTATATAACCTGGATATAATCGCAATCTTTTAGGTATTTTCTTACCTTCCCGGATCTCAACAACTTCCTCAGTAGGAACAAGTACCTGAAATATCTTATTTTCAACATCCATAGTTTCAATACGCTGCTCTAGGTTACGTTTAACTCGTTCTTCTTGACCAGAATAGGTATGGACAAAATACCAACGGCGACCATCATCGATCTCTGTCGATTCTTCTATTTGATTGTCTGTTATATCATTCATTTTCTATTATTCTTTAATTTTAGACATAATTATTTAAAAGAGAACCTGATCTGAAATAGTCGTGAAAAAGAAATCTAAAACTCCCAACATTGCCCCAATTGCTATAGAAACTGCTAGAACTAACATGGTTAGTCGTGTTGTTTCTTCACGTGAAGGCCATGTAACTTTTTTCATTTCACTAAAAACTTCTCCAAAAAAACTGAATACCCCAAATCTTGGACTTCTCGATTTTGTGGGAGAGTTTCTAATAGCACTCTTTACTGTATTTTTTGCCACTTCTATCTAGCCTCTCGATACAGTTGATGTGATCGACATCGAGGACAATACTTTCTCATTTCAATCCTATTAGGATCATTTCGCCTATTTTTCGAAGTAGAATACGTCCTATCACGACACTCAGTACAACCCAAGGTTATTAAAGTGCGCGCTTCTCCGCCTTTTTTTGCCATGATTAACCTATCCTATGATGTCTGTTATTACTCCAGATCCTACAGTACGGCCACCTTCTCGTATAGCAAAACGTAAGCCTGGTTCCATAGCAATCGGATATATAAGTTTAATTCTCATTTTAACATTATCACCAGGCATAACCATTTCCATACCATCTGGTAAGTTTAATTCCCCGGTAACATCTGTAGTTCTAATATAGAATTGAGGCTTATAACCAGTAAAGAAAGGAGTATGCCTTCCACCTTCGTCTTTACTAAGAATATATACCTCACTATTAAATTCAGTTTTAGGTTGTATCGATCCTGGTGCTGCCAATACTTGGCCTCGAACAACGTCTTCACGATCGACACCTCTTAACAAGCACCCTACTGCATCGCCAGGTTCAGCTTCATCTAATAATTTATGAAACATTTCAACTCCAGTAACTACAGTTTTCTTTGTGTCTTCTACACCAACAATTTCAATTTCATCACTCGGATGAACTAATCCTCTTTCAACTCTTCCAGTGACAACAGTACCTCTTCCTTTGATACCAAATACGTCTTCTACTGGCATTAAAAATGGTTGATCTTTTGGTCGTTCAGGTACATCAATGTAATCATCAACAGCCTGCATCAAATTAAGGATTCCTTGTTCTGCGTCAGCATCTCCATCTAGAGCTGACAAAGCAGAAACTCTAACTACAGGAATGTCATCCCCAGGAAAACCGTAACTTGTAAGAAGTTCTCTAACCTCTAATTCTACTAATTCTAATAATTCTTCATCGTCCATAACATCACATTTATTTAATGCTACAACAATTTTTGGAACTTCCACTTGCCTAGCTAAGAGAATATGCTCTCTAGTTTGAGGCATAGGTCCATCTGGTGCACTTACAACTAGGATTCCTCCATCCATTTGAGCAGCGCCTGTAATCATGTTTTTGATATAGTCAGCGTGACCAGGACAATCAACGTGAGCATAGTGTCTACTCTCTGTTTCATATTCAATATGTGAAATAGCTATCGTCACACCACGAGCCCGCTCTTCTGGAGCATTATCAATTGTATCAAATGCTCTAAATGCTGTTCCGTCACTATGTTTTGCTAGTACACTTGTAATAGCAGCAGTTAATGTTGTTTTACCATGGTCAACGTGACCAATGGTTCCGACATTAAGATGAGGCTTATTTCTTTCAAATTTTTCTTTAGCCACTCTAAAATCCTCCTACATTATTTCTAAATAAACTTTTTCTATTTTTTATATGGAGCCCACAATCGGACTTGAACCGATGACCTCGTTCTTACCAAGAACGTGCTCTACCACTGAGCTATGTGGGCAACCCCTTTTCCACTTTATGGTGGACGGGGCAGGATTCGAACCTGCGTAGCCCTTCCGGGCGCCAGATTTACAGTCTGGTGGTATTAACCACTCACCCACCCGTCCCTGTTAATTTAGGTCCATCCTATTCTTACCTACAAGCACCAAGGCACATCACCTATTCATTATGTGGAGCCCGAGAGGGGACTCGAACCCACTAACCTGCCGATTACAAATCGGCTGCGCTGCCATTGCGCCACTCGGGCAAAACTCCAATTTCTCTTTTTTTAACAAACGAGAAATAAGCTAAGATGTTTATATTCAATAAGGAATCATCTAGCTTTACCCTGAATAAGTATAGACTTAGTATTAATTTCGGTCAAGATGCTATTCAAATATCATTTATTTCTCAATTAGAAAAATAAATATTAATTGCTTCTTTCAGATTACTAACACCAATTACTTTAATTTCAGAATTTTGAATTTCCTTTGATTGAAGATTTGGAATTATAGCTTTTGAAAACCCCATTTTTTGTGCTTCGTCAATTCTTTTAGTTATATTTTGAACGCGTCTAAGTTCTCCACTTAATCCTATTTCACCAATAACTATTGTTGATTCTTTAGGCGATAAATCTTTAAAACTTGAAACGATAGCCAATGCAATTCCTAAATCGGCAGCAGGTTCTGTGACTTTAATTCCTCCAATCACATTAACTATAAGATCTTGATCAGATAGCTTTAATCCTGTTCGCCTACTTAATACAGTCGACAATAAAATCATTCTATTAAAATCAATACCGGTAGCAGTTCTTCGAGGTTGGGGAAACACACTATATGATGTTAATGCTTGAATCTCAATTATAATTGGTCGTGTCCCTTCAACAGTAACGACGGGTACGGAGCCTGGCAAATCACTATTATAATCATGAATAAAAAAAGATGAGGGATTATCAACTTGCCGGATCCCAATATCCATCATTTCAAATATCCCTATTTCGTTCGTAGAACCAAATCGGTTTTTAATACCTCTTATAATTCTATAGCCATTATCTGAATTTCCTTCAAAATGTAATACTACGTCGACCATATGTTCTAGAACTCTAGGACCTGCAACTGAACCCTCTTTTGTAACATGGCCAGTTAGAAAAACAGGAATTTTTTTATTCTTACAATAAATCATTATTTGCCTAGCAGTTTCCCGAACCTGACCGACAGTTCCTATTGGGGAATCAATTTCGTCAGTAAACATTGTTTGAATAGAATCTATAATGACCAACGCTGGTTCAACTTTTTCGATATTTTCTATAATAGTCATAATATTTGTCGAACCAATATAATATAAAGATTCTCTAGAAGATTTTAAGCGCTCAGAACGAGCTCTTATTTGGTTGGCGGATTCTTCTCCAGAAACATATAAAACTGGACTGTTATTACTAGAAACATGAGATGCGATTTGTAAGAGCAAGGTTGATTTTCCTATTCCAGGATCACCAAATAAAAGTATACTGGACCCGTCTACAATACCTCCACCTAAAATTTGATCTAATTCTAAAAACCCAGTAGTCATTCTGTTTTTTGCATCGTCAAATTGAATGCCAGAAAGTAATTGAGCTTCTTCTATGTCTTCTTTTACCCAACGGTGTTTTGAATTAGATTTAGAAGTGTTGAGATTCCGTGCTATTAGGGAATTCCAAGTTCCACAGTGATAGCATTCACCTTGCCATTTAGGGAAAGTCGCATCACAGTTTTCACATACATATTCTGTTCTTTGTGACTTTCTGGAAACCATAACAATCAGTATATATTAAACTGTTAATAAAACTAATATCTATGTTTCAATTTTAGCAACAGAACTTACAACAGTTAAAACTATATCGTCATCTTCGACGTCAGCTTTAATTGTATCTCCTGGGCCAAACTTTCCAGATAAAAATTCTTCGGAAAGTTTGTCTTCGATACGATCTTGTATTTCCCGCCTTAAAGGCCTTGCACCAAAAATTGGATCGAACCCTTTGTCTGCTAATAATTCTTTGGCTGAGCTAGAAAATTCAATAGATATTCCTTTGTTCAATAACTGTTGAGAAACTTCTGCCAACATTAATTCAACAATATTTATGATATGATCTTTTGATAAAGGATGAAATACTACTGTTCCGTCTAAACGATTCAAAAATTCGGGTCTAAAGAAATTCTTTACCTCATCCAAGACCTTATCTTTCATTCGTGAATATTTTTGATCAACAGTATTACCTTCTTCAGATTTCAAATTAAATCCCATAAATCTTTCTTGACGTATTAAATCTGAACCTATGTTACTTGTCATCACAATAATTGTATTTCTGAAATCCACCTTGCGTCCCTTAGCATCTGTCAGGTGCCCATCATCAAAAATTTGGAGTAGAATATTAAACACATCTGGATGCGCTTTTTCAATTTCATCTAATAGTATTGCAGAATAACTCTTACGTCTGACTATTTCTGTTAATTGTCCGCCTTCTTCATAACCTACATATCCTGGAGGCGCACCTACCAAACGTGCTACAGCATGTCGCTCCATAAATTCAGACATATCGAGCCTGACAACACTATCCTCACTTCCGAACATAAATTCCGAAAGTGCTCTGACTAAATAAGTTTTACCTACACCAGTAGGACCGAGAAAGAGAAAATTGCCAATAGGTCTTTTAGGGTCTTTGAAGCCTGCCCTTGCCCTTCTAACTGCCTTAGAGACTTGCTCAACAGCTTCATCTTGACCAATAACTTTATCATGTAAAACTGTTTCCATCTGTAATAGTTTTTCTAATTCTTCAGTAGCAAGTCTAGTAACTGGAATACCAGTCCACATACTTGTTACCTCAGCTACATCCTCAGAAGTCACAACAGGTAAGTCACTTTCTTGATCTACTAATACATCTGTATTATCAGAAATTTCTGCTGGGAAATTATCAATTTTATCTCTTAAGGATTGCTCTCTTTCATGAAGTTCTGCAGCATATTCATACTGTTGTTGTGCTAAAGCTTCGTCTTTATCTCTTCTAACTTTATCTAGAACAGTACCGACTTCCTTAGCAGATAGTGGCATTGTGGTTTGTCTAATTTTTACTTTACTAGCAGCTTCATCTATTAAATCAATAGCTTTATCTGGCATAAATCTGTCTGATATATAACGGGAAGCTAGTTCTACAGCTGTACTAAGTGCCTCATTAGATATAATTAAACCATGGTGTTCTTCATATTTTGGTTTAATACCCTTTAAAATTTCAACAGATTCTTCTTCTGAAGGTTCTAACACTTGAACTGTTTGAAAACGTCTTTCAAGAGCAGGATCCCTTTCAACATATTTACGATAATCATCTACAGTAGTTGCACCAATGCACTGTAATTCACCTCTGGCTAGAGATGGTTTAAGTATATTGGCAGCATCAACAGCTCCTTCTGCTGCTCCAGCACCAACCATAGTATGCATTTCATCAATAAACAAAATACAATTCCCTGATGATTTAAGTTCTTCGATTACTTTTTTCAATCTTTCCTCAAATTCACCACGATACTTTGTACCAGCAACTAATATTCCCATATCTAGTGCAACTAGTCGTTTGTTTGATAAACCTTGAGGTACATCATCCGATAGTATTTTTTGAGCCAAAGCTTCAACAATTGCTGTTTTACCAACACCAGGTTCTCCAATAAGTACAGGGTTATTCTTTGTTCTTCTACTAAGTATTTGTATAACCCTATCTATTTCTTGACTTCTACCTACAACTGGGTCAAGTTTTTCGTCTCTCGCTAATTTGGTTAAATCAATCCCAAGTTGATCAAGGGTAGGAGTTTTACTTGGTGTCTTTGAACTACTTGAAGTGGGAGTATATCCTGTTTGTGAACTAATTCTTGTTGCTTCTGAGCGTATCTTGTCTAGGTTTAAACCAAGACTTTCCAAGACACCTGAAGCTACTCCTTCGCCTTCTCTCATAATTCCAATTAACAAATGTTCAGTACCAATGAACTGTTGGTTAAGTCTTCGAGCTTCATCAACTGCTAATTCAATAACTTTTTTAGCTCTAGGAGTTAATCCTATTTCCCCAGGAGAAGGTCTTCGTTCTCCTCTTCCAATGATAAATTCAACAGCAGATCGGACCTTATTAAGTTCAAGAGACAAACTAATTAATATTCTAGCAGCTGCACCATCAGATTCTTTAACTAACCCAAGGAGTATATGTTCTGTTCCAATGTAATTATGGTTAAATCGTTGTGCTTCTTCTTGAGCTAAAGATAAAACTTTTCTAGCCTTTTCTGAAAACTTTTCAAATCTACTCGACATAATACTAGTCCTTACTACTAAAAATACTAAATAGAATCTTCGTTCTCTTCAGTTTCTTCTCCAGTCTCTTCATCAACGGATTCTTCATTATTTGAGTCCTCAGTTAAATCAGACGAAATAACTTCATCAACATTACTATCAGCATCAACCTCTAATTCAGTGGAAGAAACAATTTCATCACTTACTTCATTATCCTGAACATCTTCATTTGGTTCAACCATATTTTCACTATTTTCTTGATTAATTTGTTTAAGACTTAAACCTAATCTTCTCTTCTCAGGTTCTAAACTAATTATTTTTAGTTCTAATTCTTGGTTTTCAGATAAAATTTCCTTAGGATGTTGAATTGTTTCCTCAGTTATTTCTGATATATGTAATAAGCCATATATCGATCGATCTATTCTTACAAATGCTCCATAGTCAGCTAGTTTTGTTACAACCCCATTGACTATTTGGTCTACCGCATACTTGTCTCCAACCGTAGACCAAGGTTCAGCCTCTAAACGCCTAAGACTAAATGCAACTTTTTTAGTTTCCAAGTCAACTTTTAACACATACACTTTGACATCTTGGCCTGCTTTTAAAATTGCTCCAGGGGAATCTACTTGATCCCATGACATCTCCGAGATATGAATCAAACCAGTTACACCACCACAATCTACAAAAGCACCAAAGTTGGATATACCCGTAACTTTTCCATCACGAATATCTCCTTCTTTCATTTCTTCTAATAATTTATCTAGGTCAAGTTTTTGTTTTTCTTGAATTGATTGTCGTTCAGACAAGATAAGAGTCTTCTGATTTCTATCCAATGTCATTATTTTCATATTTATTGATTGACCAATTCTCGATTCATCATTATTAACACTGGAGGATTCAGTGGTGTCCATTTGAAAAGGAGTTAAAAGTTGTGATACAGGAACAAATCCTTGTACTCCTTCAACTTCAACGACGGCTCCACCTTTATTAAAGCTTTTTATAACGCCTGATACGACATTCCCTAGTTCAGATTCTTTTTTTAAAGTTATCCAACCATGTTCTGCTCGAGCCCTATCAAAAGAAAGCATGGGCAACTGGTCGCCTGAATCTGGTCTAACAACAAAAACATCTAACTTATCACCAACTTTTATTTCAGCTACTTCATCAGTAGTCATACTTCGAGTTTCACGTAGGGGAACTAATGCATCAGATTTGTGACCTGAATCAACTAAAAACCCTTCTGGATCAATCTTTACAATTTCAACCTCAAGTACATCTCCTCGACGCAAAGGTTTAGGGAATTCGACTTCTGTAAGTAATTTACCCATAGGGGTTTCAGCTAAATCTGTTAAAGTTTCAAATTTTGAAGCCAATTAGACTTCCTCCTATATATATAATGTTTTTATAAAGTAAAAATAATTCTGTAGATTATAATGAAGATTACAACAATGGTAAAGCCTATATAATTAACTAGCTAATTTCCACTTATAATGCAATCTATTCATAACAACTGATTACATACTATCATATTTTCAAAAAAAAAAGTTCTTGGTTGTCCAAGAACTTATTTTTATACTGGCAGTGACCTATTTTCCCATACCCTTGCGAGCACAGTATCGTCAGTGCTGGGATGTTTCACTTCCGTGTTCGGGATGGTAACGGGTGGTTCCGTCCCGCTCAAACCACCAGAAAGAATACTTTAACATATTGAATAATAAATTTCAAATTACGATTTTAACAATCCTTGTTCTCTAAAAACGTTTGCCAATAACTCAATCCCTGAAACTGTATCTTCTAAATTATGATATCCATAACATAAACGTATATAATTATTTGCTTTCTTGCCTGTAGAAAAAGTATTTCCTAAACCAAAAATTACGCCTTTTTCACGAGCTATTGGCAATATTGGTTCCAAATCTATGTCGTCTGGAAATTTCAGCCATAAATACAATCCACCCTTTGGTGCAATTATTTCTACTTCAGAGCCCATAGATTCACCTATAGCACCTAGCATACAATCACGTTTTCCTCTGAACATATTACATAGATTGGCTACATGTTCTTCCATATTTTTTTTCAAAAAATACAATGCTGATAGTATAGTAAACTGACTAGGAGGTGTACCAGGGTTTACAGCCATAAGATATGGCAAAAATGTATCTGGTGCCACAATCCATCCAAGCCTTAATCCAGGTGCTAATATTTTAGAAAACGAACCTGAATACACCACATTGTCTTGACCATTTAATGAGGCTATTGCTGGAGAATTTTCACCTTCAAACCTTAAATCCGCATAACAGTCATCTTCAAATAAAGGTATTTGATATTTTTGTGATATTGCTAATATCTCTTTTTTTCTATCAAAACTCATATCTGTGCCTACAGGATTTTGAAAAGTTGGAATTGTGTATATAAATTTAGGTGTAACCCCGCTATTCTTTAACTCAATTAATTTGTTCTCTAAGAATTCTGGAATCATGCCCTCTTCATCCATCTCTACCCCAGCCATTTTGGCTCCAAATCTTTCAAAAACTCTTAAAGCTCCAGTATATGTAAACTGTTCTGAAACAATTGTGTCACCTGGATTAATAAATAATTGAGTAATTAAATTTATGGACTGCCCAGAACCCGCAGTAATAATCACATTTTGCGGACCTACATCAATGCCTCTATTATCTTTAATTTTTTTACAAACTAATTCTCGGAATTCCAGAAGACCTTGTGGGTGGGGATAGAAAACTAAATCTCGCCCTTGATCTTTCAATGCTTCTCCCAAGGATTCATGTAAGTCACCAATAGGAAAATGGTCAGGATCAGGAAATGCAACAGCAAAATCGTATTTTGGTCTTGGAAGTGGCTCGGTTAGAACAGAATTTTGAGGCACATTATTAGCAAAAAAACTATTGTATTTTTTATCACTCATAATTAATTCCTAACATAAATATATCTTTAGATTGTTAAAATATACAGACAATGTAAACCATGAACAACATATAATTGTATGATTATCTAAATAAATCTTGCTCTGGCGGTCGAATTAACTCATTTATAGATCCTTCATAAGGAACATACGTATATCCTTTAATCAAAGCAACAGGAATATTATCTAATTTATTCATTACCAATTCAGAAGCTGCGGCTAATTCATCAACTACAGCAATTATAGAAGCTTTTAGATCCATTCCGTTTGCATCATTTAATCCTCTATAGTCTTGAAAAGCAGACATTCCAGATATACCAATTGCAACATTAGTAACACCAACTCTCCATGGCCTACCCCAAGTATCTGTAATAATTACTGCGATATTAACCCCTAATGTTTTTTTTATAGAAGTACGAATATTAAATGCAGATTGGTCAGAATCTAAAGGTAAATACGTCGCCATGTTGTCACCAGCAACATTTGATAAATCAATACCGGCATTAATACAATAAAATCCATGTTCTGTTTCAGTAAGTAAAACGCCATTTTCCATTTTAGAAATCCTTTTACTTTTCTGAAAAACCAATTCAATCAAACGTGGATCTCTATCCCATTGCTGTGCCCATGTTTTTGCAAGATTTGAAGGATTAATAGTGTCTAAATCTACTAAACAAGATTCTGACTTTGATACGATTTTTTGAGTTATTGTAAGAATATCTCCATTTTCAATAAATATATCTTCTTTTTCACAGGCTTCTGTAATTAATTTTGATAAATCATCTCCTGGTTGTATTTCGGGTATTCCTTCGATACCAATAATACTTATGGATTTCATTCTAATCTCCAATCTAAATAGTGTTGAGGCAATTATTATATCATTATAATTAAATACAAATTATATTTAAGTTTCGATATATATGTTATACTCCTAAAACCTTTTTTGAGTTTGCAAACTTTAATTTTATTTTTATTTAGGAGTCCGAAGTGGAATTATTTAGAAGTCTTTTATTTGTACCTGGTAATAGAAGTGATATGTTAGAAAAGGCAAGTACTGCAGATACAGATATTCTTGTACCTGATATGGAAGATTCTGTACCTGACAACGAAAAAAGTAATGCTCGTAGTTTAATAAGCGAAAAATTAGAAACATTATCTGGAAAAAATCAATCTATAGTTCCAAGAGTTAATGCTTTAGATACAGGGTTAACATTTGATGATATCCATGCAGTAGTTAATTCCAAGACCTATGGAATAAGTGTTGGTAAAATTGAAAGTAGCTGGGACATTAAAGAAGTAAGTAAAATATTAAGCCAAATAGAATCAGAAAAATCTGTAGAACTGGGTAGTACAAAAATTATTGCTTGGATAGAAAGCGCTTCAGCCATAGTTAATGTCAATAGTATTGCGTCGGCATCAGATAGAATGCTCGGAATCGCTTTTGGTGGTGAAGATTTCACAAATGATATGGGTATTCAACGATCTGAAACTGGAATTGAAATACTTTACCCTCGTTCTGTAGTCGCAGTAGCTGCTAAAGCAGCAGGTATTACTGCAATTGATACCCCATATGTGAATTTTAGAGACAATGACGGACTTGAACAAGAAATAAAGAGTGTTTTACCTCTTGGATTCAAAGCTAAATTTGCCATTCATCCTGGGCAATTACAAAGTATTAATAATCTATTTAGTCCATCAGAAGAAGCTATAGAATATGCAAAAAAAGTAATCGAAGTATTTGAAGAAGCTGAAAGAAATGGTTCTGGAGCTACTTCTCTAGACGGTAAAATGATTGATGTACCTGTAGTCAAAAGAGCACGAAACCTTCTCGAGTTAGCAAACAGAATGTCTCAATCTTAAATAAATATGCAATGAGATATATTTATGCCTTTTAATGATGATTATATTGAACTAAACAATATTATTGCTGCTGCCCATTTAGGAATAACTTTCGAAGAGCAGTCAAAGTTACAAGATATTTTGTTAAATATAAAACTTTATAAAGATCTGAAATTACCTAGTGCTTCAGATAAAGTCGAAGATACTATCAATTATTCAGATGTTATTAATTTTATATATAAAGAATTAACAATAACTAAATTCAATCTGATTGAATCACTAGCAGAACATCTAGTTAGTAAGTTATTAAATATCTTTAGTCCTAATGCCATTGAAATAGATATATCTAAAATAAATCCACCCATTAATCATTATCCTGAATCAACAATATCTATACATATATATCGTGATGACAAAAAAGGTTAAGCATGAATAAACGTATATTATTTTTATTTTTTGGGATTTCAATAATTACATTAATATTAAGTATTTCATACTTTTTATTATACGATAATTCAGAATCTACAAAAAAAGTGGAATTGAACCTTATAGCAACACTTGGATCTAGTGATATAGCTGTCGGATCCAACAGATTAATAATTGGGATTCAAAATCCTCAAAGAAATACAATTACTGCAAACAAAATTTCAATAGATTTTTTTCAAGAAGAAAACAACACCTCGGTATTTAAGTTTTCAAACGAAGGATATTTTATTAATTGGCCTAATTCGAAATCTGGGATTTTTACTACAACTGTAGATTTTGACACACCAGGAGATTGGCTCGCCGAAATCACACCTCAGGATGGAGAATATAAGAATCAAAAAGCACGGATAGTTATTGGTGTCAAATCGATTAGTTCAACACCAAAAGTAGGTGATAAGATACCAAAAACAAACAACTTAGTCGCTATAAATACTGAAGAACTTAAGAATATAACTTCTGACATCAACCCACTTTTTGAATTATATAACAAGGGAGTTGACGAAATACTACTGTCAAAAGAAAAACCATTATTGTTGTTATTTGCGACTCCAGGTCAATGTAAAAGTTTCACTTGTGGACCTCAAATAAATATTATCAAAACTCTTCATGAAAATTACCGTAAGGATATGTATTTCGTACATATAGAAGTATATGATATGCAGAGTAGAAATAGCGAAGGGGAATTTACTGAAATTTCATCCGTAATTAAACCTTGGAATTTACCTAGTGAACCTTGGGTTTTCTTGATCAATAAAGAAGGTATAATTACAGATAAATTTGAAAGTTTTGTACCTCAAATTGAATTAGAGCTTTCTATTAAACAATTATTTAATGGCAATACATAGAAATAATTAACAATATGGAATCGAATCTAAATTTAAATATCGACTACAATATTTCAGAATCTGAAAAAGCGAATATGCCTTATCGACTTCGTAATATAACTGAGATGATTATTGAAAATCGACTTATTCCTCATGATGATTTATATGAGATACTTTTGGATAAGAATATTTCCCTGAACGATTTATGTCTTTCAGCATCTTTAATAAGAAATGAAGGTAAAAAAAATATTGTGACTTTTTCTCCAAAAATATTTGTTCCATTAACACAAGTATGTTCTGATGTTTGTTCCTACTGTACATTTCGAGAAGACCCAAAATCATATGATACGATTTTTTTGAAAGAGGATTATATTTTAGATCTAGCACAAAAAGCAGATCTAATGGGTTGCAAAGAAGTGCTCTTTACTCTTGGAGAACGTCCAGAAAGAAAATTTCCCATTGTGAAAAAATGGCTTAAAGATCATGGTTACATATCTACAATAGAATATCTTTCCAGTATCTCAGAATTAGTTGCTAGTCAAACAAATTTATTCCCACATGGAAATCCAGGAACTATGACACGAAATGATATGAAAAGATTAAAAGAAAGTAATGTTTCTCTGGGCTTAATGTTAGAAAACATCAGCGATAGGTTATCAGAACCAGGTGGACCTCATGAATTTGCCGCGAGCAAACGCCCAAAAGCACGGTTAAAAACAATCGAAAATGCTGGAAAATTACAAATACCATTTACAACAGGTATTTTAGTAGGAATTGGAGAAACAAAAATAGAAAGATTAGATTCTATTTTTGCAATCAAAAAAATAAATGAAAACTATGGCCACATACAGGAGTTAATAATTCAAAACTTCAGAGCCAAAACTGATATTCCTATGAAAAGCCATCCTGAACCTCATATCCAAGATTTTATTTGGACAATTGCAGCTACCCGTATTATTATGGGGACAAATGCCAATATTCAAGTACCACCTAATCTTAATGAAGGATATTATGAGAATTTCCTCAGTGCAGGAATAAACGACTGGGGTGGAATATCTCCACTAACTATTGATTATGTAAATCCTGAAGCCCCCTGGCCTACTATTGAACAATTAAATCAAAAAACTACTGAAAAAGGATTTGAATTGAAACCAAGGTTGCCTATCTACCCAGAATTTATTAAATCAAAAAATGCTCAATTTAAAAACTCATCCCTTTTATCAAAAAAAATCGATTCATCGGTTGATTCAAAAGGTTTTGTAAATGGAGGAATATTTAACTATGTCAAAGTTAAAAGACCAACAATTGCCTAATTCAGAATTAAGCAGATCACTTTCCAACATTACTTCTAAAATCGCTAAAATATTAAACAAAGCTCTTGAGGGTAAGGATATTTCTGCTCCAGAAATTGCTTTACTACTGAATACAAATGGTTCTGATTTAAACTCTGTAGTATTAACAGCAGATTTACTAAGAACCACAACTGTTGGCGATAAAGTAACATATGTGGTAAACCGAAATATAAATTTTACAAATGTTTGTATCAAAGGATGTGGGTTTTGTGCATTTAGTCGAGATTATAAAACAGAAGAATCCTATATTCTACCTACTGAAGAGATAATTAGAAGAGGAAAACAAGCATACCTCTTAGGGGCTACAGAACTATGTATTCAAGCAGGATTACCACCCAAAATGAATGGAAATTATTACATAGAATTATGTAAAGAAATCAAGAAAGAAATTCCAAATATACATATACATGGATTTTCGCCAGAGGAAGTTTTATATGGATCAATTAGATCCAAGACAACTATTCAAGATTATCTTATTGAACTGAAAAATGCCAAAGTTACAAGCCTACCAGGAACTTCAGCAGAAATATTAGATCAAAAAGTCAGAGATATTATTTCACCAGGCAGAATCACGGTAAAACAATGGACTGATGTTATTACAACTGCCCATAAGATTGGAATACCAACAACTTCGACAATGATGTATGGACATATAGAAACAAATGATCACATTGCCAATCATCTTGTACTTCTCAGAAACATTCAGAAATCAACTGGAGGTTTTACTGAATTTGTACCTTTGAGTTTTATTTTTGATGAAGCACCAATGTTTAAGAAAAATTCTATACCAAACCTAAGAAAAGGGCCATCAGGTGTTGAGGTTCTAAAAATTCATGCTATATCAAGAATAGCATTAAATAATTGGATACCAAATATTCAAGTATCTTGGCCCAAAGAAGGACCCCATATAGCCCAGATTCTCCTCAATGCTGGCGTTAATGATATGGGAGGCACTTTGATGAATGAAAGTATTTCAACAGCAGCCGGCGCTCAACATGGGCAATTATTAAGACCTAGAGAAATACGACAGCTTATATGGGAATCGGGGCGAACTCCTGCAGAGAGATATACTGACTATAGTATACATAAGATTTTTTCTGAAAAAGAAGATTTTAACGATCCTCTTGATTCAATAGAAGAAAACAGTGAAAAGATTTTTGGTTCTTATAAACAACTAATCAAAATGCCTGAATATAAATATATTCATCCCAATAAATCTGACAAAAGACTACAAAGTCCACGCTAATGAATAGTGATATAGCTGAAATAAGCATATTAACCTTGGCTGGTGGTGTGGGTGGTGCCAAATTAGCAAAAGGTTTTTATCTATCTCTTGATCCTCGTCAATTAAAGATTGTAGTTAATACAGCAGATGATACAGAATTATACGGTTTATATATTTGCCCTGATCTTGACACCATGATGTATTCATTGAGTAATTTATCTAATGTAACTCAGGGGTGGGGAATAAAGAATGACTCGTATGTCGCTTTAAATATGTTGGACTTTTATGGGTATGACACGTGGTTTAATATTGGAGACAAGGATTTTGCAACTCATATTTTAAGAACAGAATTGATACGATCCGGAAAAACTTTATCTGAATCTATACAATCAATTAAAACAAAACTAGGTATTAAATCAGAAATATATCCAATGTCTGATCAAAAGGTTAGAACAATTTGTACAACAGAAATTGGTAAATTGAAATTTCAAGAATACTTCGTTGAACACAAATGTAAACCAAAATTATTAAAAATTGATTTTGAAGGAATAGATTTAGCACAAATATCTACTGGATTTGAACAAGCGTTAGAAACCTGTGATGCATTAGTCATATCCCCATCAAATCCTTATGTTAGTATTGACCCTATACTATCTATAAACACTGTACGAGAAAAAATTCAAAATTTTAATGGTATTAAAATAGCAGTAAGTCCAATCGTTAATGGGAACGCAATTAAAGGTCCAGCAGCAAAAATGTTAAATGAATTTGGTGAAGATGTAAGTTGTGTTGGTATAGCAAAATTATTACATGGGATTTGTGATGTATTAATAATAGATAGTCAAGATTTACACGAAATTAAAAATATTGAGAAATTAGGAATAAATGCCGTTGCTACTAATACTATAATGAATTCAGATGAAGATAAAATACAACTCGCAGAATTTATTTTAAAAATTATCAATAATCAAACATGCAATGCCAAAGCATAAATCTATACCTACTTTTGAAATAATCATACCAATTGGGAATATATCTGTTGGAAATACAAAAACACGTCTTTCATCAAATTTAAATGAACTACAACGAAAAAACTTAACTATTTGGTTGCTAAATCATGTAGTGACTAATTCATACAACGCATTTAATCAATTAAAAATTAAACCAAATATTGTTATACTAGGTAACTCGTATCCACCATCGCAATTAGATTATATTTCTCATATTTATTCAATAAAAAATCAAATACCTATCAAAGAATTAGGTCAGAATTTAAACGAGAGTCTACAACAATATATACACGTATCACAAACTACAAATAAGTTGATACTACCAGCAGATCTTGGCATGTTAGAAACGACTGATATATTACAATTTGTTCAAAAATCTAATGATTTTAAAACACCTGTAATAGCAAAAGCTACTAAGGACAATGGCACTAATGGAATACTATTACCGATGAAAAACAATTTCCAATTCAGCTTTGGGGAAAATAGCTTCGATTCTCATATAAAAATACTTAACAAGTATGAAGAAATAAATAGCCCTGGTGTAAATTACGATATTGATGATCACTCAGATTTAATCGAATTAATGAAAATTAACGATAATATTAGAAATGTTTTAGATACTAAAGGAAAAATTGTCATACCAATTAATAAGTTTCGAAACGTTGGAACTGAAATAAAAGTAAAGTCCAAATGTAACACATTTAGACTACTAAAGAACATCGAATTAAAAGAATCACAGAATATTATTTATTATAATACGTCTATAGATATATCTATTCATTAGATGGTAACCGAAATACATCAGTGTAGATTTTTCTATTTTCACCAAATTTGCCAGAACCTTCTTCTATTAACAATTCTTCAGCCCATATATATTCAACATCATTCCAATCAATGGGAAATGCAGGATCACTAAAAAAATCTACGCATGCGTCCGTATGATCTTTAGCAAATTTATACCCAAGCATTTGAAAATTATCATATTGATTACCATTGTAGGAAATAAAATCGCCTTTCATTTCTGCCAATATGATGTATAGTTTCATCACTAATCTCAATATAATTTTTAACTACTAAGAGATGTTTCCAATAATCGCAAGAATGGGTCAGGATATACTCCCAAAATTAACACACCTAATAATGCACATATTAATACAATATTCAATGAATAAGATCTAGAAGTCTGATATTTGATTATTTCAATATCAGAATCAAAAAGTGTTTTAATAACTTTTAGATAGTAATAAGCTGAAAAAACACTATTAATTACGCCAAATAAAACTAACCAAATTAATTCAGATTTTATTGCGGCATTGAATAAATATAGTTTTCCTAAAAATCCAGAAGTTGGAGGTAATCCAATAAGAGAAAGAAAAGATATCATTAAAACAATTGAGGCAAATTTATTATTAAAAAAAGCACCAGAGTAACTTTGAATTGAATAACTATTGGTGGATAATGAAATATTCATCAGTGAATAAAAAGCAGCAATATTTGTAAAAGCATAAGTTAATAAATAAAATATAACCGCAACCTGTCCAGTACTCGTACCAATCTGAGAAAAACATGCAATGCCAATTAATATATACCCTGCATGTGCTATACCACTATAACCCAATAATCTCTTTGTATTATCTTGAAGTAAAGCTCCTGCATTACCTACTATCATGGTAAGGGCAGCAATAATTGAGATAGTAAAAGTCCAGTCTGCGAATTCATAAGCAATCAAAAAGACTTTTATTAGCAAAGCAAATCCTACAGATTTACTAGCAATAGACAAAAAGGCAACAACTGGAGTCGGAGCACCTTCATAAACATCTGGAATCCACATATAAAAAGGAACGATTCCCACCTTAAATCCAACTCCACCAAGAATAAATAAAATAGCTATTAATACTATTGAAATATTTGAATCTAAGTTTGTATTTGATAAAATATGCGCAATAACCTCAAAATTAGTCGAGCCACTAAATCCATATAACAGAACTATTCCGTACAATAAAAATGCCGAGCTTATTGCACTAAATATTAAAAATTTCAAACTTGCTTCGATAGAATATTCTTCTTTAGTCATTGCAATTACTGCAACCAGAGGAAGAGCAATTAATTCAAGGCTGATATATGCTGTAATAAAGTCATTACTTGCAGGTAAAAGCATCATACCTACCGATGAATACATCATTAAACTAAGATATTCTACTCTAAGTTTTCCAAAGTACTTAGAGTAATCATAAGATCCTGTAATAACCAATAATAAGGTGACTAAGACAAGTATCTTAAAAAACACACTTAATTGGTTTGCATGAATTGTGTTATAAAAAACATACGATGTGGATACAAACCATAAACCTACAGCATAAATTAAACCAGATAGAATACCTAATAACGATACGATTTTAACAATGATATATCTTCCAGAAAAAATTCCCATCAAAAGGGTTAAAGTTGCAGTTACCGCAACAATTATCTCGCTCCCTATATATATTAAATCCGCTACATCCATTTAATTTAAACTCCTATTGTATTATTGACAAAAGCAGTAACACTCTGTTCAAAAAATTCAAAGATAATACTGGGATATACACCTAGCACTATAATTGACGCCACAAGTAATAATGCAGGAATATATTCATATGTGGAAAGTTTTTGTAAATTCTTTTCATCACCAATATGATCTCCAAAAATCACTCTTTGCACTAGCCATAACATATATCCAGCTGTAAGAACTATCGAAAAAACACTAATAACTGTAAACCAATTCCAAACAGCAAAGGCAGCCATAAAAACAGTTATTTCAGCAACAAATCCACTTAATCCCGGCAATCCAAGAGAAGCCATAGAAGCTATAACAAAAAACAAGCTTATTGTTGGGGCCTTGTAGACAAGGCCTTGTAATTGAGTTATTTCTCTAGTGTGTAGACGATCATATATCAAGCCAATAGAAAGAAATAATAAACCAGTAATTGTCCCATGAGTAAACATTTGTAATGCTGCACCTTCTAATCCAAATGATGCAACATCTGGATTATTAGACTTATATGCACTAATTCCCAATAAAACTATACCCATGTGGCTTACGCTACTGAAAGCAATAAGTTTTTTTATATCCGTTTGTCTAAAAGTGATAATTGCGCCATAAATCAAACTAAATGCTCCCAAAAATACCAACAACAAAGATAAATCTTTTGCTTCTTGTTGAAATATTTGAACACAAATTCTGATAATGCCATACCCACCCATTTTAATTAAAACTCCAGCCAATATTACACTTCCTGCTGTTGGGGCATCTGTATGTGCGTCGGGAAGCCAAGAATGTAGTGGCCATGATGGTAATTTGATTGCGAAAGCAACAAAAAACATAATAAAAACATAAACAGGTGATATTAAGAAATTATCTGCCGTCAATGTTATATTTGAAAGTTCTTCTATATTAAAACTACCTATTGATAAACCTGTTATCAATAAACCAACCAACATAAACGCAGATCCAAATAATGTGTATATCACAAATTTCATTGCTGAGTATTCTTTACGCCCTGAACCCCAAACTGAAATAATAAAATACATAGGTATAAGTTCGATTTCCCAAAAAATAAAGAATAATACTAAATCTAACGAAATAAAAACACCCAAAACTGAAGTTTCTAAAATCAAAAACCAGAAAAAATATTCTGCCACACGTGTATTAATTGACATTGAAATCGAAACCGCACAAACAAATAACAAAGTTGTCAAAAAAACTAATGGTAAACTTAATCCATCTACACCGAGATGATAAGAAATACCAAGTGAAGGAATCCACTCATAGTTTTCTACGAATTGATAACCATTCTTAGATAAGTCAAAATTAATCAACATAAAAACAGACAGAAGTAATTCAAAACAGGTAATTGCCAAAGCCCAATATTTAATATACTTTTGATTGTTCCTAAGAAAAGGGATAATCAAAGCTCCAAATACTGGTATGAAGATCAATACGGTTAACATCAATTCATATACCTTTTATTTTTATGAAATAACATATAGTAACAACACTCCTAATGTAACAACTAAAGCATAGAATATAGTCAAAACTAATCCATAGAATTGGACAGATCCATTTTGGAATAGAGATACTGGACGACCAAGGTTTTTAGCAAAATATCCAACAAAATCAGATGGGTGGTTAATAATTACATCATCGAATATTTGTGTTATCCGGGTTATAAACCGATAAAATATTTGTTTAACAATTACAATTTCATAGAGATAATCAAAATACCATTTTTTATGTAGTACTTGACTCATATTTATACTTGCAAACAGCCTATCGGTAATATTTCTATTTTTATAAAATATCCACGCCGCGGTTATACCTAAACCAGCTAACAATGTTGAAACTAATGCTATCGCCAAATTAATATCTATTACTTTGTGATGTTGGTAATGTAAAAACCAATGTTTTTCAAGAAAAGGTAAATCTATAGGAGGATTTATAAGAAACCCTATTATTACTGCTAAAACCGATAAAATAGCAACAGGGAAAAGCATAGATTTAGGGGACTCTTCGATTGTGGCATTTACTTTAGGTTGTATTCGATGATTAAATGTTAAAAATACCATTCTAAATGTATAAAATGCCGTCATTACTATACCTATCAAACTCCCAAATAAAACAATTGTGGAAGCTAGGTTGGTGCCTTGGTAGGCAGTATTAATTATTTCATCTTTACTCCAAAAGCCAGCAAGAGGAAAAATACCTACTAAACTTAAAGAACCTAATAGAAATGTATAATAAGTTACAGGCATTTTGTCTTTGAGATTCCCCATTTTTTCCATTTCAAAACTATGTACTGCATGACTAACATTTCCAGCACCTAAAAATAATAATGCCTTAAAAAATGCATGTGTAACTAAATGGAACATAGCAATTGCCGGAGCACCTATCCCGATTGCCATAAACATATATCCAAGCTGGCTTATCGTCGAATAGGCTAATACTTTCTTTATATCATTCATTACCAAAGCTATAGATGCACCTAGTAATGAGGTAGTACATCCAATTACAGCTATAATTAATAATGATGTAGAACTTGCACTAATAAAATCAAAGAATCTTACCAATAAGAATACACCTGCA
The DNA here is from genome assembly GCA_022450525.1 of Dehalococcoidia bacterium. Taxonomy (GTDB): domain Bacteria; phylum Chloroflexota; class Dehalococcoidia; order Lucifugimonadales; family UBA6952; genus UBA6952. The sequence continues at coordinate 17,434 of JAKUQA010000010.1, read as the reverse complement.
GCAACCATTGTAGCAGCATGAATTAAGGCACTAACCGGAGTTGGACCTTCCATCGCATCAGGTAACCAAGTATGTAGGGGGAATTGAGCTGATTTACCCACGGCTCCAGCAATTAAACCAATCGAAACTAAAAATATTATGGTCGTGCTAAGATCACCAGTCATTAATAAAATATCTTGTATTATTAACGGGTTTAATCCTTTGTCTAAGAAAGATAAACCATTTGAGAAGATCAGTAGTATTGCGAATAAAAATCCCACATCTCCTATTCTGGTAATTAAAAAAGCTTTTTTAGCAGCATTTCTAGCTGAATTTCTATCAAACCAAAACCCTATTAAAAGGTAAGAACAAACTCCTACCAATTCCCAGAAAAAATACATTTGCAATATATTAATTGATAATACTACTCCTAGCATCGATGAGGTAAATAGAGATAAGTAAGTAAAATATCGGACGAGCCCTTTATCTCCTTTCATATATCCAAGAGAATAAATTTGCACTAGCAGACTAACACTAGTTACAACTAACAACATCGAAGCAGAAACAAAATCCACATAATACCCAAATAAAACAGGTAAATTCCCAATACTAAACCATTCAAACGAAGCGTTAATTTTGTAATGATCATCTCCATATGCTAGGGAAAAAATATATATGGAAAGAATAAAGGATATAAATATCCCCATAATAGATAAATAAGATCCTATTTTTACATTAGTATTATCACTTAAGGTAATAAATAAACTATTAATCAATGCAACAATTAAAGGAGTTACAAAAATCAAAGAAATAATAAGTTCTATTTCAAACATTAATCCATCTTTCAAATTATTATAATTTTCTAACTATTTCATCTGCTACATGTTCACGACCCCGTGGGACCATAATGGAAAACTCTGTAGAATCAGACCAATTTTCTAAACCTAGTTTGGGAAGCAACCTCACAGGTAAACCTTCACCTTCAAAAAGTTCTTTCCAACTTTCTGCAACAAATAAATTTTCTGCTTCCAAATATTTTATCCACATATTTTATCCACTCATTTTATTAATATCTGAAATATCGACAGTATTTTTAGTTCTATAAATAAGAATAATAATTGCCAGTGCCATAGAGACTTCAGCAGCTGAAATAGCAATAGAAAAAATTGATATCACATGCCCGGATAAAATCAAATCAACCTGTTCACTATTTAAATCAGAACCGGCAATTCTAAACATAGATGGTGCAATATAGCGAGATATACCAACGGCAGCAACGTTGATTGCGTTAAACATCAATTCTATACACATAAGAACAGCAATAAGATTTCTTTTAGTTAATACACCAAAAAGGCCTATAGCAAAGAGGCCCGCAGATAATGTTAATACTGACTCTAAACTCATTCGTTTTTATCCTTCACGATTGCTAATGAACCAATGATCACGGCTAGCAATAATACTGAACTAAACTCAAAAGCGATTACCCAATTCTTCAGTAGAAGAGTAGCTAAATGATCTGTCGTATTTGAGAATAGGTTTTTTGCTTGTTCAGCATATGATGAATTTACTAGATCAAGTAAAAACCATTCTTCATTAATTAAGAAATATGAAAGTAACACAAAAAAAAGTAAACAAATTTGCCCATTTATAAACATAAATATATTAGATGTATTTGCGGTTGCCATATCTTTTGTCATTAGGACACCAAATATAATTATAATTGCTATACCTCCGGCATAAATTAAAATCTGTATAACACCTAAAAATTCTGCATTTAATAAAAAGAAAATACCCCCAACACTTATAAAAGTTACAACGAGCATCAACGCACTCTTAAATAAATCTTGTATAAACACTACGAGCAAAGCAGAACTAAATGCTATTAATGAAAAAATTATGAAAAAGATATCTGTGAGATTCAATTTTCTCCTTTATTTTTAAAATTCTTATTTCTCCAGGATAATAAATCTCTTTTAGGACGTTTTGTTGGATGATAGGTCCATTCTTCTCGCCCAGCATCATCCCATTTCATTTCTGTTCCTGAAAGAGGTATATATTTTTGAGCTTCCAATTGTGGTCTAAACCATGTACTAGGAGACTTATTTTTGCCTTCTCTTTGATCTTTAATCTTATCCAATACTAAATCCTGTCTACTATATTGGGCTTCTTCAAAACCACTACCCATAAATAATGCATCATAAGGACAAACTTCAACACAAAACCCACAAAACATGCATCTAGCTATATCAATATCAAAGGCTTCCAATTTATAAGAATCACCTTCCGGAATATTGGCCTCACTTGGACTTGTTTCAATATGAATAATACCCAAAGGACAAAATTTAGCACAGCTTGCACAACCAGTACATCTCTCTTCATACCATGCAAATTCCTCTCCTCTAAATCTTGAATGTTGTGGAGCTCTTTGCTCTGGATAATTAATCGTAGCTGGTTTACGAACAAAATTTTTGAGAGTAACTAATAATCCTTTAACTATTCCGAGTCCGTACAATATATTTTCTCCTTGATTAAACTGTAACTTTGAACTGGGTATTGAAACCTGAATCAATCTCCAGAATTTTACTAAATATAACAATCCCGATTATGGATACAATAATATTGATACCTGATATTATCCATAAATCACCTTGTGTAAAAGTTCCATTCACACCGAAAATTAAAACTTCAATGGCAGTTACAAATATATTAATTAAGCTCAATGGTAATAAAAATTTCCAAGCGAATGACATAACTTGATCCATTCTAAGTCGAGGTAGTGTGGCTCTTATCCAAATAAAGCAAAAAGCCATGAAAAACATTTTTAATAAAAACCATATAGGAGAAGGAATAAACGAAAAAGGTCCCTCCCATCCACTTAAAAACAAAGTTGTAATTACAGCAGAATTGATTAATACAGATGCATATTCTGCTAATTGAAACATAGCAAATTTCATACCACCATATTCGATGTGATAACCTGCAATAAGTTCCGATTCAGCCTCTACAGTATCAAAAGGAGTTCTATTCATTTCTGCAGATCCGCCAATAATAAATATTAAAAATGCTAATGGTTGAACGAGAATAAATGGAATAGCTTGTGCTTCAACAACATCAACCAAGGATAGTGATCCCGTCAATAGTATAATTCCCACTGTAGATAAAACAACTGGAACTTCATAACTTATTAGTTGTGCTACAGCTCTCATTGCGCCGAGCATTGCAAATCTATTTCCTGTGGAAAATCCTGCCATAAAAATTGCAATAGTTGTAAGAGCAGTAATTGATATTGCAAACAATAAAGCTATATTTAAATCTGTCATAAATGTTCCTTCACCGACTGGCAATACCGCGACAACCAATATTACAGGTATTAACATAATTATAGGAGCTAGATTATAGACTGGTTTATCAGCTTGATCAGGTATCATAGATTCCTTAGTTAATAATTTAATACCATCAGCAACGGGTTGTAATATTCCAAACGGCCCTGCTCTGTTAGGTCCCACTCTTGACTGGAATCTACCAATTAATCTTCTTTCTGCATAAGTATAGAGAGCGCCAAAGGCCATAAAAATATTTATTAATACTAAAACCATTGAAAACCCAGCAATATAGTATGGCATCCAATTTAGAGATTCAGGTAATAAGCCCGTAGCATTACTACAGCCTGAGATTGCCGTATCACCCGTATATAAAAAGCAATATATGTTATGGAACCAAAGATTTTCACTCAACATTAACGATCTACCTCTCCCATATTAAAATCAAGTGATCCAAGAGTAACGATCATATCTGCAACTTTCCATCCAACAATCATTTCATTTAATAATGTAAGGTTAATTAATGAAGGTGGTCTGACTTTACATCTATAAGGAGATATTGAGCCATCACTAATCAAATAGAAACCTAATTCACCTTTAGGACTTTCAACTCTTCCATATGCTTCTCCAGAATCTGGTCGTATGAGAAATGGTAAATCTAATCTTACTTTTCCTGGTTCTATTTGTTCTACACATTGTTTGATTATTGAAAGACTTTGCCTCATTTCTTTAATACGAACCAAATATCTATCATAATTATCCCCATTTTCCCCAGTTGGCACTTCAAAATTTACTCTGTTATATACTTCATATGGATCAACTGTACGCAAATCCCAATCAAAACCGGTGGCTCTCAATATTGGCCCTGTTATCGAAGCATTCAGGGCTTGATCTGTAGTGATTGAACTTACACCTACAGTCCTGCTTAATAATATTTCATTTCCAGTGAGTAATGATTCGTATTCATCTAAATGAAACTCCATATCTGTAAGAAAGCTGTCTAATGCGGGCCAAAATTCAGCTGGAGTATCTTGAAAAACCCCACCTACTCTCATATAAGTAAGTGTAATTCTTGCACCACACAACATCTCGAAAAGCTCTAGTATTCTTTCTCTTTCTCTAAAACAGTACATCAAGGGTGTTATAAAAGCACCGAGGTCATTGATCAAAAATCCTGTTCCAATAAGATGACTGGCTATTCTTGATAATTCAGCAGAAATGACTCGTAGATATTGAGCACGTACTGGTGGAGTAACCTCCATTAATTTTTCACAAGACAAAACATAGGCTTGATTATTTGTCATTGCAGATGTGTAGTCCATACGGTCAGTCAAAGTTATCACTTGTGTAAAAGTCCGCTCTTCAGCTAATTTTTCTGATCCACGATGTAAATAACCAAAAACAGGTTCTAAACCGACAACTGTTTCACCATCCAAAGTAATTCGTAAACGAAACACACCATGTGTGCTTGGATGTTGAGGGCCAAAATTTACTGTCATTAATTCACTATTCATAAATCCTAACCTCTATTACCTTGGTGACTCTAAGTAATCTCTTCTTAAAGGATGTCCTTCAAATCCGTCCCATAAAAATATACGTTTCATATTAGGATGCCCTTCAAAATAAATTCCTAATAAGTCCCATATTTCTCGTTCTTGGAAGTCTGCACCTTGCCAAAATTTATAAACAGAGGGACAAACTAAATCACTACGACCAAATAGATTTACCTTAAGCACACAACTATGTTTGTGTATAGTTGAAGTTAAATGGTAAACAACCTGAAAATATTCAACATAATCAACACCAGAGATACAAGTCAATAAATCAAAAGAAGCTTGTTTTGTATTTTTTAATATGCTGCACACGTTCGTTAATTGATCGGCAGAAACATACAATTCGTTTTTAGATTCATCAATCGACTGTGAATCAAAATCTTTACCCAGTAATTTAATTATTTCATTTGAATTTAGTTGTCTAATCATTAACTTCCTGCCGGGTTTTGAGTAAGGCGATATCTCTTTATCTTTTCCTGTAATTGCATAATCCCAAATAATAGTGCGTCCGGTCTTGGGGGACATCCAGGTACGTAAACATCAACTGGAATAATATGATTTACCCCTGGAACAACACTATATGATTGATAGTACGGACCTCCACTTGTTGCACAAGCACCCATAGAAATTACCCATTTAGGTTCTAACATCTGATCATATAATTTTTTAATTGCTGCACCCATTTTCCATGTAACAGTCCCTGATACAATCATAAGATCTGCCTGCCTAGGGGAACCACGAAATACTTCAGCACCAAATCGTGATAAATCAAATCGAGACATAGCACTTGCCATCATTTCAAAAGCACAACAAGCTAAACCAAAAGATAAAGGCCATACTGCAGATTTTCTTCCCCAATTCAGTAGAGCGTCAATAGATGTCACTGCTATATTATTTGCAACATCACTTGGAACTTCAATTAAAGGTTCTTTTATTGGAGTAAGTGATGTATCTTTAAGTTCTTGGACCTCTTTACCTTCAGCTATGTCTAATGACAGTGAATCAAAATAATTTGAGTTTGAATTCATATTATTTCCCCCATTCTAAAGCTTTAACTTTCCAAGCGTAAATTAAGCCAACTAATAAAATCATTACAAATATAAACATTTCAACTAATGCAAACATTCCTAATTTGCCAAATTGAATTGCCCAAGGGAATAAAAATATTGTCTCAATATCAAATATTACGAAAAGGAGTGCATACATATAATATTTAAAGTCAAATTGAACCCATTTATTAGGCCCTATCGGCTCAACTCCGCACTCATATATAGTAGATTTTGTTTGATTGGGTTTATGAGGTCTGATCGAAACCTTAGATGCCAAATAAGAGACAACCAACATACCAATAGGGACTGCTGTGGCAACAATTACAAACATTGCTAGAAGACCATACTGGTGAAAATAATTCTCCATAATAACTCCCATGGATCAACCAGATTATTGGTATTTTTATGATTCAATATATATGATCAATAGCATATCACCACAGTAATATTGTATCAAGTGAAAAATTACACAATCTACACCCGATAACGTAAAGAGACATAGAACTTTTCAATACTACTAAATAATAGTAGTCTAATATGATTGAGTTAAACTAATGCAAAGGATATTTTTTGATAATAGATCTCCACAATCATACATTTCCGAAATCAGATGATAGTCTACTTTCTCCAGACGATTTAATAATTAATGCAAAAAAACGAGGACTGGATGGCATATGCATAACTGATCATGATCAATTCTGGAATCCAACAGAAATAAATGAACTACAATTGAAATATAGTTTCCCAGTTTTTCCTGGTTCAGAGATTACTACCGAAGAAGGACATGTAATTGTATTTGGTTTAAATGAATATATTTTTGGTATGCATAATATAAAATTCTTATCAGAAATAGTGAAAAATAATTCTGGATTCATGATTGCTGCTCATCCTTACAGGAGAAGATTTGATAGTGTTTCACAAATGGATCCCTCTAAACTTGAAATAACCGCAATTAATTCCAAAAGTGACCTAATTTTCAAAACTGTGGATGCAATAGAATCAATCAATGGAAGAGGAGAAGATATTCAAAATATTTTCTCGGAGAAGATTTGCAATTTACTAGAACTCCCTTCTACTGGAGGAAGTGATTCTCACAAACTCGAAGATATTGCTAAAGTTGCTACAAAATTCTCAACTAAAATAACTTCATTAGAAGAACTAATCGCACAACTAAAAAATGGCATATATGAACCTATATTACTGAAATAATTCTAGTATAATTAGTACTATGAATGATGATAATTTAGTAGAAATACAAAACCTAGAAGTAGTCTTTGAATCAAAAGATTCTACAATTACCGCGGTAGATAATATCAATCTTAATATTCCGAAAAATTCAATAGTGGGGATAGTGGGAGAAAGCGGCTCAGGTAAGTCTACTACTGCTTTATCAATATTAAATCTTATACCAGATCCAGGAGTAGTTAAAAACGGTTCAGTTTATTTTAATTCGCAAAATATATTAACTATGGAAGAAATAGATTTACGTAAAATACGTGGTAAGGAAATTAGTATGATTTTCCAAGACCCTCGAGCTTCTTTAAATCCGAGTATTACAATAGGTACTCAAATATCTGAAATACTTGAAACTCATTCAGGTTTATCAAGAAAAGAAGCAGAAAATGAAGTAATTCCACTTCTTACATCAATAGGTTTACCTGATCCTAAACGTATACTCAAATCATACTCGTTTCAACTAAGTGGAGGTATGTGTCAAAGAATAATGCTTGCTATGGCGGTTTCCTTAAAGCCTCAATTATTGATTGCAGATGAACCGACTTCTAATCTAGACACAACACTACAAGCAGCTATATTACAAAAAATCCGTGAACTAAAGAATTTATATGGCATAACAGTTATTCTTATAACCCATGATATGGGAGTAATTGCCCAAATGGCAGATTATGTTGCTGTAATGTACAAAGGGATAATTGTAGAAATGAGTAATACAATTGATTTATTCAAAAACCCACGCCATCCATATACCAAAGGATTATTAGATGCTATTCCAAGAATCGATGATTATGAAAAGAAACTATACTCTTTTGCCCCAATTGATGATCATGATGATAATATTAAATCCGATACATGCCCTTTTATACCACGCTGTAAATTTAAAACTGAACTATGCAAAAAAAGTTTAAAACCAGCATTGAAATTTATCGAAGAAAATCATTCAGTGGCTTGTTTTCATCCACTTGAAATCAATTGACAACCCTATTAGATATTAGATTATCAAATACAATATTCTCATTTATAGCTCCAGTCTTTATTGCTATGTCTAGTTCCGAAATCTTTTCATATAATTTTAAAAGAACATCCATATCGCGATTTCCAACTTGGCTAATAATATTATCAATCACATAATCAGAATAAATACCCAATTTATCTTTATAAATTGTTTTAGAAGAATTCATACTGGAAAGTTGTTTTGCAATAATTAGCAATCTCATCTGTCTTGAAAGCATCGATAATAAATACTGAGTAGAGTACCCACTTTCAAATATTGAAGGAATATTTCTAAATGAAACTGCAATATTCTCGTCAAGTAACAAATCAACTAATTTGAATATTTTCATTTCTTTTGGATTGTTAATTAATATTTCCAAATGTTCTTCTTCTACAGATTCATCCTGACAATAATTTATTATCTTTTCTATTTCGTTACTTAATGTCCACATATCATTTCCAACATAATCAGCAATTAATCGCGCGTTTCTATTACTTATTTTTTTTCCATTATCAAGTAATTTCTTACTGATCCAATTTTCTAATTCCAAATAAGCAATGGTCTTAAATTCTTTTGAATCGATAAATTCATGAATTTCTTTTTGCACTATTTTGTTTTCCGGGTAAAGGTCTTCAACCAATACAATCGTTTTTTGGTTAGGGAGATTAGTCAATAGAGCAACAATTTGATCCCAATCCTTATGATTAGCATTCTTAGTTTGTTTTGAAGTATTATTTGCAAGATTTTTAAATCTTTCAAATAGATTATAAATTATAACTAAATGGAATTCGGTAAAAAAAGGAACAGTCATCAATGTAGTTTGTAATTCTTCAATTGAAGCTGATTTACCATTACAATAGGAAACCTGGGAGAAACTTTCCTGATCCGGAGATGTATATTTGCTAATCAAGGAATTTAGATATTCTTTTTTAAGATAATCGTTTTCACCCCAAACAATTTCAATTCTTTTGCCTTTTTCGTGCATAACAAAACCTGTAATTCTGTAATTAACATCAAAGATTTATTATATAATACTTAGGTTATTATAATTCAATAGATAATTTTTTTATGCAAATTAAATAAATATGGAAGATACAATCAATAGTGAGAACTTAAAAAATCGAATTATTTGTAAAGCTTGCAACACTGGAAATGACGCAAGTGCTACAAGGTGTAGAAAGTGTTGGGGCCGTCTCACACAAAAAGGTTTTAACACAAAAGTAGAACCTGAATTAGTTTCGTCATCATATGAAACTCAATATCTTAATGATTATAGAAAAACTATAGCAAATAGAGCAATGATCAAATGGGTCTTAGGTTTAACTATTACATTGTTACTTATACTTGCTTGGATAATTAATGTTTTTCAATTTAATGTTAACATTGAAACTATTTCACCTAGCTCAAAAGTATCCAACTCACAAGATATAAATGACTGGCCTATGGTACAAAAAAACAATCATCACACCGGTCTTGCTAGCGAAAATGATTTTAGCATTTCTGAAGGTGTTAAATGGAAATTTACAACCACCGATTTTATTCACACGACACCTACAATAGTCGAAAATGCAATTTACATTGGAACTGGTGATAATAAAATAATTGCATTAGATACAAATAATGGGAACGTGATTTGGGAAAACACCGTCAATTCTCCTGTAGATGTTTCCCTGTCATTAACAAAAGATATTGCTTACGCTAGTTTGAGAGATGGAAGAATATTGGCTCTAGACAGAAAAAACGGTAAAGAAATATGGTCCTACGATACTGGTGAGGCCATATTTGGAAGTGTCACTATACACAATGGCGCAGTCTATGGCGGTAATACTGGTAAGAGAATATTTAGTATTGATGCAAAGACAGGTGAATTATTATGGGATTATTTTACTGAATCTTGGGTAATAACGGCTCCGGCAGTAAAAGATAATGTTGTTGCAGTTGGATCAGATGATAGTTATTTCTACTTACTAAATGCTCAAAACGGTAATTTAAGATACAAACTTAAATTAGGTAGTGGAGAAAACACACCCACAATAATAGACGATACGGCCTACTTTACAACTGCTACAAGATTTGGAAGTAGATTAAATTCATTTAATATACAACGGAAAAATGTTCGATTTGCACAAGGATTTATCAGGTGGTGGTTTCAATTATACGCATGGAATATGGCTTCAAAGCCTGCAAATCCTATAGGATATAATTGGGGAGTAGAACTACGAAGAGAAACTGGTGGCTTTCAAATACGTAATGAACAAGTGCGAAGTAATCTAGCAACTGATGGCGAATATATTTATGTGAATACATTTGAAGGCAATATTAGATCTATAGATATCAAAAATGGTGATACTTTGTGGAAAATAAGTAAATCGGCAAATATACAATCTTCTCCAATTTTATCTGGATCAACTTTAGTACAATTGATGAATAATGGTACTATTTATGGCATAAATAAAAACGATGGATCTATAATGTGGGAATACATGCTCAACGAAGAAATCTATGGCTCAGCAATCTTAGTAAATGATACGCTCTATGTCCCTACAGTAGAAGGAAATTTATACGCATTAGGGTAAAAAAGAAAGAGATATAAATGGAAATAGGACTTATAGGACTTCCACAAAGTGGGAAAACGACTGTTTTTGAAGCAATAACGCATACTCTGAAAGATAAATCTAGTAAAAACACAAATATTGGCATATCAAGAGTAGAAGATCCAAGAATAGATGAACTTGTAGCATTATTTGATCCAAAAAAAATCAGTAAAGCTGAAGTAACATTTGTTGATATACCAACTTCACCAGAAAGTTTAGGAAAAAGCCAAAGTATTTCTGGAGAATATCTTAATATTCTTCAACGTATGGATGCTTTAGTAGAAGTAATTCGTTATTTTGATAATCCTGCGGTTCCTCATATATTTGAAACCATTGATATAAAAAGAGATTCAAAAACATTGAAAGAGGAATTAATATTTTCAGATTTAACAATAATTGATAAAAGAATTGAAAGATTAAATAGTGAACTTAAAGGTGCAAGAAACGATAAAAAAGAATCTATAATCAAAGAAATAGATCAATTAACGAATGTCAAAGAAAACTTGGAAAATAACATTCCTATAAAAGATCAAGATTTAGATAAGGATACTGCTGAAATTGTGTGGAATTTCCAACTTTTATCAGCAAAACCATTGCTGAGTGTTTTAAATATAGATGAGGATAAAATTAATCATGAAGATAGTCAGGATACAATAAGTATCTGTGCGCAACTAGAAAAAGAATTAGCTGAAATGCCTGAAGAAGATCAATTAATGTTTAGGGAATCTTTAGGCATTGAAGAATCAGGTAAAAATAAACTTATTGATAAAAGTTATGCATTATTAAATTTGATATCATTTTTTACAGTTGGTCCAGATGAAGTAAAAGCTTGGACAATAACTCAAGGAATGTCAGCTTTGGAAGCTGCTGGACAAATACATTCTGATATACAAAAAGGTTTCATTAAGGCTGAAGTTATTGGTTACCAAAATATGATTGAAAGTAAAAAGATGGCTGAAGCAAAAAAATTAGGGTTATTGAGGCTTGAGGGAAAAGAATATCTTATGAACGATGGAGATATAGCTCACTTCATGTTTAACAAATGATAAATTTACATTTATTATGAAAAAAATAACAATAACTAGTTTAATAAGTATATTATTAATCTTAATAATTTCTTGCAATGAATCTACTCCAATATGTATAGATATTTGCCATGGCAATGTTATAGCAATAGATAATAGTTCGCTAGAAAAACTCGAAGGGTTCACATTAGCAGAATTAACTACAGACAAAATTATCAAATTTAGAACTATAGGTGACGTAGGAATTACTGTTACTCATATGAAAGAACATATGTTAATCGCTGAGCCTGTTTCTGTTACTTTCTACATTAATTCAGAAGGTGAGTATATGGCAACAATTGTTGCTGATCTCTTACCTACAGATAATACATTTAATTAATCTGCAAATACAATCCGTCCAAATAATTTATTTTCTTTCATCCATCCAAATGCAATCAACAAATCTTTCAATGGCAATTTGGTATGAACAACTGGTCTAAGTAAATCATTTTTTATTAAATCAATACCCTTTAGTACATGTTTTCTTCTTGCGCCAGTAGAACCCTTAATTGTCAAATCTCTAAAAAGAATCTCAGCTAGATTTACTTGAGCTTTTGCATTACCAAGCTCTCCTAATAATATTAATTTCCCATTACTTGCAAGACTATTAATACAGGATGAAAAATACTTTGACCCAACACAATCAATTACCACATCGACGCCGATATCAGCAGTCATAGCTTGAATAATTTCTGAAAATTCTAAATCGTCAGACGATAATATTACCTCATCTAAACCTAACTCCATAAGTGATGAAATCTTTCCTTCTGATGATGTAATCCCAAAAGTAGAACATCCCATTGCTTTTGCAATCTGGGCTACATGAATTCCCAAACCACCACTAGCTCCTGTTATTGCAACAGATGACCCAGGTTTTATATTAGTAATATCAGTTAAGGCCTGTATTCCAACCCCTATTGGACAAGTAAGTAAACACGCGATATCTGAACTTACAAATTCAGGAATTAGTATTGCAGAATTTTGTTTTACTGCCAGAAATTCAGCAAATCCACCTTGAGATCCGTGTCCAATACCAATTCCATTTTCACATCTATGCTCATTATCTGATTGACACTGTTCACATGTGCCACAAGATTGGGTTAGTAAAGTAACTATCCTGTCACCAATATTTAGATTTTCTACTTCTTCGCCTTTTTCAATAATTTCTCCACAAATCTCATGTCCCAATATCGGATCACTAGGGATACCTCGACGTAATGTTCCATTCATTACTAAAAAGTCATGTCGACAAAATCCAGCACTTAAAACTTTAATAAGTAATTCATCAGATTTAATACTGGGTTCTGGTATATCAACATATGATAAAATGGGAACAGTTCCAGGCTGTTTTAATACTACCGCTTTCAAAAACTATTTTCCTTTATATTAATTCTTATAAACATTCGATCCATCCAACCAATCTAAACGTATAGGACTAAAAGCATCTATTTCTTCTGTCTGTTCAATAGCTTCTGCACTATGATCAACGTTAGAAGGGATATGTATGGTTTGCCCGGGAGAGACGATAGCTTCAACTCCATCAATGATAAATAATAATTTACCACTTAAAACATGAGTGATTTGTTCACTCTCATGTTTATGAGTAGGAACTTTTGCTCCTTTATCAAATAAAATTCTTCCGAGCATTACTTTTTCACCAAGAGCAACTTGCCGTGTTACACCAGGTATAAATTGCTCTTTTGGAACATCATCCCATGATATTGATTGGCTTGACATACTGCCTCCTATTTTTCTTCGATAATTATAGTTTTTATTAAATCGCCTTCATAATTTGGAGCTTTTGAAGGATCTCGAAACGTTATTTTTTTCAACACGTTATCAAATCCTTCAATCACCTTTCCAAAAACAGTATGACAATGTGTACCCAATAAAGTACAACGCTTCTTTTCGCCATTTTCCATAGTATCGAGAAAAGGTTGTGGCGATAGGGTTATATACCACTGTGCTCCTGCTGAATTAGTTATCCCTTTATTCGCCATAGCAATTACACCTGTGTCATGTGATAAATCATTATATTCATCCTGAATAGTATATCCCGGTCCGCCCTGTCCAGTTCCAGTTGGATCACCTGATTGAGCTACAAAATTACGGATTACTCTATGAAATGTAATGTTGTCATAGTAACCTTCTTGAGATAGAGCAACAAAATTATTTACAGCTATTGGCGCTTTATCAGGATATAATTCTAATACTATATCACCTTTAGCAGTAACTATTTTTGCAATATATATTTTGTTTACATCTATCCTCATTTCAAAAGGTTTAGTTCGAAATGCGTCAGGTGTGGGAGTGGGAGTAAGTCGTAATTCTGATACAGTTGGAGCATTGTCATCTAAACGATGATCATTAATATTACAACCACCAGAGAATAAAATAGAAATCACTGTTATACACAATATAAATAATCTATTCGTTTTTCTCTCCAAATAAGTCATTATTATCCCTTTCTATATTTATTATTTCAGTGGTTGTTGTTTCTGGATTAATAAAGTTTGTTAAAGTATCATTTGATCTCACATCTATAACTACAGGCATAGGTAAAGCATGACCTATTACTAATGCTTGTTGTTTTGGCGCTAATGTAGAAACCACTCCTCTTAAATCTCTAGAAGATCCTGCCAAAATAGAGTCTATATCTCGATTATCTTCTAACTGATGAATGAACTTTGTTCCCAATTGACTAAGAACTTCAGCATCAATTCCACTTGGCCTTTGATCTACCACAAGTAAAGTTACTTTCCATTTTCTCATTTCTCGAGCAATAGTACCAAAGATAGTTTGACTGGCAACCTCAGAATTTAAAAACTTATGCGCTTCTTCAATAGCAATTATTAATTGATTATCCTGTTCTGCCCATCTTTCATAGATTCGACGAGTGATTAAACTGGTAACTAGAATATAAGCAGTTTCATTGCTTTGATGAGACCCAAAATCAAGGATTACATGTTTACCTCGTTCTAAAGATGCAAATATTCTCCTTATGGATTCTTCTGCTGGGTTTTGTTGTAAAAATTCAAACTTTTTAAGAATTTCCAACCTTCTCCACAATGTATGCAAAACTGTATATAACTGACCTGTACGCTCCGCTGCAGCACTCAAACTATTCTTATTTTCTTTATCTTCACTGGGTTCCATATTTAGAAATATGCCAAGCCATTTTTCACCATACGATCTATCAAGAGCATGAGCAGCAAGCAAACCTGCTGAAGTTAAGTTCAAGGTCTCTGACAATATTTCAATATCTTGTACTTCTAAATCACTGTATGAAATCATAATTTCAGCATCAGGTCGAACTTGGCCTTTAGTTAAAGATTTGCCGAGGGACATTACTTCTACTTTTGAAGGATATAACTGTTTTAAACTATTTATTTTATTACCAGACTCATCATTCACTGAATCACTATAATCTCTATGCATATCAAATATTAGGTTAACACCCAGATCTTTATTGATAATTTCTGATAATAAGACTCGAGTCAAGAAAGTTTTACCTGTACCTGTTTTACCAAAAACTCCATTTGATCGCTTTATTAATTGCTCTAAGTCAAGATTAATTTTTACCTCTTCTTCACGCCCCTTAGGAGTACCAATCCATCCGTGATTTTCATCTTCAGAACCAAAAATCTCTGTATAATCTTTGCTTGTCGCTCTATATACTGGAGAAAAATGCGGAGGAACTGTCGTCGCAGGACCAAAACTTGTACTATCTAAACCAAGTTGATCAAATTCATCAAGATTTGCATCTAAAGATACAGCCAACTGTAAACTAATCTTAAGAATTGTAAATGCACTAGTACCAGACAAAATTGAGGTTACAAAAAAGTCAGAACTATTTGGAGGAAAAGAACGAAGAGTTGAGTCTGAAGACTGTAATAAAATATCAGAAATAATACCAAAATATCGTTTTTCACGCCCCTCAATAGTAATCCCGTCTCCTACATACAAGTTTTCAACAGAATATTCTGAATCTAATCTTATTTCTAAACCTGAAGATAAAGATCCACCAACTAATGTTCCAATTTTTTGTTTATTTTCCACATTACTCATTTATTGGTCCTCTACCTAATTTCCGTAGTAATGAAATTAATTTTTGTTGATCGTGTGGAAAATTATTTGCTACATCTTTTCCTGTATCATATAAAAATTTTTCAGGATCAGAATGATACCCAGAAATCCTTCTAATAGATATAGAAAAAATTTCATCTGTGATAATATCTAAACCTTCAATTAATAATTCCAAAAATGCTCTTGTTTTTGTAAATGATGCTACTTCCTCTTGATTCAATAAGCATATACCTGTATGTATTTTTGCTGGAAGTAATGGTAATTCATAGCTATAACTATTCATCTGATCTACATGCCCTAAAATGAAAATTTGTGCCTGTGTTCTAAAAAGCAATGATAAATGCGGATTCTCTTCGTATAACTTCTCTGGTTCATTCTGAAAAGGTCCACGGGCAATTGGTCTTCTGGATGGATCTAGTGGTTCAGTGAATACATTGTATACAATGCCAATTATCGAAGGATCGTCCTGAGTTTTTATCAAAGTGCCAAGTTTAGGTGCTTGATAAAGTTCATAGCATTGAACAATTATACTTTTGGTAGATGATTCAATAATTTCCGCAATTGGATTCTGATTTTTCATTTATTCTCTCAATTAAATTGAATGGTTTTATTATATCAATAAATTAAACCCATCTATATTTTTTTGAACGGTCTTTTTGTGATGTATTATAATTTATTCCTTGTTCAGCTAATAAACGATCTAATAACATTTTAAAATTTTCTCTATCGGTTGTATTTATAACAGCCTGCTCATGAGACTCCATGATAGACACGGGGTAACCCAATCCTTTATTACATTGGTCAATAATCAAAGAATGACTTAATTCTAATAAATCTAGATTATTTGCTGTCCAATTCGGCAGTTCTATTCTGGCTATTTCATTGAATATATTGAGGTAATAAAAATTAATTCCGTATTCTTCTCCATAATATTTTTCAATAACGTTTGATGTACTTTGAAAAAGAGAAGATCTAGAGCTATCAGGCAGATATTTAATGAATATATCTCTGTCTCTAATCCCTGAAACTAAACTACACCCTTGTTCACACGGATTCATATTTGAACAATGTTCATTACATAAACAAATTCTCAATGAATTAATTACGTCAGATGTATCTGGATAACTAAGATAGGATGCTAAAATAACTTTTTTATCTGATAATTTTTTAATTCTATGTAATTGTTCTAAAAATTGTTCTTGAAGCAATTGATCTATAACATATTCCTGTTCTCCAAGAATTGACCATAAAATTAACGAACCGTCTATTAGAGCTAAAGTGGGTGTACCATCAGCATAGTCTTCTAATGTATCTGCAAGAAACTTCAATTCCATAACAGCACGTTTTACACCCATTAAGTTTCCCTGTAAAGGCGAACGACTTGTAGAATTACCATCAAATATATTTAGTTCCGAATCACCAATATAAGTTAGGGGAGAACTATTTAAAATAGCACTTGGATTAGATCCATAAGTAAATATCACCGTGCCAATATTCAGCACTACACATTTAATAGGACTATGTCTATCAACATCAATATGAGATCCATCCACAGCAAT
>JAKUQA010000001.1 GCA_022450525.1 Dehalococcoidia bacterium | reverse complement strand
AAGGTTTGCTAAATATTCATCCAAACAAAGAAATTGTTGTTCTTGATAAAAAATTAGAACAATATCCTGAATATTGGCGATTTAATGGTAAATCACTAACAATCCCATTAACTAATAAAGAAAAAAAATGGCTTAAAATTCGATGGGATAACCTAAAGCTAAATAAATCTTAATAGTCTATGTATTTCTGAAAAAAAGATGGTGGGCGATAAAGGACTCGAACCTTTGACCCCTTGTGTGTAAAACAAGTGCTCTAACCAACTGAGCTAATCGCCCTCTTTTTAATACTAATCCGCGCTTGGAGGGATTCGAACCCTCGACCTCAGCCTCCGCAAGACCGCGCTCTATCCACTGAGCTACAAGCGCACAGTAAGCTCAACGCTCAATGCCGAAGGGGAGATTTGAACTCCCACGCCCATAAGGACACTACGCCCTGAACGTAGCGCGTCTACCGTTCCGCCACTTCGGCTCGTAGAAGCCAATTATACACCATTATACCGAAACGGATTCAACTCTTTGGTGGCTACGGATGGATTCGAACCAACGACCTAGCGCTTATGAAGCGCCCGCTCTGCCGCTGAGCTACGTAGCCACCGAGAAACTACAGGCCAGTCGCCCGTCTGTTTCTACGCTAGACAATAAATATATATGTCATGTATATAAGTGTCAATTCTGATAGAATGATATATCATGAGCAGTTTATTTTCTGATAAATCTAACTTTTTATTACTTACAAATTCTGCGTTAGAAAAATCAAAAGAATCATTACAAGATATCCTGAAAGAGTTAGCGTCTCAAATTCGCCCCTTCCCGGGTTTCTTAAACATGCAAACTATCCAGGCAATTGAAATCCCTGTTCCAAAAGAATATTCTGATAAATATGGATGTGTAGTTGTACTTCCCAATGGAGAAATAAACGAAATTATATTAAAAACAATCCCTGCGCCTGAAAGCTTAGGTGAGATAGACCAAACTGAAGAATATTTAGAACTAGATATGCCTATAATTGAACGAATTGTCTACTTATACAATGCAATTATAACGTTATCCGAAATAAATTCTGATTAATATTGCGCAATACGTAGTTATTAACAATTTTCTAAAATGATGTTATGATATTTTGGTGGATAGTGGTGGGCTACAAGTTATATTTTCGAAGGGAGACCCTTATGAAAACTTTTCGTTTTATGTTTATATTGTTATCTGTAATGTCTATAGGACTATTTTCGGCATGTGGATCAGACGCTGAAACTATTACAGAAACAGTAGAGGTTATTAAAGAAGTTGAGGTTGAAAAACCTTCAACCTTACAAACAGTTATAAACCGAGGAACACTGAAGTGTGGCGTTAATGACAACCTAACAGGTTTCGGAGTATTAACAGCAGCAGGAACATTTGAAGGATTTGATGTTGATTACTGTAAAGCAGTAGCAGCTGCAATACTTGGTGATGCTAGTAAAGTGGAATATGTACCTTTAACTGCTTCTGCTCGTTTTGAGGCACTCGGTGCTGGTGAAATTGATTTGTTGATCAGAAATACTACCTGGACTGCTAGTAGAGACCGAGACCTAGCAAATGATTTTACAGCTACTACATTCTATGATGGTCAAGGAATGATGGTATACGCAGACAGTGGATATCAAACCATAGAAGATATGGACGGGGCTACAGTTTGTGTATTACAAGGAACAACAACTGAATTAAACCTTGATGATAGATTTACATCCGCTGGATTAAATTACACACCATTAACGTTTGAAACAAACGATCCTTTACAGGCTGCTTTTGAAGAAAAACGTTGTGATGGCTGGACAACTGATAAATCTGGTTTGGCATCAAAAAGAGCTGAATTCCCTGATTCTGCTGGTGGACCTGCAGCTTTAACAGTTCTAGCTGAAACTCTTTCAAAAGAACCTTTAGGGCCTTTAACAAGAGATAATGACAGCGAATTCTATGATGTCGTTCAATGGGTTGTATTTGGATTAATCCAAGCAGAAGAAAGTGGTATAACAAGCGGTAACGTTGCTGCCATGGCTGCTAACCCTTCAGATCCAGGTATGGCAAGATTACTTGGTGTACCATTCTCTGGTGGTGAAGTTGCAGACTTCCAATTTGGTGTTGATCCTAAATTTATACAAAATGCTATTGCAGCAGTAGGTAACTACGGTGAAATTTACGAACGTCACTTAACACCTTTGGGTCTAACTCGAAGTGGCTCATTAAATGCCCAATGGACTGATGGTGGATTAATTTACGCTCCTCCATTTAGATAGATGAGACAATATAAAAAATACATATGCCGGGCTAAATTAGCCCGGCATATTATTTCATAGTGGTATATTTTAATAATGAATTCCATTGTTGATAAATTATACGTATTAAGTAGGTCTCAAAAATTTAGGAATCTAATAATTCAATTTATTTTCTTAATATTTGTTGGCCTTTTTGTATATTACTTGATTTCAAAAGCACTACAACTAGATATTACTCTTGGTCATTTTGTAAGTAGGGCGGGATTTGGCATTAGTCACACTTTTATAGTCGATTATACAAGTAACGATAGCAGATGGTTCGCTTACTTTACTGGTGTCGTTAATACCATCAGAATGTGTATTGTTGGAATAATTCTCGCAACAATTTTAGGTACTATCATGGGTGTAGCCAGATTGTCTAAAAATATTTTATTTTCAACAATATCATACCTATATGTAGAAATACTGCGAAATACACCCTTATTAATTCAAATTATTTTTTGGCAAATAGTCTTTCTTCAGTTACCAAGAATCTCAGAAGCTATAACATTTAAAGATACCGTCGTTATTTCTAACCGAGGTATTTTATTACCATATGCTTCATCCACCGAAAATGGTTATGGGAATCTTTGGATTGGAATAATTTTAATTGCTATAATAGCTTCTTTATTCTTAAGTTTTTATATAAATAAACGAGAAGATATCCATGGAAAGGTAATAAAGCTTTATAACTTCAAACTTAGTGGTAATATCATAGGTCTCATCATATTTTTCACAATAGCCTCAATTAGTTTCTTTATTCTACAAAAACCATATGATATCGATCTGCCTAGTCTATACCAAAATGATAAAGGTACATATTTACAATCAGGTGGTTTTGAATTTACTCCAGAATTTGGAGCAATATTATTTGCTTTAGTTATGTATACAGGGACCTTTATCACTGAAATTGTTAGAGGAAGTATCCAATCTTTACCAAAAGGCCAAACTGAAGCTGCACTAGCTATTGGATTAAGCAATTATCAAACAATGACATTAATTATCCTTCCACAAGCTTTGAGGTCGATCATTCCACCTTTGACCAACCAATATCTAAACTTAACGAAAAATTCTAGTTTATCTGTGGTAATTGCCTATCCAGAACTTTTTATGGTTTCAAGAACTATAATGAATAATTCTGGTCATGCTTTACCCGTATTTTTTCTAATTTTAGTTACTTATCTTTCATTAAGTCTAGTTATATCTATAGTTATGAACATCTTAAACCGTAGAGTAACAAGGATAGGTGCCTAAACATGCAGAACTTTTATAAATGGGGATTTGAAACATTCTTTGGATCTGTATTTAATACAATTATTACTTTATTGAGTTTAATAATTTTATTTTTCTTTATTAATAGCATCTTGGGTTTTATTAGCACTTCAGAATGGAAAGTAGTAGAAGTTAATAGAAGACTGTTATTAATTGGAAGAATGCCACCAGAACATGAATATAGAGTATGGCCCATTCTATGGGTTGCGTCATACTTAATCATGGCATCTATTAAAACATGGGGATCACCTTCTTACAAAGATTTACTTTTTATTGCTCTGGGAATAACAATTGTTTGCGTTATTTTTACAACATCAAGTACTTATTTATGGGTTTTAACATCTTTACTGATTTGTATTTTCTCGTATGTAATTACTTCATTTATTGGTAAAAGTACTACAGCAAATAATAAAAATAAAAAAATACTTATCCTATTATGGATACTACTTTTACCAATTATATTTACAATATTGCTTATAGGCGATGGCCCAAAACCTACACTTTGGGGAGGTTTTCTATTAAATATTATTTTGGCCTGTATAGCTATTGGCTTTGGTTTCCCTCTCGGTATTTTATTTGCTATTGGAAGGGCAAGTACCCTTCCTGCAATAAAAATTGTGTGTACAATTTATATTGAAACAATCCGTGGAGCGCCATTAGTTGCGTGGTTATTATTAGCATGGTTCGTTTTGCCTAAATTTCTCCCACAATTCTGGGGTATCAATGAAGTTAGTGTTGTAGTAAGAGCGATGATAATATTATCAGCCTTCACTAGCGCCTACACTGCTGAAGTGATTCGCGGCGGGCTTCAATCTATACCTAAAGGGCAAATAGAGGCAGCTGATAGCCTAAACCTAGGATATGCTAATAAAATGATACTTATTGTCCTTCCTCAAGCAATCAGGGTCGTTATTCCAGCTCTGATAAGCACATTTATTGGTGTTTTCAAAGACACTTCATTGGTATTCATACTTGCTTTAACTGATCTATTACAAGTAGGAAGAATAATACCTGAACAAGATCCAGAATTTTTTGGGAGGCAATTAGAAGCACTTTGTGTAGTTGCATTTCTATTCTGGATTATTTCGATATCACTATCTAATCTGAGTAAAAAAGTAGAGAAATCTTTAGGTATTGGCATACGTTAATCAATATAAGGAGCATTGATTATGCAAAAAAAAGAAAAAAAACAAATTGGTAAAGAAATAATTACTACAAGTGAAGTAACTAAATCTTTTGGTCGATTTCAAGCTCTAAAAGGGATTACAGCAAAAGTATATGAGCAAGAAGTTGTTGTTGTTTTAGGGCCATCTGGATCTGGTAAATCTACATTCATCAGAACATTAAATAGGTTAGAACCCCATGACTCAGGTACTATTATTGTTGATGGAGTTGAACTAAATGATGATGTAAAAAATCTTCAATATGTAAGATCAAATGTAGGCATGGTTTTTCAACAGTTTAATTTATTTCCACACCTTTCAGTATTGAGAAATATAACAGTAGGACCACAAAAAGTTCGCGGACTAAAAAGAGGCGATGCTGAAGATATAGCAATGGAACTGCTTAACAGGGTAGGAATACCTGAACAAGCTAGTAAATTTCCGAGCCAATTATCCGGTGGACAGCAACAAAGGCTAGCTATAGCTAGAGCATTAGCAATGCAGCCAAAAATTATGTTATTTGACGAACCAACTTCAGCACTAGACCCAGAAATGATAAAAGAAGTATTAGAAGTTATGACAGAACTTGCAGAGTCAGGGATGACAATGATATGTGTAACCCATGAAATGGGTTTTGCAAAAGAAGTTGCCGACCGTTTCTTGTTTTTTGATGAAGGATTAATTGTAGAAGAGGGTACTCCTGAACATTTTTTTACGAACCCACAAGAAGAACGTACAAAATTATTCTTGAGCCAAATTCTCTAAATACTGAATTGAACTGAGATGTTTAGTATAATAGTGATCAAATGGAAGAAAACAATGAAAAACACCTTCTAATTATTGATGGACATGCTCTGGTTCATAGATCTTTTCATGGGATTCGTAGACCGATGATCACACGTTCAAGTGGACAAGAAGTCAGAGGAGCTTACGGTTTTCTAAACACATTAATTAAAACTATTCGAGAATGGGAACCCACTCATATAGCTTTGACTTTTGATACCCCTAAACCAACATTCAGACATGAACAATATGCAGAATATAAATCTAATCGTACAAAAAGTGAACCTGAATTAATACAACAATTTTCTATAGTTAAAGAAATTGCAGATGCTTTTGATATTACAGTTTTTGAGCTGCCTGGATACGAAGCAGATGATCTTATCGGAACAATTTCATTAACTGCTGAACAAAATAATATAAATACATATATTCTCACCGGTGATTCCGATACCTTACAACTCGTTTCAAAAAATACAAAAGTAATAATGCATACTGGTAGTCAGAATCAAAAATTATATGATGAAATAGCAGTAATTGAACGATATGATGGCATCAAGCCAACACAACAAATTGATATAAAAGGTTTACAAGGAGATAGTTCAGATAATATACCTGGAGTACCAGGTATTGGGGCTAAAACTGCTATTAAATTGATTAAGGATTATTCTTCTATTGAGAACCTTTATGCCAACATCAGTGACGTAACTCCTGAAAGAATAAGAATATTGCTAGAAAATCACAAAACAGAAGCAATTCAAAGTAAATATCTTGCAACAATTGTACGTACAGTCCCTTTGAAAATTGATTTCAATAAACTCAAAATCGGCGAATTGGACTTATCTAAAGTTGGAACGATATTAAAAAAGTATGAATTTTTTAGCTTATACGACAGGGCTGAAAAGTTATTTTCCGAATCTAACCAAAATTCGAATAATAAGCCTGATTCTGATACAAACATACAACCAATACTAAATACAAAGTACGAAATAATTAATGATCTGGGAGAATTGCAGACTTTAGAAACAACACTTTTAAAAACTAGCGCTTTTTCTTTTGATACAGAAACAACTTCACTAATCCCCACTACAGCCAAACTAGTTGGAATATCAATAACTGAACATGCAGGTACAGGGTTTTATATACCCCTGGGTCACGAACAAGGAAGACAAATATCAATGGAGGATGCTCTCCCCCATCTGCAAAATATTTTTCAGTCTAAAGATGTAAAAAAATATGCTCATAATGCGAATTATGATTTAACCGTTTTGAAAAATCATGATATTGAGGTTAATTGCTTTACCTTTGATACAATGATTGCAGCACAAATCTTAGGATATAATGCAATAGGATTAAAACAATTGTCCTTTGATTTATTAAATGAACCCATGTCTCCTATAAATGAATTAATCGGTTCAGGTAAAAAACAAATTACTTTTGATCAGGTTCCTATCGAAGATGCATACCAATATGCATGTCGAGATTCTGATATGACCTATAGACTACAATCTATTCTTGAAGATGAAATTAATGAAAAAGGAATGTCAAATTTATTCTTTGAGATAGAAATGCCACTTACTCCTATTTTGGTAGATATGCAACTCGAAGGTATTTGTATAAATCCTCATAAATTGAATGAGATGTCAGTATTTATCGAAGAAAAATTGGCTATATTAGAAAATAATATCTATGAAGCAGCTGCACAATCATTTAATATTAATTCCCCACAGCAATTAGGTGCAATTTTATTCGAAAAATTAATACCAATAAATTTATTGAAAGAAAACAATTTACCACTCCCATCAAAAACAAAAACAGGGTATTCTACAAATTCTAATTACTTAGAAGACATAAGAGATGCTCACTTTGTTATCGATTTAGTTCTAGAATTTAGGCAATTAGCAAAACTAAAATCTACTTATCTCGATTCTTTACCAAAACTTATTAATAATAAAACTGGTAGAATTCATACAAAATACAATCAAGTTGGTTCTTCGACAGGAAGATTTTCATCAAGTGACCCAAATTTACAAAATATTCCTGTAAGAACAGAACTTGGAAACGAAGTAAGAAAGGCATTTATTTCAAAAAATGAATGTCTCCTTTTATCGGCAGATTATTCACAAATAGAACTTAGAGTACTTGCTCATTATTCCGAAGATCCCAACTTAATTTCGGCTTTTAATAATGATCAAGATATACATTCTGCTACAGCCTCATTGGTCTATAAGGTACCGCAGGAAAATGTTGATCCATCAATGAGAAGAATAGCAAAAATCATGAATTTCGGTGTAATTTATGGCCTTTCCGCTCACGGAATGACAAGGCAAACAAATTTAAACTACCAAGAAAGCAATTTATTTATTAATGAATATTTTGAAAAATACCCCAAAATTAATGACTATATTAACTCTACAAAACAAAGTGCTTTGGATAACGGATATGTTGAAACACTTTCAGGTAGACGACGTTATATCCCAGAAATCACCCATTCTAATTTCCAAGTACGAAATGCAGCCGAAAGAATGGCTATAAATATGCCTATTCAAGGTACTGCAGCTGATATTTTAAAAATTGCTATGATTAAAATTCAATCCCAAATAACTGGAAACAAATTAAACTCAAAAATGTTATTACAAGTACATGATGAATTAATCTTCGAATGCCCAGAAGATGAAATTTCAGAAATAAAAGATATACTTGATAAATTAATGACTAATTCTTTAGAACTATTGGTTCCATTAAAAATCGAATATAAAATAGGGAAAGAATGGGGCAATATGGAAAAAACTTTGGTCGAATAAATTATATGTAATATTGCTATAAGTAGCTTTCCTGAGTATAATCATCTTCTATCCGAAATAAAGATATTTTTGATTTAGGGAGGAATCGCATAGTGGCCTAGTGCGCCCGCCTGCTAAGCGGGTTGGGGGTGATGAGCTCCCTCGTGGGTTCGAATCCCACTTCCTCCGCCATTAAACAAATCATGGAAACATCGTTAGAAACAAAGCTAAATAACTATTTCATTTGGAATATTGGATGCCAAATGAATGTAGCCGATGCAAACCGACTAGAAAGTGGATTTCACCATATCGGTCTAGAAAATACTGAAGACGTTAATAATGCGGATATTATCGTATTAAATAGTTGTGTTGTAAGACAAAGCGCAGAAGATAAAGTCCATGGCATGCTGTCTTCTCTCAGGCATATAAAAGACACCCACCCTACCAAAATAATTGCATTGATGGGATGTTTAGTCGGACCAAACTCTGAAAAACTCCAAAAACGATATCCACATGTTGACGTATTTATGAGACCACAACAATTCAAACCTTTATTTGATTTGATTAATACTGTCGATGAAATTGATGTAGATGGTTGTATAAATACATTATCACCTGTTAATCCTAGCGTAACAGCTTTTGTTCCAATTATTCATGGATGTGATAAATTTTGTACATTTTGTATTATTCCTTATAGACGAGGAAGAGAAGTAAGCAGGCCAATTGAAGATATAGTAAAAGAGGTAGAACTTCTATCTCTTCGAAATGTTAAGGAAGTAACTTTACTCGGACAAAATGTCGATTCTTATGGCCATGATTTTCTAGATAAAAAAGATCTGGCTGACCTATTTTATGCAGTTAATGAAATAAAAGGCATTGAAAGAATACGGTTTCTAACTTCACACCCTAACGATATGAGTGACAAAATTATTGATGCAATAAATTCTATTGATAAAGTATGTGAACATATAAATTTGCCATTTCAAGCTGGGGATGATGAAATATTAACGGTTATGAGACGAGGATACAATATTGATTCATATCTTCGACTAGTAGAAAAAATACGTAAAAAAGTAACAAATGTTTCAATGAGTACAGATCTAATTGTTGGTTTTCCTGGAGAATCTGATCAAGCATTTAAAAATTCTCTAAAAGTTTTAGAGGAAGTCAAATTTGATAAAGTGCATTCCGCTTGTTATTCGACTAGGGAAGGAACCATTGCAAGTAGAAAATTAATTGACAATGTCCCTATAAAAGAGAAAAAAGAGCGTTTATCACAAGTAGATTCTATTCAAAAAGATATAGTAACCACAATAAACGCTAAACTTCTTGATACTACACAAGAAGTGCTTGTTGAAAAATTTGAGAATGATCAATGGCAAGGAAGAAATCGAAACGATAAACTTGTATTCTTTGAATCAATAAATCATGAAAATTTGATTGGCAAAACTGTAAATTTATCTATTGATAAAACTTCTCCTTGGTATTTGCACGCTACTGAAAAAATTAAGGCTTGAGGATTTATAAAATATGTCATATACTGACGTTCCAATTTGGAATCTTATGTATGGTATAATAATCAAACAATGACTACTTCAGAAACTGAACGAATAGTACAAGCAGAAGAAAACTATAAAAAGGATCCTTTGTATATCCCATTAACTGAACTCGAGCAATCTGCCTTTTGCCAAACTGAAAATAACCTTATTACAAAACCTTTAAAAGAAGAACTTCAATCAACTTGGATTAACTGGCAAAAAATTCCTGAATCGTACCAGAACCTAGATGCAAATGAACTTGATCAAAGAATATTAAAATCTAAATCAATTCTAGGCAAAGATCTCGTTGTATTGGGTCATCATTACCAACGAGATGAAGTAATTAAGTATGCAGACATCACAGGAGACTCATATTTACTTTCTTTAGAAGCATCAAGACAAAATGCCCCTTACGTTGTTTTTTGCGGGGTGCACTTTATGGCAGAAACAGCTGATATACTTACGTCCTCTGATCAAACTGTCATTCTTCCTAACATGGCAGCGGGATGCTCAATGGCCGATATGGCAAAAACAAATGATGTAATCGATGCCTGGGATGATATTCAAACTATTACAACCTCTGTAACCCCAGTTACCTATATGAATTCTACTGCTTCAATCAAATCACTTTGTGGCGAAAATAATGGTATTGTTTGTACATCTTCAAATGCACAACCAGTATTTGAATGGGCTTTTGATCAAAATGAAAAAATATTTTTCTTACCTGATGAACATTTAGGAAGAAATACTGGACGAAAACTAGGTATCCCAGAATCAGAAATGATGGTTTGGAATCCATTTAAACCAATGGGAGGGTTAACTAATGATGAAATTAAATCTGCAAAGGTATTACTTTGGAAAGGGCATTGTTCAGTACACACCAGATTTAATATAACCCAAATAAACAATGCACGTGAAAAGTTCCCAGATGTAACTGTATTGGTTCACCCTGAATGTACAAACGATGTTGTTAATGCTGCAGATTTAGACGGATCGACAGAATTCATTATAGACACCGTCAACAATAGCAAACCTGGTAGTATTTTTGCCATTGGAACAGAAATTAACCTCGTAAATCGCCTAGCTAACAATAACCCTGACAAACAAATATTCTGCCTTGACTCTATGGTCTGTCCTTGTGCAACGATGTATAGAGTCCATCCAGCATATCTTTGCTGGGTTCTTGATTCTATAATAGAAGGGAAACCTACTAATATTATTAATGTAGATGAAAAGACTAGCAATTTTGCAAAAATATCAGTAAACAGAATGCTAGAAATCAAATAACCAATATATAACAATTTTATGTTATTAATTAATTCTCAAATAAAAACAATAATCAATGAAGCATTAGTTGAAGATTGTTATACACAAGATTACACTACCAATAGCCTTGTAGACTCAGACTTAATTGGTTCAGCAACAATAAAAGCCAAAACAAATGGAGTGATATGTGGAATACCACTTGCAACTGAAATTTTTCATTACGTTGATCCTAATTTAGAAGTTTTATCATTAATTGAAGATGGGGAAATTGTTGATAAGAATACCCAAATAATCAGTATAAAAGGTAAGATTTCTAGTATTTTAATTTCTGAAAGAACTGTTTTAAACTTCCTACAACGTCTAAGCGGTATTGCCACCGAAACAAATAAATATGTTTCAGAAATATCGGGTATAGAATGCAAAATAATAGATACTAGAAAAACTACCCCAGGTCTAAGGCAGCTGGAAAAATATGCTGTTCGAACTGGTGGTGCCTCAAATCATAGAATGAATTTAAGTGATGGTATTTTGATCAAAGATAACCATATTGAAGCTTTAAAAGCTAAAGGACTCTCATTAAAACAAGGCGTAATAATTGCTAAAAGCAAAGCTCCTCATACACTTAAAGTGGAAGTAGAAACAGAAACCCTTGAACAAGTACAAGAAGCTATAGATGCTGGAGCTGACATAATTATGTTAGATAATATGGATATTCCTACTATACAAAAAGCTGTGGCATTA
The DNA here is from genome assembly GCA_022450525.1 of Dehalococcoidia bacterium. Taxonomy (GTDB): domain Bacteria; phylum Chloroflexota; class Dehalococcoidia; order Lucifugimonadales; family UBA6952; genus UBA6952. The sequence goes on along the minus strand of JAKUQA010000001.1, from coordinate 151,072 downwards.
ATTAATAAGAAAGCAGTAATCGAAGTTTCTGGGGGAGTTAACTTAACAACGGTTCGCAAAATAGCTGAGCAGGGTGTTGATTTGATATCAGTAGGTGCTATCACTCACTCATTTTCGTCTTTGGATATCAGTTTAGACATAGAAAATTATATAAATTAGCAAGCATAATAAGTAGAATTACACCTATGGAAATTGCAGAAAATGTACATCGAGTTGACGACACATCAGGAAGTAACTGTATATTGCTTCTAGATAAAAATATCGCAGTTGTGGATACTGGAAATCCTGGCAACGCACAAACTATAGTTGATTATGTTAAAAGTATTGGTAGAAAACCTGAAGAAATTAAAAATATTATCCTAACCCATTTTCATCACGACCATTCGGGTGGCGCGCAAGAACTTCACAACCTTACTGGTGCTTCAATTACGGCACATAAAGGTGAAATACTAAAAGATAATATCCTAAGAACTGGCACCGAGGGTGGAAGACCCCCATTTTGGTACCGCTGGACATTTGGTTTAGCTACTGCTCTTTCAGTTAGTAGAAATTCGAATCATGATTCCAGACGGGTGGTATTTGAAAAAACTGAAGTACATCAAACAGTTGAAGATAATGAAGTTCTCCCTTATTTAGGTGGATTACAAATCTTACATACACCCGGGCATACACCAGGAAGTATCTGTTTATATTTAGCAAAACATAAAATTCTTTTTTTAGGTGACTCGGTAATAAATAATGTCGATAGATTAAGTAGGCCTTTAACATGGGCAAGCAGCAATAGGAAACTACTTGATGAGTCTTTAACTAGTTTACGAAATATCGATGCAGAAATAGGCATTTGTGGTCATGGCCCAATCTTAGAAGACGACCTGATGAATAAATTACGGGGGATGACTGATAGGCCATATAATATTCCGACATGGCAAATTGCAATAAAAAACTACCAAATGATAAAAAAGTTTAGGCAAACTAATAACAATAAAGGAGAGTGGAAAGGTAGCGAGTCAAGATAGTTATTTTCTTGGAGCTAACCTGTCTTTACTATCTATAATTATTGTAACTGGCCCATCATTAACAAGTTCTATTTGCATATCACTCCCAAATATACCATCTTTTACTATCAAATCTTGATTTTGTAATTTATCCAAAAGCAAATTATAAATTGGTTTAGCTATATCAGAATTTGCTGCTAAATCCCAAGAAGGTCTTCTCCCTTTTCTTGTATTAGCTAGTAAAGTAAATTGACTGATTAGTAAAATTTCCCCAGTTATATCAAGAATTGAATTATTAAAATCATTATCATCGTCAGAAAAAATTCTAAGATTAGTTAGTTTATTTACCAAGTAATCTATATCTTCCTCTCCATCATTTGTTTCAATACCACACAAAACAAGCAAACCAGAATTTATAGAATTGTGAACCTTGTTGTTTATAGCTACTGATGCTCGTGTTACACGTTGTACAACTAACTTCATAACAAATTACGATGATTTTGTATCAGTTTCTGTATTAGATTTTGTTACAGTTTCTTTTGTGGTTTCAGAATCTGATGATTTTGATGTATCCTCACTTTTAGTATCTACAGGACCTGCTGGATTTACACTCTTTCGAGCATAATCAGTTGTATACCAACCCGAACCTTTATAAATCACTGCAGGAGAATAAAATTGACGCTTACCAATACCGCCAGAACAATCAGGACAAGGCTGTGTGCTTTCTGCATCAAAACCTTGCTTTAATTCAAATTGATTAGAACATTTATCACATTTATATACATATATCGGCAATTTAATATCCTCCAAAAAACATTCTGATATTATATTCTTGTTTTCAATAAAAGTGAATTGCGAGCATCTAAGGAATCAGGATGCACCAAATGACCACTATCGATTATAGAAGAAATTTTCATATTTAGGTACATAAGTGTAGCATCTGACAAACTGTATTGAGCAGTTTGGTTTATTGGTTCTAATTGTGAATTTTTTTCGATTTTCTTTGGATCCAATTTATCAGCTAAAAATACTGTCATAAATACTTCATCCATCTCTTCCATACCACTTGTATGATACTTAATTGACTCTATGATTTGTTTGTCAGAAACTTTGTATTGCTCCTGCATTGTTATTGATGCTAAAACTCCATGTAATAGTAATGGAGAGGCTTTTTCAACATATGAAATTTCAATTTCTTTTTCCTCTGCAACATTTAGCATCTCATTGTCAGAATATGCTCTATATAGATCATGTCCAAGTAGTGCAATTTCTACTTTTTCTGTATCAACACTATGAATTCCACACAACTTACGACCAACTTCACACGAACGATATATATGCGTCTTTAGAGAATCAGGAAGTTTATTCTCTATATGTTCAATCAATTGATCTTTGATAATTGCCATAAGTTATTAACCAATATTAGATAACTTAGTACCGCCAATTAAATGTACATGTAGATGATCAATTTCTTGACCTGAATCAGGTCCTTGATTAACAACAAGTCTATAACCGCTTAAAGCAACACCTTCACGCCTTGCCATTTCCTCTGCAACAGCAAGTAAATGCCCTATAAGGGGTTCTTGACCAGGTCCAATATATGCAAGAGAAGTGCACTTCCAAAAAGGAATTATTAATAGGTGGACAGGTGCAACTGGATTTAAGTCTCTAATAACAAAACATCTATCATCCTGAAATAATATCTCTGTATCAGTTTCCCCGCGAGCAATTTTTTGAAATATACTTTCTGCCATAAGAATATTCTCCCCTAAATATTATATTCCTAACTGTTGTGCTACAATTTCTCGATGATATGATGAATCACCAAAAGCAAGTTCCTGAGCCTTTGCTCTTCTCGTATATAACTGCAAATCATATTCTTTAGTAAATCCTATAGCACCGTGAGACTGGTGACCTATTGCACATACTCTTCTATATGCATCACTAACCCAAGCCTTTGCTATTGAAATTTCTTTTTGAGCTTCCAGACCTTCAGATATCCTCCAAACGGCATGATACGCTACATATCTACATCCCTCAACATCAGTTGCCATATTGGCGCAATGATGCTGAATAGCTTGAAAACTACCAATAGGACGTCCAAATTGTGTCCTATCTTTTACATATTCTACAGTCATTTCCAAAACCCGGTCAGCACCGCCTAGCATTTCTATACACTTGGCTGATGAACCTAAATCAATAACACGTTTTGCTATATCCCAACCCTTTCCAACTTCACCTAAAACATTTTCTTCTGAAATTGATACAGACTCAAAAACTATTTCTGCCTGTTTATCTGATGCTATAGTATCTAATGGAGTAATTGTCATTCCCGAAGTATTTTTATCGACAATAAAAACTGTAAAACCATTAGATTCGTCGCCTTTATCATCAGTTTTGGCAACCACTAAAATTATGTCAGCTATTTGGGCATCATTTACAAAAAGTTTAGTCCCATTTAACACATAATTTGATCCATCTTTAGTTGCGGTTAGTTGTATACCATTTGATTCATATGTTGCAGAAGGTTCGGTTATCGCTACCGTTGCGATCAAATCTCCATTAGCTATTTTAGGTAGTATTTCAGATTTTTGAGACTCCGTTCCATATTCAGTTAGAATTGATGAACTTAAAACTACTGTTGAAAAAAATGGACCAGGTACCAAAAATCGACCAGTCTCTTCAAGCAATATGGCTAAATCAAAAAAGGACATACCCTGTCCGCCATATTGTTCAGGTATGGATAAACCTAACCATCCCAATTCAGCCATGTTTTGCCATAATTCAGAAGTAAATCCTCTTTCATCTTCTTCCATTGCACGTACTAAAGTAATAGGGCACTCTTGCTCCAATACCTCACGAGCACTATTTTTAAGTAACATCTGAACTTCATCAAATCCCAAATCCATGATTTTCTCCTTAAATTATGAATACCTTAAGCACGTGGAAGACCTAAGCCACGTGTCGCAATTATATTTCTCTGTATTTCTGATGTGCCCGAAGCCAAAGTAGCTGAGTGATGACGCAAAAAAGTTCTTTCAATTCTACCCCGTAAAGGAGCCCATTTTGAATCACTGGTAAGCTGCCCATACAAACCAAGTATGTGCATTCCTGTTTCAGCAACTCTTTGTTCCATTTCTGTACTAAAAGACTTACAAATTGATGCTTCTTTATTTGGTACAAATCCCTGACTTTGCATAAATCCAATATTATATGAAATCATTCGACTTACTTCAGTTTCAATCGCCATATCAGCTAAACGGTTTCTTAAATGCTCTCTACCTGATAAATCAAAATTAGAGGAAGGATTATCTTTGATAAAACCCACTAGATCATCAATCGTCCTTCTTGCTTCAGCAGAATACTGAACCCCAGATCTCTCGAAATCTAATAATGTTGCACCGACATACCAACCTCTATTTTCTTCTCCAACTAAATTTCTTTTTGGTACACGGACGTTATCAAAGAAAACTTGATTAAACTCATGCATACCAGCCATATTTACTATTGGATTTACACTTATACCTGGTGTCTTCATATCTACAAGCAACATTGTTATTCCACGGTGTTTTGGTGCATCAGTATCTGTTCGAGCTAACAATATTATCCAATCTGCTCTATGCCCATTAGATGTCCATATTTTTGTACCGTTGACAACATATTCGTCACCATCTACCTCAGCCCGTGTTTGTAGTGAAGCCAAATCAGATCCTGATCCTGGCTCACTATAACCCTGACACCATTGAACTTCTCCATTAGCAACAGGTGGTAAAAATCTTTGCTTTTGTTCCTCAGTACCATGAACCATCAGTGTTGGAGCTAACATTTTAATTCCCCAGATATCTATCCCTGGAGCGCGGTTATATGCCATTTGTTCGTTAAAAAGAACTTGGCTCATAATAGAAGCTTCCATGCCTCCATATTCTTTAGGCCATCCTAAAGTTAACCAACCTTTTTCCGCTAACTTTTTTTTCATCTTAAGGTTAAAGTTCCAGCCATCATCACTCGATGCATAAGCAGTTTCACCTGTCCAATCACTCGGAAGTTCTTGTTTCAAGAAACCATTAACATCGTTTTGAAAAGTTTCTTCTTCTGTACTAAATTTAAAATCCATTATTTACTCCAGATATAAATTACTGTTTAAGCTCGAGGTAATCCTAATCCTCTTGTGGCTACAACATTTCTCTGTATTTCTGATGTTCCTGCAGCAATAGTTGCACTATAGGATGCTAAATATCCTTTTTGTATTCTCCCATTGAGTGGAGCATATTTACTACCCTGTTGCAAGGTGCCATATAGACCCAACATATCCATTCCTGCAGAATAAATTCTCTGTACCATTTCAGTACCAAACATTTTCCCCATAGATGCTTCTTTGTTAAATACTTCACCTTTGCTTTGTAAATAACCAATTCTATAGGAAATCATTCTGCTTACTTCTACTTCTATTGCCATATTAGCCAGATTATTTTTAACTCGGGAAATTGATGACATAGCTTTGCCATTTAATGTGTTATTTTTTGCAAAATCTGTAATTTCTTCTAAGGTTCTTCTAGCCGATGCAGACCTATTAACTCCAGATCTTTCAAAGTCTAATAATCTTGCTCCAACATACCAACCCCTATTGTATTCGCCTACTAAGTTTTGTTTTGGTACTCTCACGTTGTCAAAAAATAGTTGATTGAAATTATGTCTTCCGGCCATATCAATGATAGGTCGAACTTCAACACCTGGTGCTTTCATATCAACAAGTAAAAAACTAATACCTCTATGTTTAGGAGCATCTGGGTCAGTTCTAGCTAACATAAATAACCAATCGGCTTCATGCGCGCCAGAAGTCCATATTTTTGTACCGTTAATAACAAAATCGTCACCATCTTCAACAGCTCTAGTCTGTAAAGAAGCTAAGTCTGAACCAGATTGAGGTTCACTATAGCCTTGTGCCCAACGTACTTCTGCTTTGGCTATTGGTGGTAAAAACTTTTGCTTTTGCTCGTCTGTGCCTTCTAACATCAATATAGGTCCAAGCATTGAAATAGCATTATCATTTGCAGGAATTCTTCTATATGCTGTTTCTTCATTAAAAACCATTTGCTTTAGATGAGGAGCACCCATTCCTCCATATTCTTCAGGCCAAGGTAAAGTTAACCAACCCTTTTTAGCAATTTTTTGTCGAATACCTTGAATCTCGTCTTTATCTGCTTCATCAGGATCAAATCCCTCGGGCATATCATTTTCTGCAAATGCGCGTAATTCTTTTCTAAAATCTTCATATTCTGTAGAAAATTCGAAATCCATTTCACAATCTCCTTGGATTTATATTCATCACAAAATTTTATATAGTGAGTATATATAGAATTAGTGTAAATGATATTCTAATTACCTACAATAGGAGTGTCAATCAAATACAAACCTTGTTGACAACAAATAGTCGATCAAGGTTACATATATCCATGAAGAACAATAATAGCAAGATTTTAGAAGAAGGTTTATTGGAATTAAATCTATCTATGACAGATCAACAGGCAGCTCAGTTCCAGTATTTTGCCGAAGAATTAATCAGTTGGAATTCTAAGTTCAATCTTACCGCTATTAATACAATGAAAGACATATATACCCTTCATTTCCTTGATTCGATTTCTGCTATACCTTTTTCCAATACCATAATATCTCCTAATTTTAGTATATGTGACATAGGAACAGGCGCTGGTTTCCCTGGAATACCAATAAAAATACTTTATCCTGAGAGTAAATTGACCCTAATTGAAAGCTCAAAGAAAAAATGTACATTTCTTCAACATATAACGACAGAATTACAATTAACAAATGTTGAAATTATTTCAGAAAGAATTGAAGAAATAGGACAAAATGAATTATATAGAGAGTCTTTTGATTTAGTTACAGCAAGAGCTGTAAGTAAAATTTCCACCTTACTCGAATATGGAATACCTCTAGTAAAATTAAATGGAATCTTATTGGATTATAGTAAGGAAGATTTAATCAGTAATCATGAAAATCTCAACCAAATAAGTCATTTACTAGGAGGGTCTTCTCTTTATATACATAAAATCAATTCGTCTTTTTTGGATAACGACAAGGTAGTAATCAAAATACAAAAGTTAAATAGCACTGAAAATAGATATCCAAGAAAAAATGGGATACCTTCAAAAAGACCTCTATAAAAAATACATTCAAAATAGTATTATCGATGTTATTTAATATATCGAGGAATAAATGCCACTTATTATTGGTTTAACAGGTTCAATTGCTTCTGGAAAGGGTGCGGTTTCTGAAATACTTACAGGATTTGGTGCCATCCATGGCGATGCTGATAAAATTGTTCATGCTTTGTATGAACCAGGAAAACCAGCATATTACAGAATTATAGAAGCTTTTGGAAATGATATAATTCAATCCGATGAATTTATTGACCGTAAAAAGCTAGGTGCTAAAGTTTTTGGAAAACCTGAAGCCATGAAACTTCTTACAAGTTCAATTGGTAACATATCTGAAGCAATCCACGATACTATACTGAGTTGGAGAAACACACTTCCAGAAAACGGAATAGGGGTACTAGAAGCAGTCAATTTAATAGAAGCGGGTTATAGTCAATGGACCGATGTAACATGGCTTGTAGGTTGTGATGAAAAAATTGCGCTACATCGACTAATGAAAAGAAATAATTTTTCTGAAGAAGAAGCTATGCAAAGAATAGCTAGTCAAAAATCTTGGCAAGAAAGAGAGCCTGCTTCTGATTTATTGATTATGAATAATGAAAGTATCGCCATATTAACGAATAAAGTTACTGAAGAATTTAATTCATTATATGATCGCTATCAAAATAACAAACTTGAACCTTCTCGGTACATAGAATGGCAAAAAAACAATTGAGACTTTTATAAAATCAAAACAGGGTAGATTACTCAAAACCCACCCTGTTTAATTAGAAATATTTTAAAATTACTCTTGAGTTTGACCTCTTAAAGAAACAATCCCGAATAGTATCGAAACAATAAACATACCCATCCATCCAACAACGTCAACTGTACTATTTGGAGTAAAAAATAGACCTGTAAAATGGGCAATTGCAACTACTACATATAACGCACCGATAATCTTACAGATCATACTTTCATATCCTGTAATAAGTGCTGTTCCTAGTAAAGCAAAAGATAAAAATAAGCACACTCCAGTTCCTTCAAATGAATAATAACCAATTAAATAAACAGACTGGGCCATATCTGGTGATGTTTCATACATCTGAAGAGCTCCTATATTCAATGCAATGCCAATAGCTATTACTGCCATGGCTATTGGGAATAATATTGCTGCAGGTATAGCTAATGAAGAATTTTTTGTATCACTACCTGCAACCTCTCTCGATGCCATACTAAGACCACAAAATAAAAGTGTCATACCTGTAGCAAATGAAATCATAAGCAGGAGACTTAGTTGGCTATTTTTCACTAATTCTATCAATTCTTCTGATGCAGTAGGCATCTGAGGCCAAAAAGGAAATGTTGCAAAACACAAAATTGGACCGATAATCAAAAACCAACTCGCCAAACTTCTTGAATTCATAATAACCTCCACCATGGTTAAATAATTAGGGCTATTATTATCCAAGATTTAGCAGAATGCAAATAAAAAAGGAACGTGATAAGTTACGTTCCCTTTTTATATTTAAGAGGTATAGTACGTAATCTACGCCTTTGAAATAGCAATTTCTCCTGATTCACCAGAACTTACACGAATTGCCTCATCTACTTTACTAAGAAAAATCTTTCCGTCACCAACGGATCCTCCATTAGTTCTGGCAGATTCTAAGATAGCATTAATTACAGCATCTTTTTTGTCATCAGAAATAACCGTTGTAATAACAGTTTTAGGCATAGCAGCTCTATTTACTAATTGTCCACCACGTCCAGTAAAGACTTCTACTCCCTGTTGTTTTCCCTGACCAGTTACATTTCCATAATGAAATCCACCACATCCAGCTTCTTGTAATGCATTAAGAACCTGATTAACCTTTTCTGGCCTAACCACAGCTTCAACTTTAATCATTAATATACTCCTTTCAAAGCTCAACTAAATGTTACAATCATGTTACACACCCAAAACGAAAAAAGCAATAGACAAGCGATTAAAATACATAAATATAAAATTAATGGTGGTTTTCGTTATATGTTACAATCATGTTACATAGCATTTCCTTCAAAACCAAAAAAAAGAGAACCTGATTTTTAGGTTCTCTTCACAATTGATAGTTTTTCTTAAAGGGTAAATTGGTAGCGGGGGACGGATTCGAACCGCCGACCTTCGGGTTATGAGCCCGACGAGCTGCCACTGCTCCACCCCGCGCCGTTAATAATCAGTATAATCCTCTCACACGCGTTACTTTTCTTAATTTACCTAGTTTCTGTATCCTTTTCTGTATGAAATTTCTTGTGGATAAAGCCCTCGATCTATTAGTACGGCTTAGCTGAATGCATTACTGCACTTACACATGCCGCCTATCAAACAGGTAGTCTTCCTGTGATCTTACTCTATATTACAAGATGGGAGATCTAATCTTGGAGTTGGCTTCGCGCTTATATGCCTTCAGCGCTTATCACATCCAAACATAGCTACTCGGCACTGCTCCTGGCGGAACAACCGAAACACCAGAGGTTTGTCCCTTCCGGTCCTCTCGTACTAAGAAGAGCTCTCCTCAAATCTCCTGCGCCCACGACGGATAGAGACCGAACTGTCTCACGACGTTCTGAACCCAGCTCGCGTGCCGCTTTAACCGGCGAACAGCCGGACCCTTGGGACCTTCTCCAGCCCCAGGATGCGACGAGCCGACATCGAGGTGCCAAACCTTGCCGTCGATGTGAACTCTTGGGCAAGATAAGCCTGTTATCCCCAGGGTAGCTTTTATCCGTTAAGCCACGGCCCTTCCATGCGGAACCGTAGGATCACTTTGACCTGCTTTCGCACCTGCTCGACTTGTAGGTCTCACAGTCAAGCTCGCTTATGCCAATGCACTCTTCGGACGATTTCCATCCGTCCTGAGCGAACCTTTGTACGCCTCCGTTACTCTTTGGGAGGCGACCGCCCCAGTCAAACTACCCACCAGACACGGTCCCTGTGCCTATCACAGGTTAGAATCAACAACAGAAAAGAGTGGTATTTCAACAACGGCTCCACTTCGACTAGCGCCGAAGCTTCAAAGCCTCCCACCTATCCTACACATTCCAGTCCTCAATTCAATGCCAAGCTGTAGTAAAGCTCCATGGGGTCTTTTTGTCCTGTCGCGGGTAGGCCGCATCTTCACGGCCAATGCAATTTCGCCGAGTCTCTGGTTGAGACAGCGCCCAAGTCGTTACGCCATTCGTGCGGGTCGGAACTTACCCGACAAGGGACTTCGCTACCTTAGGACCGTTATAGTTACGGCCGCCGTTCACCGGGGCTTCAGTTCAAAGCTTCTCCTTACGGATAACCTTTCCCTTTAACCTTCCGGCACTGGGCAGGCGTCAGCCTCTATACCTAGGGTTACCCCTTAGCAGAGACCTGTGTTTTTGATAAACAGTCGCTTGGGCCAATTTGCTGTGTCCCTCTAGAGCTGGTCTAGTAAATAGACTTCACCCCGAGGGAACCCCTTATCCCGAAGTTACGGGGTCCTTTTGCCGAGTTCCTTAACCAGAGTTCTCTCGACCGTCTTAGCACTTTCATGCTCATCTACCAGTGTCGGTTTACGGTACGGTCACCCATTATCCTTACAACGAGGCTTTTCTTGACGGCATAGGTTCAACCGAATCCCCCAGGGCGAGCCCTAGAGTTCTCTCCTTCCTCAGCTCATAACCTCGCTAACTGATTTACATGTCTTGCGAGATGGCCTTCAAAGAAGAACGCACCATGTCCATTAGGCACGCTCAGCCTACCTTTCCGTGTCCCCCCTTTGTATTAAAACGAATAATAGGTGGTGTAGGAATTTTGACCTACTGTCCATCGGTTACTCCTTTCGGATACACCTTAGGACCGACTAACCCTACGTCGATAAACGTTGCGTAGGAATCCTCAGATTTTCGACGTCTCGGATTCTCACCGAGATATACGCTACTCATACCTGCATTCTCACTTCTGTACGCTCCACCTAGCTTTACAACTAGACTTCACTGCCTACAGAACGCTCCCCTACCCATCAGTAAACTGATGCCACGTCTTCGGTGATATACTTAAGCCCCGTTAAATTGTCGGCGCAGAACCCCTCGACCAGTGAGCTATTACGCACTCTTTAAAGGGTGGCTGCTTCTAAGCCAACCTCCTGGCTGTTTTGGCGATTCAACTTCCTTTCACACTGAGTATATACTTGGGGACCTTAGACGGTGGTCTGGGCTGTTTCCCTCTCGACAATGGAGCTTATCCCCCACTGTCTCACTGCTGAAGTACGAGCTTAAGGCATTCTTGGTTTGGTTGGGATCGGTAAGTTTGCACCCCCTGACCCATCCAGAGCCTTACCTCCTCAAGTCAATCTTCAACGCTGCACCTAAATGCATTTCGGGGAGAACCAGCTATTTCCAAGCTCGATTGGCATTTCACCTCTACCCACAACTCATCCCATCCATTTGTACTTGAAATGGGTTCGGTCCTTCACTCAGAGACTATCTGAGCTTCAACCTGGCCATGGGTAGCTCGCCTGGTTTCGGGTCTACGGAACGCGACTGAATGCCCTATTCAGACTCGCTTTCGCTTCGGCTCCTCTGCTTAGCAGATTAACCTTGCCACGTCCCAGTAACTCGCAGGTTCATTCTTCAAAAGGCACGCCGTCATATCGATAAATCGATACTCCGACTGTTTGTACGTACACGGTTTCAGGTCTATTTCACTCCCCTCTCGGGGTACTTTTCACCTTTCCCTCACGGTACTAGTTCACTATCGGTCACCAACTGTATTTAGCCTTGGAGGATGGTCCCCCCAGATTCAAGCAAGATTTCACGTGTCCCGCTCTACTTAAGAAAGTAATAAGGAGACCATTTCCTTTAATCTACCGGGCTCTCACCTTCTCTGGCAGTCCGTTCCAGGAACATTCGAATAGAAAATGGTTTTCTTACTCCTCGTTGAGTTATGGGCCTCAACACATACTTCTTGCAACCCCATAAAGACATGGGCCCCAAAGCCGTGAAGCCTCTATGGTTTAGGCTATTCCCATTTCGTTCGCCACTACTACGGGAATCTCTTTTGATTTCTCTTCCTCAGGGTACTTAGATGTTTCAGTTCCCCTGCTTACCTTCTTTGAATTAAGGGTTAGTTCAAAGATAATCCACATTTAGTGAATTGGGTTACCCCATTCGGGAATCCCCGGTTAAGTCAGCTAGACGACTAACCGAGGCTTATCGCAGTCTTGCCACGCCCTTCTTCGGCAGTTGGTGCCAAGGCATCCCCCGTGTACGCTTAGTAGCTTTATCCACAAAAAATCCCTGACAGAAAAAAAGACAGAAACTAATAAAAATTAGTTTTGTTTTCGAGAAATGAAGAATTAAAATTCTTCATTCTTTTTGTCAACTTCAACATTAATGAATCCGCATTGTAGGGAATCATCAATGTCATTTATAGTTCTCTAACTAACTGGAGATAAACCTTTAGTTAGGAACTACTCTTATATTAAGAAAAACTATTCAATTATTAAGGTAAAAATAAAGACGCTGCCAGAAACTTCTAGCACCGCCTTAAGTCTGGTCTTTAAATCTTTTATGTTAGACTAAAATTATTGTCAATTCACACTCCAAATTTAAACTGAACTACAATATTACCAATTCCCTTCAATAACGTCAATGTTTTTCTGACAATAATTTTGAATTTAAATTATATCTTTGATTTCTTCCAATCTTTCAATTGTATGTGTCGGAGAAGTTATAATATCTCTATTATCATACCCTTTTATCCATATTGCACTTAAGCCATTACTTATAGCGCCATGAATATCTGAATATAAATTGTCTCCTACATGGATTGTGTCTTCAGGCATAACTTGTAAATCAATTAAGCTTTTCATAAATATTTTTCCAGATGGCTTGCTAATCAATAATTCATCTGAAAAAACCATAGAATGAAAAAATTCAAGTATTCCTAGTTGCTCTAAATATGCTTTTACAATTATCCCTGGTGTCGTTCCAGAATTAGAAATTAAACCTATTTTCAACTGCTTAGACTGGGCGTACTCAAGTATATCTAATGCACCTATTGCCAATTCAGGTGGGGCCTCATAAAAAGCAAAGCCATAATCATTTATAATTTTTCTGATAGAAGATTCACTTAACTCTTCAACAATTCCCTCTTTGATAAATGATAAATACATTAAAACCTGATCTCGAAAAGATATATCTACACCATTTTTTCTTAGCTCATCACATTCTTCATAAGTTTGTTTATAAGCAAGTGTAATTTGATCTAATTCTACAGAAATATTATTCTCTCTAAGTATTTCGTAAGAACTATTTATACGTACATCCGAACGTGTTTTACCCCATTCTTGTTGATCTACTATGAGAGTTTGCCATAAATCAAAGGTTATACATTCATAAGTTTTATCCATACTAAATCTTTTCTACCCAATTATTAAAATTTATACAAAACAATTGTTATTATAGCTTGTGATATCAACAAAAAAATATGATATAATTCTCGCCATATCGCCAAAAAAGCCTTATTGGCAAAGTTTTTCAATATGAAACCGGGGGGTGCTGAATTGAAATGGATAGATTATAGTAGTCCAGAAACCCTTGCTGAAGCCTTATCTCTACTTAATGAACATCAAAAAGATGCAGGTATTTTAGCAGGAGGAACTGATTTAATTGTTAAAATGAGAGCAGACCGCATTAATCCGGGTCAAATCATTGACATTAAATCAATACCTGAACTAAACCAAGTAAATATTAATTCAAATAATGATTTAACAATAGGATCTGCGATCCCTTGTTACAAAATATATAACAATGATGACATTATGAATCTTCGCCCAGAATTGAAAGATTCTGCCTCTATCATTGGTGGTACCCAAATACAAGGAAGAGCCTCGTTTGGGGGAAATATTTGTAATGCTGCTCCAAGTGCTGATTCGGTACCTCTATTAATATCTCTGGGCGCAACATGTAATGTACAAAGCGTTAATGGAGAAAGAACTATAGCATTAGAAGATTTGTTCTCAGGTCCAGGCCAAACCGTACTTGAGCCAAATGAACTTCTTATTTCAATCACAATACCAAAAAAGTCAGATTTATCTGGAGCTAATTACATCCGATTTATACCAAGAAATGAAATGGATATTGCTGTTGTAGGCACAGGCGTTTCAGTAACCTTGAGTTCTAATAAAAAGAATTTCGAATCTGTAAGGGTTTCCCTTGCTTCAGTTGGGCCAACCCCAATTTTTGTGGACGGCATTGATAAAGAAGTCTCTGGGCAAGAAATAAATGATGAAAGTATTAGAGTAGTATCAAATATGGCTAAAAATGCTTCTAAACCTATAAGCGATATGAGAGGTACTGCAGAATTTAGACAACATCTTTGTGAAGTTCTCACTAGAAGAGCTTTGATAACAGCTATAGAAAGGGCCAAGGAAGCATAATGACACAATCAAAAACATATGTACGTTGCACAATAAATGGAGAGGACACAGAATTTCTATGTGAACCAAGACAAAGTCTTCTTGAATGTCTTAGAGACGTCTTACGACTAACTGGAACAAAAGAAGGTTGTAATGATGGGAACTGCGGAGCTTGTACTATAATGCTAGATGACAGAATTGTTACTAGTTGCTTGGTTCTTGGAGTTGAAGTTAATGGTAAAACAATTACCACTATAGAAGGTATGGCTTCACCCGAAGGACTCCACCCAGTACAACAAGCCTTTCTTGAAGAAGCTGCTTTACAATGTGGAATATGCACTCCAGGATTTCTAATAGCATCTAAGGCTCTATTAGATACAAATCCTAATCCAACCGAGGAAGAAATTAGGTTTTGGTTAGCAAATAATCTATGTCGATGCACAGGTTATGACAAAATAGTCCGAGCCGTAGTCAAAGCTGGTGAAAAGATAAGAGAGGGATAATAATGGCAACTGTAAAAAAAGATTATAAAGTTATTGGAAGTCGTCCAGTACGGCATGACGGAGTAGACAAAGTAACAGGAAAAGCTATCTATAGTGCTGATTTTTCAATTTCAGACTTACTTCATGGGAAGGTTCTAAGAAGCCCAATCGCTCATGGAATTATTAAAAAAATAGACACTTCAAAAGCAGAAAAATTGCCTGGTGTACGAGCAATTGTCACTTCTAAAGACTTTATTGGTTCATCAGATAAAAATATAGAGACTGCGGAAGATAGAAACGAAGGTGAAACCACTAGGCTTAAATATCTTCGAGATAATGTTCTGGCTTCAGACAAACTCTTATATATAGGCCAGCCTGTAGCTGCAGTTGCTGCAACCTCATCACATATAGCAGAAGAAGCTATAAGTCTTATAGAACTTGAATATGAAACTTTAGAGCCCGTACTGAATACAACTCAGGGTTTGTCTTCTAAATCTATTATCCACCAAGAACTTGAAACTAAAGAGTTAGGCACAAAAGTGCCTGGTAAAACAAACTTAGCAGAACATATTCAGCATAAACTTGGTGACCCTGAAGAAGCTTTTAAGCATGCTGAAATAATTGTAGAAAGAGAATTAACCACTGAAACTGTACATCAAGGCTATATAGAACCTCATGCTGCTACTGCTTCATGGAGCAAAGATGGTCGAATAACAGTTTGGTGTAGCACACAGGGTGCATTTCCAGCAAGAGATACAACAGCAGATATCTTAGGGGTACCCATTTCACAAGTCAAAGTCGTACCTTTAGAAATTGGCGGAGGCTTTGGAGGGAAAATACCAGTTTATTTAGAACCTGTAGCTGCATTATTGTCGAGAGCTTCTGGTCATCCTGTTAAATTGGTTATGTCTAGAAAAGAAGTATTTGAATGCACTGGCCCAACTCCTGGAACATTAATGCGAGTTAAAATAGGCGCAGACAAATCTGGTAAATTCATTGCGGCACAAGCACACCTTGAATTCGAAGCAGGAGCCTTCCCGGGATCACCTGTAGCTGCTGGGAGTTACTGCGTGTTTGCAGCATATGACATCCCTAATGTATTAATAGACGGATATGATGTTATTGTTAATAAGGCTAAAACTGCTGCTTACCGGGCTCCGGGGGCTACAATGGCTGCTTTTGCAACTGAAACAGTAATTGATGAAGTTGCAGAAAAATTACAGATGGACCCTGCAGAAATACGACTAATAAATACAGCAAAAAAAGGAACTCGTCGAGCTGACGGTCCAGTATATCCAACTATTGGCTGTGAAGAAGTAATAAAGACTATTAAAGATAGTGAGCATTATAATTCTCCTATTACAGAACCACATGTTGGCCGAGGAATAGCTATAGGTTATTGGTTCAATGTGGGACTAGAATCTGCATGTACTATCAGCCTTAGCAAAAATGGAACCATAAACCTTGTTGAAGGATCAACAGATATTGGTGGCACAAGAACGTCAATAGCAATGCAAGCTGCGGAAGTACTTGGTTTGTTACCTGAAGATGTTATACCTTCTGTTGTTGATACTGATTCTATAGGATTTACATCTGTAACTGGTGGAAGTCGTACTACCTACGCCACAGGATGGGCTGCATACGAAGCAGCAATTGACGTTAAAAATCAAATGATATCCAAAGTCGCCGGTATTTGGTCTATTGATGCTGACAATGTTGAATTTGAAGATGGGGTATTCTTTTCCAAACAAGATACCGAATTAAAAATGACATTTAAAGAATTAGCAGCAAAATCTGGAGCACCTATTGTAGGAAGAGGAAGTGTAAGTAAAGGAGGAATGGGTGCAGGAGGAGGATCATTTGCAGGTGCGATATGTGATGTAAAAATTGATCCTGAAACTGGAAAAACTACTGTTTTAAGATTCACCTGTGTACAAGATGCTGGTAAGGCAATATACCCAAGCTTTGTTGAAGGACAAATGCAGGGTGGAAGTGTACAGGGTATTGGCTGGGCATTAAACGAAGAATACTTTATGACAGATGATGGCAGAATGACAAACTCTAGTTTACTTGACTATCGTATGCCTACTTCTTTAGATTTACCAATGATTGACACAATAATTGTTGAAGTCCCTAGCGATGGACATCCTTACGGAGTTAGAGGTGTTGGAGAAGCTAATATCGTTTCACCTCCCGCTGCAGTAGCAAATGCAATTTACAATGCAACTGGAGTAAGACAATCCAGCTTACCAATGAATCCAGCTTCAATAACTAAAGGTATTCAGGATCACAGATCTGACATATTAAATTCCATGAATTGCTAATGTTACAGGTATTTATTCCATCATTAATGCGAAAACTAACCAACGATAAACATATCGTTGAAATTAATGCTTCGAGTATTACTGAATTAATAAATAAGCTAGACAAAGAATATCCAGGAATGAAGCAACAATTAACTGAGGGAAATCTTATTAAAGACGGATTGTCTGTTGTTATCAATGATGAAATATCAAATAATCCTTTATTGGAACATCTTGAAGATGGATTTGAAATACATTTTGTTCCAACTATAGGTGGAGGTACTTTTTAACAAAGGAATAGGTTATGAACAATAAAAGTGATAAATATAAAAAATCCCTTGAGGAAACGTATGATCAAACAACTTTGTACACCCAAGAAATCAATGACAGTACATTAGATACAGAACTAAGTTCAAAACAAAGTGTCCGCACAGTATTACAAAATCTTATCAGTGAATACCACGGCACACGTGAACAGCTCTTATGGACAAAATGGGGACAAGGAATTCCACGAAGCGAAAGCAGAAGCTTGATTGCAGATTTATCTGCAGCTCGCATAGAATTTATTTCATACTTTTTAGATATGAATGATAACCAATTAGAACAAAACGTAGCTCCAGCTGAAGGAGAATCTGCTGAAAGTCTTATAAACAAAATGTTGTTATTGGAAAAACAGTTACTATCTTTATTAAAAGAAAATAAGTAATCCATTTAAATATTATAGAGGTGTTGTATTATGAGCGATGGAATTTCATCCGAATTAACAAACGAATTAAATGATCAATTAAATGCCGCGATAGAATTAGTCAACAGTTTATCTGAAAAAGATCTTGAAACATTCCATTCTGAAGATACTGGAGAAGAGGGACCTATGACTGTGAGAAGATTACTTCATAGGATTAACACACACCACAAAGATCATATACAACATATAATCAAAGTAAGAAAAAAGCTAGGTTTCCCTGTTTCGGAGGTCGAAACTAACATTGCAGAAATTAGAGCTTCAAGAGCTTATCTAACAAGTATCATTCACTCATTAAGTGATGAAAATATGAATAAAGATATAGAAGAAAAAACCGATTTAGGTAATCTTGCCTCAGTTAGTGCTGGCGAAAATAGGTACACTATAAAAAGAATAGTAGGGCACGTCATGGAAATGACTAACAACAGATTAAATCATATACGAGACTCTATTAAAAACAAATAACTACTTGTTTGTTAAACTTGATAAAACTTGATTTGCAATGACCTCGTATTCAGCATTGGCTTCTTTGTTTTTTACAATAGTTGGGCTATCCATCAACTGATAATCATCACGAAGATTTATACATCCTAAAAATGGTACATCCATCTCTTGTGCCAAACTTTCTCCACCTCCGCTGCCAAATTGGCCACCTGAAAAGTTTTCAACCACGCCTATCACATCTACATTCATTTTTCTGATCATGTTTATAGATCGTTTTGCGTCTAGTTTTGCTAATTCATGAGGAGTAGTAACCACGACAAATCCGTCAAGTTGTAAATTCTGCATCACGCTCAAAGGTGCATCTGAGGTTCCAGGAGGCAAGTCTACTACAAGAATATCTAAATCTCCCCATTCAGTCGTTTGCAAAAATTGATTAATTGCATTATGAATCATAGGTCCACGCCAAATTATAGCTTCTTCTTCATTCTCTTGAAAAAATCCCATAGATACTACTTTGACTCCAAATGCTTGACCTGGAGTTATAACTCCATTTTGATAAATTGCATCTTGGTGAACTCCAATAATTTTTGGAACATTAGGACAATCAACATCTGTATCTAATATACCAACTTGTTTATCTTTATTACCTAGTGAAACTGCCAAATTGACCGCTACAGTAGTTTTACCCACTCCACCTTTTCCACTATAAACACCAATTTTAAAGCCTATTTTATCTAATTTATCGTTAATTGCTTTTTTTTGTTGCCAAGATTTTTTCAAGGCCTCCAATTTAGCATTGTTTGGCTGATTCATTACACATCCCTGCTTTGTTATATAGCGATCAAATACCTAGTACAGCTTTTCCATCCTCTGTAATAAGATCTGGAGACCATGGAGGATCAAATGTCATTTCAACACTTACATCATTAATTTCATCTATTTCAGCGATTGCCCATTCAGCTTGCTGAGCGATATATGGACCCATGCCACATCCTGGTGCTGTTAAAGTCATCAACACGTGGATATTATTGTCACTCACATCAATATTGTATATTAATCCTAGATCTACTACATTGACAGGAATTTCTGGATCATAAACTTCTTTTAATTTTTCTAATACTTGAGCTCTAGAAACATCACTCATTATAAAACCTCCGCATAAACTACTATTTCTTGTTTTTATTATACATCGAATTGTAAACAACAACTAGAATTATAACACCTGTAAGTTGTCTTCTGGTACTACTACATGCCCAGCTAAACCACCAAGAGGCCATTCAAAAACTACTTTCCATTCTTTATTTTGCTTAGATCCAATAGTTTCTAATATACCAATTCTACCATCGTATCCACGATCAAAATTTTGAATTTTAACTTTACACCCTTCAAAAAATTTTGGCTTCATACAATCCTCATTTATTCTCTTCAATTGCCATTATAGGTAGTTTATCATCATCTTCAATAATCAATATATTTCGCAATTCTTTTATTTGATCTCTAATCAATGCAGCTTTTTCAAACTCCAGTTGAGTTGCATATTTTTTCATATCTCTTTCTAAATCTTTAATCATATTTGCTATCTGAGCTTTATCCACAATTAAAGGTTCATTTGATTTAGGATTAGAACTTTCATTAAATCCTGAAATCTCACGTACTCGATCGGTAATATCTTTGATACTTTTACTAATTCCTATAGGTTCTATATTATGCTGAACATTATACTGCATTTGAAGTTCACGACGTCGGTTTGTTTCATTAATTGCCAAATTCATTGATCTTGTTAATTTATCAGCATACATTATTACATGACCTTCAACGTGTCTTGCTGCTCTACCTATAGTTTGTATTAGAGCAGACTGTGACCTCAAGTAACCTTCCTTATCAGCATCCAAAATAGCAATTAAACTAACTTCGGGTAAATCAAGTCCTTCACGAAGTAAATTTATGCCTACAACAACATCATAAATACCAAATCGTAAATCTCGCAAACGATCAGTCCGTTCTAGTGTATCTAGGTCTGAGTGTAAATATGCTGTTTTTATTTTCATCTCAAGGAGATATTCTGCTAACTCTTCAGCCATTCTTTTAGTTAAAGTTGTAATTAAACATCTTTGTTTTTTATGAATTCTATCTCTAATTTCTTCAAGAAGATCATCAATTTGTCCTATTGTTGGTCTTACTTCTACAACAGGATCCAGTAACCCTGTTGGTCTTATTACCTGTTCTACGATAGATTCACTGTTCTTTAGTTCAAATTCTCCGGGTGTAGCAGATACATACACAATTTGATTCACCTTTTCTGTAAACTCATCATAATTTAATGGACGATTATCTAATGCGGATGGAAGTCTAAAACCATACTCAACTAAGGTTGTTTTTCGCGACATATCACCACGATACATACCATGCAACTGTGGTAATGTCATATGTGACTCATCTAAAAATACTAAAAAATCGTCTGGGAAATAATCTAAAAGAGTCCAGGGAGCACTACCTTTAGAACGCTGAGATAAATGTCTTGAATAATTTTCTATTCCAGAACAATAACCCAGTTGTTGAAGCATTTCCAAATCAAAATTGGTTCTTGATTCGAGACGTTGTACTTCTAATAATTTTTCCTCTATTCTCAATTCATTTAATCTTAAATCTAATTCATCTCTAATGGTTCCAATGCTAGTTAATAATTTTTCTTCTGGAGTCACAAAATGCTTGGCAGGATATAATTCTACACTTTCTCTCTCTCTCAAAACTTCACCAGTTAGTTGATCAAAATCTTGAATTTTTTCAATCTCATCTCCCCAAAACTGAATTCGAACAGCAAAATCTTGATATGCAGGGATTAAATCAATAATATCGCCCTTTAATCGAAACCTTCCACGTGCTAAATCCATATCGTTTCTATCATATTGCATCCCAATTAGTTGCCGAATCAATAGGCCAATTTTCTTCTTGTCTCCAGTAGATACAGTAAGAACAAAACTCTGATAGTCATGAGGATCCCCAAGGCCATAAATACAAGAAACTGAGGCAACAATTATCACATCTTTTCTGCTAAGCAAAGATCTGGTCGCTGAAAGTCTAAGTTTATCAATATGTTCATTAATACTTGCATCTTTTTCGATGTATGTATCTGTTTGGGGGACATATGCCTCAGGTTGATAGTAATCATAATAACTAACAAAATATTCAACGGCATTATGGGGGAAAAATTCCCTAAATTCGGTTGCTAGTTGAGCAGCTAATGTTTTATTTGGCGCCATAATAAGAGCAGGTTTTTGCATTTTTTCTATTGTTTTAGCCATAGTAAAAGTTTTACCAGAGCCTGTAACACCCAAAAGCACCTGTTTCGACATACCTTCTTGCAATCCATTAACCAAATTATTTATTGCTTTAGGTTGATCTCCTGTTGGTGAAAAATCCGAAACAATTTTAAATGGAACCGATTCATCATATCCTGCAATTGTATTATCGCTTACCATTAATTCAATTCCGCAATTTTTTGTAGTAAGGTTTTAATTTTATCTTCAAAGGAAAGATTATCTTCAAATTTTGTGTCTCTAATTGCAATTCTTATTTCTCTGTCTGAATAACCAAGACCTTGCATAGCTGAAAAAATATCAACATCATCAGAAAAGGTTTCTTCTGTATGAAGTCCTACAAATTGGTCTAATTTATCTTTGAGCTCCAAAACTATTCTTGCTGCCGTTTTTGGACCTATCCCAGAAACTGAATTTAGCATTGTTGAATCGCCAATTGTAATCGAATTAACAATTTGGCTAATTTCTAATGAATCTAATATTGCCATCGCATTTTTAGGCCCAATACCACTAACACTAGTAAGAAAAGTAAACATGGTTTTTTGACTTGAATTTACAAAACCGTAAATCGTTGGATAGCCATCCTTTACAACTAAACTTGTATATAATACTGCTCGTTTTCCGATTAAATTATATAAATTGCCTGACTTAGTTAAAACATTTATTGAAATACCAAATCCTCCAACTTTTAAAATGATGGAGTCATCAAAAATTTCATCTATTATTCCTTCTATATATGCAATCATAATTATCCTATTATTTTGTTCATTTTGATTTGCTGAGCGTGTGTTAAAGCAACAGCTATAGCATCTGCCGAATCAAAAGAAAGACCTTCTTTAACTTGTAATTGCATTTTAACACTATTTTCGACTTGGATCTTGGAAGAATTCCCATATCCAGTTATATTGATTTTCACCTCTCTTGGAGAATAGCTTTGGCAGGGAATATCTTTCTCCCCAGAACCAAGAAAAACTAAACTCTGTGCCTGACCTATTGCAATTGCAGATCTTACGTTTTTATCAACAAAAGGATGTTCAACTGCCAACTCGGAGGGATTATGGATATTCAAAACTTCCATTAATTGCTGATAGATTAAATATAGGCGTTTACTCAAATCTAAATTTGGTTTAGCTTTTAATACACCAAATTCAACAAGTTCGATTGCGGATTGTTGAACTTCAATAACCCCATATCCCATTTTAATTGTTCCTGGATCGAACCCAATAATCTTCAAATTTAATTTCCCATTAAATGAGTGAATTTAAATCGTTTGAGCATACGCTTCCAAAGCTTGATCTGAAAAATCAGCATTAGTATACACTTTTTGAACATCGTCTAGATCTTCAAATTTATCTAGTAATTTTAATATTTGAATGGCAACATTGGTCTCAACATTCAATAATGTTTTTGGAATTTTAGATAATTCGGATTTGATTATAACTACCCCAAACTCTTCCAAACTCTTTCGGACATTTTCTAACATTTCGATAGGGGTTCTTATTTCAATATTATCATCATTAATATCCACATCTTCAGCTCCATTATCAATGGCAAATAATACTACTTCATCTTGATCAAAATCTCCAGTTTCAACAACCACAATACCTTTAGATTCAAAATTCCAAGAAACAGATCCAGGCTCACCCAGGTTTCCGCCTGATTTTGAAAAAGTACTACGTATTTCTGCTACTGTACGATTCAAATTATCAGTTACAGCTTCAATAAATATAGCTGCCCCTCCAGATGCATACCCTTCATAGGAAACTTCTTCAAATCGTTCTGTACTATCACCAGAAGTTCCTCCGCCTCTTTGAATTGCACGTTCTATATTTGCCAAGGGCATATTGCTATCTCTTGCTTTTTGCACAGCCAATCTTAACTGAAAATTCATATCAGCATCAGCCCCACCAGATCTTGCAGCTATTAATATCTCTCTTGTTAATTTAGTAAATAACTGACCTCTTTTAGCATCCGCAGCACCTTTTTTTCGTTTAATTGTTGACCATTTTGAGTGACCTGACATAAACCTATCTCCTATACACTAGATTTTGCTTTTCTTGATTCGCGAATTTTATTCTCAATATCTTCACATATATCTTGGTTTTCTTTGAGATACTCTTTAACCTGTTCTCTTCCTTGGCCAAGTCTGACGTCGCCATATGAATAAAAAGAACCGCTTTTTGTTAAGACTTCTTCTGTAACACCAAGGTCTACGATATCAGCCTCTCTACTTATTCCCTGACCAAACATAATATCAAATTCCGCTACACTAAATGGAGCAGAAACTTTATTTTTCACTATTCTTGCTCTTGATCTATTACCAATATTTTCAGTCCCTTTTTTCAAGGTTTCAACTCTTCTCAAATCGATTCGTACAGAACTGTAGTATTTTAAAGCTCGACCACCCGGTGTAACCTCTGGATTACCAAATACTACACCAATTTTTTCTCGGATTTGGTTAATAAAAATAACTGCTGTATTGGATTTACTTACACCACCTGTCAGCTTTCGCAACGCCTGAGATAACAAACGAGCTTGAAGACCCATATGCGAATCCCCCATGTCGCCTTCTAGCTCAGCTCGAGGCACTAATGCTGCTACACTATCAACAACAACGAGATCAACACCACCACTTCGTACCAAATAATCTACAATTTCCAAGGCCTGCTCAGCATCATCAGGTTGTGAAATAAGTAAGTCTTCTATATTAATTCCGCATTTTTCTGCATATAGTGGATCAAGAGCATGCTCCACGTCGATGAATGCGGCTATTCCGCCTGCTTTCTGTGTCTCAGCAGCAACATGATAAGCTAATGTTGTTTTTCCTGATGATTCTGCACCAAATATTTCGGTTATTCTACCTTTTGGTATGCCCCCAGCACCCAATGCCACATCAACTGCTAACGAACCTGAAGAAATAACCTCCACTGAAACTGCATCTGAGGCACCAAGTCTCATAATTGAGCCTTTACCAAATTCTTTTTCTATTTGATTAATAGCTAAATCCAATGCTTTTTCTTTTTCTGTAGTCATGGCGTTCCTCTTTAATTAATTATCATACCTATTTTATATTATAACCAGTATATATCTAAACAGAATAAATTATACAAGTATTTGTATTTTATCTAAAATGTTTTATTACTTCCTTCATTTTTTTTATTGAATTTATTGTTAATTCTTGTGGCATTTCTGGCCACTGCATTCTGAAAATTATACTTTCAACCCCTAAAGATTCATATCTTTTAATCTCTTCGACACATTCTTCTACATCACCAATTATAAATCTATCTTTCACTATTTCATCAAAAGATGTATCTAGTCGGTCTGCGTCAGGCAAATCTCTAGCATGTCCCAACGAAGCTCTGTCTGCATATAGAGCCTCAGCATATGGCCTTATGGTTTCTATTGCCTTTGCCTTGCTTTCATGGACGTAACATTCTCTCCAGGCCCATATTGTGCCTTCAGTGTTGTACTCTGCTAGGGCGTCTTTATGTAAAAGTGATTGTCTTGCTATAGTCTCGTATTTCGCCCTCGTACTTATCAACCATCCATTTGCTATTCTTGCAGATCGCTTAATTCCTACATCTGCATTTGCTGCAATAAGTATTTTGGGGTAAGGTTTTTGCTGAGGTTTTTTTATTCCTCTTTCAAATTCTAAATCATAAAATCTTCCTTTATGTTTAAATGTGGTTTCTTGCCATAAAGATTTCATAATTTCTAAAGTTTCCAAAAACCGTGGCAATCTCTCTTTGGGATCAAGTCCGAATGCTTTAAACTGAAATTCCCTCCAGCCTAATGAAACGGCTATAGTAAGTTTACCTTCCGTAAGCACATCCAAGGCTGCAATTTCTTCTGCCAAGGTAACGGGATTCTCAAGAGGTAGTAAATATAAAGCCCCAAACTCCATATTTGTTAACTTACCTGAAAGTCTTGACAGAAGTAATGTAGTATTAAGCATTCCATCACCACTAGCATGGCCTCCAGCACCCCATATTCCATCAAAACCAGATTCTTGAGCAGTTAAAGTTTGTTGTTCAATATTATCTAACCAATCTTTTGAATTATGATTCGCAGAACCACTAAATAATAATAAAGAAAATTTCATTTCATCTCCTATTAAATGACTATATGTTTAAAGTCCACCAAGGTACTCCTACAAATAATACAACGATTACACATACTAAAAGCATTAATAGAGCAAATCGAAAAATCTCAGGGCCAGGCACATTTCCTTTACCAAATACTAATATCCCAGATGTACCAGCAGATACATAAAAAACTACACCGTCTCCTAATATTAATGCCATTAAACCTGTAATAATTGGATCTATGCCATAAGTAGTTCCAATTAAAGTTGCTACTGGTATTACTATTGCAAGGTATCCAACAATATTGGGTATTAAAAAACGGATAACAGAACAAACTACTGTTAACAACAACAGTACTGTAAAAGTACTGTCACTACCTAATTCAACAAAGCTATTGGTTATGTCTTTAATCCAATTTGCCAAACCTGAATCTGTTATCGCAAAAGCTAGAGAAAACGAAGCGGCTATCAGTATTATTGTACCCCAATCAATGCCCTGCTCCACAACTTTCCACGAAACAACGCCAAATTTAGGTAGAATCAATATTATATTTGCAATAAGTATTGGAATTGCAGGATGTATATCATGAAAAGAATCAGTAAACCATACAAAACCTGCAAAAAGTAAGAGCACTATAACTTTTATTTGATCTGAATTTAAATTAGTTTTTTCCAAATTCCAATTTTTCTTTTCAACAGTTTGAAAACCTTTCCTATATATAAAAAATAAAAATAGTCCCCCAATAAACAATATGAAATAATAAGGAATACTTAAGAGAACAAACCATTTAAACCAGGAAATATTCATATCTAGCAAACCTGCTGCTGCAATTGGAGCGATACCACCAGTTAAAACAGCCGAGGATGCTAATCGATTCAGGGACCCTAAAGATAAAGTTATCGCTTTACCAAATCCACCACTAGGGTCTATATTCCATAAGCTGAATACTTCATCATAAACTGGAACTAAAATCGCATTCCTCGTTGTGGCGGAAGGAATGAAAAATGTTAGTACTACAAACGAAAGTAAGGTTTGAAAGAAAAGTAATATAGGGTTACTTTTTGCTAACCCTATTAATATATATGCCATTTTTTCTCCCAGACCAATTTCTCTGACAATTACACCCATACCTAAAACCCCAAATAAAAATAGTGTTATAGGATTTGAGAAACCAATAAAAACGTTAGCTACACTTGTTTTGTCTGCAAATAATCCCAAGATTGTAATAGCCAATAAACCTGTAAGAAATGCAGGTATTATCTCAGTTATCCATAATGATATTGCCAAAAGTAAAACTACAAATGTAATTCTTGCGTTGAGAGCTAAATCTAAATCTAATAAATTAAAACCAATGAAAACCACAAAAAATACATTAGTAAATACAACTAATGATAATTTTATCGAATTTGAACTCATAGCCACGCCCAGTTAAAAACAAGATTTTAATTACTAATGTCTTTTACAACTTTACCTTCAATAATAACAACTTTAATTTTATCAATATCTTTTAAAATTGATATGTCTTTTTCAGGATTACCATCAACTAATATGATATCAGCAGTTTTTCCAACTTCTATTGATCCTAATTCTTTATCAATACCTAGTAACTCAGCACTTTTTAATGTTGCTGAATTAATTGCTGATAAATTATCCATACCAGCACTTACTAATAATTCAATTTCTCTGGCGTTTGAACCTGGTGGTGAACCAGGTCTTGGTCCATCTGAACCAACGGCAATTGGTAGTTTATGTTTAAGGTATTCTTCAAAATTATCTCTTTGTATCGTAGCCATTGGTCTTCCACGATTTAATCTGTATTGAGGATAACGTTGCTCAGCGTCAGGTTGTAGATAACTATTAAATGCATTCATGGTAGGTACTAAAAATGTACCATTATCAGCCATTAATTTTATAGTTTCCAAATCAATCATGACTCCATGTTCGATACTATCAATACCTTCTAACACACAGTCTCTAACCGATTCAGATGAATATGCGTGTGCTGCAACCTTGCGATTTAATCTATGAGCTTCATCTGTAATAGCTTTTATTTCTGATCGTTCTACTTCAGTATCCCATGGAAGAGTATATGCGTCTGATCCAACTCTACCACTAGCGATTAATTTAATAACGTCAGCTCCATGATAAAACTGATACCTTGCAGCTCTTCGCGCCTCATCTGCACCAGAAAATATACCAGATTTCATATCAGGTATATCTATTTCATGTCTCAAATACCCAAGCTCACCTGAAACAGTTGACATAAGCATCTCGCCAGAAGCAATCATTCTGGGGCCAGCAATCATTCCTCTTTGAAAAGCATTTTTCATAGCCACGTCTACAAATCCATATGTCCCCATATTTCTTACAGTAGTGAATCCAGATTGCAGAATCTTTTCACAACTATCTATTGCTCTAACAGTTAGAAATGGAATCGTTTCAGTTAAAAATCCACTTTGGTCTACTTCATAACCCTGTGTGATATGAATATGAGTATCCATCATACCTGGCATGACAGTAATTCCAGCGATATCTAACACTTGATCATCTATATTTATTTCATACGGAAACTCATCACTATTACCAATCCATTCAATTTTTCCGCTATCAACGCGGATTGATTGGTTTTTAACTGGAGCATTGCCCGTACCATCAATCACATTACAATTTTTAATTATTAGTGCCATAAAAAATCCTCACCAATTTTTATACTTATTAATTAACGGAATCCTTCTATCCCTACCAAAATTTCTAGGGGTGATTTTCACCCCGGGGGGAGACTGTTTTCTTTTATATTCACTCCTATCAAGTAACAATGTAGTTCTTTTAACTACCGCTTCATCATAACCTAGATCAACAATTTCTTGAAAAGATCTATCTTCCTCCACATAATATTTTAAGATTGCATCTAGTATGTCATAGGGAGGTAAAGAATCTTCATCTTTTTGATCTTCTCTTAATTCTGCACTAGGTGGTTTGGTAATTATCGTTTCAGGTATTAAATCTGTATCTTGTAAGGTATTTATATATCTACATAATTCATACACTAATGTTTTCGGAACATCTTTTAGTACTGCAAATCCACCAGCCATATCACCATACAAAGTACTATAACCAGTTGCCATTTCGCTTTTATTCCCAGTAATTAAAGTAATCCAATTAAATTTATTAGATAAGGCCATTAATATATTACCTCGTATTCTTGCCTGAAGGTTTTCTTCAGCAACATCTACACTTGTGCCTTCAAAAGACTCAGATAACATGTCTAAAAATGACGAATATGCAGGCTCAATCGGTATTATTTTTGTATCTATACCAAGATTATTTGCCAATAATTGTGAATCAGTAATACTACCCTCTGAAGAAAAACGGGAAGGCATAATAACTCCTAATACATTTTCTTTACCAAAAGCCTTAACAGCTATATAGCATGTTAACGCAGAATCAATGCCTCCTGACAAACCTAATATAACTTTCGTAAATCCGCTTTTATTTACATAATCTCGAGTGCCTAAAATTAATGCTTTATGGATTTGCTCCAATTTACTGATTTCTACAATGTGATTATCAGGTATTGTTCTGGGATTTTTATTTTTAAAAGTGTTTGAAACAAAAATATTTGTATTACTTTCTACAAAATTTGTAGTTTCTTCCAGATATAGATCGGTGATTATGAGATCTTCCTCAAAAGCTTTTCCTCGGGAAATAATTTCTCCAGCTGGATTTAAAAGTACACTTCCACCATCAAAAACAAGCTCATCTTGTCCACCAACCATATTCGTATAACTAATATACAAATTATTGTGTAATGCACGCTCTTTAAGCATATTTTCACGAATATCTCTTTTTTCAGTATCAAAAGGAGAACCATTAATATTCAATATTAATTGTGCGCCTAAATCAGCTTGATCTTTGGTTGGTCCATCTTCAAACCAAATATCTTCACATATATTTATACCTACAGTTATTCCATTAATTAAATATACAGGGTTATTTTTACCAGATATAAAATATCTCTTTTCGTCGAATACGCCATAATTGGGAAGGATTTTTTTATCATAAAAATTAATGATTTTTCTGTCATATATAACTGCTGCAGAATTTAGTAATCCATTTTCCTCTCGCGCTAAACCAATGATTGCAGTTATTCCTTGTGTAGATTTTGTAACTTCTTCTAAATGTTTCTTGATGTCGTTTATGAAGTGGGTCTTGAATAATAAATCTTCAGGTGGATATCCAGTTAACGCAAGTTCAGGAAAGGTTATAACATCCACATTTTCCTTTTGAGCTTGTTTTATGTAATTCTTAATCTTATCCGTGTTGCCTTGAATATCGCCCACAACAGGATTAATTTGTGCCATTGCTATCCTAAGCGTTTGCATATCCACACCTAATACAAAAAGTAAATAAACTGAAGTATATCATAGTCTTTAATCGTATATATTATCTAGGTAATGCCCCGGGTAAACTCTGAGGTAGTTCAGTAACACCCATAAGATATTTGTCTATATGATATGCAGCTTCCCTACCTTCAGCTATAGCCCAAACAACAAGCGATTGTCCTCTATGCATATCACCAGCAGAAAAAACTTTATCAACATTCGTCATATGTTGAATATTCGTATTAACGTTATTGCGTCCATCCAGTTCAATTCCTAGTTGGTCAATAATTCCTTCCTGTTGCGGATGAACAAAACCCATTGCTAATAAAACTAAATCGACTTCTATTTCAAATTCAGTCCCTGGAATTTCAGACATTATTGGTCTACCATTCTCATCTTGTATCCATTCAATTTTGACACCTTGCAATGATTTCAGTACACCATTCTCACCAGAAAAGGATTTTGTTAATACGCTAAATTCTCTTGTACCACCTTCTTCATGAGCAGAGGAAATTCTGAGTATAAGGGGCCAATAAGGCCACGGATTATTGTTTGATCTTTCGAGAGGAGGTTCTGAAAGTAATTCGTATTGATATATTATTTCTGCCCCTTGTCTATGTGCTGTTCCTAAACAATCTGCACCAGTATCACCACCACCAATAATAACAACCTTCTTACCTTCTGCTGAAATTTTTTCATCTGAATCTATATACTCTCCAGAAAGTTCTTTATTTTGCTGACTTAGATATTCCATCGCAAAATAAACTCCCTTAAGATCTCTTCCAGGGATTGGTAAATCTCGAGGTATAGTAGACCCTCCACTTAAACAGATAGCATCGAACGAATCTAATAATTCATCGTGCTTTATATCAATTCCTATATTAGTTCCAGTTACAAACTTAATCCCTTCTTCAGACATTAAATCAACTCTTCTCTGAACAACAGATTTTTCTAGTTTAAATTCAGGAATTCCGATTCGTAGTAATCCTCCAATGTAATCATCTCTCTCATAGACTGTGACTGTGTGTCCAGATTTATTTAATTGATGTGCAGCAGCTAAGCCTGCTGGTCCTGAACCAACAACAGCGACCTTTTTCCCAGTTCTTATTTTGGGTTCTTGAGGCACAACCCATCCGTTTTCAAAACCTGTTTCTATAATCGATTTTTCGATGTATTCTATAGTCACAGGATCCTGATTAATATTTAAAACACAAGCTGCTTCACATGGAGCAGGGCAAATTCTTCCTGTAAATTCAGGGAAATTATTTGTTGAATGCAATACTTCCAGTGCCTTTTGCCATTCGCCTTTATAAACTAGATCATTAAATTCTGGAATTATATTTCCTAAAGGACATCCAGTGTGACAAAATGGAACGCCACAATCCATGCAGCGAGCTCCTTGATCTCTTATCTCTGATTCTGGCCATTTCAAATATATTTCTTTCCAATTTGCTATTCTTGCATTAGCATCTATTTTTTTTGGTGTCTCTCTTTTAAAATCCTTGAATCCCAATGGTTTACCCATTCAAAATCTTCTCCATTTCTTTCGGTAACGCTAAACCTTGTTGTTCCAAAACCAATGCATATGCACTTGGCATAACTTTTATAAATGATTCTTTTGATTGTTCCCAATTATTGAGGATTTTATTTGCATTTTCACTACCTGTATATTCAAGATGATTTTCAATCAAATTTTTCAAAACAATCTCATCTTCAGAAATATCTAAAGGACCAATTTTTACCATTTCACTATTACATTTATCAATAAATGTTCCATCTGGATCATAAACATATGAAATACCGCCACTCATACCTGCTGCAAAATTTCTGCCAGTACTTCCTAAAACAACAACTATCCCGCCAGTCATATATTCACAGCCATGATCACCAACACCTTCAACAACCGCCATTGCACCACTATTTCTTACAGCAAATCGTTCGCCAGCCATTCCTCTCAAATACATTTCGCCACCAGTAGCTCCATATAAACTAACGTTACCAGTAATGATATTTTCTTCAGGAATAAATTTAGATTCCTTGGGGGGTCTTACCGAAATTCTTCCTCCAGACATTCCCTTACCGATGTAATCATTTGCATCACCTTCTAAATTGAAAGTAATTCCTTTGGCCAAAAAGGCTCCAAAACTCTGACCTGCAGAACCTTTAAACTCTACATTTATGGTATTCTCCTTTAGCCCGTCCTCACCATATTTTTTTGCCACCTCGCCACTTAACATCGCACCAACTGTTCTATTAGAATTCTTAATTTGATGTGAAATGGTTACGTTTTCCCCGTTATTAATAGCTAATTCTGCGTTTTCAATCAAAATATTATCTAACGCTTTATCCAATGCATGGTCTTGATCTGACACACAGTATGTATCTACTTCGTCAAATCTTTGTGGTTTATATAGTAATTTAGAAAAATCTAATCCCTTTGCCTTCCAGTGATCAATCGCTACTCTACTATCCAGCTTATCTACACGACCAATCATTTCATTAACTGTTTTAAATCCTAAACTTGCCATAATTTCTCGCATATGTTCAGCTATGAAATAAAAATAATTAATAACGTGTTCAGGTTTTCCTGCAAAATTTTTCCTGAGTTCAGAATCTTGTGTTGCTATACCTACAGAACAAGCGTTTAAGTGGCATTTTCTCAACATAATACAACCCATTGTTACCAAAGGTGCTGTAGCAAAACCAAATTCCTCTGCACCAAGCAAACAAGCAATTGCTACATCTCTACCAGTTTTAAGTTGCCCATCTGCCTGGACAACAATTCTTCCTCTTAAATCATTTTCCACTAAAACCTGTTGAGTTTCAGCAATACCTAACTCCCAAGGCAATCCAGCATGTTTAATAGATGTTTCAGGAGAGGCTCCTGTTCCCCCGCTATCTCCACTTATAAGCACGACGTCGCCATGGCCTTTTGATACACCAGCAGCAATCGTACCAACTCCTGCTTCAGCTACCAGCTTTACATGTATTCTTGCATTTGAGTTTACATTTTTTAAATCATGAATAAGTTGTGCTAAGTCCTCTATGGAATAAATATCATGATGGGGTGGTGGTGATATTAATTCAACTCCAGGTGTTGTATGTCTAACCCATCCAATATAATCATCCACTTTATGTCCTGGTAATTGCCCGCCTTCTCCAGGTTTTGAGCCTTGTGCCATTTTAATTTGCAAATCTGTTGCATTGACTAAATAGTTAGTAGTTACGCCAAATCTACCAGAGGCCACTTGTTTTATAGCGCTATTTCTATTTTCACCATCTTCATCTAAAGAAAACCTTCTTGAATCTTCGCCGCCTTCACCTGTATTGCTACGAGCTCCTATTTTGTTCATGGCAATAGCTAAGGTTTCATGAGCTTCAGGACTAATTGCCCCTAGTGATATGGCACCTGTAGCAAACCTTTTAACTATATTGTCAGCAGATTCAACTTCAGAGATATCTAAAGGTGTTGATATTTCCTTAAATTCTAATAAGCCGCGCAAGGTAGATAATTGCTGATCTTGTTTGTCAATCAATTCTGCAAATTCTTTGTAGACAGAATATGATCCTATTCGGGCTGATTCCTGGAGTTTGGCTATAGCAAAAGGATTATACATATGATATTCACCATCACGCCTCCATTGATATTGTCCTCCTGAATCCAAATCTAGTAACGTAGGACTTCTCTCCTCAGAAAACCCCTTAGAATGTCTTTCAATCATATCTAGTTCTAATTCTTCTATACCAATTCCACCGATTCTTGATGGAGTCCAGCAGAAGTATTTTTCTATTAATTTATCATTAAAACCTATGCACTCAAATATTTGGGCTCCACGATAACTCTGTATAGTAGAAATACCCATTTTAGACGCGATTTTTAACAAACCTTTATGAATAGCTTTTTTGTAATTTAGAACAGCATATTCTAAATCTTTAACATTTATTTCTTTCTTATCTAACATTGAATCAAGAGTTGCGTAAGCTAGATAAGGATTAATTGCTGCTGCACCATAACCTAGCAAAAGAGCAAAGTGCATGACTTCCCTAGGTTCTCCAGATTCAACAATTAATCCAGCCTTGGAGCGTAAACCTCTTCTAATTAAATCATGATGAACTGCAGCAAGAATTAAAAGTGAGGGAATTGCAGCCATTTCACCCGAAACACCCCGATCAGATAAAACTATTAGAGTATTTCCTTCATTTATAGCATCTGAAACTCTTTCACAAATTTTGTTGATGGTTTCTTCTAAATCCTCATTTTTATTTTCAATACTATACAAACAACTGACAGTTGCTGTTTTTAAACCTGGATTATTCAAGTTTTTTATTTTTGCTAATTCTTGATTAGTTAAAATAGGTGATGATAGCTTTAATTGCTGGCAATGAATGTCAGTTTCCTTAAACAATTCCTGCTCGCAACCAACAGGTGCCTCTAATGAAGTCACCAACTCTTCTCTTATTGCATCTAATGGCGGATTACTAACCTGTGCAAATAATTGTTTAAAATAAGAAAATACAGATTGTGTTTTATTTGAAAGAATAGCGATAGGTGTATCTGTTCCCATAGAACCAATAGCCTCAGCTCCATTTTGTCCCATTGGCACTAAAAGCATCCTTAATTCTTCATCCGTATAACCGAAAGATCTTTGTAATTGTGATAAATTCTCAATATTATCTTTTGTTTCGGCAGTAGATATTTCAGGTAAATTCTCTAATCTAGTTAGATTTTCAGTCACCCATTTCTGATAAGGTTGTAGTTTTGCAAGATCTTCTTTTATTTCATTGTCAAAAATAATCCTCCCTTGTTCTGGGTCAACAATCATCATTTTTCCTGGTTGTAGTCTTCCTCTGGTTTGAATTTTTTCAGAATCTAGTTCTAAAACACCTGTTTCTGAAGACATCACAATTAAACCATCATTTGTAACAGAAAAACGAAATGGCCTTAATCCATTTCTGTCTAAATTGGCACCAATTTGTTTTCCATTGGTAAACGCAACGAGAGCAGGTCCATCCCAAGGCTCCATAAGACACGAATGATATTCATAAAATGCCCGGAGTTCAGGAGAAATAGAATTATCACCCTCCCATGCCTGTGGTACCATCATAGCCATTACATGTGGTAATGAACGACCACTCAATGTAAGTAATTCAAATACTTTGTCTAGAGAAGCTGTGTCGCTATCGCCTTGTTCAAGTATAGGAACAATTTTTGTAACATCTTCCCCAAAAGAGTCGGATGTTATAATCTTTTCTCTAGAAGACATCCAATTACTATTTCCTCTAACAGTATTAATTTCTCCATTATGTGCAACATATCTGTAAGGGTGTGATAATTTCCATTTCCCTAAAGTGTTCGTACTAAATCGAGAATGAACTAATCCAAACCAAGATTTAAATAAAGTATCTTTCAAATCTGGATAGAAGTCTTTTACTTGTTCAGGGGTTAATAGCCCTTTGTAAACAACTGTTCGACAAGAAAAACTACAGAAATAAAAATCATCAGGACTGTTTAAATCTAATTTGGTGGAAGAAATTTCTATCCTTCTTCTAAGTACGTATAATTTTTTTTCAAAATCATCTTCATTATTGATATTAGTAGGCTTTTTAACAAAAACCTGCATGATTAAAGGCATAGATGATTTTGCATCATAACCAATTATTTCATCCTTTATCGGAACTTCTCTCCATGACAATAATTCAATATTTTCGTCTTTAATTATTTCCTCAATTAGCTTTTTGCAGACCTCTTTGTCTTTTGCATTATTGGGTATAAAAACCATACCTACAGCATATTCGCCTATATCAGGTATGTTCACATTACTTGCATTTAATTGTTTTGCAAAAAATTCATGTGGAATTGAAAGTAATATACCTCCTCCATCTCCAGTATCGGGATCAGCTCCACAAGCACCTCTATGAGCTAAATTATCAAGAATTGTTAGCCCTTGCTCAATTATTTTATTTGAGGCCTTACCATGAATGTTCGCAACCATTCCAACACCACATGCATCGTGATCGAATGATGGATAATACAGACCTTTATTTTTATTATTATAATTAAAACTCACGATTCCCCTTCCTAAAGCATAGATAGGTATTTATCTATTTCATAACCACTAACGTGACGGCTATATTCGGCCCATTCTAATTTTTTATTTTTTATAAAGTTATAAAACGCATCTTCTCCAAGACAATTGTACATTAATTCACTATTCTCAAAAAAGTGCAATGCTTCCGAAAGATTAGTGGGTAAAGACTCTATACTCTGGGCAGTTCTTTGTATCTGGTCCATTTTGTTTATATCTTGTTCAACGGGAACAGGAATCTCGTACTTGTTTTCTATACCTGCCAAACCTGCTGCAAGAATAGCACTAAATGCTAGATAGGGATTACATGCAGAATCAGGTGATCGATATTCAATTCTAACAGAATTTTCTCTTCCTTTTCTGTATGATGGAACCCTAATAAGATCTCCCCTGTTAAGTTTTGACCACGAAATGTATCCTGGTGCTTCAAATCCAGAAACAAGTCGTTTGTAAGAGTTGACCCATTGATTGGTTATAGCCGTAATTTCTTTGGCATGCTTCATAAGCCCAGCAATAAAATACTTCGCAGTATCTGAAATAAAATCGTCACCTGTTCCACCGTCTTTATAAAATTGATTTATATCTCCTTTAAACAAAGACATATCCATATGCATTCCATTACCATGTAAACCTTCTATTGGTTTGGGCATAAAACTGGCGTGAATTCCGTGTTTCTGTGCAATTTCCTTGACAGCAAGTTTATAGGTCATAACATTATCTGCCATAGTTAACGCATCTGTATGGCGTAAGTTTATTTCATGTTGACTGGGAGACACTTCGTGATGGCTATATTCAACAGGTATTCCTATTTCTTCTAAAGCTAATACTGTTTCTCTTCGAAGTTCTGTTCCTATATCAGAGGTTTGATCAAAATATCCAGCAGAATCTAATATCTCAGTTGAATTAGAGTCTTTGAAATAATAATATTCTGTTTCTGGAGACAATAAAAAGGTGTACCCAAGCTGGTAGGCCCTTTCTAAGTTTGATTTTAGTATAGCCCTAGGATCACCTAAATGAGGAGAACCGTCTGGTCGATACACATCGCAGAACATTTTACCAACAGCCCCGTCTGAAGGACGCCATGGTAAAACCTTAAATGTAGTGGGGTCCGGCATTAAAACTAGGTCGCTTTCCTCGTTTCTAGCTATTGCTCCTATAGATGCTCCGTCAAAAGTCATACCATCTCTTAGAGAATTTTCGAGCTCAGCCACATTTAATGACACACCCTTTAAATTACCTAAAATATCAGTAAACCAAAGTCGCACAAATCGAACATCACTGCCATGTACGGTCTCTGTGACAAATTTAATAGCTTCATCTCTACTTTTTTCTTGGTCCATAGAAATTCCATTTCTGACAAGAATAGGGGAGAACTAAAGTCTCCCCTATTTGAGTTCTTATTGCTACAATAACGCTTAAGTTTAGTGTAAGTAATAGATTTGTACTTGTCAACGAAATCTACTCGTACTTAAATAGCTAAAATTTACTGGGCATACATATCAATAATTAAGCATCAAAACTTAAATAGAATTCATATGGATGAGGGCGAAGCCTAACAGGATCCACGTCATTTTCACGTTTAAAATCAATCCATCCTCTAATTAAGTCCTCAGTAAAGACACCACCTTTTAATAAAAATTCATGGTCGTCCTCTAATGCCTGCAGTGCTTCTTCCAAACTACTTGGAACTTGAGGTAATTTTGCCATATCTTCAGCACTTAATGAAAAAAGGTCTGATTCTAGTGGGTCTCCTGGCTCATAGCCATTTTCTATGCCATCTAATCCTGCCATTAACATTGCGGCGAATGTTAAATATGGATTACATGTTGGGTCTGCCGAACGGAATTCTACTCTCTTAGCCTTAGGATTTTGAAAATACATAGGAATCCTACATGCAGCAGATCTATTCCTTGCCGAAAGTGCCAAAATTGTCGGTGCTTCAAATCCAGGAGTTAGTCGTTTATATGAGTTTGTAGTTGGTGCTGCCAAAGCCATTAATGCTTTTCCATGTTTGATAAGCCCACCAATATAGTTTAAAGCAAGCTTTGATAGACCGGCATATTCATCACCAGCAAATAACGGAACTCCATCTTTCCAAATAGATTGGTGTGTATGCATTCCTGTCCCGTTATCGTTAAAGAGTGGTTTTGGCATAAATGTAACGACTTTATCATATTTAGCGGCTACATTTTTCACAACATATTTATAGTTCATTACATTATCTGCTGTTTGTACAAGACTATCAAAAACTATATCTATTTCGCCTTGTCCTCCTGTAGCAACTTCATGATGATGTTTTTCAACAGCAATATTAAATCCATTTATTAAAGTCCTAACCATTTCTGAACGAATATCTTGTAAAGTATCAACAGGGGGTACTGGGAAATATCCTTCTTTATGTCTAGGCCTCATTCCTTTATTAAGGGTTGTACCGTCTAGCATTGTCAAATCACCAGAATTCCATATACCTTCATCTGAATCAACAAAATGATACCCGTGATTTGCCCCATAGCTAAATCTCACTGAATCAAATATAAAAAATTCTACTTCCGGACCCCAAAATGAATTGTCGCCAATTCCCGTGGTCTTTAAATATGCTTCAGCTTTTTTTGCAACATTTCTAGGATCCCTAGAATAACTTTCACCAGTCAATGGGTCTCTTATATCTGCAATAACTGTTAATTGACCATCGTTAAAAGGATCTTTCTTAACGGTAGATATATCCGGAACCAGCAACATATCCGATTCATCAATTGATTGAAAACCTCGTATCGATGATCCGTCAAATCCTGTTCCGTCTTGAAACAAAGACTCTGTAACTTCACTTGTGGGAACAGAAACGTGTTGCCATGTACCTGGTAAATCTATAAATTTAATATCAAGGATATCACTCCCCGTATCTTGCATTAGTTTTAGTACATCGCCTATATTTTTTGGTTCATTTGCCATCTTTCACCTCAAACCTTCACTTTTTTGATTTCCTTATAGCACTGATCGATATATGCATTTCTTCGAGGCTTGATTAAGAATTACATATACCGATCTAGTGATTATACCAAACAGTTAGAATTTTTCTTCGCTTTTTGGTTACAATTGTGTTAACAAATTAAATACACTCTACGCATCAGCACCATCAGCTACATATCCACGCTCTCCATGAGATGTTAAATCTGTTCCAATATCTTCATCGGTTTCAGAAACGCGTAATCCCATCACCATATCTAAGACTTTAAGTATTACCGCACTTACAATAAAACCATAAACAAGGGTAGCTACTACAGCTATTATTTGCTCAATCATAATTGATCCATTTCCTTCTAGTAGTCCCTTGGTGCCCCCTATGGCTTCGACTGCAAAAACTCCAGTCATAATTGCTCCCCAAATACCACCTATACCATGAACAGGAAAAACCTCTAAAGCATCGTCTAGATTAAAATTTGAGCGTACTATAACTGCACCATAACAAAGAGCGCCAGCGCCTGCACCAATAACAAGTGCTCCTAATGGATTCACAAAACCTGAGGCAGGAGTAATAGCTACTAAACCACCTACAGCCCCAGATGCAGCACCTACAGCACTAAATCTGCCGGTCT
The DNA here is from genome assembly GCA_022450525.1 of Dehalococcoidia bacterium. Lineage (GTDB taxonomy): Bacteria > Chloroflexota > Dehalococcoidia > Lucifugimonadales > UBA6952 > UBA6952. The sequence goes on along the minus strand of JAKUQA010000001.1, from coordinate 111,058 downwards.
TTATGTATTGTAATATCACCCAAACAGTTAGAGCTGTTCCTGCGGCTATGTTGGTCACTAAAAAGGCCATAGTTGCCCGAGCATCAGATGCGAGTTCAGACCCTGCATTAAAACCAAACCATCCAAACCAAAGCAATCCTGCTCCTAATAAAACAAAGGGTACACTGTGTGGCTCAATCCCCGAACTTATATTTCTTCTAGGGCCCAGAAGCCATGCTGCCGCCACTGCTGCAATTCCTGCATTGATATGAACTACAGTACCACCAGCAAAATCTAAAGCACCTCTCTTAAATAACCAACCATCTGCAGCCCAAACCCAGTGGCAAATAGGAGCGTATACAAAAGTTAGCCAAAGAACTAAGAAAACCATATATGTTGAAAACTTAAATCTTTCAGCAAATGCTCCTGTAATTAGTGCAGGGGTAATAATTGCAAACATACCTTGAAATGCCACAAATATAATTGCATCTCCATCAGTTACGTCTAAACCGTTTAATCCAATCATTTCTAAGTTACCAATAAAAGGACCGCCACCACTAAATGCTAAACTATACCCCCAGAGAACCCATACAATGGTTGCAAGACCCATAGAAATAAAGCTGAACATCATGGTATTTACTATGTTTTTAGCTCGTACCAAACCCCCATAGAAAAAAGCTAACCCGGGCGTCATTAATAGGACTAATGCGCTCGCGGTGATCATCCATGCTAAATTACCAGTATCATTCATTTTAACCTCCAAATAGAATTGCCGAATAATAAACATCGACATTAGTGAAATAATTAAATTAATGATGCATCGGTAAAATTACATAGTTATTTCTTGAATGTTAAATATTGGTAAAAAAAATAAAGAAATAATTACACAGAAGTTAATTAAATGTTAATTATGTGTAAATTTATTAATTGAATTCAGCAAAATATTTAGATGAACTTATACCCGACATTTCGTATAGTTTCTATAAAAAAATTACCGTTAATTTCTATCTTGCTTCTTAACCTTCTTATATGAACATCAACTGTACGGGTCCCACCATAATAATCGTATTCCCAAATATCAGTTAATAAAACTTCTCGAGAAAATACCCTGCCTGGATTTGCTGCCAAAATACAAAGTAATCTATATTCTTTGTAGGTTAGCATTACTTTTACGTCTGCGACAAAAACTTCATATTTCTCAGTATCAATTCTTAAATTTTGTGCTGTAATAATAGTTGGTATAGATTGATTTGGTCCTGAGTTATTTTCGGATTTTTGCTTTATTCTTGCGGTAAATTCACCTAAATGATACGGATTTGTTAAAAAGTCGCGACCACCCCATGAGTTATCATAAAAAGGAAGAACTTCTTTTGTTACTGCCAAAAATAGTGGTACTTTCAGCTTTGTAGATATATCTTCGGCTTGATTTATGAGCTCATGATCTATTTTTGTAAGTTCAAGGAGAACTCCATCGTGTTCATCTGAAGAGTCATTTGGTCCATAATCAGAATTAAATGAAATATCTTCTGCCTTAAGTGCAGATTCTAATTCTTCAGATATTTTACCATTTGTTGAAATAACGAATAAATTTAACATTGCTCTCCATTTATAATATTACCACCAAAGTTTACTTTCGAGCTCTTCCTGAAGGTCCGAATATTCTTTAGTCCATAGATTTGTACTCAAATATTTCCAACCAGCATCGGCCAAAAGACAAACAATGTTTCCTTTATCTAAACGTCTAGCAACCTTTAATGCACTTGCCACAACAGCTCCGCATGATATTCCAGCAAATATTCCCTCATCATCTAATAGCATTTTTGTTGCCTTAAAAGCTTCTTCACTAGACACCATTATTCTTGCATCTAATAGGTCGAGATCTAATATTGGTGGAACAAATCCATCCTCTATACTTCTTAATGCTTGTATGGCGTCCCCAGGCTGTGGAGCAGCTGCAACAACTTTTATTTCTGGGTTAAATTCCTTCAACCTTCTACCCGTACCCATTAATGTACCGCCTGTGCCTAAACCCGCAACAAAAATATCCACCTCTGGCAATTGATCTATTATTTCCTTACCTGTTCCATAATAATGCGCTAAAGGATTTGCTTCATTACCATATTGATAAGGGAAGAAATAATTTCCTGAAGATACCATTTCTTTGGCAACTTCTATGGAACCATTTGTACCTTTTTCACCATCAGAAAAATGGATTTTTGCACCATAGGCAGTCAATAATTGTACTCTCTCTGGACTTACATTTTCAGGAAGCACAATTTCAAGTTTATAGCCTTTTAATTTACAAACCATCGCTAAACCTATTCCAGTATTACCACTTGAAGGCTCAAGAACGGTGTCACCCTTTTTGATTTCACCCTTTTCTTCGGCCATCTCGATCATTTTTAAAGCTATTCGGTCTTTAACACTTCCAGTTGGATTTGTTCCTTCTAATTTAGCAAAAAGTCTCACATTTTCATTAATAGAAATATTTGGCATTTCAACTAAAGGAGTATTTCCTACAGCTTTCAAAATCCCAGGACGATCAGTTTGGTTATTATTCTTTGACTTTAATTCCTTAGAAGACAATATTTTACCTATCTTAATTAGCCAACCAATTCACTTGAAGCGGGCAATCCACAAAATTCTAAATAATCAATAAGTTCTGTTTGTGATCCATTACACAATGGACACTCTTTATTTTTTCTATACTTAACAACTCTGAAATCTAAACTTAAACCATCATACAATAGGAGTCTATTTACCAAAGGAGTTCCTATATCCAATAATACTTTAACTACCTCAGTTGCCTGTATGCTTCCAATGGTAGCAGTAAGCGCACCTAAAACACCAGCTTCGGCACATGTTGGCACGGACCCAGGAGGTGGAGGTTCTTTAAATAAACATCTATAGCAGGCATTATCGGATCCAGGTATATAAGTTGTTGCTTGACCATCAAACATAAGTATACTTCCATCTACTAAAGGTTTTTTCAAAAAGTAGCAAGCATCATTAACGAGATAGCGTGTTGGAAAATTATCAGCGCCATTTATTACAATATCGTATTGGCCTAAAATCTCCATGGCATTTGTAGAATTTATTGGAGTTTCATGAGTTACAACATTAACATTTGGATTGTATCTTTTTAGTGTTTTAGATGCGGATTCTACTTTGGGCATTCCAATTGATTCGCTATCATGTAAAACCTGTCTTTGTAGATTTGTTAGATCTACAGTATCAAAATCAACAATACCAATAGTACCTACGCCAGCTAAGGCAAGATAGAGAGCAACTGGACCACCGAGTCCTCCAGCACCAATCACAACTGCTTTTGAATTTATCAGTTTTCTTTGGCCCAAACTGCCAATTTGAGGCATAATTATATGTCTACTATATCTATTGACTTGTTCAGGCGTTAACGCTTTGCCTTGAGTCATCACAGCCCCCTCAAAAGTTTTTGTTTCTTATGAAGTATAGACTATACATGATATCTTAGCTTTATGTAAAATAGCAAAACCAAGCCCTCTTTATCGTTAAAGGTTGACATAATTTATAAACTTCTTAGAATAGTTATTTCTTAGAGATTAATAAATGAAAGAATCGCAGGAAATATAAAGAAATGGCAAATTCAGTTTTAGAGATAAAAGTTCAAAAAAGAGATGTTGTTGGGAAAAATGTTCGTTTTCTTCGAAAAAATGGCAAAACACCAATACATCTTTACGGTAATGGCGTGGAATCAGTTTCATTGGAAATAGAAACTGATGAATTAACAAGGCTCTTAAATCGAGCAGGCCCAAACACACCAGTATCGATAACAATTGATAATGATAGCGAGCCTCGTTTTACATACTTAAGAGAAGTTCAAAAACATCCTGTGACTGAAAAAGTTCTACATGTAGATTTTCTTGAGGTTTCTACTACTGAAGAAATTATATCTAATATTTCTGTAGGTTTGATTGGAGAATCACCAGCCATTAAATCTTATGGAGGGAGAGTAAACCAGACTATGCGGACTATACGCGTTTCTGCCCTACCGAAAGACCTGCCTGAAAGGCTAGAGATAGACCTGTCATTTCTAGACACGTTCGAAAAAGTTTTACGAGTATCTGATATTGAAATTTCTAGCGATGTTACTTTGCTTACAGATTCGGAATCTGTAGTAGTTAGGATATCTGCACCTAGAAGAGCTGCAACTACTGGTGGTGGTAGTGAAATTGAAGAAGAAGTAACTTCAAACGTAGCACCTTCAGATGAAGGCACTGAAGAAGAAATTACAGAAGGTCAATAAACTATCCTAAGGTTGCGCCTATAAAATTTGGCTTACCTCGAATAAAATCCACAATATCCTGAGAAGAACTTCCTTCTAATTTGACCTTAGAAATTACAAGAAACCCTTCTCCGCATACAACCCCTGTAAAAATTTCGCCATTTATCTCAGTTTGAGTAACGTAACCTGGACAGTTTTTGCGCCCCGAATCAAGATGTGGGCTAGTTATTGAAAAAGCTTTTTCAATGATTAATCTTTTTGAATCAAATTTTGTGAAGGTGCTTGGCCAAGGATTAAAAGCACGAATTTGCCTAGCGATAAATTCACAATTAAAATTCCAATGTATCTCTCCGTCGTCTTTTTTTAATAATTTAGTAATTATTGCGTCGTTTGTATTTTGTTGTATAGGAATTATTTCACCAGAAACCCATAAAGGGATTGTCTCAACAAGAAGCTTAGACCCAATTTGAAATAACTCTTCAGTCAATGTTTGTGTATTATGCTCAGTTGATATAGTTAGTTTCTCGGTTGCAAGTATTGGTCCAGTATCCATACCTTCATCAAGTAGCATAATGCTTACTCCTGTTATCAAATCCCCGCTCAACAATGCCGAGGCAACAGGCGAAGGACCTTGATATTTAGGTAGCAAAGATGGGTGTATATTTATAACTCCATATCTAGGTATATCTAATATTTCCTTAGGTATTATTAACCCATACGCTGCTACAATTATTAAATCTGGAGATAATCCTATAATCTGTTGAACAATGTCGTTGTTCTTAAGAGATTTTGGTTCAACTACGGACAAGTTTAACTTTTTTGCCATTTGCTTTACAGGGCTTTCAAATAATTTCTTTCCTCTTCCGTAAAAACTATCTGGTCTTGTAAAAACACTAACTATGTTAATCTCTTCTTGGCTAATTTTTTCAAGTACATGGGCAGATATATCGGGAGTTCCAAAATAAATTATCTTGATTTTTGCTGATTTCATTTTTTTTTGCCTTTTATCATTACTTTGGTACAGAATACATCAAAATTCACAAAAATTGCATTTCTTCTCTCTTGCAGTAGGATGTAGTAAAAATGATATCCTAGTTTTCCGGCCCTAACTAACATCGGAATTATGTTTACTATGACACAAAATATCCCGGAACATAATAATATCTGGTCAGCAACTCTTGGTTTACTTGAAATGAAAATTCCAAAAGCCAGCTTTGAAACATGGCTAAAAGACACATTTGTTTTGAGTTCAAAAAATAATGTTTTAACTATTGGCGTTTCATCATTATTTGTTTCAGAATGGCTGAACAAGAAAATGAAAACGCAAATAGAATCCGCTATCAAAGAAGTGAGCTCAATAAAACTGAAGGTTGTTTTTACTGTTGCAAAAAATAAAGAAGTCCCTAAAAAATCGTCAGCCGACTCAACCAATACAGAAAAGGAAACAACCAAAAAAATAACTTCGAAATTTGATAAATCAACTTATCGATTTGACAATTTCGTGGTTGGTGAATCTAACAAGCTTGCATATTCTTCTGCTTTAAGTGTGGCTACAGAACCTGGAGGAAGATTTAATCCGCTATTTATTTATTCAGGTGTTGGATTAGGCAAAACTCACCTTTTACAATCAATTGCAGACAGAATGAGAAAAAATAGTCAGAATATTCTTTACGTAACAACTGAACAATTCACTAACGAATTTGTAACAGCCATACAGAAAAGAAAAACAGACGAGTTTCGCTCTAAGTATCGAAATACTGACGCACTTATTTTAGATGATATACAATTTCTCCAAGGTAAAGAACAAACCCAAGAAGGGTTATTCCATACTTTTAATGATCTACACGACTCAAACAAACAAATTGTATTGGCTTGTGACCGACATCCTCAATATGTTGATTTTATCCATGACCGTTTATTGTCTCGATTTCAATGGGGATTGGTCGCTGATATTCAAAGCCCAGAAATTGAAACTAGAGCTGCTATTGTTTTAAAAAAAGCAGAGCAGGCAAATATACCCATCACAGAAGATGTAACTAGCTTGCTTGCAACTCTATATACTCACAGTATCAGAGAATTGGAAGGTAATTTAAATAAATTAATTGCATACTCAGAATTTTCTGGACTAAACATAAATTTAGATTTGGCAAAATTAGCACTGGGTATTGATGCTGAATCGTATAATTTGCCTATCATTGACGTTTCTCCTGAGGATTTGATATCCATTGTGTCGAAATATTACAAGATCAGCGTGGAAAAAATACAAACTAAACAAAGTGGCAGGGCCTCTGAACCACAAAAAGTTGTAATGTACTTAGCGCTGGAAACCTTAAAACTAAGATACCAAGAGGTAATTCCACTTTGTGGAAACTGGACAACAAAAACGATTAGGGCTTCAAATAACTGGGTAAAAAACGAATTGATTTCGAATACAGAATTCTCAAAAAAAATCTCTACAATAAAATCAATTATTTCCCCAAAACTTTCTTATAAACTTAATTAGTTGAGATTACAGAAATATATTTGTATAGTTAATTATAAATATATTAGGATTGGGTGACTTAATTGGAAAAACATCGTCATTTTTCATTACTAGACAACGAAAAAGTTGTCTATCTTTTTGGCAATGAAACTGGAAAAATTCATACGAGTAGATATAGCATTACTGATAATAACGACTCAGAATTTTTAACATTAACTAATTTTCGCCTTATCTATGAATCCTTTACAGATGAAAAAGATCTAACTCAAATAATTAAAACAAATGATATTTCGAGTACAGAATTATCTTTACCAAAAAAAACTTTTACAGATTTGATATATGGAATAATTTTTGGTATTGCTTCTCTTGTTTGGGTATGGTTTTCTTTTGCCTTTGGATTTACATCTATTCTTACTTGGTTAATTTTATTGGGAATTGCAGGATATTCTGGCGTTAATCTTTTCTCTTATTTTGCTACCCATGAAATTCCTAAATTAATTGTAAACACTAACTCAAACAAACTTATTATTGACCTAATGTCGAAAACAGCACTAAAAGACTCTGAAGAAATTATTAACTATATATATAGCCACAGTATTGGCCTTGGTGTGCCTATATCTACAGATAATTACTAATTGGATTATCCTCTATGGATAGACCGGGATTAACATCTAATTCTATATTATGCTCATACCCTTTAAAATAGGCACATGCAGCTATCATAGCTCCATTATCAATACATAATCCAGGACGAGGTATCACTACGGGTACTTGTTTAATTTGATCTTCAATTCTTTGTCTTAACCTTGCATTTGCGGCTACTCCGCCTCCAACAATAGCCATCTTTGCCCCAGATAAATTAACAGCCCGTTCAATTTTTGTTGCCAAGACTTCTGTAATAGCTTCTTGAAATTCCCAAGCCATCCTTGAGACAAGTTGGGGGTCTTGTGTCAGGTCAAAACCAATTTCTGCAGATTTTGACCTAGCTTTATTTAAAAAAGCTGTTTTTAAACCACTAAAGCTAAAATCCAAACCTTCTCTTAAAAGGGGCCTTGGCATGCCTAAATCAGAAACATCTAATTCATCTGATGCATGTTTTTGTATCTCTGGCCCTCCAGGGTAACTGAGGCCAAGCACCCTAGCTGCTTTATCAAAAGCTTCTCCTGCTGCGTCATCTTTCGTCTGTCCTAAAATCTGATATTCTCCGTGGTTTTTCATTAGTATTAATTCTGTATGACCGCCAGAAGCCACCATACAAATCAAAGGAAATTTTGGAGAAAAGTTGTCTTTTTCTAGCCAAGAACTATATATATGTGCTTCTATATGGTTAATACCCAATAAGGGTTTTTTATAAATATAGGCTAGCGTTTTTGCCAGATTTACACCTACCAAAAGTGATCCAGCCAACCCTGGGCCAAAAGTTACTCCTATTTTATCCACTTCTTCAATTTTTACGTTCGCATTATTTAGAGATTGTTGTAGAGCTGGGATAATTGCAGCAACATGTGCCCGTGATGCGATTTCTGGCACAATTCCTCCATGTTGAGCATGAATTTCTACCTGAGATCGAATTACATTTGACAATAGATTTGAACCATTTTCTACAACAGATATAGCTGTTTCATCACACGACGTCTCTATTCCTAGTATTATCATTATTCTCCATTCAATACCATATATTGTGCATTCTTAGCGCTTAAGTACAAATATTGGTGTTTATTACTTTGACTGTATATATCTATTTTGTTAAAATAATGTATCTGTATAAGCAAACATAGCACATATTACAAGACGATTAAAAGATAGTAAAACTTAATGAGAGGAATTTATGGCAACAAGTCAGAAAGATAATCAGGCTGAATATACCGCCAGCGATATACAAGTTTTAGAAGGTCTTGAAGCAGTAAGAAAACGCCCTGGTATGTATATTGGGAGTTCAGACCAGCGAGGTATTCACCACCTCATATATGAAATTGTAGACAATGGAATTGATGAAGCTATGGCTGGTTATTGCGACACTATATCGATAAATATTGATGAAGAAGGCTGGGTTACTGTTAAAGATAACGGTAGAGGCATACCTGTTGATACTCATGAGGTTACCAAAAGACCTGCGCTGGAAACCATAATGACTACTTTACATGCTGGAGGCAAGTTTGGTGGGGGAGCATATAAAGTTTCCGGTGGTTTGCATGGGGTCGGTGCATCCGTTGTTAATGCATTAGCCGGAACCATGAAAGTAGAAGTCTATAGAGATGGAAAAGTACATGTTCAAGAATATGCAAAAGGGAAACCCAAGGGGGATATGGAAGTAACTGGCAAAACCTCAAAACATGGGACAACAATAACTTTTATGCCTGATAAAGCTATTTTTAAAGCTATTGACTATGATTTTGACGATTTAGTTGCTCGATTCCGCCAAATGGCCTATTTAAACAAAGGAGTTACTCTTAAGTTCACAAGTGAATGGCATAAATCAAAAGGTGCGACTGATTGGAAAGCAGATTTTTACTTTGAACTCGGAATAGTTAGCTATGTTAAAGACTACCTTAATAACAATAAGACTGTTTTAAATATAGATCCAATACACATCGAAAAAGAAGTTTCGGAAACAATGATTGAAGTAGCACTGCAATATAACACAGGATATTCCGATACAACCTATGCTTTTGCAAACTGCATACATACACCAGATGGAGGAACTCATCTAACCGGGCTTCGTTCAGCGCTGACTAAAGCAATAAACGATTATGCAAAAAAACAAAACTTTATTAAGGACGATCAGCCTAGTATGACAGGTGAAGACACGAGAGAGGGTCTCTCTGCAGTTGTTAGTGTAAAATTATTAGATCCAGAATTTGAGGGGCAAACTAAAGCGAAGCTTGGAAACCAAGAGGTTCGTAGCCAAGTTGACTCGGCTGTATCAGAGGGACTGGAATACTATTTAGAAGAAAATCCCACAATAGCTAAACGTATTATCGAAAAATGCCTAACCTCACAAAAAGCACGAGAAGCTGCTCGTAAAGCCCGTGATATGGTTCTAAGAAAAAATGCCATGGATGGAGGTTCTCTACCAGGTAAATTAGCAGACTGCCAAGAAAAAGATCCTTCACTTAGTGAAATCTACCTTGTAGAGGGAGAATCAGCTGGTGGTTCAGCAAAAATGGGACGAGATAGAAAATTTCAAGCAATCCTACCATTAAAAGGTAAGATTCTAAATGTTGAAAAGGCCAGAGAAGACCAAATGGTCGGACATGAAGAAATTAGGCATATTATAACTGCACTAGGCACAAAATATCACTCTAGGTTATATACCAGTGATACTGACGACACAGAAAGTGATAGCTTGGAAGGGTCTCAAGAAGAAACCAACGGGCCTCAATTTGATTATGATTCACTTCGGTATCATAAGGTAATTATTATGACAGATGCGGATGTTGATGGATCACATATTAGAACGCTTATACTTACTTTTTTCTTTAGACACATGAGACCACTAATAGACAAAGGGAATTTATATATAGCCCAACCACCTCTATACAAAGCATCTAAAGGGAAAAAAGAAGAATGGTTATTTTCTGAAGAAGATAAAGAGGCTTGGTTGGTCAAAACAACATTATCAGGGGTTAAGTTGTTATCTAAAGACGGATCTGTTTCGCTTTCAGGAGAAAAAATGCAATCTATCGCCAACAGACTAAATCAATTCAATAACATTATAGAAAGCGTTTCCAAAAATACTGGTATTCCTGTAAATATTATTTTTAAAATACTCTCGTCTCAACAGATAAATTGGGTTAGTAATTTAATGTCTATATCAGAGATCGAATCAACACATATAGAAGCTTTAATTACCGAAATTGGCCTGTCGGTTGACAAAAAAAATACTGATGATGAGGGAATATCTACATGGACTATTAAAAATGACGAAACATCATTTACTTTAAATCAATCAATATTTAAAAGTTATGATCTTGAATTTCTCCTATCTGCATGGGATGAACTTAAAGATTATATTTCTATAGATAACTATAACATCGAAAAAAATGGAACTATTGTCGAAGAAGATATTAACTGGTCTCTTTTAGCTGAAAAAATTAGTCGTTCAGCTGATCAATCGGGTATAAATATTCAACGATACAAAGGCTTGGGAGAAATGAATCCTGAACAACTTTGGGATACAACCATGAATCCAGAAACCCGAGTTATGTTGCAAGTACGAATTGCGGACGATAAAGCTGAAGAGTCTTTACTAGAGGAACAAAAAGAAGAAGCAGAACATATGTTTGTCAGGCTCATGGGTGATGAAGTTGCTCCAAGGAGAGAATTTATCCAGAAAGAAGCTAGGAACGTAACTAATCTTGATATTTAGGTGAGTGGATGGTGGATGCAACTAAAGATACGCTGAGCTCATATGCTTACGAGTTGTCGTTTTCAGATCTTGATGATAAAACAATTCATCAGGTCAAAAGAACATTATTGGATAGCATTGGTTGCCTCATAGGAGGATTTAATTCTAAAACAGCAATAATAGCTCGAAAAGTAGCGCCAAAAGTAACTGAAAGCCCCACATCAAGTATAATCGGAACAACAAATAACACATCCATCGATATTGCTGCATTTGCAAACGCTATTTCTATTAGATATTTAGATTTTAATGATTCATATTTTACGCCTGGGGGAGGCCATCCAAGCGATATGATCTCTGCCTCACTAGCAGCAGGAGAATATTGCAGATCTTCTGGAAAAAACATTATTACTAGTATCGCCTTGGCTTATCAGGTTTTTTGTAGTATCTCCGATGTTGCCCCTATGTTGGGTGGCAGGGAATGGGATCAAGGTCTTTGTGTAGGAATGGGGGCAGCGCTTTCTTCCGGTAAATTACTTAGCCTATCACAAGAAGAATTAGGCCATTCTCTATCTATTTCTATTGTTCCTAATTTACCACTTCTTGCTACAAGAGTGGGCGAACTATCTTTATGGAAAGGTTGTGCTACAGCTCATGCAACCAAAGCCGGGGTGTTTGCCTCTATTTTAGCAAAAGAAGGAATGGAGGGACCATATGAGCCATTTGAAGGAAAAAATGGCCTATGGGAAAAACTAAATGTAGACACGGGAAAACCTGGGATAATAAATATAACTTCCGCTATTTCATCACAATTTGAACCTTTTGGTATAACAAGAACAGATTTTAAATTTTTTCCAGCTCAAATTCTAACCCAAGCACCTACAGGGCTTGCATTAGAAATAGAAAAATTAATTGATATAAATGAAATAAAATCCATAGTAATAGAAACGTATTCTAATTGTGTAAGCACTCCTGAAAGCCATCCAGAAAAATGGGACCCAAAAACAAGAGAAAGTGCAGATCATAGTATTCCTTTTATGGTTGCTTCAGCTTTTTTGTACGGAGATATAGGAATAAACAGTTTTACTGATGAAAAAATAGCAAGTCAAAAAATCAGAGATATTATTTCAAAATTAACCATAATAGAAAACTCTTCATTCACAAACAAGCGACCCGAAGAGTCAAACTGTAAAATGATAGTAGAGCTTAATAACGGAAAGATTATTACTAAAGAAACTAGTTACCCCAAAGGTCATTCACAAAACCCGCTTACAGACGATGAATTGGAAAATAAATTTACAAACTTGGCAGAAACCATGATTTCTAAACAACATGCAAAAACAATATCCTCTTTAATTTGGGACTTAGAAAATCAAAAAAACATAACGGCCCTATTAGATGCTTTGATTATCGAAAGGTAAAAAAATGAAAGAATATATTCCAAGTCCACGACAGTGGGTTGCCGACCAAGTTGAATTATATGAAAAAAGTGGAGGCACAAAAGGGCTAACCTTAAGAGATACCGGCCTACCTTGTATTATAATTACCCACATCGGATGGAAAACAGGAGCTATAAGAAAAACACCTGTAATGACGGTTCAAGATGGTAACAATTATGTTTTAATTGCTTCAATGGGAGGAGCTCCCAAAAACCCCCTGTGGTATCATAATTTAAAAAATAATCCTTTAGTTAAAATACGAGACAGAACAAATGTTTATGATATGAAGGTCAGGGAGGTTCACGAAGGCGAGGAACGTAAACGACTATGGGATCTAGCCGTTTCAGCATACCCCCCTTATAAAGATTATCAAGAAAAAACAAATAGAATAATTCCCGTATTTATAGCGGAATTAAGCGAAGGAGAACAATAATTATGAATGTTTTAGAATGGGACCAGATTTTAGTAGGTACATCTGCAAAACCAACCTCAATAAATATCACAAAAGAGATGATAATTAATTACAAAAAATCTATTGAGGATAATACTGCTGGTAATTCAGGGGAGCTTTTACAGGCTCCTGCTGGTATGTTTTTTATTTATGCACCAGCACGGCGATTAGATGTAATGCATGAAAACGGGTTTATTTCACCAGAAGAGGCAGAGACCAATAGTCGATCCACACCTTTTGTTGGAACAGATATAGAATGGTTAGGAAATGCGATTAAAGAAAACGATATTATTACAAGTACTGCTTTCTTTGAAAAGAAATGGGAAAGCTCTTCGGGTAATAGGTTTTTATCTATAGGAGTAGAGGCAAAAAACCAAACAAACGAACCTGTTATTAATTATAGATATAATGTAATGTGGGAATTTTCTAAAGGACAAAAAGCAAGAACTACTGGGGCTAATCAAACTGCGAGTACAAATATTAGCACTGAAGCAAATAGTTTTGATATTAATAATATAACTGAAGGAGATGTAATTCCTCAATTACAACGAATCATCTCACAAGAAACTATCAACAAGTACCACGAACTAAACAACTGGTCTAACAAAGAACCTAGTCCAACCGCCCTGCTACATGTGGACGAGGCTTTTGCGGAAGCTACTGTTTTTAGCGGAACAACATTATCTGGCCCTACAGCTGTTGGATTTATGCTCCATCTAGTAGAAAAAACTTTTGGCCAAAAAGCCATTATTAACAGCACTTTTAATGAACGAGCCCTCGAACCCGTACGCCCTGGTGATATAATTACTTATTCTGGAAAAGTAATTACAATTAATAACACCGAAAAAGAAAAAAGGTTAGACCTTGAAGTAAGGGGAACAAATCAGTTAGGCCAAACCACTTCTCTGGCTTCAGTAAATCTCCCTCTTTGATTTATATATTAAATGTCTGAGTTAAAAGGGCCTGTTCTTAACCAATTTTGTTTGGACAATTCATTCTCCTTATTCTGAATATTAGGATTCTCTAATAGCTTTATAGCAGTACTTGTTAGGTTTGCTCAGAAAAATCAATTTATACATCCAAGTGCATACTACATTACTGAGAGCCCTCAATGCATGATATGCCGCAATTCTATATCTTAGACATTATTGTGATTTGAGATGCTTAGATGAATTAGCACGTGCTCTGCGTTTTCTATCCTCAATTTGACTATAACGTTCTTCATACCATTTTGCTTCCACTGGTCCTGCAAAAGGGGGATGTTCAAATTTACAATTTTCCCCTTCGAGTCTCGGATCATTGCGATCTTGTAACGTTTTGAGGAGTTTAGATGAAAGCTCTTTCACAGTTTCAGAGTACTCTGGATCTCCTGCCACATTGATTAAATAGTCTGGGTCAGATTTCAAATCATATAGCTCTTCTGCAGGCCTCTTTCCAAAGCAAAGGTCAAATTTCGGTTTCACGTCGGGCTTACTTCGATTCGTTAGGAGCCATTCTTTTGTCGGGCCACCATCTAAGTCGTGATAAACTGAACTGCGCATGCCACGAAAAGCTCCTAATTCGGCCATTTTCTCTGGGTCCACTATGTTCGGATCAATCAATTCTCCCGGATGCCCACTCGGCCATCTATCAGGAGCGAAATTACGTATATACAAGTAGTCTTGAGTCCTGATGGCTCTAGAAGGATAGGGTTTGCCATCCTGTTGAGACAACGCAACGTGCCGTTCCCTACCTGTAATAACGTAACCGGAGCCAAAACTTGATTCACCTGAGGTCGATGCTGTCATTAAAGGAAGAAGACTTTCCACCATTTGATCAGGAGGAGTTTCACCAGCAGCTTCGAGAAAAGTTGGGGCAAGGTTCATTAGATTAACGAATTCGTGTATCACTTTTCCTGGCTGTATATTTTGGGGCCATCTGGCAGCAAGGGTAACTTGGGTTCCAATATCGTAGAGATTTGCCTTTGAACGAGGAAACCCCGGAATCCCGTGGTCGCCACTAATTACAATCAATGTGTTGTCCAATTCTCCGATGTTATCCAATTCTTCGAGTATTATTCCGATTCCTGCGTCAACAGCCTGAGCTTCGCCAAGATAATCGTTAAAATCTTCCCGTATTTCGTGTACGTCTGGCAGAAAATCCGGCATTTTCCCTTTTAATTTATCCGGATCCAGACCCCACAAGTCTTTCCCAGATCCTTTTTCCCATACTCTGTGGGTATTAACGGGTCCCCACCAGTAGCAGAACGGATCACCTTCAGGGACATCTTCCAGAAATGAAGCAAAGTTACTACGGGTTTCGTCATACAGGACTTCCTTGGCCGCTTCCACACCCATCTCGGGAACAAGCTTGGTAGCTTCAATTGAAAATTCCCGCCATTTGTTACCTGATGGTTCGTATTTAGCCCGGTAGCCCCCATGTGGTGCGTCTTCCGCAATTCCAGGAGACCAGACCTTGTACGTATAGCCAATGTGATAGCCTTTTTCTTCAAGGATTAGCGGGTAGGTAGGTATAGATTCATCCCAACGACCACCCTCCAGTATAGCCCCCAATCCTGTCTCCCAGAAGTATGTGCCGGACAGAATAGAGCTCCTACATGGGGTGCAGCTTGGCACAGGGACATGAGCGTTGGTAAATATAGCGCCTTCATCTACAACTCTATTGAAATTAGGTGTTTCGATAAGTGCATTTATAGAATCAGGGCCTTCGAACTTGGCGTAAGCATTTGCATACCTTCCCCAGTCATCCGCAAATATAAAAACAATATTAGGCCTTTGGGTTGATTGCGTCACTGATTGGTTTCCTTATTGATTTATATATTAAATGTCTGAGTTAAAAGGGCCTGTTCTTAACCAATCTTCAACTAGTTTAATTTCTGTCGAGGAAAGATAGTTATTTTTGAGTGCGGTTTGTAAGATTTCGTCAATCCCAAACAAAAATGAGTGTTTTATTTGTAGTTCTTGAAATCTTTCTTTGGCTAATTTTGATTTGTAAGAGCATATACTATAACAAGAAAGAACTTCTATGTTTTCTGAATGAATCGCCTCTACAGATCTAATCGCAGAACCACCAGTGCTAGTTAAATCCTCTATAACAATAACTTTTTGTCCCTTATCTATACTGCCTTCGATTTGTTTTCCTAGACCATGATCTTTTGGCTCTGGTCTAACATATGCTAAGGGTTTATTAAGCCTTTGTGCTAATAAAGATGCCCAAGGAATACCAGCAGTAGCAACTCCCACTACCACGTAGTTATTAAACCTTTCTCTTTCGATTAGATCAGCTATCTTATTTATAATCTCTCCACGTGTTTCTACATCCGATAAGAGCTTCCTCATATCACAGTAAATTGGACTATTTACACCTGAAGCTAATATATAAGGCATTGTTGGATCTACGACAACAGCCTGGTTTGATAAAATTTTTTCTGGAATTGTTTTATTCATTACACTTGTTTTTTATATAAATTATTTTTAAAAATATACTCTTCTACGTTTTTAGGCACAAGTCCTTGTAACGAATCATTGGTTTGAACCTTTTTTCTTATTAAAGTGCTGCTTATTTCCTCTATTTCTTCATCAATTATGGTAACAGTATGATTTATAGTTTCTGGTAGAGTGTCACCCTTGCGAGTAAATAATATTATCCTCACAATTTCGATAATTTCTTCTGGATTTTTCCATCTACTTATTTCTTTATAAGAATCACTGCCTAAAATTAAATGATATTCTTTTTGGGATTTATCTACACCTAGTTCCTTTAGTGTGTCTATTGTGTATGTGTTTCCTAGTCTCTTTATTTCTATATCAGAAATACAAAATGAAGAATTATTTCCTATAGCCAAATTAACCATATTTAATCTATGGATTGGACTTGTAATCAACGTGTCTTTTTTCATCCAAGGATTACCTGCTGGTATAAATAAAACTTTATCCAAATTGCACTCAACCATCGCTATTTCTGCTAACTTTATGTGTGCTGTATGAATAGGGTCAAAAGTTCCTCCAAGTATGCCTATCTTATTTATTCCCATATGAACTCTTTCTTGCCTATTTTTACATTGTCTCCTTGTTTTACCCCTGCCTTTTCAAGAGCATCTATTACCCCCATAGTATTTAGCTCTTTTCTTAATTGTATTCTTGCAGCAAAACTTCTTTGGTCCGGTAACACAACGAGTCTTTCAGCTCTAGAATTAAAAACAACATATCCTTCGCTGTTTTTTTCAACCTTAGTTATGTTTTTTTCTTCAGTTGCATGAATAACATTGTTTTGTTCCAATTGTTTTTTGTATAAAAATTCTTTATTTAAAATATTTATGGCTTTCTCTTTTATATGCCTTATTATGTTTTCTGATTCTTTTTCATACTGGATTAAGCTTACATATTCAGCTTGTTTTTGCTCAATATATTCTTCCCCTGATAAATCAAGCTCTTCCTTAATAAATGTAATTTCTGGACTACGGGTATATATAGTATTTGAAGCTAAAAATTGAGCAATATTTTCAATATTTATATCAACTTCATCAAGTTCTAAAACTAGGATTATAACCTTGGCCCTTTTAATTAAATTTAAGCTTTCTTGCAACTGATCAACATTGTTATTTGAAAAAGAGATTAATCCAATTTGGTACTTAGTCCAATTCAGTTCTACTTCTCTTACCTGAAAGGGGCTATGTGGTGCGATATTAACCTCTTCATTCTGTTGACCACGGTTAATATTGGTTATACTTTCAAATATACTTTTAGCATATCCCGAAAGATCACCCATTACACAAATATCTACCAAGGGGAAAAGTTCCATTACTACTTTTTTTTCTTCCCCAGGACCTCCTGTTTCTGCTAAAAGAGGTATTTTATTTCGAGAAGTAGAAAAGCGAGTGTTTCCTTTTCCATAAACTCCCCCCTGAGCCACCAATAACTGTTCCCCTTCTTCCATTATTTCTCCTATAATTTTCCCAGTTACTGTGTCACTAACCCTAGTTCCCAACGGAACATTTATAATATTATTTTCCCCTGCTTTTCCTGTTTTCTTCCTACTTTTTCCCTCTTCTCCCCTGGCTGCTTTTATAATATTTCTACCTTTAATTTTTCGTAAGTCGTATTCAGCGGTAGTTCCTTTGAGAATAACACTTCCACCAAACCCACCATCTCCCCCGTCAGGTCCACCTTTAGGAACGTATTTTTCTCTTCGGAAACTAATACATCCGTTTCCACCAGTTCCTCCCTGAAAAGTTATATTTATTTCTGTTTCCACTCTTATTTAACTCTCTTACTATTATTAGTATTATTATCATTACATATTATATAAATATATTAATATATATAGTTATATTATTAATTATAATCAATAATACTTTCTTGACATCATTTTTTGAATATATATACTTCTGATAGATAGAGCAAATAAACTTTTGGGCGATTAGCTCAGCTGGTTAGAGCGCAGTCCTGATAAGACTGAGGTCCCTGGTTCGAGTCCAGGATCGCCCACCACTAACCCTTGTAATTCAACCTAAAAAATAATAAACTGGTATTACGTTGAATTAATAGGAAACATATGAAAAGTAAGATCTTAAGCCTTTTTCAACAAAGGCCTCAACAAGAAATAGATTTAGACGAACTTTTTGAAAAAATCAAAAGTTCGTTTTCTGGTGGTTTTGGTGGATTTAGTCCCCAAATTGGACGTTTTTTCATACCCGGCATACTTCTTGCCTTAATACTTGTATGGGCAGCAACTGGACTTTATAGGGTTGAACCATCCGAACAGGCTGCCGAAAAATTACTTGGATCTTTTACCAATAATCTAAGGGGACCAGGCCTCCATTGGTTTTGGCCAGCACCTATAGGACAGGTTCAAAAAGAGGTTGTTACAGAAACCAAACGACTTGAAGTTGGATTTAGAACAGGTCCGGGTGGTGCAATACAAGATGTTGGCGAAGAAGCATTAATGATTACAGGAGACCTTAATCTTGTTGATGTGCAACTCATTGTTCAGTATAGAATCGGTGACCTAGGTGCTTATTTGTATAATGTAGACGATCCTGGAAGTCCAGATAGAGAAATTAGAGAGGGTGTTCCAGACGGACTAACAATTCTTGATGCCACGGAAGCATCGTTGCGGCAGGTAGTTGGGCAAAGAAGTGTTGATGATATTTTGACCACAAACAAAGAAGCTGTTCAAACAGACACTCTTCTTATGTTGCAAGAAATGCTTAACTCTTACGAAACAGGTATTGATGTTCTTGAAGTACGACTTCAAAACGTAAGGCCACCTGACGAAGTTAGAGAAGATTTTGATGATGTTGTTCGAGCAAGGGTCGACAAAGAGTCCGTTATAAACGCGGCATTGGCTTACGAACAAGACCAGCTTCCTAAAGCAAGAGGTGACGCAGAGAAGGTCACTAATGCAGCTCAAGCATACAAGGAAGAAAGAATATTAAAAGCAACAGGTGAGGCAAATAGATTTTCTGCCCTACTTGGTGAATATGAAAAATCAAAAGAGGTAACAAGACAGCGACTATATCTAGAGGCAATGGAAGAAGTTCTTCCTGGTGTTAAAAAGTATGTTCTTGACCCTGAAAATGAAGGCAACTTATTGCAATTTTTACCATTAAACGAAAGTAGTAGTACAACACCGTGAGAAAACTACAACTATTAATCGGAGCTTTGGTCATAGCAGGATTCTTCGGGATCCAGGCCTTATTTATTGTTGACGAAACGGAATATGCCGCAATTGTTAGGTTTGGTGCTATACAGAGAATCGAAAAAACCCCAGGCCTTAAAGTAAAAATACCTCTTATTGAGACCGTTCAAAAATTTGATAATAGATTACTTAGAATTGACGTTAGAACAGAATCAATGCCAGACCAAGATCAACAATTTTTAGAAATTGACGCATATGTACGATACAAAATTATGGATCCTCAAAGATTTTTATTAACTTTAAGAGACGAGCTTACTGCTCAAAGCAGAATAGGCAATATCGTTATCTCTGAAATAAGAAGAGTTGTGGCAGCAAATGAACAAACCACTATTATTGGCGGTGTTCCTGAGAAACAACTAGATGGAACAACTCTGGTTAAGCCTAAAAAAACTGAAACCGACGTTGCTACCAGAGAATTTATAACCAGAGAGGTTTTGATTGGCGCCAACGCAGCAGTAAAAAGTAATGAAAATAATTTTGGAATAGACATAACAGATGTAAGAATAAAAGCAGCTGACTTTCCTCTTTCAGTAGAACAGAGTGTATACACAAGGATGAGAACTGAGAGACAGGTTCAAGCACAAAAATTACGAGCTGAAGGTGAGGAACAAAGCCTTACACTTAGGGCTGGTGTTGACAGACAAATTACTGTTATCCGAGCAACCGCAGAAAAAACTGCGAATGAATTAAGAGGTGCTGGTGAAGCTGAAGCGATTACCATATTTGCTTCAGCCTTAGAACAAGATCCTGAATTTTATGCTTTTACAAGATCACTTGAAGCCTACAAGAAGACTTTACCTGGTGATAACACCACTGTCGTCTTATCATCTGACAGCGATCTGCTCAAGTATTTAGAGACCCCAAATCCAGAAGCTTCAACGGAGAAATAAACATAAATCTTGCAGTATTATTTGCAGGTGTTGTTTTTTCATATCTATTAGGAACTATTTCCACAGGCTATGTACTCACGAGAATTATATACAATAAAAAAAACATAGTTTTTCGGCATACTGGCGCTTCGGCAATCTTTGAACAAACAAATTATCGAATAGCAACTTTTGTTGTTTTAATTGATTTTATAAAAGGTCTTTCTTTTGGGCTGTTGTTTATTTATTTATCAACAGACACGGATAAAATTTTTCATTATTGTGTAATTAGTATGGTTTTGGGGCATGTTTTTCCTATTCAAAAAACAAATAAAGGAGGCAGGGGTGTTATTATTTCAGCAGGGATTCTATACTCAATTATTACGCTTCCTATGTTTATTGGATCCCTATTTATTGTAATGGTAAAACTATTATTTAAAGACTCAGCGTTGGCTGTATTGCTATCCATGCCATTAATACTAGCTCTTGTATATTTTTTCCCTGTAAATAATCAACTTTATAATTCTAAAGAACTATTGTTGTTTGTATGCTCGCCAATTGTAATCATACTTAGCTATAAAAGAATTTTCCAAGAAAACGTCATCCCTACAATATTAACAAAAAAACAATTCATGAATCGCCTTCTTTATGATCGAGATTAAAAGAATATTGATAATGGATTTATCCGTTGTTAGACTTATGTTTAATATTATTAATAACCCTTTATTAGGAGTATGAGTATGTCTACCATGGTGACCGGGGGATCGGGTTTTATAGGAAGAAGAATTATACGCAAGCTTTTAGAAAGAGGAGAAGAAGTTGTTTGCTTTGATTTAAATCCTCCACAAATTAACCTACAACCATTTCGAGGATTAATGAAATTTTATCGAGGGGACGTATCGCAATTGTCACATATTTTGGAGGCGATTAACGAACATAAAGTACATAAAATAATTCATCTGGCCGCACTTCTTCCGCCAGATACAGAAGAAAGGCCACACTACAGCATGTTGGTTAATATTCAAGGCACAAATAATATTTTTGAGGCTGCGCGTTGGACTAATATACAACGTGTTGTTTATGCAAGCTCGATTGCAGTTTATGGTGTGCAAGAAACATTTGGAGATAGGCCTATTAATGAGGATGACCAACCAGCCCCGATTAATATGTATGGAATGACCAAAGCTGTTAATGATTTTTCAGCATCTAAATATAGAGATCAATATGGTTTGGATATTAGGGCAATAAGGATTTGTACAGTTTTTGGCCACGGTAGAGTTACTGGTATGACAGGAATGATAGGCGGTTTATTAATGTCTTTGCCAGCTGTTGGAAAACCAGTTGAAATGGAATTCAGGCCCGAAGAGCCATCTCCTATGATTCATGTGGAAGACGCTGCAGAGATATTTGTAAGAACATCTCTAGCAAGTAAATTAAATTATCCGATATATATAAGCGGAGGCCACTTAGCAACAATTCAAGACATGATAGATATTGTGATGGAAATTATACCCGATGCAAGTATTAAAACTGGGAATAAACCAGTTCCTCACGTTTATAATGTTGATTCAAGTCGAATGTATCAAGATTTAGGTTATGAGCTTGTTTCTTTACAAACTCGAATAGCCGAGCATATAAACGATGCTAAAAAGGAAGCACTTCAATAGCGCATTATTCTCACCTGAAATTATAAAAAGTTTGTGTTACACTGTCACGATTGTGATAGAAAGTAAGCGGGAGTAGCTCAGAGGAAGAGCATTTGCTTCCCAAGCAAAGGGTCGCGGGTTCGAATCCCGTCTCCCGCTCCAAGTGTTAATTTATAGAAAGTAGGGATAATATGCTATATAGTCTTGAAGACCTTTCTCCTAAAATTCACGAAACTGCTTTTGTAGCCCCAAGCGCACAAATCATAGGGGATGTGGAAATTTTAGAGGGTGCTAGTGTTTGGTTTAATTGTGTTTTGAGAGGAGACGCTGGAAAAATTACAATAGGTAAGGGTACCAATATACAGGATGGTACTGTTATACATGAAGAAACCACCATAGGTGAAAACTGTGTTGTGGCTCATCAATGCTTGGTTCATAGATGTACTGTAGGCAATAATGTAATTATAGGAAATGGCGCTTTGGTTTTTGGACCGGCAGAGATAGGAGAAAATTGTGTGATAGGAGCAGGTTCAGTGGTTATACCAGGATCCAACATTCCTAAAAATTCCCTTGTATTAGGGATCCCGGGAAAAGTTGCTAGAGAACCATCTCAAGAAAATTTAGAGATGACGGCAAGAACTGCTGCCAATTACCAAAGAAATAGAGATAGATATTTGAAAAACTTAAAAGAGGTGAAATAATTATGTTTACAAGATTACATCATTTAGGATTAGTAGTAGGTGATTTAGAAGCTGCTAAAAGTCTCTGGTTAGATACATATGGTTTTTCAGTTGACGAAGAAAGATCTCCCTTACCTGATGGTAGAAATGTTCAATTAGATAATGTAAATATACTCGACATACCTGTGGGAGAGAGCGAACTAGAAATTAATATGGCAAATGATCCTAATAGTGGTACAGGAAAGTTTTTGGAAAGAAGAGGAGCGGGACCACACCATATATGTTTATATTCAGACGATATGGATGCTGATGTAAAAAGGCTAATCGATGCAGGACAACAAATCGTTGTACCTCCAACAGGTAGTGCGGATCAAGAAGGTGGCTCAAGAGTAGCTTTTGCACATCCAAAGTCTAATTTAGGTTTCTTATTAGAAATATGGCAAAACATGCCAGTTAATGGCATTGTCCCAGAACCCCCGAGAGGAAAAGGTGGTAGTCTTACCTATGTTCATCATGTCGGTGTGGTATGTAATAATTTTGAAGAAGCCTTAGCATTATTTCGGGACACTTATGGTCTCAAAATTGATGATGTAAAGACACCTTTGCCTGATGGTAGATTTGCCGAAAGTGATAATGTAAAAATTCTCGAATTTCTTGTAGGAGAATCACGGATTGAAGTTAGCGTACCCCAAGATGAAACAAGTGGAACTGCTAAATTTTTAGCTAATCGCGGGTCTGGTATTCACCATGTTTGTTTTTATTCTGAAGACATAGAAAGTGATGTTGCGAGATTGAATACCGCAGGATTAGTTCAAATAGGAGAAGTTACAGGTGCAGATGAAGGTGGTAGCAGAGTGACTTTTTATCATCCAAAAAGCAATATGGGCATCCTAGTAGAATTATGGCAAGATGTGTAATATTTTTTTTTCTTCTTCCAAATAGAAATTAAACTTGACAATAAAGGGGTATATTGTTATTATCCGTTTCTGTTGCCTTCTATTCAGAGGCAATATTTTTATTTGGAAAGAATTAGATCATGCCTACAGTTAATCAGTTAGTAAGAAAAGGTCGTACTAGTTCTCAAAAAAGGACAAAAGCTCCTGCATTGAGAGTGGTTCAAAATACCTTAAAAAACAAGATAACAAGAGGTCCTGGATGTCCTCAACGAAGAGGTGTATGTGTTCAGGTACGTACTACAACTCCCAAAAAACCAAACTCCGCTCTAAGGAAAATAGCAAGAGTACGTTTGACAAATGGAATGGAAGTGACAGCCTATATACCTGGTGAAGGCCACAACCTTCAAGAACACTCGGTTGTTTTAGTTAGAGGTGGAAGGGTTAAAGACCTTCCTGGAGTTAGATATCATATAGTTAGAGGAGCCTTGGATTCTGGAGGAGTAAACGACAGGAAACAAGGCAGAAGCAAATACGGATCTAAGAAATAGATCGTATTTTGAGAAAGCAGAGAAAATCGTGTCTAGAAGACGAAGAGCTACAAAAAGAATAACCATTGCAGATCCTAAATATAATAGCCAAGAGATATCTCGGTTTATTAATAGGATAATGTTAGATGGAAAGAAAACTGTAGCTCAAAGAATAGTGTATGACGCATTACAAAAATTAGAAGATGATGCAAAACGACCAGCTATAGAGGTTTTTGATCAAGCAATGAGGAATGTAACACCAATTTTAGAAGTAAAATCCCGACGAGTTGGTGGAGCTACATATCAAGTTCCTGTAGAGGTTCGTTATGACAGAAAAGAAGCCTTGGCTATGAGGTGGATAATAGGTTCAGCCCGATCACAATCGGGCTCTTCTATGTCCGACAGGCTTTTCAGAGAGTTACAAGAAGCTTCGAGAGGTCAAGGAACAGCAGTTAAGAGAAGAGAAGATTTACATAGAATGGCAGAAGCCAACAGGGCTTTTGTTCAATATAAATGGTAGTTATATCAAAGTAAGGTTTGGTTATGGATTTCCCCATTGATAAAATAAGAAATATTGGATTTATTGCCCATATAGACGCAGGTAAAACAACTGTAACAGAAAGAGTTTTATTTGCTTCTGGCATGACGCACAAAATTGGAAATGTGGATGATGGCAATACTGTAACAGATTGGATGGACCAAGAAAAAGAACGTGGAATAACAATAGTGTCTGCTGCTGTTACAACACATTGGCGTGATCATCAAATAAATGTCATTGACACTCCAGGGCACGTAGATTTCACAGCGGAAGTCGAAAGAAGCCTTAGGGTATTAGATGGAGCTGTTGTAGTATTTGAATCTGTTTCAGGTGTTCAACCACAATCAGAAACGGTTTGGAGGCAAGCAGATAAATATGGTGTGCCAAGAATATGTTTAATAAATAAAATGGATCGAATGGGAGCAAATTTTTATCGTGCAGTAGATATGATAAAAGATAGATTTAAAGTGGTTGCAGTACCTATCCAGCTTCCGATAGGTAGCGAAAGTGAATTTAGCGGGATTATTGACTTAATTGACCAACGAGTAATTAGGTTTAGTAGAGAAACAGGGTCTGGGGTTGAAGAAATTCTGGATGAAGTTCCTGAAGAATTCCAACAACAATTAACAGAATATCGCGAAGCAATGTTAGAAAATATTGCTGAATTTGATGAAGAAATTATGATGAAATATTTAGACGGTGAAGAACTTACACCTGATGAAATACGAAAATGCATTCGTATAGGAACTATAGATAATAAAATTGTCCCAGTCATTTGTGGAAGTGCTATGTTTAATTGGGGAATGCTTTTAGTATCAGATGCAATTGTAGACTTTTTACCATCCCCTAAAGATATTCCAGCTATTTCTGGTGTTGCTCCAAGGAGTGAAGACGAAGTAGTTGTGGCGCATAATGAGGATGATCCTTTTTGTGGTATTGCGTTTAAAGTTGTATCAGATCCATATACTGGACGTTTAGTATACTTCAGAGTTTATTCTGGCAAGGTTACAGGTGGTACATCACTTCTAAATGTTACCAAAGGTAGAAAAGAGCGTATGGGTCGAATTGTTAGAATGGTAGCAAATAAGCGCGAAGAAGTAGAAGAATTAAAAGCTGGAGACATAGGTGCTTCTGTGGGGCTAAAAGATACATTTACTGGCGATACTCTAACGCTAGAAAATAGGCCTTTATTACTAGAAACAATCAAATTCCCAGAACCAGTAATTTCTGTTGCAATCGAGCCAAAAAGCAAAGCTGAACAGGAAAAATTAACAGATGGTCTCATCAAATTAGCTGAAGAAGATCCAACTTTTCAGACGAAATACGACGAAGAAACTGCCCAAACCATTGTTTCTGGTATGGGTGAACTTCATATAGAAGTTTTAGTGGAGAGACTTAAACGAGAATTTAGCGTAGATGCAAATCTAGGTAAACCAAGAGTTTCTTATCGAGAAGCTATAAAGAAAAAGGCCACTGCTGAAGGTAGATTTGTTAGACAAAGTGGAGGCCGAGGTCAATATGGGCATGTCGTTCTAGAAATAGAACCCCTACCCGAAGGCGAAGGCTTTGAGTTTGATAATAAAATCGTTGGGGGAAAAATTCCTAGAGAATACATCCCATCTGTTCAGGCAGGTGTTAAAGAAGCGTTAACTAATGGCACATTAGGTGGATATCCAGTTGTAGATATAAAAGTAACTCTTTTTGATGGCAGTTTTCATGATGTTGACTCCTCAGAAATGGCTTTTAAAATGGCAGGTTCGATGGGTGTTAAAGCAGCAATATCAAAAGCAAATCCACAGTTACTTGAACCTATAATGGGTATAGAGGTAACTACTCCTGAAGAACATATGGGAGATGTGTTGAGTGATTTGAATTCCAGAAGAGCCCAAATACAAAATATGGAAGCCCAAAATGATGCTCAGGTTTTAAAGGCACATGTTCCTTTAGGCCAGATGTTTGGATATGCAACAGACCTTCGTTCTGCAACACAAGGTAGAGCTAGTTATTCCATGGAGTTTGATCATTATTCCGAAGTTCCAGAAAACATAAGAGAAGAATTACTCGCACAAGGTTAATTAAAAAAGGTTTAATCATGGTAACAACACAACAACAAACAAATAGACAAAGAATGAGAATTATACTCAAAGGGTTTGACCATAGAATTTTGGATCAATCTGCAGAACATATAGTTGAAAGTGCTGAAAGAGTGGGTGCTTCGGTTGCAGGCCCTATACCATTACCAACAACTATTAAAAGATTTTGTGTTATTAGATCCCCTATGGTGGATAAAAAATCTCGTGAACATTTTGAAATGAGAACACATAAAAGATTAATCGATATACTAAATCCGTCTTCTAAAACAATAGACGCTTTAACAAGACTAAATATGCCAGCTGGTGTAGATATATCAATAAAGGTATAACAATGAAGGGTATTATAGGAAAAAAAATAGGTATGACACAAACTTTTTCTGAAAAAGGGGAAGTTCAACCTGTGACTTTGGTTCAAGCAGGTCCATGTGTTATAACTCAAATAAAAACTCAAAGCAATGATGGATACAATGCTATTCAAATTGGATATGAAACTGTTAAAAAGGCAAATAAACCAACTTCGGGTCATTTGCAAAGAACAGGAAATTATAAATACCTAAGAGAAATAAGAGTTGAAGAACTTGATGAATTACAGGTTGGACAATTATTGAACGTTCAAATGTTTTCAGTAGGTGAAATTATACGAGTTACTGCAAATTCTAAAGGAAGAGGTTTTGCGGGAGGAATGAAGCGACATGGTTTTCATGGTGGGCCTAAGACTCATGGTCAATCAGACAGATGGAGAGCACCAGGGTCAGTTGGTGCTGGATCAACACCAGGAAGAGTTTTTAAAGGTAAACGCATGGCGGGTCATTATGGAAATGAAACCATTACTACTAGAGGATTAGAAGTTGTTTCTGTAGATCTAGAGAATAATATAATTTCTATCAAGGGAGCAGTTCCTGGAGCACGTGATACATTAGTCATGGTCGCTGGTGAAGGTAATATTCCTGTATATGTTGAAGAAGTAATTGAAGATATAGCTGAAGAAACAGCTGAAGAAGCCGAACCAACAAATGAAGCACAACCAGTAGTTGAAGAGGTAGCTGAAGAAACAGCTGAAGAAGCCGAACCAACAAATGAAGCAGAAGAAGTAGTTGAAGAGGCAGCTGAAGAAACAGCTGAAGAAGCCGAACCAACAAATGAAGCAGAAGAAAGGTAAATTGTGGAATTAGCTGTAATAAATAATAAAGGTGAAGAAGTAAGCAAGGTTGAAATTAGCAACGAATTGGTTGCAGTTGACTTTAATGATGCTGTCGTTCATCAAGCTATAGTGAGGCAACTAGCCAATGCGCGACAAGGTACCAGTAGCACAAAAACACGTTCAGAAGTATCCGGTGGAGGAATTAAGCCACGTATTCAGAAACACTCAGGACGTGCACGACAAGGATCAATAAGAGCTCCACAATGGAAAGGTGGTGGAGTTGTATTTGGACCAAAACCAAGAAGTTATAATAAAAAAATAACTAAGAAAATGAAACAATTAGCTATCAGAAGCTCTATATCGGATAAGGTTCGTGATGAAAAGCTTATGATAATTGATTCTTTGGATGAACTAACCCCAAAAACTAAAGATACCATAGCTTTATTATCAACTCTGGGTATATCTGAAAAAACATTAATTGTCACTGAAGGCAAAAATGAAAACATATTGAAAGCTACTGGAAATATTAAAAATATAAAATTAATTGAAGCTAACAAATTGAATGTGTTAGATATTATTTCTTCAAATAATATGCTGATTTCATTGGGCGGAATTAAAGAAGCCGAAAGAATATGGGCGAAAACATCAAATTCTAAGGAGTCCTCAAATGAGTAGTGTTTACGATGTTTTATTAAAACCCGTTGTTACTGAAAAAAGCACAATGTTGCAAGAACAAGGTAAATATGTTTTTGAAGTCACACCCACAGCTAATAAAATTATTGTCAAAGAAGCAATTGAAAAAGCCTTTGATGTTAATGTTTTGTCTGTAAACATTACTATGAATAGAGGAAAAGTTAAGCGAGTTGGTCAAAATTACAGCAGATCAAAAGATAAGAAAAAAGCAATTGTTACTCTCAAACCGGGTGACAGAATTGAAATCTTTGAGGGAGCATAACTGATGCCGTTAAAAACTTTTAAACCCACAACACCATCTAGAAGAGGTTCCGTTTTACCGGATTTTAGTACCCTTACGTCCAAAACCCCACATAAATCATTAACAAAAGGTTTAAAGAAAAGAGCGGGGAGAAATAATAGGGGTAAAATTACTACCAGACATAGAGGTGGAGGTTCCAAAAGAACATATCGTTTAATTGATTTTAAACGGGATAATTATGGGGTTCCTGGTAAAATTGTAACTGTTGAATATGATCCTAATCGTTCTGTAAGAATAGCTCTTGTAAATTATGTTGATGGAGATAAAAGATACATTCTTCTTCCTAATGGACTAAATGTTGGAGATGTTGTTATGAGTGGCCCAGAAGCTGAAGATAGGGCAGGAAATGCAAAGCCTCTTTCTTCAGTGTCTAACGGAACAATAATACATAATATAGAAATGACGCCAGGACAGGGTGGACAAATAGTAAGAAGTGCTGGTGGTTCAGCACAAGTTCTTGCTAAAGAAGAAAAATACACACTCGTTAGGTTGCCATCAGGTGAGGTGAGGAAGTTTCTTAATACGTGTATGGCTACTGTTGGGCAGTTAGGAAATTTAGAACACAAAAATATTAAGTCTGGAAAAGCTGGAAGAAATAGACATCTTGGTCGAAGACCAAGCGTTAGAGGTTCTGCAATGACCCCACGAGACCATCCTCATGGAGGTGGTGAAGGAAGATCTCCAATAGGATTAAAGAATCCTAAAACACCTTGGGGAAAAGTTGCCCTTGGCCACAGAACTAGAAAAAATAAAAGAACTGATGTGTTTATTGTAAGAAGAAGATATCAAAAATAGGTGATAAGAAATGTCAAGATCGATAAAAAAAGGGCCTTTTGTTGACCCAAAATTATTAAAGAAAATTTCGTCTGTTATGCAGAGTGACAGCAGGACAGTAATACGCACATGGTCACGTTCTTCGATGATCATCCCTGATATGCTTGGTTCTACTATTGCGGTGCATGATGGTAGAAGACATATTCCAATATTTATCACAGAAAATATGGTTGGACATAAGTTGGGGGAATTTGCTCCTACACGGACTTATAGAGGCCATGTTACTAAATCTGAACAATCTTCAAGAGTGAGGTAATATGCCAACTAAAGCTATTTTTAAAAATATTAGGGTATCCCATAAACGCATACAATTGTTAGCAAATATGGTTAAAGGTAAGAATGTTAACGATGCGTTAGACATTCTTAAGTTTTATCCAAGTCCTTCTGCTCAGCACGTATATAAAGCAGTGAAATCAGCTGCGTCAAATGCAGAGAATAACGATATGTTAAATCCTAACAGATTGGTTATATCTACAATCTTTGCTAACAAGGGACTTACTATAAAAAGATTTAAACCTATGGCTAGAGGACGTGCAGGGCGTGTCAGTAAATTTTCTAGCCATTTAACAGTAATTGTAGACGAGGAGGCCTAGATTGGGTCAGAAGACACATCCAATAGGATTTAGATTAGGAATAATTAAAGGTGGACGAACTTGGGATTCATCTTGGTTTGCTTCCAAGTCTGAAAATTATAAGCAGTTTGTTGAAGAAGATTTGAAGATTAGGTCTTTATTGCGAGTTAATTACCAAGATGCAGGAATCTCCAAAATTAATATCGAAAGGGGAGCTGAACTTGTTGTTACCCTACATACTGCAAGACCTGGTATAGTTATCGGTCGTGGTGGAACTAGAATAGATCAATTGAGAGAAGAAATTGAAAAAATGACAGGTAAAATTTCCAAGGTAAATGTTTATGAAGTTAAACAGCCTGAATTGGACGCTTCATTATTAGCACGAAATGTCGCTGATCAACTCGAGCATCGAGTTATGTTCAGAAGAGCAATGAGACAAGCTTCTACTAGAGCTATGCAATCAGGTGCTGAAGGAATAAAAATATTATGTTCGGGAAGACTGGGTGGGGCAGAAATAGCCAGAAAGGAAAAAGTAATGGTTGGACGAGTTCCATTACACACCCTAAGAGCCGAAATTGATTATGGGGTAGCTGAGGCAAATACTACCTTTGGAAAGATTGGTATCAAGGTTTGGATATTTAAAGGTGAAATAACTGACACAGAAAATAATAATGACTCAGATTTGGGGCCTATTGGCTTCACTCTTCAATCTAATGTTCCATCTGATGAAAATGAAGAACAACAGACTGAAGCTTCTTTGGAGGAAGGTAATGTTACAACCACGGAGAACTAAATATAGAAAAATGCACCGGGGTAGAAGAAAAGGTAATGCTCAGGCAGGAAACCAAATAACATTCGGTGAGTTCGGTATGAAGGCTATTGGAAGAGCCTTTATAACCGCGAGACAAATTGAAGCTGCAAGAAGAACTATTACTAGAAGGTTTCGAAGGGGTGGTCAAGTTTGGATTCGTATTTTTCCTGACAAACCGGTTACAAGCAAACCCTTAGAAACTCGACAAGGAGGAGGAAAAGGGGCTGTGGATCAGTGGGTAGCTGTCGTTAGGCCTGGAAGAGTTTTGTTTGAAGTAGCTGGAGTTTCTGAAGATGTTGCGAGAGATGCTTTATGGCTTGCCTCGCAAAAACTTCCTATAAAAGTAAAAACTGTAGGTAAAGAGGATTTATATACTGCTTAATCAATAATGTAGTAGGGATTAATAATGGATGTTCAAGATATAAGAAAAATGAATAGAGAAGATTTATCAAAGGAAATGGAAGATAGTCATAAGGAATTAATGGCACTTCGATTTGGTGCTGCCACGCGCCAATTAAATGATACTTCTCAAATAAGTAAAGTTAGAAAGAAAATAGCAAGGTTAAATACGGTAATACGTGAAAGAGAAATACTCGGGCAGGAACAATAATGGAAAAAAATAAAAAAATTAGAATAGGTACAGTTGTAAGCGATAAGATGCATAAAAGTATACTTGTTGAGGTTGAACGAATGCAAAAACATAGGATATATGGTAAAAGAATTCGTCGAGTATCTAAATATAATGTACATGATGAAAATAATGACTGTGTTGTGGGCGATAATGTTTCAATTATAGAAACACGACCAATCTCTAAAACAAAACGATGGAGGGTCTTGAATATTAATAAAAAGAGCGAAATGAATCAACAAGATCTTTCGCCATTGACTGAAGAAAATACTTTAGATAGCCAAGCAGAAGGCGAGTAGAGGGAAAAAGTGATACAGACATACTCAAAATTAAAAGTAGCAGACAATTCAGGAGCAAAATCGATCCAATGTATTAATGTTCCAGGAGGAACTGGAAGAAGATACGCTTATGTGGGTGATATTGTTGTTGCTTCTGTAAAAGAAGCAGAACCTAGAGCCGCAGTCAAAAAAGGCGATGTGGTTAAGGCTGTTATAGTGAGAACAGCTTTTCCTATAAGAAGAAAAGATGGATCATATATAAAATTTGATGAAAATGCTGCTGTGATATTAACAGAGAGTCAAAACCCAAGAGGCACAAGAATTTTTGGCCCAGTAGCTCGAGAATTACGAGAGAAAAACTTTACTCGAATAGTATCCCTAGCTCCGGAGGTATTGTAAATGAAAATAAAAAAAGATGATCAAGTTAAAATACTATCTGGAAGAGATGCTGGAAAAACAGGTAAGGTTCAACAAGTTTTTCCAAAACACTCAAAAATTATTGTTGAAGGAACAAATATGGTTTCGAGACATATGAAAGCCAATGCCGACATGCGACAATCAGGAATTATAACTAAAGAGGCATCTATTGATATATCTAAGGTTCAGTTAATGTGCCCTAAATGTAATAAAGGGGCAAAAATTAAATACACCATTCTTGAAGATGGGAAAAAAGTAAGAGTTTGTAATTTATGTAGTGAAATGGTGGATCAATAATTATGACAAGTAAACAAGCAACAACACCAACTTTATTAAATATGTATCGTCAGGATATTATGCCCAAAATGATTGAAGAATTTGGGTATAAATCCCCTATGCAAGTTCCAAAACTACAAAAAGTCGTATTCAATGTTGGAGTAGGAGAATCTCTAACTAATTCAAATGCTATTGAATCAGTTGTAAGAATGATTTCAACTATATCTGGACAAAAACCTGTTGTTACAAAAGCAAGAAATTCATTAGCTGGTTTCAAGATTCGCGAAGGTATGAGCATAGGAGTTATGGCTACTTTGCGATCTAAGCGAATGTATGAATTTGTAGATAGATTAATAAATGTTGCCCTACCTCGAATTAGAGATTTTAGAGGTATTCCTACGAAATCCTTTGATGGTAGAGGTAATTATTCTTTAGGAATTAACGAGCAAGTAATATTTCCTGAAATAGATTACGCCCAAATAGATAAATTAAGATCTTTTCAGGTTACTGTTGTAACATCAGCAAAATCAGACCAAGAGGCATTAAGATTATTACAGTTGATGGGATTTCCTTTCATACAAAATCAAAATCGTCAAAATTAACGAGGTAGAAAATGGCAAGAAAAGCTAGTATCGAAAGAGATAAAAAAAGAGCCAGAATGATTGAAAAATACAGTGATCAATGGGAAGCAAATCGTGCTATTGCATTAGATAATAGTTTGAGTTGGGATGAGAGGCAACAAGCCCGCCTAAACATGGCAAAACTTCCAAAAAACTCTCATTCAACAAGAAAAAAGAATCGATGTTTCGTAACTGGTAGGTCTCGTGGTTACATTCGTCATTTTGGACTTTCAAGAATTACATTTAGAGAGCTAGCCCTTCGAGGCGAACTCCCAGGTATAAGAAAAGCAAGTTGGTAGGTGCTAAGTGAGTATGACAGATCCTATAGCTGATATGTTAACAGTAATACGAAACGGTATTCTAGTTCGACGTGAGAAAGTTGATACTCCTCACTCTAAACTAAAAGTATCGATACTTGAAATATTGAGACGAAGTAATTTTATTGATAATTATGAAGTTTCTGTGGATGGAAATAAGAAAAGATTACAAATAGGTTTGTTATACGACAGCGATAAACCTGCCATTGAAGGTCTAAGAAGAGTTAGCAAACCAGGTTTAAGGGTTTATATGAATAACAAAGAACTTTCCAAGTTTTTTGGTTCAAGGGGAATTTCAGTCATTTCTACCCCCGAAGGGGTTATGACAAGTCAACAGGCTTGGAAAAAAGGAATTGGAGGAGAATTGCTTTGCCATGTTTGGTAAACAGTTCAACTAAGGAGAACAAATGTCAAGAATAGGAAATAAACCAATACAAATACCTTCGGGTGTAACAATTGAGATAGCTGAAAGCTTGGTCACGGTAAAAGGGCCAAAAGGAGAGCTTTCTCAATATATTAATGATGGAATTGTCCTCACACAAGAAGAGGACCAAGTTTTGGTGTCCCGACAAACCGAATTAAAAGAGCATAAAGCTCTTCATGGTTTGATAAGGTCACTTGTTGCAAATATGGTAGAAGGAGTTTCTTCAGGTTTTGAAAAAACATTGGAACTCGTTGGTGTTGGATATAGAGTTCAGCAATCAGGAAAAGGAGTTAATTTGCAATTAGGTTATTCACATACGATTGATGTACAACCTAAAGAAGGAATAACTTTTGAATTAGAAGGAAACAACTTAATTAAAATACAGGGTATTGATAAACAAGTTGTTGGTGAAGTTGCAGCAAATATCCGAAAATTACGTAAACCTAATGTTTATACTGGCAAAGGTGTTCGTTACCAAGGTGAACAAGTTAGAAGAAAAGCCGGAAAGAGTGGAGCTAGCGGTGGCTAAAATAACAACAAAAAAAGGACAAATGGTTTCTAGACATGCAAGAGTGCGTAAAAAAGTAATAGGTACGTCTGATAGGCCACGACTTACCGTGTTTAGAAGCTTAAATAATGTTTACGCCCAAATCATTGATGATTCATTGGGTAATACTATTGTAGCTTCATCAAGCTTAAAACTCGATACTGGTGATCAAAAAAAAGCTGAAGTTGCATTTACTGTTGGTAAAAACATTGCCGAACTTGCTAAAAAAGCAGGAATAGGTAAGGTTGTTTTTGACAGAGGTGGTTATAAATATCACGGTAGAATTAAATCTTTAGCAGATGGTGCTAGAGAGGGAGGAATTGAGTTTTAATGACATTCAATAGAAATAATACAAATCAGCAAGATTATCAACCTGAATTCTCCGAGAAAGTTGTTGATATTAAAAGAGTTGCTAAAGTAGTTAAAGGTGGTCGTAACCTCAGCTTTAGAACGTTAGTAGTGATTGGTAACGGCAAGGGGAAAGTGGGAGTTGGATTAGGTAAATCTGAAGCAATACCTGATGCTGTACAGAAAGCCACATCTGTTGCACAAAAAAATCTTGTTAGTTTTGATTTAAAAGAAACTACAATTCCATATCAAGTTGAAGCAAAATATGGTGCTGCGCAGGTAATTATTAAACCAGCTCCACAAGGTACAGGTATCCGCGCTGGTGCTTCCATGCGTGCGGTTTTAGAACAAAGTGGTGTTAAAGACGTTGTTGCAAAGTCTTTAAGAAGCCAAAATCCAATAAATGTAGTACGGGCAACTATTTCTGCCCTAGGCCAATTAAGTGAAAATAACAACAATACTGAGGAAATCGAAAATGGAGGCACTGAAGATGTCCAAAATTAAGATAACTTTAGTTAGAAGTACAATTGGTTTGCCTCAAAACCAAAGAAAAATTGTCAAAGCTTTAGGTTTTAGAAAATTAAATCAGAATGTTATTCATGAAAGTTCTCCCACGATTAATGGGATGGTTCATAAAGTTAAACATTTATTATCCGTAGAGGATGTTGCCGTTACAGAAAGAAAGAAAGGTGACTCATGAAGCTACATGAATTAAAGCCAGCCGATGGTTCGAAACGTAATAGAAGAAGAGTTGGAAGAGGTAATGGTAGCGGAATGGGAAATTATGCTACTAGGGGCATGAAAGGCCAAAAATCAAGAAGTGGCGGATCAATCAAACGAGGATTTGCAGGTGGCCAGTTATCAATGATTAAGGGACTACCTATGCTAAGGGGTTTTACTAATAAATTTAGGACTGAGTACCACCCTGTAAATATTTCATCTTTAAATTCTTTCGAGTCTGGTAGTACTGTTGGATTAGAAGAGCTTCAAGCAAAAGGGTTGATAAAAAACGAAAAAACAAAAATAAAAGTTTTGGCACGAGGAACAATCGATATTGCCCTAACTGTTAAAGCACACAAATTTTCCGAACAAGCCCAAAATGCTATTGAAAATGCTGGAGGAAAGATAGAGCTGTTATAACTATGACTACTTCAGCGTCAAGAAATAAAGGTCCTGGAAGACCAGCGTTGTTACAAGCGTTGATTGATTCATTTCGCACACCCGATTTAAGATTTAAAATATTATTTACAATTGGAATGTTATTTGTTTTTAGGGCTTTAGCCCATGTTCCGGTTGTTAATGTTGATAAAGGAATGATTAGTCGTCTATTTGAACAAGGTGATCCTACAGGTCAATTACTAGGATTTTTTGATCTTTTTAGTGGTGGTGGGCTTAGATCCCTAAGTATTATTTCTCTTGGTGTTTACCCTTATATTACTGCTTCAATTATTATGCAAATAATGAACCCTGTAATTCCATATTTACAAAACCTTGCAAAAGAAGGTGAACAGGGTAGACAAAAAATTAACCAAATAACTCATTATATGATGATACCAATAGCTATAGCACAAGGATATGGTCAATTAACTTTAATGAAGCGACTTGGAGGTATTAGTGAGGAGTCATTTAGTTCGACATTTGGCTTAGACACTATTGCTATTTTGTTATCACTAGCAGCTGGAACAACTTTTTTAGTTTGGCTTGGTGAATTGATTACCGAACATGGTATCGGTAATGGTGTATCAATAATTATATTTGCTGGAATAGTAGCAAATTTTCCAACAGTGATCGGGCAAGGATTCATACAAAGAAATAGTAATCTGGGCGGTCTTTTAACCTTAGTCATATTAGGTTTAGTTATTGTCTTTTTGATAGTTTTATTTAATGAGGCACAGAGAAGAATTCCTGTACAATATGGACGGAGTTCCTTCCGTGGGGGTCGTATGTATCGCCAGCAAGGAACAAGTTATTTACCGCTAAGGGTAAATTCTGCAGGTATGATTCCTTTAATATTTGCCTTTTCAATAATGATTTTACCTGCAACTCTTGCATCGTTTTTTGCCGATCCCACAAGTGAATCAATTGGTGGTAAAATAGCTAACTTTTTTACCGTTACGTTTTCTCCTGATACGGCTTGGTATTGGTTGTTTGTATTTATATTAGTCGTAGCTTTTACGTTCTTCTATACCATGATTATGTTTCAACAGCAAAATCTTCCTGCTACTTTGCAAAGAAATGGGGGTTTTATACCAGGTATCAGACCAGGAAAACCTACTGGAGATTACCTTAATAGATTAATTATTCGTATAACTTGGGGTGGCGCTATATTTCTTGGGCTTATAGCAGTAATGCCATATTTTGCAACATTAATAACCGATATAAAGGCTATTCAATTAAGCTCTGCTAGTTTATTGATTGTTGTCGGTGTTGCTCTTGACACATTACGTCAATTGGAATCTCAATTGCTTATGAGAAATTATGAAGGGTTTATGAATTAATATGAATAATATTATTTTTTTGGGCTTAGCAGGAGCAGGAAAAGGGACCCAGGCACAAATACTTTCAGATACCATTGGTATTCCCATGGTTTCCTCGGGTGATTTGTTTCGTTTTCATTTAAGCAATAAAACAGAATTGGGTATTGAGGCTAATAAATATATGAGTATAGGTGCATTAGTGCCAGATGACACAACAATAAATATGATTCTTCAAAGAATTGGGGAAGAGGATTGCAATAACGGTTTTATATTAGATGGGTTTCCAAGAACATTGGAACAAGCCGAAAGTTTACATAAAGCGGTTAATGGCCAAATAAATTGCGTTGTATATATAGAGGTTGCAGAAAATGAATTAGTAAAACGGCTTTCTGATAGAGTTATCTGTACTATCAAGACATGTAATGCTATTTTATCAAAATCTGCTATTGGAGGAATAGATTCAAATTGTCCAAAATGCGATAAACCCGCTTTATCACAAAGGAAGGACGATTTACCTGAAGTAGTAGAAAACAGATTAAAAACGCAGATTCCTTTAATCAAGCAACTAGTGGATTACTATAATAATAAAGACATTTTGATTAGTGTAGATGGCGAACAAAATGTTGATATGGTTGAATCTGAAATACAAATGAAATTAGGTATAAATCAGTGATTTGGATTAATTGATACTTTGATGTACAATACCATTTCTCGGTAAAAAGGAAAAAAGAGTGAATATAATTTTAGGAGCACAACAACAAGGAATAATAATAAAATCTCAGAAAGAGATTGATATTATGCGTCGTGCTGGAGAAGTGGCTATTGGCACAAAAGAAATTATTAAAAAAGAAATACAAATCGGTATGACAACAAAAGAGTTAGACCTTATTGCAGAAAATCAAATAAGGAGCATGGGGGCCATACCAGCATTTAAAGGATATAGAGGATTTCCAGGCACTCTTTGTATTTCAATAAACAATGAAATTGTTCATGGAATCCCTGGAGATAGGAAATTCCAAGAAGGAGATGTTGTTAGTATTGATCAAGGAGCAATTGTTGAAGGGTTTTATAGCGATACTGCTATTACTTTGATCATTGGCGAATCAGATGCAAAAACTAAGAATTTAGTTTTGGACACAAAAACAGCTATGGAGGCAGGAATAGCCAAAGCAATTCCAGGGAATAGAATTGGCGATATTGCATCAGCTGTACAAAATATAGGTGATTCGAAAGGGTATGGAGTAATAAAAGATTTTGTTGGCCATGGTATTGGACGATCTCTACATGAGGAACCAAGTGTTCCAAATGTAGGTGTGGCTGGACGCGGACCTAGGCTTGTGCCAGGGATGGTTATAGCAATAGAGCCTATGTTTACTTTAGGTACGTGGAAAACTCGCACTCTTGATGATGAATGGACAATAGTTACTGCCGATAATAGCCTCGCTGCTCATTGGGAACATACTGTAGCTATAACAGAAAATGGTCCAGAAGTATTAACGTAGGGGTGGGATTTAAGGGAGAATATGTCAAAAAAAGAAACAATAGAAGTAGAAGGGACAGTAATAGATACATTACCAAATGCACAGTTTAAAGTTGAACTAGCAAATGGACATGAGGTTTTAGCTCATATATCAGGAAGAATGAGAATGAATTACATAAGGGTTTTACCTGGAGATAAAGTTTTAGTTGAACTTTCTCCATATGATTTAACTAGAGGAAGAGTTACTTTTAGATTTAGATAGAGGAAAAAATGAAAATCAGAGCTTCTGTAAAAAAAAGATGCGACAAATGTAAAATAATTAAAAGAAATAACGTTGTGCAAGTTATTTGTCCAACAACACCTAGACACAAACAAAAACAAGGTTAATTAATCTTGTAAGGAGGAAACATGGCTCGTATAGCTGGTGTAGATATACCTGATAATAGAAGAATAGAGTTGGGACTTACTATGATTTATGGCATAGGTCCAACGGCTGCTTCCAAAATACTAAAACAAGTTCGTTTGGAAGGAAATCCCAAAATAGGTGATATTGAGGATTCTCAGCTTCAACAGATTAGAGAAATTGTGGATCAAGATCACACAGTTGAAGGAGATCTACGACGTGAAGTAAATATGAATATAAGACGATTAATTGATATTGGTACCTATCGGGGGGTGCGCCACAGAACAGGACTTCCTGTGAGAGGACAAAGAACAAAAACCAATGCAAGAGGCCGAAAAGGCGGAAAACGAACTATTGCAAATAAAAAGAAAGTAATAAAGAAATAGATATAAGGAGAAACAATGACACAATCTCGTCAGAGGCCTAGAAGAAGAGATAGAAAATCTGTACCAAAAGGTAATGCCTATATTGCCTCAACCTTTAACAATACCATCATTACTTTGACTGATTTGGAAGGTAATGCTATTGCATCTGGAAGTGCTGGAATGGTTGGATTTAAAGGAGCAAGAAAAAGTACTGCATTTGCTGCCCAGCGAGCAGCAGAGGCTGTTGCTAAGAGAGGTATGGAACATGGTTTAAGAGAAATCGATGTTATGGTTAAAGGCCCTGGTGCAGGACGAGAAGCAGCAATACGGGCTATACAATCATCAGGTATAGCTGTAAACAGTATTCGTGATGTTACTCCTGTTCCACACAATGGATGTAGACCTCCAAAAAAGAGGAGGGTATAAATGGCAAGATATACTGGTCCTAAAAATAAAAAAAATAGACGGTTTGGATTACCATTAAAGAACGGAAAACCTGATACTAAGAGAACTGGTACTGGTAGGGGGCGACGTCTCTCTGATTATGGACTTCAATTGCGAGAAAAACAGAAAGCTAAGTATCTTTACGGAATTTTAGAGCGACAGTTTCGTAACTATTATATAAAGGCTTCAAACCTCGAGGGTGTTACTGGAGACAGGTTACTACAACTGCTCGAAAATCGGTTAGATAACGTTGTATATAGACTTGGTTTTGCTAAAACAAGACCTCAGGCTCGTCAATATGTTAGCCATGGTCATATACAGGTGAACTCCAAGAAGGTTAATATCCCTTCTTATCAATTGAAAACCGGTGATCAAATCACGTGGAAAGAAAGTTCTCAATCATCTGATATTGTAAAAAATGCGACAGATAACTCTGGATTTGAATCAGTAGTTCCTACTTGGTTAAACGTTGATTCAAATCGATTTTCTGGTGAAGTGTTATCTGAGCCAACGCTCAGTGACGTTGAATTAATTATAGATACCAGATTAATTGTGGAGTTTTACTCAAGATAATTAAATTCTTGTAATGACAGGAGGAAATCATGGCAATGATGCCATCAACAGAAGAAGAATTAAACGATTCTATGGCGGTAATCCCAGTATTACTAGTCGATGAAGAAGACGAAAGATATGGCCGTTTTTCTATTGGCCCCTTAGATAGAGGTTATGGTATGACCTTGGGTAATCCACTCAGAAGAGTTCTACTTGGATCTATACCCGGTGCTGCTATAACTTGGGTCAAGATAGATGGAGTCTCTCATGAATACACTTCTGTTCCCCACGTTCGTGAAGAGGTTTTTGAATTATTACTTAAATTTAAAGAAATAAGAATAAAAGCTTTATCTGATCGCCCAGGAAAATTAAGACTAGATGTTTCTGGGGAAGGAGTTATTACTGCTGGCGACATCATGGTGCCCGGTGACTTTGAAATTGTAAATCCTGAATTGTATATTGCAACATTAGATTCACCTGATGCACATTTAGTCATAGAATTTAATGTTGAAAAAGGCGCAGGATATATTTCTGCAAGTAGTAATGATGGATATCCAATAGGGGTTTTGCCTGTAGATTCTATTTTTACACCAGTTTCTAAAGTCAGTTATGCAGTAGAACCAATGAGAGTAGGTCAAGTTACGGATTATGAAAAGTTAATTGTTGAAATATGGACAGATGGTACTATTATGCCCTCTGAAGCCCTTATTGAATCAGGGAATATTTTAGTTAAAAGCGCAACTTTACTAACAACAATTGGAACTACGATTACAGAAGGTGGAGAAGAAGATACTTCTAGTAGTGCAAATTCTTCTGTCCCTCCTGAGATATACAATAGTCTTGTTGATGGATTAGGTTTATCAGCAAGAACTTTGAATTGTTTAAAAAGAGCTAAACTTAATCGTGTTGGAGAAATATTAGAAAAAGATAAATCTGAACTAATGCAAATTAGGAACTTTGGACAAAAGTCTATGGACGAGCTCTTCGACAAATTAAAAGAACTTAACCTTCTTCCTGAAGAGAATGCTGAAAATACAGAATCATCAGACGAGGAAAATACTGAAGAGTAAAGAGGTTTTATATGAGACACAGGATAAAAGGCAGACATTTTAATAGACCAGCTGACCAAAGAAAGGCTTTATATCGGTCTTTGGTAAGGTCTGTAATTATTAATGAAAGAATTACTACTACAGAAGCGAAAGCCAAAGAGGCAAAAGCTTTAGTCGAAAAGTTGATTACTTATGGTAAAAAAGGTTCTTTGCATGATAGAAGGCAGGCAATGTCTTTCATACCTGATAGTAGGGTTGTTTCAAAAGTTTTTGAGGATATTAGTCCTAGATATAATGAAAGAAACGGTGGTTACACCAGAGTCCTCAAAATAGGAAACAGGAAAGGTGATAATGCACCTATGGCTATACTGGAATTGGTGTAAAAAGGATTAGGATGGATAGGAAAATCGCATTATTAATTGAATATGATGGAACTAAGTATTACGGTTTCCAATTTCAACCAAATTTTCCCACAATACAAGGTGAGATAGAAAATGCGTTGAATAATTTAAATCTTTCAAATGAACGAATAGAAGGTGCAGGTCGAACAGATACCGGAGTTCATGCGAAAGGACAAATGGCTTCGTTTATTACCAATAGCAATTTGGATATTCAAGATATAGAATCTGGTATAAATCACTTTTTACCATCTGATATTGCAATTCAAAAAGCATATGAAGCTCCGATAAATTTTAGTCCTAGAAGAGATGCAATCAGTAGAAGGTATAGATATACTTTTTTAAATCGATCTACCAGATCTCCACTATCAGAAAGATATGCGTATCGTGTGTCTCGGGATATAAATGTTGATAAAATGACAAAGGCGCTTTTTTCTCTAAAAGGCACACATGATTTTGTAAACCTATGTGGAAAATATGAGGGTAGTACAGTTAGAAATTTAATGGACGTAAGTATAAATATGGATGATGAAAGATTACACATTGATTTAGAAGCCAATGCGTTTTTACCTCACCAGGTAAGAAGAACTGCCGGTTTATTATATCAAGTTGGTTTGAATAAATTTGATACAGACGATGTCGAAAAACTCATGGATGTTGATAATAATGCCTTTAGACCAAATATTCCTACATTACCTGCGTGTGGATTAGTTCTATTAAAAGTTAAATACAAGGATATGTTTCAATATGACTATTATTAAAAGAAAAAAAACGTATACAGCTAAAAGTGGATCTTTAGATTCAAATTGGCATTTAATTGATGCAACCGGGCAACCTCTGGGTAGATTGGCATCAAAAGTAGCCGTAATACTTCAAGGTAAAGATAAGCCAACATATTCTCCTCATTTATTAACTGGTGATTTTGTCGTTGTTATAAATGCAAAAGATATCGCCCTTACAGGAAATAAAATCGAAGACAAAGTTTATTATCATCATTCAGGATATCCTGGGGGACTTAAAGAAAGATCCTTGTCAAAGTTGATGGAAACACTTCCAGAAAAAGTTATATATAATGCAGTAAAAGGAATGTTGCCGAAGAATTCTATCGGTAGACAAATGTTTAAACGTTTAAAAGTTT
Source organism: Dehalococcoidia bacterium (assembly GCA_022450525.1). Taxonomy (GTDB): domain Bacteria; phylum Chloroflexota; class Dehalococcoidia; order Lucifugimonadales; family UBA6952; genus UBA6952. The sequence goes on along the minus strand of JAKUQA010000001.1, from coordinate 67,640 downwards.
ATCCATCTCAAGAGCATCCTCATAATTCACAAATTTCAAACGGTTAGAAATAGGAGACTACATAATGGCTAAAGAACAATATTATCATGGTGTTGGTAAAAGAAAAACATCTATAGCTCAGGTTAAATTATTTAAAGAACCTGGTACCGTAGTTGTTAATGGCAAACCTTTTACTGAAGCTTTTGGTTGGGATACATGGCAAACTATGATTAATAGGCCATTGGATGTAACTAATAATATTGGTAAGTGTAGTATTCAAGTTAAGGTTGCTGGTGGTGGTATTGTTAGTCAGGCTGGTGCAATTAGGCATGGTATTGCAAGAGCATTAGTTGCTATGGATGAAGAACTCAAACCAGTTCTCAAAAAAAATGGATTACTGACCAGAGATTCTAGAATCAAAGAGCGAAAAAAATATGGTCTTAAGCGAGCTCGTAAGGCTCAACAGTATAGCAAGAGATAGATACGCTTTTACATTCAAATATTACTTTTTGAGTTTGTAATAATAGGGTTATGATGAGGATCTATTTTATTAGCTATTGCTAAATAATAGCTTATATAATCCCCAAGGGTTAATAAAGAAAATAGATGACTAAGTTTATTATTACCAACTGCATTTATTTCTCTATATGGCAGATTGTGTTCCTTTAACAAACTTTTCAGCTGATTAAATTTCTTGATAACTAGTTCAGGATATAAATTTGATGTAAGTAAGATAAAGTAAGGATTTGTTTGCCTGAAAACCTTTGATTCATAACCTTCAATAGAATTGTGAAACATTTCAGGTAAATTATCTGTTAGTGCAATTGTTTTGCTATTTTCATTTAGTTGAGTTCTCCATCGATTTGCTGTAGATGAAAGATAGTCAGCACTTATAATAATAGGAAGAGTATTTATAATTTTAGTGGCTATATTTTTTGCTAGATTTTGGGAAGATGGAATTTGCTTTTGCAAACCATCAATCAAGCTTTTGTTTATGCTAAGACAGTCATTTATCTGATCGTTATTTATATCAATTAAATTATTTTTGGAAAAAACTGCGATAAGGGCACCCAATACAAAAGTTAAGGAACTTCTTGGTTCGAGAATATTGGGTATTTTTATTAAAGGAATCTTTTGTTGCTTTGCTATGTTAGTTAAATCTCCTCCTTGTGAAATAATTATTACACTAGCCTTTTTATTAATCGAATCATTAAACATTTTTATTGTTTCTTCGGTATTTCCTGAGTAGGAGCAAATTAACACTAAGGTGTTTTCATTGATTGAGTTAGGTATATCCCATGTTTTAATTGTTTCAATAGGTATTTTCAATTGACCTTTGATTAGATCAATAAATACATCACCACCAATTCCTGACCCCCCCATTCCCATAAAGTAAATTGATGTAATCTTAGGATCAATTAGAATGTTACTAACATCTTTTGCATTAATTCCATCCTGAAATAATTCAGTAGTATTTGCTATTCTTTGAATATATTTAGTGGAATCATAAGTGTCATATATATTAAACTGATCTAAATAATCTGAATTCCTCAACAATCTCCTAACAAAATATGTAATCTTTTAATTCGTTTATTATATTTGTAACCTCATACTGGCTATTCGATTCAGCATAAATCCTTATTAATGGTTCTGTTCCTGAAATTCGTATTGTACCCCAAGATTTATCTTTTAAGTAAAATTTAACACCATCCGTATCAGATGTGGATATAATAGTTTTATTATCTATATTTTCTATTGTTATATTTTTTAATTTGTTAAGAATAAAAGAAGATTGTTCTGCTGTATACGTTAAATCAGATCTCCCAAAAAAGGTTCTTCCAAATTTATCGTACATTTCATCCTTAAGTTGTTGTAAACTTTTTTTGCTTGTTGCCAATAATTCAAGAATTAGTAACGAACTTAATATCCCATCCCTTTCAGGTACATGAAATTTAAAGGCATATCCACCACTTTCTTCTCCAGCAAGTAGGGCATTTTGAGAAATCATAGCTTTGCATAAGTGGGGGAATCCAACAGCAGTTTCTATAATTGGGACATTGAAATATTTAGCTATTTTAGTAAATATACTCCCCATAGTTAGAGAAGTAACGATGCCGCCAAATAATTTTTTATTTTCAAATAAATGTAAAATAATAAGTGCAAAAGTTTCGATGGTATTGATGTAATTTCCTTCACCGTCAAAAAGCCCAAGTCTATCAGCATCACCATCAAAAGCAATTCCGACATCATAATTATTCTCTAATAGCTGTATTTGCATTTTCTCGAGATTTTTTGGTATAGGTTCTGGCTGGCCCATACCTGGAAATGATGGGTTAGGGTGTTCATGTAATTCAGTGACACTTGTTTGATTATTATCAAAGAAGTTGTCTAAATAACCTATTCCTGCACCATACATATAGTCTACAAGAATATTTAAATTACATGAATTAATTAACTCCAAATCAACGAATTTTTTTATATTAGCAATATAGTTTGGTTTTGGATCAAAAGTTGATAATAGATATTTTTTAGATTTAGTTACGATATTAGAGTTTACTTTAGATATTTCTTTTTCTACTTGTCTAATCACATCTAAAGAAGCACTTCCCCCATATTCAGACTTGTATTTTATTCCATTCCAGTTATAAGGATTATGGCTTGAAGTAACTATTAGAGCCCCACCTGCATTTTGATCGATTACACCAAAACTAAGAGAAGGTGTTGGTGAAAATTTATCAGATAAGAGACAGGGTATTGAATTGGCAGTCAATATTTTTGCTACTTCTTTCGCATAAAAATCAGAATCTTTTCTTGTATCGTATCCAACTATAATTGGTTTATTATTTTGATTTGTATTAATCAAATAATTTGATAGACCTTGAATACATTCTCTAACTGTTTGAATATTAAATCCTTGGCCCATAATGTCACGCCAGCCATCTGTTCCAAATTTGATATCCAAAATATCTCCTACAAATGCTCTTTAATTAATTGTGCAATATCAATTGATTCCCAAGGTAAATCTAAGTCATCTCTACCAAAATGCCCATATGAAGCTGTTGGGCCAAATATAGGATTTCTGAGATTCATATTATTTATTATAGCCTGGGGCCGAAGATCGAAGTATGTGTTCACAATTTCAGATATCTTGTCATCAGATAGATTTGATGTTCCAAAGGTTTCGACACTGACTGATATGGGTTTTGCCATACCAATTGCATACGAAATTTGCACTTCAGCTCGTTCTGCAATACCGGCAGCAACTAAATTTTTGGCTACATGCCTTGCTGCGTATGCACCAGACCTGTCAACCTTTGTAGGATCTTTCCCAGAGAAGGCTCCGCCTCCATGACGAGCGCTTCCACCGTATGTGTCCACTAGAATCTTTCTACCTGTAAGGCCGGTATCCGCATTCGGTCCTCCTAATACAAAAAGACCTGAGGGATTGATTTTTATTTCAGTAAATTCATCAATCATGGATTTGGGTATTATGGGCTCAATTACAAATGATCGCAATTCTTTTTCTAGTTGATCATATTTTACATCTGGACTATGTTGAGCAGAAAGAATAATGGTGTGTATTCTTTTAGGTTTACCATGTGAATATTCTACAGTAACCTGAGATTTTCCATCTGGCCTTAAATAATTTAAAGTAGAACTTTTTCGTACTTCAGCAAGTTTTCTTGTTAATTTATGAGCTAGAGAAATTGGCAATGGCATAAGTTCAGCAGTTTCATTACAAGCATACCCTACCATCATGCCTTGATCTCCTGCCCCAATTGTTTCATTTTCATTTTCATTTTTGGATTGTCGTGCTTCAAGAGATTTACTTACAGCTGAAGAGATTTCCGGAGATTGTTCTTTTACTGAAACCATTACACCGCATGTGTTGTAATCTATTCCAAATTCAGCATCAGTATATCCAATATTTTTTAGTGTTGAGCGGACAATATCAGGAATATCGACGTACGTTTTAGTGGTCATCTCACCCATAATAATTACTAATCCTGTAGTTACACATGTTTCACATGCTACTCGTGCATTAGGGTCTTGCGCTAATACTGAGTCTAAAATAGCATCAGATATTTGATCACAAACTTTATCTGGATGGCCTTCAGTTACAGATTCAGATGTAAACAAAAAACTATTTGAATCATTAAAAGTAGATACCATATTTCTCTCTTTCTAAGTTCCTGTAGTCCAGCTATGTAGATATTTAATTTGTTCTTGAGTTAAATTGTCTATAGATACACCCATGGTGGATAATTTGAGTCTTCCTATTTCTTCATCTATTTCTTTTGGTACATCATGAACAGAAATTGATAATTTTTCACTAAATTTAATTATATGTTCTACGCATAACGCCTGATTAGCAAAACTCATATCCATTACACTAGAAGGATGTCCTTCAGCAGCGGCAAGATTTACTAATCGCCCTTCTGCAAGTAAATTTATTTTTTTATCTCGTACAGTAAATTGTTCGATGTATTGTCTTGTAACTTTGGAAGATGAAGATATGTCTTGTAGTCCTGGAATATTAATTTCAACATTAAAATGCCCACTATTAGCTATAATTGCTCCGTCTTTCATATTTATCATATGGTTTGTGTCAATTGCTTTTATTCCCCCAGTAGCAGTTATAAATATATCTCCAATAGTGGAAGCTTCTTCCATAGGCATTACAGAAAAACCATCCATTATTGCTTCTAGTGCCCTCGTAGGATCAACTTCTGTCACGATAACATTTGAACCTAGTCCCCTAGCTCTTGAAGCAATACCTCTTCCACACCATCCATATCCAGCGATTACAACTTTTCTGCCAGACCAAAGTATATTTGTTGCTCTTGTGATTCCGTCTAGTGTGCTTTGGCCTGTTCCGTATCGATTGTCAAAAAGATGTTTAGTAGCAGCTTCATTTACTGCAATAATTGGATATATTAGTTTGTTTTCACCAGATAGGGCTTTTAATCGTATAACTCCAGTGGTTGTTTCCTCAGTACCTCCAACGATTGAGGTACTGTATTCCTTAGGGTTGTTATGTATTACAGAAACTAAATCTGCTCCGTCATCCATAGTTATATTAGGTTTGGATGAAAGAGTGGATTTTATATGTTTGTAATATGTGTCATTATCTTCACCTTTTATTGCAAATGTTGAAATACCATATTCTTTGACTAATGCTGCAGCAACGTCGTCTTGTGTGCTTAAAGGGTTGCTAGCACAGAGTAATACGTTTGCTCCTCCACTTTGTAAGGTGATCATTAAATTTGCAGTTTCTGTTGTTACATGTAGACATGCAGCAATTGTTATTCCCTTTAAAGGTTTTTCTTTATCAAATCGTTTTTTAATCGAATTAAGTACAGGCATATCTGTTGCAGCCCAATTAATTCTTTCAATTCCAACGTTAGATAATTCGTGATTTGCGATATCATTTTCTATCATATTAGATGCCATTCATTACTCCTAGGGAAAATTTTTACACAAATAGCTGGTAGCATATTAAATTACTATTTAAGACGAGCAATCATTTTCTTTGAAACATAAAAAAGGCTAAGACTTATCAGTCGATTCTTTTTTTGTTGTTTTTTTCGCAGTAGTAGTTTTCGCAGTAGTAGTTTTCGCAGTTGTTTTTTTCGTAGTAGCAGCTTTTTTGGTAGTAGCTGCTTTTTTGGTAGCAGCAGGTTTTTTGGTAGCAGCAGGTTTTTTAACTTCTGCGACAGTTTCTACTATTTCATTACGATTTGTTCGTGCAGGGGCTCTGGTTTTTATAACTGGATTTTCTAACCTAGTCTTTATCTGCAACTTATTTGATCTTTTTCGTCTCTTCATTAAAGATACGCGTTTTGTTTTATTCACGATTACCTCAGTTCTAATTAATTAATTACTCTGCTGGGTAGCCTTTGGCTATCCAGGACGGAGTTCCTTCTTCTATATTAAACAATCTTTCTGATTCTATACCCATAGATGCTGCCAATTCACATGCTAAAGCACTCCTTACTCCTGCTGCGCAAATGAACAATAAAGGTCCAGAATCAGGTAGCTGATCAATTTTTGAAAGAATTTCATCAACTGGTATATGTATTGCATTTTTCACATGGCCACTATCCCATTCGTCTTGTTGTCTAACATCGACAATTGTACATTCTTCACTATCAATTTTCTCCTTTGCAGTGTCTATATTGATTCTTTGGAATGGTTCGCCTGTATTAGAACTCATAAAATTCTCCTTGTACTTTTTATAAACTTGATTAATAAGTATTATTGAATGGTGGATATATTATACCAGACTCAGTAATAAATCCAGAAATATTTTCACAAGGAGTTATGTCTGTTGTTATATTTGATACTGAGATGGCTTTAGGTGATATCTCTGAATCATTAAAGTTTATAACTTCTTCCCTGTTTCGTTCTTCAATCGGGAAAGAACTCCCGTCTGGTGACTCCGTATCAATTATTGATGTCGGGGCTGCAACATAAAATGGGATGTTATTGTTTTGAGCAATTACGCTAAGTGAGTAAGTTCCTATTTCATTTGCAAAATCACCGTTTTTCGCTATCCTTTGAGCTCCTACAATAATAGAATCAATTTTTTTATTTACCATCATGTAGCCTGCTGCTGAATCAACAATTAAGTTTGTTGGTATACCTAGTTGTACTAACTCCCATGTGGTTAGCCTTGCGCCGTGTAAAAATGGACGGGTTTCTGTCACAATAACATTAATCTTTTTCCCAGATTCATATGCTTTTCGTATTATACCTAGAGCTGTGCCATACCCAGAAGTTGCTAGTGCTCCAGTATTACCATGAGTTAATATTGTTTGTCCGGTAGATATTAGATTTTCACCGAAATTTGCTATTCGATAGTTAATAGATAGATCTTCTTTATGTATCTTTTCAGCCTCGCTTTGCACAAAATCTTTCATTTCTTGTACAGTTGAGAGTGAACTTAATTTACCAAAAATTTTATCAATGACTTTCAATAAACTAGACATAGATGGTCGAGAATTGATAATTTCATAAGTGATATTTTCTAGATATTCTAAAAATTTTTGAACATCATTAGTAGAAACACTCTTTGCAGCTAAAGTCAAAGCATATGCAGCTGCAATGCTAAGAACAGACCCACCTCTAATTGACATAGATTTGATACTATCTAATACATCAACATAATTATTTGCAATAATTACCGCTTGTTCTTTTGGAAGCTTAGTTTGGTCGAGTATTTTTAATCGTTCATTTGACCATTCTAGAGGATAAATTTCTGGCATATCTCCCTTTCTCTAATACACAACAATAGATCTACCAAGAATTTCTCCATTAGATAGTGATTCGTATGCTTCATTAATCTCATCGAATTTATATCGTTTGGTGATTAGTTTGTCGAGTGGGAATTGTCCATTTTTATACCAATCTAGGAACATTGGGAAATCGGTATCAGGGTATGTTGCCCCTAAACTTCCTCTGTAAAGTCTTTGACCACCAACAAATAATCTAGGTGGAATGGACATTGTGTGATTGCCATGTGGTAATCCTATTAACACAGATGTTCCTCCAAGATTATTTGCTCCAGAACCACCTGATCTAGTAGATTCAAGAATTTGCTCGTTAGTGATTTTGACACCAATTGCATCGAAGGCATAGTCTACGCCGCCATTTGTGATATCTTTAATTTGTTCAATCGGATCATTTTCAGACGCATTGATTAAATGAGTTGCTCCAAATTCTTGTGCAAATTTTAATTTTTCACTATCTAGGTCTACAGCGATCACTGGATTTGCTTTGCTAATAGAAGCTGCCTGTATTGCGCATAATCCAACTCCGCCAACTCCAAATACTGCAACTGATTCACCAGGTTTTACTTGTGCAGTATTTATCACTGCTCCTGCACCTGTTAAAACTGCACATCCAACAATACAAGATATATCCGTTGGATATTCCTTAGAAATGGGTACCACATAATCGCTATTTGTTAAAACATCTTCACCTAAAGTGTAAACATTTCCATTAACCGGGGTTTCATGATACGAAGCACCAGTAAGTTCGGCAGGTATAGATCCTTGTGTTTCGACTCGCTTAACCCACGTAACGATTACATGATCACCTTCAGAAACATGAGAAACATTTTTACCAGTTTTTGTAACAATTCCAGTGCCTTCGTGGCCAAGTACAAGTGGTCTGGGAAGGTTTGGGTTTGCCATTTGGTGAAGTTGTGAATGACAGACCCCGCTAGAGTACATTTTTACTATTACTTGATTTTCACTGGGATCAGGAACTTCTAAATCGACAAGTTCTAATGGCCCATCTAAGGTAAATTGAACTGCTGCTTTTGTTTTCAAAATTACTCCTTGTAAATAAAAGTTAATATAAATTATAACCGGAAAATTTGGGATTACTATTGTAACATAAAAAGTATATTTTTAATCTATTTTGGTGTAATTCAAAATGTTAATTTTTCTAATCTTGACACAACTTTCTATAGGTAATAATATATCAGTCTGATCAGCTTCTGGCGTGTCCGTTTGCTGATTTCGTACGTAAAGTTGTTATTGTATTTAAGGAGGAAAATGTGAACCGATCTTTTCAACCACTTGGCGATAGAGTAGTTGTAAAACCTATCGAAAAGGAAGAAGTAACTAGTTCAGGGTTAGTACTACCCGATACTGCAAAGGAAAAACCACAAGAAGGTGAAATTGTTGCAGTTGGAAGAGGTAGAGTAACAGATGATGGTAAAACTATAGAACTTGAAGTAAAAGTGGGTAATATAGTTGTTTATTCAAAATATGCTGGTACAGAACTCAAAGAAGAAGGCGAGGATTATTTAGTACTTAGAGAGTCAGACATACTTGCTATAGTAGGATAATTCATTAGGTAATAGAAAAAATAAATTGTTTTGGAGGAATTAAATATGGCTAAACAATTATCGTTTGGTGAAGAAGCGCGAAGATCTTTAAAAAAAGGAATTGATATTCTTGCAGATTCAGTTAGTGTGACTTTAGGACCTAGAGGTAGAAATGTTATTCTCGATAAAAAATTCGGCCCTCCTACTGTTTGTAGCGATGGTGTAACAATTGCTAAAGAAATTGAATTAGAAGAGCCTTTCGAAAATATGGGCGCACAGCTTTTAAAAGAAGCTGCAAGCAAAACTAATGATGTTGCTGGAGATGGCACGACTACTGCTACAGTTTTAGCACAAGCTTTAGTTACTGAAGGTTTTAAAAATGTTGCTGCTGGTGCTAACCCACTAGCATTAAAAAGAGGTATGGATAAAGCTGTTGAAAGTATTCGTACTGAATTAAGAAAACTATCACAAACCGTTGAAGGTAAGGAACAAATTGCTCAGGTTGCAGCTTTATCTGCACATGAACAAGAAGTTGGTGACTTGATTGCTGAAGTGATGGAAAAAGTAGGAAAAGATGGTGTAATTACTGTCGAAGAATCTCGTGGATTGCAATATGACGTAGAGTACGTTGAAGGTATGCAGTTTGACCGAGGTTACATAAGTCCTTATATGGTTACAAATCCTGAAAGAATGGAAGCAATCAATGATGACCCTTATATTTTAATTACTGATAAGAAAATAACTGCTGTATCTGATGTTTTACCTGCATTAGAAAAAGTCCTACAAATAACTAAAAATGTGGTTATTATTGCTGAAGATATTGAAGGCGAAGCATTGGCTACGATGGTTGTAAACAAATTAAGAGGTACTCTCAACGTTATTGCTGTGAAAGCACCAGGATTTGGAGAAAGAAGAAAAGCTATGTTGGAAGATATGGCTATATTAACTGGTGGACATGTGATCAGTGAAGAAGTTGGAAGAAAACTTGATTCTGTTACTGTTGAAGATCTCGGTCGAGCAAGAAGAGTTGTTTCTACAAAAGAGGAAACAACTGTTGTTGAAGGACACGGTTCAGATGAGGCAATTCAGGGAAGAATTAATCAAATTAAAGCTCAAATTGAAGAAACTACATCAGAGTTTGATCGTGAAAAATTACAAGAGCGATTAGCAAAACTTTCTGGTGGTGTTGCAATTATACAAGTTGGAGCAGCTACTGAAGTTGAGTTAAAAGAGAAAAAAGCTCGTGTAGAAGATGCATTATCAGCAACTAGATCTGCAGTTGAAGAAGGTATAGTACCAGGCGGAGGATGTGGATTAGTTCGAGCATCTCAGTCAGTGTCAAAACTTAAGTTAACTGGAGATGAAGCAACTGGTGCACAGATTGTGTTAAAAGCAATAGATGAACCAATAAGAGTAATTTCATTTAATTCAGGTGCTGAAGGTTCCGTAATTTTAGATGCCATTAAAAAAGGTAAAGGTGATTATGGATACGATGCAGAAAATGAAAAATTTGGTTCAATGATGGAATTTGGTATCATGGATCCAACCAAAGTTACAAGAGCGGCAGTTGAAAATTCAGTGAGTGTTGCTGCAATGATATTGACCACAGAGTCATTAGTAACTGAAATTCCTAGTAAAGCTCCAGCTATGCCAGCTGGCCCACCAATGGATTACTAATACACTGGATTAATAATGAATATATCAATAGAGGGTACTTAAAATATTATGAGTGCCCTCTATTTGTAAAAAATGTCCCTATTATTCAGATTCTTTTATTGTAAATAACAACTTGCTGAGTGATACTATCAGGCAATAGAGAAAAAGTAGTGGAGGATTTATATGACAGATTTGCGCAAATCGGCTGCAATTGTAGGTGCTTATGAACACCCAGTTAGATATGCTCCTGATAAGAGTGAAACTTTAATAATGGCAGAAAGTATTATCGGGGCTTTAGCAGATGCAGGATTGGAAAAAAAAGACGTAGATGCTATTTTTAGTGCTGGTGGATTAAGTGGATATAATTTGGTTGACTATCTTAATATGCAGCCTAAATATGCAGATTTTACGACTGTTGGTGGCGCATCTTTTGAATTTCATTTATCTCACGCGGTAACTGCTATTGCTGCAGGAAGAATCAATTGTGCTGTAATAGTATATGCCTCAACTCCCCGAGTGACTGGCACATTAGTTGGAACAGGAGGATTTGCTCGAAATGGATCAACTCTTTCCGATCCCGTACCAGGAAGTTTCGAAGATCTATATGGAAAAACAACAGTTGGGCTATATGCCATGATTGCTAGAAGACATATGCACCAATATGGAACAACAAGTGAACAGTTGGCAGAAGTTGCAGTTGCTATGCGAAAACATGCTGGATTAAATCCCAATGCATTATTTAGAGATCCCATAACTGTTGAGGATGTGTTGGCATCAAGGGTTATTTCAGACCCTTTACATTTAAATGATTGTTGTATTATCTCTGATGGTGGAGGCGCAGTTGTTGTTGCTTCTCCTGAAGTTGCAAGAAGTTGTAAAACTAAGCCTGCCTGGGTTTTAGGCATGGCTGAAGCTATAGCACATCAAGGTGCTGGCAAGAGAGATTTGATTAACATTGCTGCCGCACAAACAGGGGCTCCAGCAATGGAAATGGCAGGAGTAAAACATAAAGATTTAGACATGGCTATGATTTATGATTCATTTACAATTACCGTTGTTGAAACTTTAGAGGACTTAGGATTCTGTAAAAAAGGTGAAGGCGGAGACTTTGTAAGTGGTGGAAGAATTGAATTAGGAGGAGAATTACCCCTAAATCCTGATGGAGGGGGGCTTTCTTCGAATCATCCAGGTATGAGAGGTATGTTTTTACTTATAGAGGCCACAAGGCAACTTCGAGGGGATTTTGCAGGTACTCCAAGACAAGTTGAAAATTGTAATCTCGTTCTGGCACATGGAACAGGTGGCGCGTTAGGTGATAGGCATAGTGGCGGCACTATTATTCTAGGAGGTGATTAAATGGTAAACCAAAGTCAATGGAAAAAACCCTTACCAACTATAACAGGAGAAACTAGAAAATTTTGGGATGCTGCGAGAAAAGGGCACTTGATGATTCAGCATTGTGAACCTTGTGGATATCAATGGTATCCCAGAGGATTTTGTTCAGGATGTTGGTCCAAAGAAATAGATTATGTTGAGGCTAAAGGTACTGGAAAAGTTTGGACTTACACAATTACTTATCAAAATAGGACTCCAGGGTTTAATGAAGAAGTTCCGTATGTACTAGCTTTAGTTGAACTTGATGAAGGAGTTAAATTATTTACTAATATAATTAATTGCGACCCTAAAAGTGTCACAATTGGTATGGATGTAAAAGTAACATTTGTTCAGGCAACAAATCAAATTCACGTACCTATGTTTGAGCCTTTATAGCCAACTAGGTTGGTCTATAGTCATTTTTTGATTTTTGATATCTATTTCAAGAACTACCGACTTTATAGCAGGTATGAGAATTTCTTCATTTTTATCATTTGTTATAACATAGACATCATTTGCACCAGTAGTGAGAATATTAGATATTGTGCCTAGATGTTCTTGGTTAATGTTTAAAACGTCCAAACCGATTAATTCATAATAATAATACGTATCATTTTGTTGATGTGGGGTTTGTGAAGGTTTTACGTAAATAAATTTATCTTTAAGTGTTTTTGCTTTTTCGGGGGTATTGCAGTTATCTAGTAGTAATATGTAGTACCACTTTTGTTTAGAAGCTTTTTGAATTAATACTTCTTGGTTGTTCAATATTATTTTGCTGCCAGTGGCAAACCGAGACGCAACATCAGAAAGAGGCCTAACTTTAACTTGGCCTTTAATACCAAAAATAGAAAAAATTTGACCAACAGCTACAAGATCTGTTTCCATCATTAAAGGTTAGAGAATTTCTAAATTAACTCTGGTTCCTGCTTTAACTGCAGCTACTCTTAGGAGAACTCTTATTGCTTGAGCAACTCTTCCCTCACGGCCTATTAATTTACCTTTGTCTTCTTCAGCCACTGTGAGTTTAAGAATAACCTTACCTTCGTCGTCCTCTTCTTCCTCCACTACCACCTCATCTGGGTTACTAGCTAAGGATTTAGCGATGTATTCAACGAGTTCTTTCATAATAAACCAACCCTCTATTCTTTCGTAGTTTGGTTAAGAATACTTTTCATTGCGTCAGAAGGCTGAGCTCCTTTAGCAATCCATTCATCTATTTTAGTATGGTTTAAGTTAATTGTGGGTGGATCAGTTTTAGGGTCGTATGTTCCAACGAGTTCAATAAATGCTCCATCTCTTGGAGCGCGAGAATCAGCTACGACAACTCTATATGAAGGTTGCTTTTTTGCGCCAACACGTTTTAATCTTATTTTTAGCATGTAAAACCTTATTAGTACTATATGAGCTAGAAAGGAAATTTTATCTTTGTTCCTCATTATTGTCAAACTTGTGAATATTTTTTTCTTATGTTAGGTTTGGTTTAGATTGAAAAGAGAATTAATTTGCTGAATTCATTAAGAAACCCAATAGTATTTTTATTAACAGCTATATTGTTATTTAGCTTGTTCCCTTTCGCTACTTTTGTTGCATCTATACCCTTGATTGAAAAACAGTGGGGCTTAATAAATACTGAAGTTGGTGCAATCAGTGGGGTTTATTTTTTGGGATATGTATTAGGGGCTATTTTATTGGTTCCAATATCAGATAAATATTCAACGAAAAACACTCTCTTTTTTGCTGTATCTGTTTCTGCATTTTCACATCTTGCTTTTAGTATATTTGCAAATGGATTACTTTCGGCATTGTTATTAAGGTTCATAAGTGGAGCAGCATTTTCTGGGGTCTATGTCATTGGTCAAAAAATTATTGGGCAGAACACATCTGCTGAGTCGAGAGGCTCTTCAATTGGATTATATGTAACAGGGTTTTATGCAGGTGGTGGCCTTTCTTTATTGTTAGCAGGGTATTTATTACTTATTTTGTCTTGGGAAACAGTTTATTTATTAGTTTCGTGTATTTCTATTATGAGTGTTTTATTAGCATTAATTTTTATTATTAAAATTGACCTTCTTCCAACAAATCCTGGTTCTGCATTTATAAATCCTAAAGTTTTGTTAAATAAAAAATTATTTGTTGCTTCATTTAGTTATGCAATGCATGCATGGGAGTTATACATAATGAGAATGTGGTTTCCTGTATTTTTGGCATACTTATATATCGAATCTGGTTCAGGATTAAATTCTAGTGCTTCCCTAGCAGCAACAATAGCTGGAATTATATCTATTGTTGCGTCGTTTACTCCTCTTCTTGGAGCATCATATTCCGATGGGAAAAATAGAGCAAAAATTGCAATAGTTATACTTGCTATTAGTAGTGTGCTTTCTTTGATTATTGGTTTGACGGTTTTATTGCCAATAATCTTTGCGATTATTATTGGGTTTATTTGGACGTTGTTTGTTGGTTCTGATTCGGCAATATATACTACGTTAATTACAGAAAACGCTAAACCTGAGGAATTAGGGTCTAGTTTGGCAGTACATACAATATTTGCTTTTGGCACAGCTGCAATTTCACCCCTAGTATTTGGGATAATATTAGATATTTTTGGACGGAATGAATTAGGTTGGTTTATAGGATTTTTTACTTCTTCGGTATGTGCATTATTTGCTATGCTGTTTTTGTATTTGGTTTACGTTCGTAATGAGTGATCTAAATTAGGTTTATTTATACTTAGAAACATTAAACTTGAGCAAGTTAATGTAATAATAAACAAACTGAATGGGATTAAATAAGATCCATTAATGCTAAATAGAAGACCTGCAATAAATGGACCTGCTGCTCTACTTAATAATTGAAAAGGCAAGCTAAATCCTCTTATAGTAGCAAGGATATTTCTGTCAAAATATTCTGACCAAGCAACTGCATTTAACAATTGTTCTCCTCCAATATTTAATCCATAGATAATAGCAAAGAGTAAAGCTACCGGTATAGATGTTGCCTGAAGCAAGATAACTGTTGCTAATGCTGCTCCAAAAGATGAAATTGCTAAACAGTATTTCACTGCAATTCTATCTACAAAATATCCCCAAACGAATCGTCCACCTATGCCGGAGAGAGCATGTATACTAACAATTAAAGCTGCAGTATATGCAGAAAAGTTATTGTCTAGTAGATAACTCAATTCATGAACAACTATACCTGTTATAGCAAGTCCATTAAGATTAAAAGCAATAATTAACTGCCAGAAAACAATTGTTTTCATTGCACTATATCCTTCTGATATTTCATTATTACTTACATGTACTTCTTGATAGTTATTATCCATTGGAATACCATCGGGTAGTAATCCGATATCTTCAGGCCTTCTTTTCATAAAAAACGATGCAGGAATTATTGTTATTAAGGTAAATCCTGATATAAAAAACCATCCGTATTTCCATCCGTAGTTATCCATTAAGATAGCCATAATTGGTGTTATAAAAACACCGACTAATACTCCACCCATAGTTCCAAAAGCTAAGGCTTTTCCACGTTTTTTTATAAACCACTTAGGAATAACTGATCCGATAGCAAATTCACCTGCCCCGGCTGAAGCAAATCCTCCAGCTATTCCAAAAAGGACGAGGAATTGCCATGGAGAATATACTTTGGTAATTAAATAGGTACAGAGCGAAGCAGTCAATCCAGAAAAAAACATAATCCTGCCTATACCGTATCGATCTATTATTGGACCTATCAATACACTTAATAGACCACCGACAATTATTCGAAAAGACATTCCAAGCGAAATTATTGCCCTGCTCCATTTTAAAGAAACCGACATAGGTTTAATAAATGTTGTATATCCAAATTGCATCATTGTGCCAGACCCGGTACTAGATAGCATAATGGCAGCTACAATTACCCATCCATAATATAATCGGTGTTTAGTTTTTATAATTGACTCCTAATGTGGGTATAGATGCTTGTATTTACAACCTTAGAACCATAATATTTATCGAGAGTTTTTACAATAGTTTTGGAGGATTTTATGAAAGCGATTCAAGTGAAAGAATTTGGCGGGAGTGAGGTTTTAAATTATACGGATGTAGATATCCCCTCAATATCTAGTAACGAAGTTTTGATAAAACATGAATCTATAGGTGTTAATTTTATTGATATTTACCAGAGATCTGGAGCATATCCTATGGATTTACCATTTATTCCAGGTTCAGAAGGTGCCGGTATAATTGCAGAAGTAGGTAAAGACATAAAAGATTTTAAAGTTGGAGATAAGGTTGCATATTCTATGGCCAGTGGTGGATATGCTGAATATACTAAGGTTGCAGAAAATACTGTTGTTCCAGTCCCAGAAAGTATTGATTTTACCATAGCTGCTGCATCAATTTTACAAGGAATGACCGCCCATTATTTAGCGTATTCTACATTTGAATTACAGCCAGAGCACACATGTTTAATTCATGCAGGCGCTGGAGGAGTTGGGTTACTCCTTATACAAATGGCAAAAAATATTGGAGCTAAAGTTATAACCACGGTTTCAACAGAAGAAAAAAAACAATTAGCACTTGAAGCAGGTGCAGATGAAGTGGTTATATATACTAAGCAAAATTTTGTGGACGAAGTAAGCAAAATTACCAATGGAAAGGGATTGCCAGTTGTTTATGATTCTGTTGGTAATACTACATTTGATGGGAGCATAGACTGTCTACAATCTCGTGGATATATGGTTCTTTATGGTCAATCAAGTGGTGCAGTACCTCCAGTAGACCCTCAGTTATTAAATAGAAAAGGTTCTATATACTTAACACGACCTAGTTTGGGAGCTTATATGCAGTCTAGAGACGAATTAAATTGGCGTTCGGGAGATATTTTTAAATGGATAGAAGAGGGAAAGTTAAATGTGAGAATAGGTTTGTCTTTACCTCTTTCTAAAGCAGCCCAAGCACAGGATGATTTGGGCTCGCGAAAAACCACTGGTAAAGTAGTTCTTATCCCATAATTATAGATTTTTGAAATGTAGTATTTTAGCAGTCAAGGATCCAATATTGATCGATATAGCAATGCCATATGACCAAGTTAATAAACAGATTACTGATTGAAGAGATCCATAAATTATTTCTATTTGTGGATTAATTTCAAAATACCAGCTAAGTATTGTTGTACATAGATGAACACCACAGCTAGCAACAAAAGATCCATAAAATATAAATAATGGTTTCACTTTAGTATATAGAGCTGCTCGAAACACCAAATACATTGCCAAACTTGTGAATATTAGTTTAGTTGTAATAATAAGTATCCAAATAAAAAAATTAGTATCCTGATCTATTGTGGGAAAAGTGAAAATTTTGAAATGAATTGTTGGGATAAATGAAATAGTAGAACTATTTAATAGAACTAATATAGAGATAAAAATATAGGTATAGAAAAGCATTTTAATATCAATTAACCATTTTGAAATGTAAGATGGTCCTTCATGATCGATTCCCCATACATAATTAAATGTGTTTCTAATAGCACTGAAGACACTTAAAGTAGTTATTAACAATCCAATCATTCCTAGAAGACTGCCAATTTGGTTATTTTGTGCAGAATTTAGTATTTGTACTTCTATGAATTCTTGAGAGAATGCTGGAATTATCGTGCTAATAAAACCTTCAACCAAAAGCATTTGAGTATCTTTATCTTGTGTTGTATATTCTCCTACTGACCCAATAAGCAATATAATTGGAAACATGGAAAAGAATAACCAGAAAGCTATTGAAGATGCGAAATAATGTGATTTGGTTTCAAAAAAGTGTTTTATAAAATATCTCATAACGAATGTTATAAATCTTTACTTTTAATTTGTAAAATACTTTATGCTTATTTTGTATCTATTCTATTGGTTTCGTAAAGCTGTTATTGGATCTAGTAATGATGCTCTCCATGCTGGATATAAACCAGAAACAATACCAACAAAAGAAGCTACAGTAAAAGCAAGAATTATACTCCAAGGGGTAATAATCGTTATCAAAGGAGTATCAGCAATTTGATACCCGTTCAATAATGTTGATCCAGTGATTCCTATTAATATACCTGCAATACCCCCCAAAATTGATAGAGCAAGTGCCTCTATAAGAAATTGAAGTGCAATATCTGGCCCTGTCGCACCAATTGCTCGCCTGATACCTATTTCTCTTGTTCTTTCTGTTACAGACACAAGCATTATATTCATAACTCCAATTCCCCCAACAAATAACGATATTCCGGCGATACTACCCAGTAATAGCGATATGGTTGTTCCGATTTCATTAACTGTTTCTAATAATTGGGTTTGGCTTGTTACAGTAAAATCAGGTTCATCAACTTGATGATGCCTTTTTAAAAATTCTGTTATAAATTCAGAAACTGTTTCTTGATCAATATTTGGTGAAGTTTTGATAGTTATTTGGTTTATAATTGTTTTTCCTGAGATGTTTTGCAGACCTTTCAATCGCTTTTGTGCGGAACTGACTGGTATGAAAACATAATCATCTTGTACGCTTTCTCCTCCAGTTGGTAGCAATACCCCAATGACCTTAAAGTTGAATGAAATTCTTCCATTAAAAAATGAAGTTCGAATTGTTTTTCCTATAGGATTTTCTTCAGGAAATAGAGCATTTGCAATATTTGAACCTAGTACCATATATAAAGAACCTGATGAAACGTCTTTTGATGAAATAAATGATCCTTCAGATAAGGATAAATTTCGTACCTTAAGATAATCACTATCGGTACCAACTAGGTCTATCTCTTGATTTAAGGGCCCTACAATTGCTTGGGCATTTCCTATATTTAATTGTGGAGCAGCGGCTTCTACTCCAGGTAAATTAGCTTCACGTATGGCTAGAACGTCTTCTGCAAATAATGTTCGAGCGCTACCTCGGCGACCTCTAACTCCTGCTTCAGAAGATGAACCAGGGCTAATAAATAATAAATCTGTACCAAGATTAGTAATTTCTTCTTTAATCCCTGCTTGAGTTCCTTGCCCAATGGATATCAGAATGATTACTGAACCAACACCGATAAGTAAACCTAACATGGTAAGAAAGCTTCTTAAACCATTTGCACTTATTGCTTTAAATGCAGTTAAAAACCCATCAAATAAACTCATGAAACCAAACCATTATTTTTTGTGTATGAATCTTCGGTAATATTTCCATCACTCATCTTTATTTGTCGTTCAGCTAAAGATGCAATATGTGGTTCATGAGTAACTAAAACAATAGTTATTCCTTGTTCTTTAGCCAATTTAATCAAAATATCCATAACTTCAGTACTGGTTTTTGTATCTAATGCACCAGTGGGTTCATCAGCAAGAATGATCTTGGGGTTTATAACAATGGATCTTGCTATTGCTACTCTTTGTTGTTCTCCACCTGAAAGTTGATTAGGTGTATGGTATATTCTTTCTGCTAATCCCAGCATTGCTAATGCAGTGGCTGCTTTTATTCTTCTGTTAGGATCTTTTTGATAAATCAAGGGTAATTCAACCTGCTCCAAAGCAGTTAGGCGTGGTAGTAGATTATAACTTTGAAAAATAAATCCAAAAATCTTACCCCGCAGTCGTGATAATTGAAAATCAGATAATGAGCCGATATCTGCGGTATCAATAAAATACCTTCCAGAAGTTGGAGAATCTAAGCATCCTATAACGTTCATTAAACTACTTTTTCCTGATCCTGATTGTCCGGTAATAGCTATAATTTCTCCGTCTGGAATTGATAAATCAATTCCATTCAGGGCTTTTACTGGACCTGCATCAGTTATGTATTCTTTTGTGATATTTTCGAGTTTTATCATCGTATTCTTCTGATATTGGGTGTTTCAAGAGATGTATCTTCCTTTTCCTTTTCCCCAGCGGTATCTGCGGTGGATGATACTATTTGTGATTCAATCAATATAATATTTCCTTCTTCAAGACCAGAAGTAATTTCCGTCTGAGAAACATCTGTAAATCCAGTGGTGATAAATTGTTTTTCGGAAGTTTTGGTTGTTTCATTTTGTAGTAGAACATAAGATTTTCCGTCATCTTCTTTAATTGATTTTGAAGGTACCACCAAGACGTCTAATTTTATCTCAGTTATTATTGTTACTGAGCCATTCATACCAATATGAGGGGGTGTCGTATTTAATAAACTTCTAAAAGAATCTACTTGTTGTGTAGATCTATTTGCGCCTCGTTCAGATCTATTGCCACCAGATTGCATTAGTTCAAGGCATCCAGCCTCTTGTATTTGAGTTCTTTGTTCAGGTGTTAGATTTGCTATATCTCTTCGAGTTGAAATAGAGGTGCCAATGACTTTTTCCACACATGCTTGTAGTTTTTGTAAACCTTCATTTCTATTACCGCTTCCTTCAGTTCTTCCTTCAGTTCTTTCTTCGGTTGAAATTCCTAAGGAAGTCAGAATAGGTTGTAAGTTTTCCATATTTAAAGATTCAATATTATTCCTATTAATAATATTTGCTTTTACTGGGTAAGAAACAACACCTTGGCTTACTTCTGGGATAAAACTTATGGTTGATATTTCAAAGAGATAGGATTGTTCTGGCAAAGCATTGAAGTTTGCTATACCAAACTGTCCGGTTTTTATATTAGGTAAATCTGTTTCAGATATATTCATATCTATACTTATCGAATCTAAATTAGATAGTATGAAAGCATTTGTGTTTGCAGTTACATTTTGGCCAAGAACTATATCAACACTCCCAATAGTTCCAGTAAATGGTGCTTTTAGGGTTAGGTCATTTATGGTTTCTTCAGCTTCTTCTAGAGTAATTTTTGCTTTTTCTATAGAAAATTGTAATTGTTTAATGTCTATTTCACTAAGGCCAGCTAGGTCTTCAGTATTGCGAGCATTTGCTACTGTTAAAGAAGCTTGTGCTTGATCTAAAGTGTTATTTGCTTGCTGTAACTCCTCAGTTGTTGGTTCAGCTAATAAGTCGGTATTCTGATCATTTTTATTTTGTAATCGTTTTTCTGCTACATCTAAAGATTCTTGAGAACTTACTTTAGCTTCATCTAATAGTTGTTTTTGCAATTTATGATTATCTAAAGCGTTTTTATAGGATGCGTCAGATTGTAACAAAGATGTTGTTAATGAATATAAATTGTTAGTAATAGCATTCACGTTATTAATTTGATTGTTTAAAGCCGCTACTTTTATATCAGTCAGTGGAATATCATCTGATCCACACACATCAACACCTGAGGTTTGATTTGATGTGCAATAGTTTTGTCTGGCTACTCTTAGACTAGCCAATGTAGTATCTAGTTGTCGACTTGCTGTTATCACAGCTTTTTCTTGTGTGCTGATATTTGTGGCTGTTTCAAGGTTAGATTTAGTCAAATTTTCTAAGGTTATTTTGGCGTTATTAACTTGTTGTTTAGCGGTAGCAAGATCATATTCCATCGAAGACTTCTGTAAATTTGTAGCCCCAGCAAGTATATTATCCAATGCTATTTGAGCATTTAACACCTGAGATTGCGCAGTTATGATAGATTGACTATTAGATGCTGTTTCCAGTGCAGAAAGAGGCTGTGTTTGCTCTTGAAGTATTAATTCTGCTTCTTGAAGCGAAATCTTTGCACGATTTAAGGTTCTTTCAGAATCATTGTTTATTAATTTAGCTAATGGTTGATCTTTTTCTACATTATCTCCAATTGAAACGTATATTTCGGAAACTGTTCCAGATGTATTAAATTTGGTTTGTAATTGCTCTTTTGCGATAATTGTTGAAGCTGCTTCAACGGTTGTAGTTAAGTTAGTTTTTTCAACTATATGTTCTGTTGTTATTGTTTCAAAAACAGCTTTTTCATTGTCATTATTTATATAATCATATATAAAATAAGACCCTATTAAAGATATCACTACAAGAAATATAAGAACTTTTCTGAAGCGGTTAGGGTTTTTCCCGGACAATAAAGAGTCAATATCTATGTTTGTACTCATACTTACTCAATTCTTTTAACGTTTATTATTAATATATATTATAATAAACGAATAGTATTAGAAAATGTCAGATAAATCAGATAAAAGAGGAAAAATGGAAGAATTAGCTAATCAAAAATGTGTTGCTTGTGATAGAGGAGCTCCCAAGGCTGATGATGGACTGATTCATCAATTTTTACAAACATCTGATGATTGGGATCTTGTTAAGGAAGATGATATTCCTAAATTAATGAGAATATACAAATTTAATAATTTTAAATCTGCTTTAGAATTTTCTAATTTAATTGGAGACATGGCAGAAGAAGAAGGACATCATCCCTTAATAATTACAGAATGGGGTAAAGTTACTATTAAGTGGTGGACTCATAAAATAAAAAACCTTCATTTAAATGACCTTATTGCTGCTGCTAAAACTGAGAATTTATACATAAATGTTTCTCAATAGATTGAATCATCAATTCATCACAAGATTTACAAAGAATTATTCATGGATTTAATTTTAAAAAATCGAAATTTTCGAACCTTTGTTTTTGCACAAACATTTAGAGATATAACTCTAATGTTATTTGTTACGTCTAATGGTTGGTTAGTTTTGGATTTAACAGATTCAACAATATTTGTCGGTTTAGCTGCAGGTTGTGGTGGGCTAGGAATGCTTATTACTAGTTTGTTAGCTGGATCAATCGTCGACAGGGTGGATAGAAAAAAGATTTTAGCACTCAGTCATTTTATTTTATCTATAACTTTTCTTGTAGTAGTGCTTTTTATTTGGACAGGAAGTATTAATATATGGATTTTGTTACTCACTACATTTATAGATGGAAGTTGTACATCATTTAGATTTGTGTGTGGCGGCACAATTACTATGGATTTGGTGGGGTCTAAAGATCTTTCTCGTGCCACGGCAATCAATTTTTCTTGTATGACTATTACCGGTATCTTCATTACAGCTATTGGCGGTAATTTAATTGATAGGTACGGGTTTGAATCAACTTACTTATTAATGTCTATATGTGCATTTATTTCTAGTGTGATATTAATGTTAGGATTACCGAGTATATCTAAAAATATAACTGATGGTAACCGCACATCAATACAAGAATTAAGAGACGGGATTTCATATATAAAACAAAATAAACGAATTCGTTCTTTATTACTTTTGGGACTTAGTTCTGAAGTTTTTGGGTGGGCACATGAAAGTATGGTCCCGGTAGTAACTAAATATGTCTTAGGAGGAGGTTCTGTAGAACTTGGTTATATTTTAGCATCTGGGCAAGTCGGAGCATTAATTTCTACGTTAGTATTATCTAATTATCGAATTAAAAAAAACCGAACGCTAATATTATATTTAACATATATTTTATTTGGTTTATTCTTGATAGGTTTTGTTTGGTCAAAAATTTTATTATTGTCGATGCTTTTGTATTGTTTGGTATTTTTAGCAGTTGCAACATACGAAGTAGTGCTACATTCTTTGATGCAAACAATAGTACCTAATGTAATGAGAGGTCGAGTTGTTAGCTTTCAGATTTTAACTTGGGGGGCAACAGGAATATCAGGTTTTATGTTGGGAGTATTAGCTGGTTTCACGAGTCCACCCATAGCTATCACAATAAATACATCTATTCTTGTTTTAAACGGGACGAGAAATATAGTCAAAAAAATATTAACGAATAAAAGTATATTGAGTTACTGGCAGTAATTACCTATACTTTCATTATGGAATCTGGAGTTGATTTTTTTAAAGGGTGTTTAGTTTTTCTTTTATTTATATTAGTTGGTGCTACAATTGGTGGCTTGATAGCAACTATGTTCACTTACGTATATATTCAGGGAAGTGATTTAAAGAACGATCCCGGTGTGATATATGTATATTTGTCATATTCATTCATAGGAATAATTATTGGTTCAGTTGTAGGTTTTGTAGCATGTCAGGTAATGAATATAATTATCGAAAAGAAGCGCTATAATTATTGGAGATATGGGGGATAAAAAATGGATATTGTTGTATATATGTCACCCAGTTGTGATCATACAGATGAAATATTACAGTTGATGGAAGAATGTTTAGCAGAATGCGGTGTTAGTACGGGATATCAAACTGTAGAAACACGAGATTTCGAAGATGCAAAAGAGAAAAAAAGCTTAGGATGTCCAACAATTAGAACAAATGGAGTGGATATCGAGTATGGGCCCCAAGAACCTGAAGAATATACTTCAGGTTGCCGATATTATAATACATTAGATGGATGGAAACCCATGCCTCCAAAAAATCTTATTATTGGTGGAATTAAACGAGCCCAAGAGAAACTGTAAATTGTAGGGAGATCTATTATGGCGCTTAGTGGAGTAAGAATAAATTCAAGAGAAATATATGCTAAGGGTAAATCATATGGCAAATATGGACGATATGTTGAATTGAAGGGATATCTAGATTTTAAAGTTGATCCAACAATATCAGCAAATTTATCTATCAAAGATTTAGACTTAGCTCCTAGGGATTCAGATGGATTTGTGCAATTTTCTTCTAAGTTTATATTGGTTACTCCTGAAGATAATACCAAAGCAAGTGAAAGAATTATTGTTGATGTAGTAAATCGAGGAAGGGCGAGAGTTATTCCAACGTTTAATCGATCTGATGTAGCTGATCAACCAGAAGGAGATGGTTTTTTACTGAGTCATGGTTTTTCGGTGATTTCAATAGGTTGGCAGTGGGATGTTGTAGAAAGTGAACAATTATTAGGCTTAATTCCTCCATATGTGGACATGGAAGAATTTGAATTGCCTGGAGAAACTGTCGTACAAATTAGTCCTAATGTTGTACATACTGGGGCGTTGCTAGCAAATAGAATTCATATACCATACTCTGTAGCAGATTTAGACGATAACACCGCAAAACTTATTGTACGAGATTGGGAAGATGGTCCGGATACCCTAATAGATAGATCTAGATGGCATTTTGCAATCGAGGAAAATGGCACAATTAAACCTGACCAAGATCATATTTATTTTCCTGAAGGATTTATTCCTGGTAAATATTATTATGTGTCGTATCATCCAAAAATCGCACCTGTGGTTGGTACCGGGTTACTATCCTTACGAGATACAGCATCTTTTTTGAAAAGTGATAATAGTGTGAATCAATTTGGGAATAAGTTTAAATATGTTTATGCGTATGGAGTTTCTCAAACAGCACGAATGCTGAGGCATTTGTTATATTTAGGTTTGAATTCAGATGAAAATGGATCTATCGCATTCGATGCTATGCTTCCACATGTAGGTGGAAGTCGTATGGGTGAATTTAATCATAGGTTTGCTCAGCCTTCGCAACAAGCAGCTTCGGGTTTTGGACATACCTTTCCTTTTGATGATAATGATTCTGAAGATATATATTCTGGTAAAAAAGATGGATTACTGAATAAATTACGAGTATTAAATCAGGTTCCTAAAATTATATATACTAATTCTTCTTCAGAATACTGGAGAGGTGATGGATCTCTAGCCCACATACATCCGAATGGATATGATTTAGAACAAGCGTCTGAGTCTAGGAGGTATCATTTTTCAGGTACACAACATGGTGCTGGATATTTAGGTGAAGAAACGGTTGTAGTGGGAGGAGGAGCTCATGAAGTCAATGGTAGATATACTTTTAATGTGGTTGACTATCGGCCACTTTTGAGAGCTGCTCTTATAAATTTAGATCTTTGGGTACAACAAGGGATTGAGCCACCACTTAGCAAAAATCCTTCCATTGATAATGGTACTGCAATTTTACCTTCAGAATTCATGGAGGCATTTACAATGGTACCAGGAATTGAAAATCCTAGTCTAAATAAATTATGGGGAATTAGAGAAATACAAGAGGATGAACATTTTCAGTTGGGGATAGGATTTTATCCAGTAATAGAAGGCCGACGCTACCAAAATTATGTTGCAAACATTGATTCAGATGGAAATGAACTCGGTGGAATTCGTTTGCCTGATTTAGAAGTTCCAGTTGGTACGCACACAGGCTGGAATTTGCGTCATCCAGATTCAGGTTCTCCAGATGATATTATACCTATGAAAGGTATTTCTGTTGCCTTTGCTAATACAAAAGCCAATAAGAAAAAAAATCAAGATTCCAGACGATCTTTAGAGGAAAGATATGAGTCTAGAGAAAAATATTCTGAATTGGTACGCATATCAGCAAAAAAATTAGTAGATCAGAAATATCTTCTTAATGATGACATTGAAATTGTCTTAGAAGCTTGTATGGCAAGATATGATGCGGCAATAAATGCTGAGTTTTAATCAACTTTTAGAAATTCACCCATTTTTCTAATTCATCACTCAGTTGTTTTTCGATAAGGGTGTATTGCTGACCAAATTCAGTTAGCTCTGAAATATTTTGTGTTTTAGTGGCATTATTTAGTTTAATTTCGAGATTTTTTAGTTTCTTTTCTAAATCTTTAATAAGATTTTCTTGTTGTTCAAATTTATATTTGTTTATTTTTTTAGATTTATTTTTGTTATTCTGATTAGTGTTTTTCCCCTTTTTTATATTAGATTTATTGGTAATTTCTTCCCATTGGTTGAAAGTTCCTTTAAATAAATTTATCTGATTGTTTTCTACAATTAGTAATTGTTCTGCAATATTATTAATAAATAAACGATCGTGAGATACAAATAATATTGCCCCTTCGTAATTTTGTAATACTATTTCCATTGCTTCTCTACTTTGGATATCTAAATGTGTTGTTGGCTCATCCAAAATTAAAAAATTAGGATTTTGAATCATTGTTCGTGCAATTTGTAATCTAGTTAATTGTCCCCCACTTAATGAATCTACATTTTGAAAAACTTGTTCACCTATAAATAAAAAACGTGCTAGATAACTGCGTGCTTCGTTTATTGGAATGTTTTTTGCGTCTAAAAAAGCAGTTAATACATCAACATTTTCAGGAATAAATGATAAATTTTGATCTACATATCCATATGATATTTGGTGCCCAAAATTAATTATGCCATTTAAAGGGGGGATTTCTCCGACAATAGTTTTTAAGAAAGTAGTCTTACCAATACCATTTTTACCTACAAAAGCAGTCTTAGTTCCTCGAAGTAATTCTATGTCAGAAACAGTTAATAAGACTGTTTCTTTATTTTTTTCTATAAATCCAACATTTGCTTCATGTGTGCTTAAAATAACTCTACCAGTTCGCTTAGTTTCTAGATCAGGTAAATTTATTGACTGAGTTTTATTTGGTGCTTGTAATAACTGAATTCTATTTAATCTCGTTTCTCGGCCATGAGCTTGCCTTGATTTTTGGCCAGCTCTATATTTATCTATAAATGCTTGTTCTTTTTCTATAAATGCTTTTTGAGAATCATATTCTTTTTGCTGCCTCAATATAAATTCAGCCTTAAGTTTTTTATATTTAGTATAATTGCCAGGATAAGTAGTAATTGATTGGTTTTCTAGTTCCCAAATTGATGTAGTCACTTGATCAAGAAAGTGTCTATCATGAGAAACAACTAAGACTGCTGACTCATAATGGTTAATAAAGTCTTCTAACCATCGTAAACTTTCAAAATCCAGGTAATTTGTTGGCTCATCTAATATAAGCAAGTCAGGTTTTTGCAATAAAGCTTTTGCTAAATTTGCTTTTGTTCTCTCACCACCACTAGCAGAATTAAAGGAATTTTCTAGAACATCTAATGTTAGATTTAACCCTGTAACGGTTTTATTAAATTCGGTTATGTATCTGTATCCACCTATCATTTCGTATTCATGTAATAGATTGAGATGAGTATTTTGAGTTGTAGGATTATTATTATTTTCCAGAGTTTTTGAACTATCTTCTATTTCATGTTCTAAATCGAGTATATTTTGAAAAACATGCATAATATGTGCTTTGACAGAAGAAGATTTTATATCTTCGGCAGTTTGAGGGACATAACCTATGGATAAATTTTTCTGTAATAGTAACTCTCCTTGTTGAAAATCTGTCTCGCCAACTAGAATCTTTACTAATGAAGTTTTTCCAGTCCCGTTAGCCCCAACAAGTCCAATTCTAGAGCGTTTATTTATATCTAAATTTATGTTAGATAGTATAGGTATATCGCCATAATGCAAATGAAGTTTTGAAGTCGACAAGATAGCCATTTATATCCCTAATTAATCTCTAAAATTTACATACTGTAAAGGTTGATCAATTTCCATATCCTTAATAAATTGGATGATTTTTTGCAAATCATCTCTATTTTTACCCGATACTCTAAGTTCTTCACCTTCTATAGCAGTTTGAACTTTAATTTTTGTACCTCTTATTGCTTTAGTTATTTTTTGAGCAGTTTCTTTGTCTATCCCATTTTTAATGATAACTTGTTGCCTTAATGAATCACCTGTTGCTTTATCTGCAGTCTGAAAATCTAATGCTTTTTGATCTATTCCTCTTCGAATAAAGTTTGTTTGAATTAAATCATCAAGTTGGGATAATTTCATATTGTCATCTGCTGTAACTGTCATGGTGTGTTCAGACCTTTCGATGTTGCAATTAGAACCCTTGAAGTCAAATCTATTTTTAATTTCACGTAAAACATTGTTGATCGCATTATCAACTTCCATTAAATCAGTATTTGAAACAACTTGGAAAGACGGCATCATTCCCCCCTTAATTAAAATTAGAAATTATATTTACTGTACTAAATTTTACTAGTAGTATGTGTTATTGTATCTAGATTTTGTTTTGTTTTCAAAAAATAGTATTAGTAAGGATAATTATGGATGAGATATTAGAGATCAAACCTGAAAGAATAGAGAATGATTTTAAAATATTAGAAACATTTACTGATCCTGAGGCGCCTTGGACAAGGCGAGCGTTTTCTTTACAAAATAAAGAAGCTAGGAAATGGTTAGCTGACCAATTTAGGGCAGCAGGGCTAGATGTATATAATGATGCAGCTTCAAATCTTATTGGCAGACGAGGAGGAGATGGTGATCAAGTATTTATGATGGGATCACATTCCGACACAGTAATAGAGGGAGGTAGATTTGATGGTATAGTGGGGGTATTAGGAGCTCTTGAAATTGCTAGATGTCTTCAGGACTCAGATATTGAACTTTCACTACCTTTGGAAATCGTAGATTTTACTTGCGAAGAACCAACGGTCCCTATAAGTCCTGTAGGAAGTCGCATAATTGCAGGAGATATAACTCAAAAAGATTTAGAGGGAGTGATTACTCCATTTGGAGAAACAATTCATAAAGCAATAGATGACTTGGGAGGTGATTCTTCAAATATATCCAAGGCAAAAAGAGCCTTAGGGCAGATTGCTGGATATTTAGAATTACATATTGAACAAGGAGCAGTTTTAGAAAAAGAAGAATTAGCTGCAGGTATAGTTACTGCTATTGCTGGACCTTGCCGAGGAACTGTACAGTTTATAGGTCAACCAGAACATGCTGGGGCTACACCAATGCCAGATAGAAAAGATGCATTAGTTGCTGCTGCAGAATTAGTTATAGCTATTGAAAAAATTGTCACGACTACGGGCATGTCGGAAGAAAATGTAGGTACGGTGGGGTGGATGAATGTTAGTCCTAATATGATTAATGTTGTTCCTGGCCAAGTTGATATGAGTGTGGAAGTTAGAAGTACAGATTTAGAATCTTTGGTTCTAGTAAGAAAGTCTTTAGAGGAAGAAGTAGAAAAGATTTCAGAAAAGAGAAAAATAGAATCTAAACTAACATGGGATCATCTAGAAGATCCTGTACCCTTACCATTATTTATGCAAGATGTTGTGAAAAGTGCTTTCACAGATTTATCTATACCAATAAAATATTTACCAAGTCGCGCGTCGCATGATGCAGCGCGGATTGCACCTATTACTCCTGCAGGTATGGTTTTTATTCGCTGTTTAGAAGGCAAAAGTCATTGTCCAGAAGAATGGACAAGTATGGATGATATAGTTTTAGGAATAAGACTATTAGGTCAATCGTTATTGAGATTAAATGAAAATTTCCTTAAGAATAAGAAAGGATAATAATTAATATGGCTAATACACTGGGCGAAAATAAAACTGTTCTAATTAATGGTATTAATATTGGTTATGTAGATTGGGGAGGGGAAGGAAGAAATATAGTACTTTTGCATGGATTGCAAGATACTGCTAGAAATTGGGATCATATTGCAAAAGAGCTTTCAGGAAATTATCACGTTTTTGCAGTTGATGCTCGCGGTCATGGAAATAGTGATTGGGTCCCTGGTCAATACCAATTTGATAAATATGTTCAAGATGTAAAGGGATTTTTGGAAGAATTAGACTTAAAAGACGTCGTTTTAATTGGGCATTCTGCCGGTGGTAAATACGCTTTTACTCACACAGCAAATGATTCTTCTAGGGTTTCTGGTTTAGTAATTATTGACATGGATCCAGATGCTGTGAATCCTGGATCAGGAAATATGTTTGTTAGATATCGGGAAGAAAGTGATGAATGGGATGATTTGCAATCAGTTGTAGAACGATTACGATCTAGAGAACCAAAAACAAGTGAAGAAATATTAAATCATCTCGCTGAAATTATGACTAATCCTTTACCAAATGGTGGTCGAGTTTGGAAAAGAGATCGTCAAATAGTTTTAGAATATGAAAGACCAGAAGCATGGCATATTTTGCCAAAAATAGAGGTAGAAACTTTAATAATTAGGGGTAGTGAATCACCTCTATTACGTTTGGAAGTTGCACAAAAGATGAACGAAATTATTCCAAATTGTGATCTTGTTCAAATTTCTAATGGTGGACACTGGTGTCTAGATGAAAATCCGAAAGAGGTTATATTACATCTCGATAACTTTATTAATAGCTTAAGTTGATAGTTTATGAGATATATAGCCGGAATTATACTCATAGTTGTAGTGTTAATTTCAATTAATCGATTATTTTTTGGTGATGATATTGTTGGATATTCAATTGTTGAAGATTCTAGTGATAATGAAACTAAACTGTCTCCTACACCGATTTCAACTCTGATTGTAAAACCTACAGTTACTCTAATTCCTGGGGCATCTCCAACTTCCACTCCTATTTCTTTAGCCACAGAAACACCAGTCCCAACCCCAACACCAACGTTGACCCCGATTGCAACACTAGCACCAACAGCTACACCTACTCCAACGGCTACTCCAACGGCTACACCTATTCCTACGCCTTTACCAACACCAGACCCAAATCAATATGGACCTAGCTTAGAAGGTCTTAGTATTTCTGTAGAAAATAATCAAATTCGAACAGTTATAGTTGTGGATTCATATTCAAGTTCTGTTATTGAATCAGTTATTTATATAAAGAATCCATTTGGTGAAGCGATTAGTGTAGGTTGCTCCCCTTTTAGAATGATAAGTGGTGTTGAAATATGTGATATAACATTCCAAGGATCTGAAGAATTTTTATCCTACAAAGGACGATATTCATTTGAAAGAATTTTTTTAAAAAACAGTAATAATATCCAGTCAAACTATTGGGGTGATGGGAGATTACAAAAAGGACAAGCGTTTTCGATTGAAAATGATGCCCATTTATATCTATCAACAGCAGTAGGTTTTATAAAGGAGTAAAAATAATATGCAGGCGAAAAGGATATTGAATGAACCTATAATTGCTAATAAATCTTTCCCAGATCTTGGTGGAAATATTAATGGCCCATCAATTATAGAAGTTCCTGAATGGATATCTAACCCTTTAGCGAAATATTATTTATATTTTGCACATCATAATGGAGAATATATTCGGCTTGCATATTCAGATTTTATAGAAGGTCCTTGGAGAATATATGAATCAGGAACACTACAAATAGAAAATTCTTTATTTTTTGGACATATAGCATCACCGGATGTACATATAGACAATGAAAATAAACAAATACGGATGTATTATCATGGGTATGAATCTCCAGTATTTGTTGAAACTCCTACAGACCAACTTTCAGATCCAAATTACAGTACTGGTTTGAGGCAACAAGGTACTCCTCAACTAACGAGAGTTTCATTATCTGAAGATGGTTTGAATTTTACACCTCAACCCGAAATCTTAGGTAATTCTTACTTTCGAGTTTTTCATTATGAAGATTATTATTATGCAATTGGTATGCCTGGAGTACTATATCGCTCAAAGGATGGAATTACAAATTTTGAACAAGGACACTCGTTATTCACACCACAGATGAGGCATTGCGCATTAAAGTTGGATAAAAATATCCTTACTGTGTTTTATACAAACGCTCACGACTGTCCAGAGCAAATATATTTTTCAAACATAGAATTAGGTCATGATTGGTCAAAATGGAAAGAATCTGAGTCTCGTGTTGTTTTAAAACCTGAAATGGAATATGAAGGGTTTGATATGCCTTTGGTTCCTTCAGCACGTGGTGCCATAATGGATAAAGTTCATCAGTTGAGAGATCCAGCTTACTTCAAAACAAATAATAAAGAATATTTATTTTATTGTGTTGCTGGAGAACAAGGTATCGCCATTGTCGAATTGTTATAAGTAAATATTAAGGATTTTATGATGAAATTTATACTTATTGTTAATCCATTTAGTGGCAAAAAACAAGGTTTAAAAATACTAGAAAAAATCCAACCTCTTTTTATAGAGTCAGATATAGAAATTGATATAATAAAAACAGATTATTCTGGTCATTCTGAAAATATAGCTAGAGAATTTGATATAACAAAATACAATGGACTTTTAATAATTGGTGGAGACGGTACTTTTCATGAAGTTATCAATGGTTTGTTGAATAGAAGTGATCAGAAAAAAATTCCAATAGGTATTATACCCGCTGGATCCGGTAATTCCTTTATGCACGATTTGGATTTAGTAGACCCAGTAAAAGCTGTTAATTTAATCATATCTAATGAAACCCGATTAATAGATGTTATGCGTTTACAAATGGGTGATGAAATACGTTATGGGATAAATTTAATTGGATGGGGCATGGTGACTGACGTAGGGCTAACAGCAGAAAATATCAGATGGATTGGTCCAATACGTTATACTCTGGCTGCGTTGTTTGAAATTTTATTTAAAAAATCCAGAAAAGCTATTCTTAAAATACAAGATAAAATAATAGATACAAAATTTATGTTCATCATAGGGTGTAATTCTATACATGTAGGTAAAGGGATGAAAATGGCGCCGAAAGCTAAGATTGATGATGGCTTAATAGATGTGGTAGTTGTGGATCATGAAATAAGTAGATTGAGATTATTATCGGTTCTGCCTAAATTATATAAGGGTACTCATATATTTGAACCAGAGGTTACGTACTACCAATCGAACGAATTTTCAATATTCACAGAAAAAAATAATATATTGAATGTAGACGGTGAAATAATCGGAAACACTCCGATTAAAGTTGACGTAATTCCTCAAACAATAGAAATATTTGCAACGATATAAGTGTTTTAATTGAAATATTTTAATAATGTTTATGATGATAATCACTAATTGTTGTTGCAATATAGATAAATACAGATGTAAACTAGTTGGCACCACTTGTGAAGTTGAAGTGTTGATAGGTTATAGATTATAAACAAAGGAGGAATGATTATGTCTATGATAGATGGGTTAGAACGTCCCGTACCAGTTCCATTTGATTGGGCAAAACCTTTTTGGGATGCAGCTAATGAAAAAAAACTAGTAGTACAACATTGTGGCCCTTGTGACCTCAATATTTACCCTCCTAAAGAAAAATGCAATGAATGCGATACTACCGAACCCTTAGGCTGGAAAGAGGTTGAAGGTAAAGGTCACATTGATGTTTATTTGGTTATTAAAGATTCAAGAATTAAAGGATTTAGAGGTGCACAGCCAATAAATTTTGCAATTATAACGTTGGATGAAGATCCTGGGTTAAATTTTCTTTCTAATCTTCCAGGAACCCCTGCTGGAGAAGTACCTGTAGGTGCAGCAGTTGAAGTTATATTTGATGAATCTGTGGAAGTTGGCCGACAACTTGTCCCAGAATGGCGAGTGATAGGATAATTTAACAACTACGAGATATATGCCTATCGAAAAGATAGAGCTATATTTAGACAAGAAAGGAATTAAGTCATGGCAAACTGGCAAAGAGATAAGGAAGGAATGGGCCTTTGGGAACATAGGGGTAAAGTTGCAGTTGTTGGTTGGGGACAATCATACATACAACGTCGATGGGATGGAGTCGATCTTGAAAGATCATGTGGTGGCACAAGTAAAGAATCAATTTTAAAAGCCATTTCCGATGCGGGAATTGGCCTTGATGAAATAGATGGATTGATGACAAGTAAAGAAACAAGAGCAGAGCAAACCTGGGCTCCACGTCCATATTTTGCACCTCCATATGATACTGAAGATGGCTTGACCTACTGTTCTGGAGAATTTATTCAAAAAGAATTAGGGTTAAAAAATGTAAAATATATTGAATCTGACGCTCCATATATTGGCCCTATGCTTGGTATGGCAGCTCAAGCTGTAGGCGATGGAATGGCTGAAACTTTAGTATGTTGGTATCCAATGGTTAATTTATCTGGACGTTATGGCCATAATAATCCAGCTAATAATAGTAATGAAGCTAAGGGCGGTAATGCATTTACATTACCATGGGGTTATCAATCTGGTGCTATGTTTAATAATGCAATAGTATTTCAACAATATTGCCAAAGATATAATACATCTCATGAAGCTTTGGCACCTTTTGTAATGAATCAGAGACGAAACGGATTACTTACTCCTTGGTCATATTATTCATTGCATGAACCATATCAATTGACTAAAGAGGATTATCTTAACGGGCGAGTAGTAGAAGAGCCTTTAGTTGTATATGATTGCGATCGA
Organism: Dehalococcoidia bacterium; assembly: GCA_022450525.1. GTDB lineage: Bacteria > Chloroflexota > Dehalococcoidia > Lucifugimonadales > UBA6952 > UBA6952. Next base: position 32,957 of record JAKUQA010000001.1, on the reverse strand, counting down.
CCAGTTATGGCATGTGCAGCTTTCATATTCACAACTGCTGAGAAAGCAAAAAAACTACGACAAAAACCAGTTTATATATTAAACCACGCACAAAATAGTGTTCGTGGTAGAAGTACAATGGCAACATTGGATGAACATCAAGAAGCTGTATCTAGTTTAGCTAGAAAAATGGAAGAAGGTTCTGGTGTTAATATTAAAGACGTAGATATTTTTAATCCATATGATGGATATGCAACCTTTACACAACAATTCCTTGAAGGTTTTCAATGGCATGGTGTAGGGCGTGGTGAAGCTCATGACTTTTATGCCGATGACATACGAGTTGAAGGGCCACATCCATTTTTATCTAGTGGAGGAAATCTAGGCACAGGTCGTACGAGATCTGCTCTTCACAGCGATAGTATTGAACAGTTGAGAGGAACTGCTGGACCAAGACAAGTTAATGTTAAAGCTGAAATTGCTCTAGCAGGAAGTAACACCCCTGATGCATGTGGCTTTGTTATGTATAGTAGCCACCAAGGATCATAAGGGATTATAAGTGAAAGTATTAGTTAGTTTTGATATAGACGGAACATTGGAAGCAGGCGATCCGCCAGGACCAATTACTATGCAAATGGTAAAGAAAGCAAAAGAACATGGATGCATTATAGGCAGCAGTTCTGATCGCCCTCTTCCCGTTCAACAGAATATTTGGGATAGATTTGATATTGAGGTAAGCTTCGTTTCTGCAAAGCATCAACTTCCAGATATAAAAACCAAATTTCCAGCAGATAAGTATTATCATATAGGTGATACTGAAATAGACCAACAATACGCTAAACAAGCTGGGTTTGATTTTTTGTGGGAGCAAGAGGGGTTAGATGAACCTTGGATTACGTAGGATAGATTAAAATAATATCTTACGTAAATTTGGTGCCCCTGATGCGACTCGAACGCACGACACACGGTTTAGGAAACCGTTGCTCTATCCTCTGAGCTACAGGGGCTGAAGGGCTATTTTAAACTTAATAACATCGATTTACAATGAATTAATTCTTAATGCTAGGTTCTTAAATGAAAAATTCAAAACGTGGTAATGTTGATCCATTTATAGTTATGGATGTTATGGAAGCTGCACGTGAAGCAGAAGAATCTGGAAGAAGAATTATTCACATGGAAGTAGGCCAGCCTGGTACTCCTGCACCAAAACAAGCAACAAACTCTGTAGTCGAATCCATGACCAAGAACAATTTAGGATATACAGTTGCTTTAGGTTTACCAGAATTACGTAAGCGTATTTCTGAATTATATGGGGAATGGTATAACGTAGATATAAATCCAAAGAGAATAGCCATTACTCCTGGTTCTTCCAGTGCATTTGTAGCATCTTTTACTTCTCTTTTTGATTCAGGAGATAGAGTAGGCATAGCAGCTCCGGGATATCCTAGCTATAAACAAATACTTAAAGCACTTGATTTAGTACCTGTAACCATCCAGACAATCATGGAAAATCGATTTCAGCCTTTACCACAAAATTTACCAAATAATGACCTCTCGGGGTTTTTGATTGCATCTCCTGCAAATCCAACTGGCTCAATGCTTGATTACAAATCTTTATCAGATTTGATACATATATCTCAAGAAAATAACATTTCGTTTATAAGTGATGAAATATACCATGGTATTGAGTATGAAAAAAAAGCAGTTACTGCGCTAGAGATAACAGATGACTGTTACGTTATTAATTCATTTTCAAAATATTTTTCTATGACAGGTTGGCGAATAGGATGGATAATTGTTCCTGAAAATCATATTCGTCAAATAGAAAGTATAGTACAAAATATGTTTATTTGTGCTCCACATGTCAGTCAGGTGGCTGCAATTGCTGCAATGGATGCCAAAGATGAGTTAGAATATAACATGTCAGTCTATCGTGAAAATCGCAGTTTAATGATTGAGGGATTGGCTAAAGCCGGCTTCACTGAAATTGCTCCACCAGACGGTGCTTTTTATATATACGCAGATATTAGTAAATTTAGTAATAATAGTTTTAAATTTGCTCGTGATATTTTGGATGAAGCTGGTATTGCTATAACTCCAGGCTTTGATTTTGATGCAGAGCGAGGTAATGAAACAATTAGATTTTCATATGCTGGTACAACAGATGACATGAAAGAAGGGTTAAGTAGACTATATAAATTTATGAAGTCGAAAGATTTTATTTAATTAGGAGATATGGGAGTTAAATATGAGTGAAGTAAAAATGATAATGGTGGGAGATACTAACGTTGGCAGGCCTAATCCTGATTCGGCTTTTGAATCAGTACAACATCTAACTCAAGATTCTGATATAGCATTTTGTAATTTAGAAACAGTACTTGCAGATGCAAAATATCTATCTCCATATGATAGAGTTACTCTCCCTCGTTCTGATGAATCGGTTCTTGATTCATATCTAAAAGCTGGATTTAATGTTATGAATCAAGCAAATAACCCTAATACTTATCATGGACTAGACCCATTAATCAGAGCTGTAGAAGTATTAGATCAAGCAGGCGTTATACATGCTGGTGCCGGACACAATCTTGAAGAAGCAAGAAAGCCAGCATTAATTGAAAAAAATGGAGTTAAAGTAGCTTTTGTTTGTAGAACATCTGTTGGTACGCCAGACATGGGGGCAACTATTGACACACCAGGTGTTGCTTTTTACCCGATATATACATCATATGAACCAACCACACGAGTACATTCAAATCCAGGATGGTTCCCTATAATTCGTACTACTCCTGATCGCGGGAAATACCGTGATGAACTTGCTGAAGATATTAAAAAAGCTAAGGAAATAGCAGATATAGTGGTAATGTCTTGGCATTGGGGGCTTTCTCCATATCAATTACATCCAGGTGCTGGACCAGGGGATGTGGAAGTAATGGAATATCAGAAAGAAATGGCACATTTTGTTATTGATTGTGGAGTAGATTTAGTTTTAGGACACCATTCTCATCAACCACAACCAATTGAAATATATAACGGAAAAGCTATTTTTTATTCCTTGGCTAATTTTGTACACGACTTAGCGGATTTTAAAGAAATGAAATTTATGGCAATATTTTCAAAATGCTTGATAAAAGATGGTAAAATTTCTCAGCTATCATTTATCCCTGGAACTATTGATGGTAATGGACCTCCAGTATTTGGGAAACCATCAGATCTACCTGATGTTGTTTCTAAAATGCAAGAAATGTCCACTCCATACGGAACTAAATTCAAAGTTAATGATGAAGAGGTAGTTATTCTCTTATAATCATTTCTTTGGAATTCCAAGATGAAGTGCTAAATAATCTAATAGAGATGAAAGATTTTCTGGATTTTTTTCAATACTTAAATTACTTGTCATCGGTGTAATTGAGATCAGATCATTTCGTACTGCCCAGACATCAGTATTTTCTGTCTCATCCCAATCAGGTCTAGTTCTCGTAACCCAATGAAAACGTTGTGTTCGGAAATCTTCCACATTTATTGAATCTGAATATACTCGATCAGCTAAGTTAGCTTGTGTTATCCCTTTTATTTCAGAGAGTTTTTTATTTGGTAAATTTATATTGAGTAAAGATATATCCTCATATATCTTTGATTCAAATACTTCGGCCATTAATGTCGCAACTTTTGCACCGATTTCAAAATCATCTGGTGTTAAGGAACCTATTGAAAGAGCAATTGAAGGTATTTTTCTTACATATCCTTGTAGGGCTGCTCCAATTGTTCCAGAAAAGACAACATCGTCACCGAAATTACTTCCATTATTTATACCAGAAATCACTAAATCTACTTTTCCAATTAATGTTTCAAGCCCGAGAATTGCTGAGTCGGCAGGTGTTCCACTGGTTGCGTAGCAAGGAAATTTGATATTAGAATTTGGCAAATCATTTAAACAATTTATCGTAACTGGGGTAAATAGGGAAATAGAACAACCAGCTCCACTACAGTTTTTATTTGGAGCAACGATTGAAATTTCATGGTTTTCAGACAACGCATTTGCTACAGCCCATATTCCTGGGGCATAAACGCCATCGTCATTTGTTAGTAATATTTTCATAAACTTTCCTTAAATTATTAAATTATCAATAAGCCTTGTTTTGCCAATGGAAACTGCAATTAATATAATTGATCCTGGCATAACGGTAGATACATCCTCAAAAGTAAATTTATCACGAATACTAATATATTCAATTTTTATTAATGATTCTTTTAAAAGGTATGTTTGAATAGCATAAATAATAGAATCTGAATTTACTTCTCCATTCAAGTATAAGCTTTCAGCATGTTTTAATGAAGCGTATATTTTATTTGCTGTTTTTCGTTCGCTTTGATTCAAATGGATATTTCTACTACTTAAAGCAAGTCCATCCTTCTCGCGTACTGTCGGAATTGATACGATTTTTACTCCATGATTTAGATCATTATTTAATTTATTGATTATTAGTAGTTGCTGGAAGTCTTTTTGACCAAAGTAGGCATTATTGGGTTTTGTTATATTTAGTAATTTGGAAACAATTGTTGAAACTCCTCTGAAGTGACCAGGTCTCTTTTCACCTTCAAGTACAGAGCTTAAACGATCATTAATCACACTAGTTTGGAATCCACTGGGATACATTTGTGAGGTTTCTGGTGCAAATAATATATCCACTCCTAAATCAGATAGTAGTTTTTTATCTTTTTGAAAATTTCTAGGATATGTATGAAAGTCTTCATTTTCCGCAAACTGTGCTGGATTAACAAATAGAGTAACTATAGTAGTAGTGTTTTGTTTTTTTGAAGCATTGATTAATTTGATATGACCTTCATGTATCGAACCCATCGTTGGAACTAGGCCAACAGGTTTATGGGCTTTATTGGATATACTTTGCATCAGTGGTATAGATTTTATTATCTTCATAAATTTATGAGAAATTTTTTTTCATTATTTCTGCAACTTCGTTTTTGAGAAAAGATGAATTTGTTTTATTTGGAAAGGATTTATTTTCAACATCACTGATAAATTCTTTTATTGCATTTTGTATAATTTCACTGAGATTTATATATTGTTTGGCATGCTTTGGGCTAAAATCAGGATATAATCCTAGAATATCGTGTATTACTTGAACCTGGCCATCGCAATATTGACCAGCCCCAATACCAATTGTTGGTATTGAAAGTTTTTCAGTAATAATTTTACTTACTTCTGTAGGTATGCCTTCTAATACAATTGAGTAGGCACCTGATTCTTCTAAACATAAGGCATCATTAATTATTTTTGATGCCTCCGTAACATTTTTTCCCTGAATTTTGAATCCACCAAACTGATTGACTGACTGAGGTGTGAGTCCAATATGCCCCATTACAGGTATGCCAATTTTGACCATTTTATTCACAAGTTCAGCTATAGATTCTCCACCTTCAAGTTTAATTGATTGAGCATTTCCTTTTTGTAATAGAGTTCCGGCATTTTTTATAGCAGTAGACTCATCAGTTTGATAACTTAAAAAGGGCATATCAGCAACTATATGGCTTTTAGAAGTTGCCCTGACAACAGCACGTAAATGGTGAAGTATATCATCCATTGTTACCATAACAGGGGTGTCATACCCAAGCACAACCTGTCCAAGACTATCGCCAACTAATATAATTTCTATTCCAGAGGATTCAACAATTTTAGCTGTTGAATAATCATAAGCTGTTAACATAGAAAAAGATGAATGTTTTTTTTTCTTAATATCTGTTATTGATGTTCTCATTTTAATCTTTCGATAATTTTATTTCGCTAGAGCTAGGTACCCCACCTAGAGATGATGCAAGTGTAGCGCCTCGAATAATTGCTTCAGACATAACTATAGGAGCTAGGGCATAAATTGATGTAAGGGTTGATCTATCGACATTTTGTTGAGATTCCCACGTAGATATTGAAAAAACAACATCACCATCGCCTGGCATATGGCATGGTTGTATGGACATGGCAAATCCATCTTGTCCTCTTTCTGCAAGTTTGTTAGTTTGGGATTTATCCAAACATAAATTAGTAGCGATTATACCTAATGTTGTGTTTTCTCTAATATTTTGATCTTTATTATCTGATGGTATGGATGAATTTAATAAAGAATCTACATAGGTATCAAAAGTTTTATTTTTTCTATCGAAGGGTTTTGATATGTGGGTTCCAGTTTTTGGGTTAACTATATCTCCAGACGCATTAACTGCTGCAATTGCACCAATTTGTACACCATTATCTAAGGTTATACAATAACTTCCAATACCCCCCTTGAGACACATGTCCCATCCTAACATTTTGGATACAGTAGCTCCGGTTCCAGCTCCAACACTGCCTTCTTCAAATTCAATAGATGCATTTTTTGCTGCTGTGTAACCTTCGGTTATACCGGGGCTGAAATCATTACTCACTAGGTTCAAATCGAATAAAATAGCACTAGGAACAATTGGTATGACATTTGTTCCAATGTTATATCCAACGTTTTTTTCTACAAGATATCTCATTACACCACCTGCTGTATCAAGACCAAACGCACTTCCGCCACTTAGAGATATTCCATGGATTTTTTCAACCAATTGACCTGATTTTAATAAATCAGTTTCTCTTGTTCCAGGTGCAGTTCCTCTAACATCTACACCACCTGTAGCTCCGTTTTCACAAAGAAGTACAGTACAACCAGTGCCTTTTTCTTTATTAGTATAATGACCTACGGTTATTCCCTTAATATCTGTTATTTTTCCTATTTTCATTTATATTCATTTCTAATTTAAATAAAAAAACGACTCTATTGAGCCGCTGGGATATTTATATTTTATCTGTCTAGGTTGTAAAAGATCCTAGCAGTAGTTATCAATTTAAGACTATCTTTGCTCATCCCAGATGTGGACTGCCAGTAGATACTATCAATCATTACATCTTTGGTCAAATATCAATAAATTTTATATACGATATTAAAAACAGACTATTACGGAATTCGAAATTGTAGTAATATACACATTATTAATTTTCTTGAAATATGAAGGATAGTGGTTGTGTCGGATAATTTTGGGCAATCGAGTCAATTTAAAACTATAAGCCATGCTTATGGGTTTGAAGATGTCGGGATTGTGCCAGGTGAGATCACAATTAATCCAGATCAAACTGATTTAAGTGTTTATATTGGAGAATACAAACTCGATATTCCTGTGTTAGCTTCTGCTATGGATGCCGTTATGTCTCCCGAATATGCAATATTAATGAGCCAAATGGGCGGACTGGGGGTTCTAAACCTTGAGGGTATTTATTCACGATATGAAGACTACCATGAGATAATTGATAGAATTGTCAATTCTGATGCTACACAGGCTACGAATTTGATGCAAGAAATATATGCACAACCTATTCGAGAAGAATTGATTGCTGTAAGAATCAAACAAATTAAAGACCAAGGTGCAATTTGTGCAGTATCATTTACCCCGCAAAATGCTAAAAGACTAGCCCCTGTTGCAGTTGATGCTGGAGCTGATTTAGTTGTGATACAAGCAACGGTGACAACTGCAAGGCATCTTTCAAAAAGTAATGTAGGATTAAATTTCGATACGTTAAAAGAAATTGTCAAAGTACCTTTATTAGTTGGTAATTGTGCATCATTTGGTGCTGCTAAAGAACTTATGAATTGTGGTATTGATGGTTTATTAGTGGGAGTAGGTCCAGGAGCTGCTTGTACAACAAGAGAAGTAGTTGGAGTTGGTGTGCCACAAGTAACAGCAACTATGGAATGTGCTGCTGCAAGAGAGCAGTATTATAATGATTCTGGCAAATATGTACCAATATTCACAGATGGAGGTATCAGAACAGGTGGTGATTTGTGTAAATCAATTGCCTCTGGTGCTGATGGAGTAATGATCGGTACCCCTTTTGCTCAAACTGAAGAAGCAATTGGTAGAGGTTTTAATTGGGGAATGGCTACTCCTCATCCAGCCTTGCCTAGGGGTATTAGAATAAATGCAGGAGTGAAAGGTTCTATAAAACAACTTTTATACGGACCATCAAGTCGCACAGATGGGACTCAAAATCTCATTGGGGCCTTAGAGGTAGGAATGGGAATGTGTGGTGCATATAATATTAAAGAAATGCAACAGGCAGATTTAGTTATAGCACCTTCCATACGTACAGAGGGGAAAATATTTCAGCACTCAATGTGATATTATATTTTGGTACTTTTTGATTTTTCCCAAAGATTTTCTTTCTCTTCAAAAGATAATTCATTAAATTTTGTTTCTGTTCTAGTGCAATAATTTTCAATTCGTTTAAATCTTGTAATAAATTTTGACGTACTTTCTTGTAAAGCTATTTCAGAATCTATATCGATCCATCTAGCGAAATTTACCAAAGTAAAAAATATATCCCCAAGTTCTTCTTGTTTGGATGTTTTTGTATCAGCTTTTTTGTATTCCAATATTTCTTCTTGCAATTTTTCTATTACACCATCTATATCTTTCCAATCAAGGCCATAGGAAGCAGCTTTTCTCTGAATTTTGGTGGCATACATTAAGCCAGGTAAATTGGGGGTAACTGAATCTAAAGCAGAAGTTAAGCCTTTTGAAGATAAATTCTGTTTTTTTATTTCTTCCCATTGCGATACAACTTCGTTTGATGATAGCGAGGTTTTTAACCTAAATACATGTGGATGTCGTTCTATGAGTTTTTTTTGTAAACTATAAATTACATCATTTATTGTAAATTCATCATTTTTTTCTGCAATATCGGAGTGAAAAAGAATTTGAAGCAAAACATCACCAAGCTCTTCTGATAAATTTTGTTGATCATTATTATCAATAGCATTCAGTGTTTCATACGATTCTTCAATCAAATTTGACTTTAAACTTTCATGTGTCTGTTCTTTATCCCAGGGACAGCCGTTAGGTCCTCTCAGAGTTTGTATTAAGTTGACAAGATCTGAAAATTGTTCAGTTGGATTTATATTTATCATATCTATTTCCTACAGTTAATTAATGAATTGTTGACTAGTTATACAAATAGAAATAACATTTTTACATGATTATTCTAGATAAGCCATTTCGAATATTATATAAAGTACTCTTTATATTTAGTATTACATTTATTGCTACTTTGTTTCTAGTGCGAATAGCATTTAATTCTTTGGATTGGTATGACAATGGATTTGATAGACATAGAGTCTATGAGGCCAAACAGTATGCAGGTGGTTATGCAGAAAAGTTACCGTTCACACGTATTCAACTATCTGAAATTGCATTAGATATTATTAGTTATTTTAATTCAGAAGACGAATTTCTTGATGTTAAAAAACAAAATATAAATGGTGAAATTGTAAATGTATTTACTCAAAGAGAAATAGATCATATGAAGGATGTGAAAAATTTACTTGAATTTTTATATCGAATACAAGAAGGATTAATAATATATGTAATGCTAGTACTTACTGTAGGTTTTTTTATGTCTGGTGGGGGGTATGCGCGGCAAATAATTTCCTTGATAAATATAACAAGCTATTTTGCAATTTCGTTAGTTTTACTATTCGGTGTAATATCAAGTATTGCATTTAATCAGCTTTTTATTATTTTTCATCAATTAAGTTTCAGTAATGATAAATGGATTTTAAATCCCCTAACATCTAATTTAATTAGATTATTTCCCACCCAATTTTGGGTGGAATCAGCAACGTTAATTGGTATGTTGTTAATTTTGTTTTTTGTTTCAATTCTCTTATCGCTTTATATAATAAAATGGTGGATATATTTGAAACAAAAAGAGTTAGAAAATCGTGCTCCGAAATATTTAAGTCCCGAATCTTAATCTCTATATTTTTGTAATATGATGCATGAGTTTTGCCCGCCGAAGCCAAATGAATTTGATAGAACATTATATACATCAGAGCATCTAGATTCATTTGCAACATAATCTAGATCACATTCCGGATCTGGTGTATCTAAATTGATCGTTGGGTGGATTATTCCTGAGTTTATGGTTTGGATACATGCTATTGCTTCCATTGCACCTGCTCCTCCAAGAGCGTGACCAATCATTGATTTGGTAGAGCTTATTGGTGTATTAATTGCATCGTCTCCGAATACACGTTTAATTGCTTTAGTTTCAATCATATCGTTTAAGGGTGTAGAGGTGCCATGTGCATTGATATAGTCAATATCTCTAGGAAGTAAATTTGCTTGACCAAGGGCCAAAGACATTGCATTTGCAGCTTGTAGTCCATTTTGTTCTGGTTGAACTGGATGAAATGCATCTGAAGAAACACCAAAACCAATTATTTCCCCATAAATAGTAGCGTTTCTATTCAATGCATGATTGAGTTCTTCTAATATAAGAGTTCCTGAACCTTCAGCAGGCACAAACCCATCGCGATTTTTGTCAAAAGGTCTGCTTGCTTTAGTAGGATCTCCATCATATGTTGAGAGGGCTCGCATTGAACAAAATCCGGCCAAGCCTAATTGACTAATCCCTGCTTCAGTTCCCCCGGTTATCATAATATCTGTTGTGCCACGTTTGATTATTTCTGCAGCTTCTCCTATAGCATGTGTTCCAGCTGCACAGGCAGTTGCTATTGTGGCATTATAACCTGTAGCCTTGATAAATCGACTTACAGCTGCAGATGCCATGTTGGGAAGGACAGTTGGTATAAAGAAAGGAGATATTTTTGACCCTCCTCTCGATACTAAAGTCCTCATTGAGCTTTCTAATGTTGGGAATCCGCCATTACCGTTTCCCAATATAACTCCGGTTCTATTAAGGTCAATTTTACTTAGGTTTAATTGGCTATGTTCAACAGCCATAAGAGCTGAAGCAATAGCTATCTGAATAAATCTAGACAAACGGTTGGATTCTTTAGCTTCAATAAACTCATGTGGATCAAATTCAGATGCTTCTCCAGCAATTTTGCAAGGGTAATCTGTAGTGTCGCAAAGAGTCATAGGTCCTATTCCAGATGTACCGTGTATTAATTTATCCCAAAAGGTATCTACATCATTTCCAAGAGGAGAAATGATTCCCATACCAGTAATTACAACTCTACCAGAATTAGTATTCACATTCGCGACCATCAAAATCTTCAAATGATAAATAAAAGTGACACAATTTGTAGTATATGATAAAGATTATGAATTGAGAAGTAATGTATTAAGAATTAAATATATAGCTTTCTTTAGAAATCCCTAATATTTTTTCACGAGCTTCTGCAGCAATAAATAAGGATCCTGTTATAAGAATTAAATCATCAGGTTCTGATGTGTTTTTTGCTATTTCGATGGATTTTTTTATTGAATTTACGCCTGGAATGGTGATACCGAAGTGTTTAAAAGTATCTTGAATGATATTTGTTGGAGTATGTTTGGGGTGTCTAGAATGGCTGGCAATATACCTAGCATTACCTTTATCATTATCCAAAAGTACTTTTACCATATCTTTAATATCTTTATCTTTTGATGTCCCCAAGATTATTGTGATATTACGAAAAGTGTAGTAATCATATATAGCTTGTATCATTTTTTCTATTGAGTATGGATTGTGAGCTCCATCTAATATAATCAAAGGTTCATTAGAAACCTTTTCGAGTCTACATGGCCAATATGTTTCCTTAAATCCATTTTCTATAGATAGATCAGATATAGGGAAATTGGATTTTTGCAATAATTTTGCAGCTATAAATGCTGTTGCGGAATTCTCTATTTGATAATCTCCAAGAAGGGGAATTGTCAATGAATTTTTTCCAAATTCAGAATCTAAAATGTATGTTTGAAAATCTTTTGATTTTTTTATTGGAGTAATTTCACAAGATTCTTGAATTGCAATGTATTGATTATTTTTTTCTTCGCAGACTTCTTTGATAATTTTTAAAACTTCAGGTTTTTGCGGTGCGATAACCGTCATTTTATTTGGTTTAATTATTCCAGATTTTTGTAGCGCTACCTCTTGTAATGTATTTCCTAATATTCTGGTGTGATCCAAGCTGATAGATGTAATAATACTAATATGTGGAGTAAGAATATTGGTAGAATCCAACTTTCCCCCTAAACCAACTTCAATGACATTGATATCAGTATTTTCTTTATCAAAAATATAAAAAGCTAAAATAGTTAAAAATTCGAATAACGTTATCCGGTTATTAGGATTTTGTTCATTATATAGTTGAACATCAGGCCACATTTCGTAAAATGATTTAGAAAATTTTGTTTTGGATATTTCTTTGCCTCCAATTTGAATTCTCTCGGTAAGTTTATGAATATGTGGTGAAGTAAATAATCCTGTTTTGTATCCTTCAGTTTCTAATATCGATGAGATAAATACTGCAGTACTTCCTTTTCCTTTCGTACCAGCAATGTGTACGTTCGGAGAAGAGTTTTCAGGATTTCCAAATAAACTAGAAAATTTAATAATCCTATTTAAATCATAACGTCTTTTTTTGGCAGTATTGTTATTAGAAATAATCCCAAAATCAGTTAGGCTCATTAAATCTTTAAGTGCTTCTTTGTAACGCATTATCGTCCAGTAGATAAAGTAAAATTGGTTTAGCTAATTTATATTAAGTTATTAGTTTTTTTTAATCAATTAACAAAAAATTAAATTTGTATAATGTGATAGAATTGTGTAGTTGTTTTATATCTAATATAAATAATTAAAACAAATATTGAAACAAGAGGATTTTGGAACATAGACAATATGTTGGAACAAGATGATAAATATCACGCATTAAGGCATTCAGCTGCACATATAATGGCATCTGCTGTATGTAAATTATATCCAGATACAAAATTTGGTATTGGTCCGGTAATTACAGATGGATTTTACTATGATTTTGTATTAGATAAACGATTATCAGAAACTGATTTAGAGGAAATTGAAAAAATAATGCAACAAGAAATTGATCAGAATCTTTCTTTTGAAAAACTAATTATTACAAGAAGTGAAGCTTTAGATTTGTTCTCTGAACAACCATTTAAATTAGAGATTATAGAAGAAATTGACAAAAATGAAGATATTTCAATTTACGAACATGGTGGTTTTCAAGATCTTTGTGCTGGACCCCATGTTGATTCAAGTAAAGATGTAAAAGCTTTCAAACTCCTTTCAGTTGCTGGTGCATATTGGCGGGGCGATGAAAAACGACCTATGATGCAAAGAATTTATGGTACAGCTTTTGATTCAGTAAAGTTATTAGATAATCATTTGGAATTAATCGAAGAGGCAAAAAAAAGAGATCATCGTGTTTTAGGAAAAGAATTAGATTTATTTTTTATGGATCCAATAGCACCTGCTAGTCCATTTTTCTTGCCGAAAGGAACAATAATCTATAACGAATTAATTAATTATGTACGTGAACTATATCATCAATATGAATACCAAGAAGTGATTACACCGCAAATCTTTTCGACTGATTTATGGAAGCAATCAGGACATTACGATAATTATAAGGATAATATGTATTTTGTTTTGGCTGAAGATAGAGAGTTTGGTATAAAGCCAATGAATTGTCCAGCTCATGCAGTTTTATATAAATCAGGTTTAAGATCATATAGAGAGCTACCATTTAGAGTGGCAGATTTTGGACGATTACATAGATTTGAACGATCAGGTGTTGTACAAGGTTTGACTCGAGTTAGGCCGTTTTCTCAGGATGACGCTCATATATTTTGTACAATAGATCAGGTAGATCATGAAATTGATTCTTTAATTGCAATGTTTAAACAAACCTATGATATATTCAATTTTAATGATGTTAGAATAGCTTTATCATTACGACCAGATAAAAGAGTTGGTGACGAAGAAATGTGGGATAAAGCTGAGTCGAAACTTCAAAAATGCTTGGAAGATAATAATATTAATTTCAAAGCATTTCCTGGCGAGGGTGCATTTTATGGTCCCAAGGTAGATTTTTTTGTACCGGATGCTTTGGGAAGAGAATGGCAATTAGGAACAATTCAATTAGACTTTTCTTTACCAGAGCGATTCGATCTTGAGTACGTTAATGAGGATGGACAAAGATCTCGACCTGTTATGGTTCACCGTGCCATGTTAGGTTCTTTGGAAAGATTTATGGGGGTTTTAATTGAACATTTTGCAGGATCGATGCCACCATGGCTTTCTCCATCACAAGTTTTAATAATTCCTATTGCTGATAGACATTTAGACAAAGCCTTAGAATTAAAATCTAAATTGGCAAAAGTAAATATACGGACTGAGATAGATTCAAGAAATGAAAGAATGAATTCAAAAATACGTGAGGGACAAATGAATAAAACACCTTATATGGTTATATTAGGTGATAAAGAAATTGAATCAGAAGTAGTATCTGTGAGATTGAGAACTGGGGAAAATTTACAATCAATATCTGTCGAAGAATTCATCACTGGAATTAAGGATAAAATTGACAAACGAGCTATCGAACTTTGGTAATCTTCAAAACAATCTTAGTTTTAGATTGAAGAATACCCTTTACCACAATTAATGTATATGTTAATATTCTTATCCTATGATTTTTGTTGTTTCTATAACTCTATAAGGTAGTTTAATATAGCTAAAGATTACAGAATTAATAATCAAATAAGATCTCAAATGGTCAGAGTTATATCTGACAAAGATGAACAGGTTGGAATAATCAGTTTGCAAGAAGCATTAGATTTGGCTAATGATCGTGATTTAGATTTAGTTGAGGTTGCTCCTGGAGCAGAACCACCAGTTTGTAGAATCCTTGATTATGGTAAATTTAAATATGTTCAAACTAAAAAAGAGAAAGAAGCACGAAAATCGCAAAAGACAGTTAGTTTGAGAGAAGTTAGGTTCAAATCAGGCATTGATAAACATGATTTAGATGCAAAGATACGAGTTGTAGGTAAATTACTTGACTCTGGTAATAAGGTAAAGGTTAGTGTTATGTTTAGAGGAAGGACTATAGCTCATCCTGATATAGGAGTATCATTACTCAAGACAGTAGTTGAAGCAACTCAAGAAACTGCTAAAATAGATAAGGCTCCAGCTTTTGAGGGAAGAAATTTAAGTATAATTTTAGCCCCTGGTGCAAAAAAAGAAGTAAAAGAAACTACGGCGGTAGTTCAAGAGACTTAATAGGTTTTGCTTTTACTAAATTGAAAGAGGAATAGAAATGCCGAAAATGAAAACCCATAAGGGAACTAAAGCGAGATTTCGTTTTTCTGCTAATGGCAAACCACTAAGAATGAAAGGTGGTAGTAGCCATTTAAGAAGAAAAAAATCTAAGCGTGCAAAAAGAATGTATGATGATGTTTTGTCCGTAAGTAAGGCAGACGCACCTAAGTTAAAACGTTTATTACCATACGGATAAATTAAAAAGGAGAAATTGTGGCCAGAGTAAAACGAGGCGTAACTAAACAAAAAAGACACTCAAAGGTTCTTAATTTAACAAAAGGACACAAAGGTGTAAGACATCGCTTATACAAGAGGGCTCATGAATCACTAGTTCATGCTCTATCATATGCCTATGCTCATAGAAGAGAGCGTAAGGGGGATTTTAGGCGTTTATGGATCACTAGAATTAATGCTGCAGCAAAGATGAATGGTGTTAGTTATAGTAAATTCATTAATATGTGTAAAATAGCTGATTTTGATGTCGATAGAAAAATACTTGCAGAAATAGCTGTTAGTGATCCCCAAGCATTTGCATCAATTGTAGAGTATGTATCAACTACTTCTTCTAAAGCTAGTTAAAAAAACTTTTAAAAATAAGCTTGTATCATATATGTGGCCATACACATCATTATTATGTTTTCTATGAGTGTTAATGATGATAGTGGCAAGCTAATTGCAGAACCCATGCATGCACATTGTATTTGTTCACTATTTCTTAGAGATTTATAAACCCCTATAGATTGAGATGTCATAAAAAAGAGGGTAAATAAATTTGCATATATTAACAATGATTGCGTTAAGAAAGCTATTGCAAGAGTTAATTCAATATATGGATATATTGCTGAGAACCCCGGGACTTTCTTAGAAATTAAGTCATACTTTTTGAATGTCATACTAAAACCACTCACATTTAGTAATTTCAAAAAAGAGAATAGCATAAAAAAAAGACCCATGTATGTTATAAACCATTTATCTATATCAAATGTATTAGTAGGTACTTGTAAAGCTAAGGAAGATATTGTGACTAGTAATAACGCAATGACAATAGGTTTTTTTGAACTAAAATATTCAATAATGTTCGAAAATAAACTAGGATTATTATCACGAATTCTGTAGTCCCCTAAATTAGATACGACGTTGTTAATATCGTTTATATCAAAAACTGCATCTGATTGAATTCTTAATTCTTTTTCAGATAACGAGACATGAGCTAAAGAAACATTTAAACTTGATTTTATACCAGTTTCAATAGTATCAGCGCATGCTTGGCAAGTCATGCCTTCAACTCGATAAACACTTTCATAGAAAGTTAACAAAGGTTTCATATGGTTAGTTTAAATTAATTTAATGACATTGTTGTTTCAGTAGTAATTTGATGCTTCTTTGTTCTATTTCGAATAACTTCCCTGATTCCATAATACATATCATTAGTTAGCATTCGGTAAAGTTTTGCTGGTGTGGGAAGCCACATATTATTTGGATCAACCCATCTATCTTGAAGGGTTTCGTATATATGAGAGATGGTAGTAGGCTTGTTCCCATTAGTAATAATAATTCTGAAAATAGCTTCCATAGCAGGCATGTGTGAGTGAATAAAAGTATCCTCGGATGAACAGCAATTATTTATTAGTTCAAGAGCATTAGAATTATCTTTATCTACGCATTTTTCACAAGCTCTTTGAGAGACCATTCTATTTAGTTCTCGGTTTAACTCATTTAATGCTTGGTCAGAAATTTTAAATTTCATTCTAGCATATACAGTTTCTTCTTGGTATTTAACTCTAGTTCTAACCATTTCAGTCCCTCCATATCTTAAATTAGCTACAAGTCATCCACATGCCAATCTATCATTTGAACTTCAATTTTTTGTCCAGATTTAATTTCTAAAACATTCTCAGGACATACAGCTAAGCCATTGGCCTTTGCCATAGAAGTAAGGACATGGGATCCTTGGTTTCCGGTTGCTTCTGCATAATAATCCACTCCTTCCTTTTTGACAAGAACTCTAATGTACATTCTTCTACCATCTTCGTTTGTTATAGTATTTTTTAGAATCGCGTTTACGGAAGGTTTATCTAATTTTGTATATCCTTTTAGTTTTAATATCGAAGGCCTCACAAATTGCTCAAAAGCGACCATTGCGCTTACTGGGTTGCCCGGCAATCCAAGCAGAGGTAATTTTTCATTTTTGGATTTATTTATCCAGCCGAATGCAATAGGTTTTGCTGGCTTCATATTTACCGACCAAAATTCTATATTTCCTCTTTGGCTTAATATGTTTTTGACAATATCGTAATCTCCTTTTGAAACACCAGCAGATGTGACAAGAATATCGTAATCTAAAGCTTTATCAAGAAGATCATTCAGTGATTCTTCATTATCTTTAGCTATACCAATTATTATTGGAGTTCCTCCATATTTTTCTACTGATGAGGCGATGCTATATGTATTGGCATCATAAATTTTCCCTAGTTGAATGGTTTCCCCAAGATCTGTTAGTTCATTACCGGTAGATATAATTGCAATTTTTGGTTTTCGAATTACTGGAATATCTTTAAAACCAAGAGTTGCTAAAACTCCAATTTCACTTGGCCTGAGAATTGTGCCCTTTTTAAATATGTTATCTCCTGATTTAATATCCTCACCACGAAATCGAATGTAATCATTTTCCTTAACAGGCTTTAAGATATCTATTGTGTCTAAATGTTGTTTGTTGGCTTTTTGTTGTATTTCATTTGTTTGTTCAAAGGGAACAACTGCATTGGCTCCATCTGGGACAGGTGCTCCAGTCATGATTCTTATTGCAGTATTAGGAGAGACTTTTGAACTGGGCATATCTCCTGCATACACCGAATCAATAACATTGAGTTTTACAGGAGTGTTTTCACTTGCACTTTTAGTATCATTGGCTATGACCGCAAATCCGTCCATTGCAGAATTATTCCAAGGTGGTACATGAATAATTGAAGAGATATCTTCAGATAATACGTGCCCGAGACAATCAGAAATTGGTAAATACTCAGTATTTAAAACAAACATCATATTAAGTATGTTTTCTCTTGCCTCTTCAACAGATAACATATTTTCAGAAAAATTTGGATTTTTCGTAGTCATGATTACCTTGTTTCTCTAATTGTTGCTCCAGTTGTATGTTGCAATTTATTCAGTATTTTATCAACACTCTCGTTAATTTCTTCAGAAGTAAGAGTATGATCTTGATCATAAAAATGAATTCTAAATGCAAGAGATCTATGTCCACTCGGTAAAGAATCCCCGGTAAATTCATCAAATAAATCCACGTTGATAACTAGTTTATGATCATTAATCGATTTTATTAAGGTTATAGCCGATATCTGATTATCAACAACCAGGGCTATATCTCTGTATGAAATAGGGAAACGTGGTAGTTTAGAAAAATATTGAGAGGTATTAAGGGTTAAAGGTAACAATTTATGTAAATTTAATTCAAAAATTATTACCGGTTTAGTATTTATTCCAAAGTTTCGAGCAATTTCATTTTTTACTTGTCCAACGACACCTACTTCTGTGCCTTGAACGACAATAGCTGAGCATATCTCATCTTCGAATAATATATCAATCTTTGGGGTAAATATGCTTTCAAGTTTGAGTTCTTTGAAAGTCATGTTAATAATACCTTTGGCATCAAAAAAATCCATAGGTTCTTGATCATTTGTCCAGTTAAGTTGATCTCTGTTTCCACAAAAACCGCCTAAGGCCACACGAAGTTCTTCAGGTAAGTTATTATTTCGAGGAATATATTGTTTTCCCACCTCAAATAATTTTATATTATCTGCACCATATCTGACATTATGTGCGATGGTTTCTAACATTCCAACACGTAGGTTTGTCCGCAAGTATTCTCTGAATCCTAAAGTGTCAGAAATATTTGAATATGTAAAATCTTCAGGTTTTTGACTCATAGGGTTTGCAAGTTTCATTGGTACAATATCTCGTTTATTTTCAACAAATTCTAATGCCTCTTTACTCGTTAGGGGGTAGGTTATGATTTCTTGCATTCCAGATAATACCAGTAAGTCTTGTATTTTAAGCGATAAATTACGCTCGGGTTGTTCTTCTCTAGGAGGAATGGGTTGGGAAATATATTTTGTAGGTATGATTTCATATCCTTGGATTCGTGCCAATTCTTCAATTAAATCTTCAACAATATTAATATCACTTCTCCAGTAAGGAGGAGTGATTTCTAAAGTTGTTTTATTGACCTCTTGTGATTCAATACCAAGTGAGGTAAAAATTGTCTGCATTTGTTTCAAAGTAAATTTTGTGCCTAATACTTCAGTTACTTTTTGGGTAGTTATTATTATTGATTCAGTTGCAATTTTGTTTGGGTAAACGTCAATGATATTCTTGCAAACAGATCCTTGCGTAATTTGCTGGATTAAATGGATTGCTCGCTTTTGTCCCATAATGGCTAGTCCGGGATTAAGATGTCTTTCAAATCGATGCGATGCTTCAGTTCTCATTTTTAATTCTGTTCGGGTCTTTCGAATATTTGCTGGAAGAAAACTTGCAGATTCTAAGAGAATAGTTGTCGTGTTATCGGTTACTTCAGAATGCAATCCCCCCATGATTCCTGCTAATCCTATAGGTTTTTCTTCATCGGCAATTACCAGCATATCATTTGATAAGGTTCGTTTTTCGTCGTCTAGAGTTATGAGAATTTCTTTATCTTTTGCTCTGCGTATTTTTACAGTAGAATTTTGTATTTTTGTAAGGTCAAAAGCGTGTAATGGTTGGCCAGTTTCTAACATCACAAAATTTGTTATATCTACTATATTGTTTATGGGCCTTTGACCTGCACTGATAAGCTTTTCCTTGAGCCATTCTGGAGATTCTTGTATTTTTATACCAGAAATTACAGAAGCTGTGTATCTTCCGCATAAATCACTGTCTTCAATAGTAATTGAAGCTTGAGTGGCTGTTTCTTCATTCGATTCAGTAAATTGAAGAGAAGGTTCAATTATTGTGGTATTGTTCAATGCAGCAATTTCTCTTGCAACACCAATTACAGATAACCAATCTGGTCTATTAGGCGTAGGCTCTGTTTCTAATATTTCTTGCCCCAATATAGATTCTAATTTAGTACCTTTTGGTACTTTAGGAGGTAAAACAAGTATTCCATCGTGGTTATCTCC
This sequence comes from Dehalococcoidia bacterium, assembly GCA_022450525.1. GTDB lineage: Bacteria > Chloroflexota > Dehalococcoidia > Lucifugimonadales > UBA6952 > UBA6952. Next base: position 12,647 of record JAKUQA010000001.1, on the reverse strand, counting down.
GATTCCAAGTTCTTTTTCAGAACAAATCATGCCTTCGGATACTACTCCTCTGATTTTTGCTGCCTGTAATGGGACTAATTGTTGAGATTCATGATCTAGCAATTCTGATCCAACTTTAGCAAAAGCAATTTTTTGGTTTATTTCAACATTAGGGGCTCCACAAACTACTTTTTTGACTTCATTGTTTATATCTACAGTAACTAAATTTAGTCTATCTGCATTTGGATGCTTTTCTATTTCAAGAATTTCTCCAACAAGAATGCCTGACCATGTCCCTTGTTTTATTGTTTGTAATTCGCTTTCGAGCCCAGCCATAGTTAATTTGTGTGCTATATTATCTAGCGAAATATTTTCATCGAGATATTCTCTTAACCATAGAATTGGTATTTTCACAATTACTCCTCAAATTAGAATTGGTTTAGAAATCTTATGTCGTTTGAATAAAAATGACGAATATCATCAATCCCATATTTCAGCATGGCAATTCTTTCTGGGCCAAGACCAAATGCAAATCCAGTATATTTGTTTGGATCGTATCCGGCTTGCTCTAAAACTCTTGGATGAACCATACCTGCCCCCATGATTTCTATCCACCCAGTTCTTTTACAGATAGAACAATTTTCAGGTTCAATAGAACCTGAATCACTACAAGCAAAGCAATCAATTGACATATCTACACCAGGTTCTACAAAAGGGAAGTAGTCGCACCTAAAACGAATTTTTCGATTTTCTCCAAAAATTCTCTTTGCAAATTCAAATAATGTCCCTTTTAAATCTGCAAAAGTTAAACCTTGATCTACTGCCAGCCCTTCTACTTGGTAAAAATGCCACTCATGAGTTGCATCTGATGCTTCGTATCTAAATACTTTTCCTGGTACGACAACGCGTACTGGGGGTTCTCGATTTTCCATAATTCTTGCTTGCATAGGAGAGGTATGAGTTCGTAATAAAATATTTCCTTTTTCTTGTTTGTCACTTTCTACCCACAGTGTGTCCCACATATCTCTTGCAGGGTGATCCGCTGGGATATTCAGAGCATCGAAATTGTAATATTCCCATTCAACTTCTGGACCTTCTGCAACATCAAAACCCATTGAAAGAAAAGCTTCACAAACTTCTCGTATTATTTGGGTTGTAGGATGAAGTCGTCCATTTTGTATTGGACGACCAGGCATTGTAATATCTACATGATTTACAGATGAATTTTTGTTATCTGATTTTCCTGCAGCGTTTATTGCTTCTTCATAATTATTTTCTAAGAGATTTTTTATGTTATTAAGCTGTTGTCCAATTTCTCTTCTAGAATCTATGGGCGTAGATTTAAGATTTCGTAATAATCCTGTTAAAATACCCTTTCTTCCAAGGTATTTTGTTCTCCATGTAGATAAATCTTGCTCAGTTTTATTATCTTTTAACTCTCCTAGAGCTTTTTCGTAAGTCTCGTTTATATTATTAATATCTGGAATATTATCCATTATTATACTTCTCTTCTTATATTGAAAAATGGGTACCAAGAAATTGTACTACTGAATTGTATATAATCAAGTCTTACAAATAACATCACGTTAATTAATTAACAGCGGAATAATTTTTCTTATAGCTTTAGCTCGATGACTTATCTTATTTTTTTTATCAGGATCTATTTCTGCTGAAGTTTTATCAAATTCAGGAAGTAAAAATATTGGGTCGTATCCAAATCCATTTTTACCTATAGGTGAAAAGTTTATTATTCCTTCCATTGTGGCTTCTTTTTCCAATATTTTACCATCGGGCCACGCTACGACTATTGATGCTTTAAATCTAGCTTTCCTATTTTCATAAGGGATATTTTTCATTTCTTCTAAAATTAATTGGACTCTTTCATCATCACTTAATTCGGGTCCGCCATATCTTGCAGAATATATCCCTGGACGACCGTTCAAAGCATCAATTTCTATACCAGAGTCATCTGATAAACATGGTAATTTAGTTGCATTGGCGTATTGAGTTGCTTTTAACGTAGCGTTTTCTAAAAATGTTTTTCCAGTTTCAATAACTTCAATATTACATGATTCTTCTTCTAGTGTAGTCAGTCTATAAGGTATATTTTGAAGTATTTGTTTAAACTCATTTATTTTACCTGGGTTTGAGGTGCCTAATAGCAGTTTTTGATTCATCAAAGTAAACCTTGACGAGCAATACTTGTTAATTTAGCTCTGTCAAAAAAGCTCGATTGAGCAGCAGGTATATTTGTTTCTTTGCCTAACCATGCTTTTAGTGGTGCTGCCTGAAGACCTCGCCCATATGAAAAACTCAGTTCCCACGGGGCATTTAACGTTTTTGCAACTTGGTTAATAGTATTGAGATTTGTTGTAGCTTCTTCATCACTTTGTCCACCAGACAAAAACACAATTCCCGGTACTGAATGAGGCACGTTATTTAGTAAACATTCAACAGTTTTTTGAGCCACCTCAGTAGTATTTGCTCTTGATTTTGCACTTTTCCCAGATAAGACCATGTTTGGTTTTAATAAAGTACCTTCCAGATAGATATTTTGCATTTCAAGCTCTAAATACACTTGCTTTAAAGCTTGTTCAGTAATTTCAAAACATTTTTCTATTGAGTGTTCTCCATCCATCAATACTTCTGGTTCTACAATTGGTACAAGCCCAGCCTCTTGGCTTAATGCTGCAAACCTAGCAAGAGCATGTGCATTTACATTTATTGCATATGGAGAAGGAATTGATTTTCCGATATTTATTACTCCTCTCCATTTTGTGAAGAGAGCTCCTAATTCTCGATATTCATTCAATCTTTCTCGAAGATTATCTAGTCCTTCCGTTATTGTTTCACTTGTTGAGCCTGCTAAAGGTTTAGCTCCAGTATCAACTTTTATACCTGGAATAATGTCTTGATCTGATAAAATTGAAACAAGAGATTTTCCACTTAAATCCTTTTGACGCATTGTTTCATCAAATAAAATGACACCACTAATAAATTGAGATATGCCACTTGTTGTAAACAACATTTGGCGATAATCTCTTCTGTTAGCTTCATTTGATTCTACATTTATAGAATCAAATCGACTTTTTATTGTATTTGAACTTTCGTCGGCAGCTAATATTCCCTTTTTTGGTGCGACTAATTTTTTAGCTGTTTCAGCAAGGATTTTTGTATCCATTAGTTTTTCCTCTCTTATTCATCCTATAGTAAATTTATCTACCTCTTTTGTATTCCCTATAAATAAAGGGGTCCGTTCGTGTAATTCTTTAGGTATAATGTCCAATATATTTTCATTTCCATTTGTACCGCTGCCGCCAGCCTTTTTCATAACAAAAGTTAGTGGATTAGCTTCATACATAAGACGTAGTTTCCCATTTGGATAAAGAAAAACTCCTCCTTTGATAAGGTTTCTGTGAAAATCTGCAACAAGTGATCCAACATATCTCAATGATGATGTTTTTTGTAGTTCTTCTAATTGTGATTTAGTATTGGAGGAAAATTCATCCCAATTCCCATAGTTTACACTGTAATATGTACAATTGTCAGGAAGAGATATAATGGGATGGGTCAATATAAATTCTTTACTCTCGTTATCTAGCGTAAAACCACTCACTCCATTTTGTGTAGCTATTATCAGAATTGTATTTGAACCATATACTACGTAAGCTGCTGCTATTTGTTGGTTTCCTGCAAGTAATAAAGATTTATTCGTAATTTCGTTTAAATTTGAGCTTGGCCATATTCCAAATATGGATCCAATGCTTATTGAAACATCAATATTGCTAGACCCATCTACTGGATCCATATTTACCATGTACAGATTGGGGTCTTTTGAAATAATTTCAGGGTTTTCAAGTTCTTCACAACCAACTATTGAAACACTCTCTGATGTGCGAAAACACTCTAGGAAAATTTGAGAACCTAATTCATCAAGTTTTTGAACGACCTCGCCTTGTATATTGATGTCTCCTGTTGATCCTGAGTGCCCATCAATGCTTAATCGATCAACTTTTTCTTGAACAAGAACTGCACCATTTGCGATTGCAGCTAATGTGGATTTAAGATGATTGTCAATTTCTATTGATTCTAAGTATTCTCCTAGAAATATAATGGTAAACTCCTCATTTTAGAGTACTAAATTGGGCACGGGTATAATATTGGAGATAAGTGTAACAACGGTACTTATTTGTTTCAAGTAATAGTTATGGTATTGATTCAAACTATTATTTAATTTTCTGTTATTATGTGTATTACTAAAAAATTAGGAAATATAATTTAATATTTCTTAATAATAGGAGCTCTTCATAAAAGGAATATGGTAAAAGACTTATTTAATAGACCAATTAAGGATTTAAGAATTTCAGTTACAGATCGTTGTAATTTTCGTTGCCCATATTGTATGCCCGCAGAGATATATGGCGAACGATATAAGTTTTTGCCTAAAGATCAAGTTTTATCTTTTGAACAAATAGAAAGAATTGCTAATGTTTTTGCAGAGTTGGGCGTTTCAAAGATTAGACTCACTGGAGGAGAGCCTTTATTAAGGCAAGATCTTGATTTATTGGTAAAGAAATTGATACAAATTCCTGGGATAGAAGACTTAGCTCTTACTACGAATGGCTATTTGTTGTATAGGTATGCTGAAAAACTTCATGAAGCTGGGTTGAAAAGGATTACAATTAGCATTGATACCATAGATGAAGATTTATTTAAAGAAATGAGTGGAGTTAATGCTGAATTAAGTACAGTACTTGAGGGATTGGATCTTGTAGAAAGACTAGGATTCAATCCAATAAAAATTAATACGGTTGTTCAAAAAGGAAAGAATGATAAAAAGCTGTTAGACCTTGCAGAATATATTAAGTCTAAAGGCCATATATTACGATTTATTGAATATATGGATGTTGGTAATTTAAATGGTTGGGATAAATCTCAAGTTGTGCCTTCTGCAGCGATAGTAAAAATGCTAGATAAAAAATTTGGAATCACACCTTTAGAAAAACAGTATATAAATGAAGTAGCAAATAGATGGAAATATAACGATGGTTCTGCAGAAATAGGGTTTATATCTTCTGTGAGTGATCCTTTTTGTGGAAATTGTTCGAGGATTAGATTATCAACTGACGGAAAACTATATACGTGTCTTTTTTCAGATTTGGGTTTTGATATTAAATCAACTTTAGACTCTGATGATGATAAATTATTAAAAGATAAAATAATGCAAATTTGGGGTAATAGGTCTGACCAATATTCGCAAATCAGATTTGATACAAAAAAGAAGAAACCTACAAAAAAAATAGAAATGTATGCGATTGGTGGATAAGTTTAGGATATGATAACAATATACACAGATGGTTCGTGCCTAGGTAATCCGGGTCCAGGTGGATGGGGTGCTATCATAATATATCCTGATGGGAATGAAAAAGAGTTATCTGGGTCAGATTTGAATACTACTAACAATCGTATGGAATTACAATCAGTAATTGAAGCATTAGACTTTCTTGAACCTGGTTCAGTTATTGAGATATTTTCTGATAGTTTGTATGTGATAAACACTATTACAAAGGGTTGGAAGAAAAAAGCAAATATGGAGTTGTGGAATGAATTAGAAAAAGCAATTCAAAAACATAGCAATATTTCTTGGAACTGGGTAAAAGGTCATAGTGGTGATTTTTATAACGAGAAAGTGAATGATATAGCTCAAGGAAAGGCTGAAATGGTAAAGAAAAATAATCTTTCTCATATCAATGAGGAAGGTTCAGTACAAATGGTAGATGTTGGAATGAAAAGTGACTCAGATCGTACTGCTGTTGCTAAAGGATTTGTGAAAGTAAGTAAAGAAATTATTTCGCAGGTAATTGCAGCAAATAATCCCAAAGGTGACGTTTTAAGTATTTCTCGAATTGCAGGAATAATGGCAGCAAAAAGAACTCCGGAATTGATTCCACTATGTCATCAGATTGATTTAAATCATGTAGAAATTACAATAGATATTGATGAGAGTAATAGTCGATTTATAATTGAAGCAAATACAAAAAGTAATTCAAAAACAGGTGTGGAAATGGAATCTTTGGTTGCAGTTAGTATAACTGCATTAACTATATATGATATGACCAAAGCGATAGATCACGATTCACTGATTAGTGACATTCAGTTAGTTAGTAAAAAAGGCGGAAAATCAGGAGATATTAGTAGAAAAACCAGCTTTTAATTTGTTTTTATTTTACAACTTCAGAGGTGGTTTTTGATTTTCTTTTTTTAGGAGCCTCATTACCCTTTGTAGATTCGGAATCATCACTTTTTTTCAGTGTTCCTAACCCATTTTGTACAGTAGTAATAATGGATTGTAAGTTGGATTCTAATTCAGAAAGAACTTGATAAGAGTAAGCATCTGCCTCTTTTAACATTTGGATTGCTTTCTTATCTGCAGTTTCAACGATTCGTTGCACTTTTTGTTGTGCTTCCTGAATAATTCGCTCACCTTCTTTTTCAGCTTCTTTGGTTAATTCGCTATCTTCTACTTTGTTACGAAATTCAGTTTCAGCAGAAGAACGAATTTTTCGAGCCTCATCTAGTGATTGATTGAGTATATCATCTTTTCTTGCCAATACTTCGGTGGCTCTGGAAACGTCCTCGGGTACAGCCATTCTTAGTTGATCAATGAGCAAAAGGGCTTCAGGAGCATCAACTAAGTTCTTTTTAGTTAATGGCATTTTTGATCCAGCAAGAATAATTTCTTCTAATTTATCTATGATCGGTAGAATATCTATGATTTCCTCCCTTCATGAAGTTAACTTCCATTAGCATACTTCATTTTAATAGCATTTGCCACGTGTTCGGATACAAATTCGCTAACATCACCTTTATATTTTGCAACTTCTTTAATAAGAGTTGAACTTACAAACTGGTATTCCAAACTAGTATATAATAACACAGTATCCAAATTAGGTTGAAGTTTTCTGTTCATCATGACCATAGTTGCTTCATAATCTGCATCAGTTATACTTCGAACACCTCTCACAATAGCTTTAGCGTTTATTGATGCAGCAAAATCTACAGATAGTCCGGTGTAGGGTTTAATTTCAACGTTGCTTAGTTTTTCAGTCGACTGTGTAAATAATTGAACTCTTTCCTCAGTAGTGAATAATAATGATTTTGCTGGAGTATCAAATACACCTACAACAACTTTATCAAATAATTCAGAAGCTCTGCAAACTAAATCCTCATGCCCTTTTGTCACTGGGTCAAATGTTCCGTTATATAAAACTGTTACCATAGTAGTGAAGTAAATTAATTTATTTTTTTATAAAAAGAAATTTGGGTGTCCCCATATTTTCTTACGTCAAATCTTTCTATATTTATTAATGTGTCATTTATATTCTCATTTGAACGATGTTCCAATATTATCATACCTGCAGGATTTAGCAATTCGCATTTTTCAATTATAGATAATATTTCCTCTTTGTTTTCGTAATCGTAAGGTGGGTCGGCAAATATAAAATCGTATTTTGAATTCAGTTGTTTGAGTATTGAGATAGCGTTTCCTTGCAGTACCTGAGATAAATTTTTTTGATTAATAATTATCAAAGTTTCATTAATGAGTTTACATAAATTAGGATCTCTTTCTATAAAATCTACAGCAGATGCGTTTCTGCTGAGAGCTTCGATACCTATCGCTCCACTTCCGGCAAATATATCCAACATAGTACTATTGAAAATTAAATCCCCTAATGTGTTAAATAGTGCCATTCTGATTTTTTCAGAGGTAGGCCGGATTGTTGAATTTTTGGGTAGTACTATGTTTATCCCTTTGTAAATTCCACTTGTTATCCTCAAAGATGCTCCTAAATAATGAATTAATTTTTATAACTATATATATTATTGATAAACTTTCTCAATTGCCAACTCAAAATAAATACATATATTCTTGACATGATCATGATTAGTTATTTAACATCTATAAATAGTTTACAGTTTACCTATTTTCTTTTCGATTATTGATGCTTTATGACTAAATATGTTTTTGTTACAGGTGGCGTTGTAAGTTCCGTTGGGAAAGGTATTACTGTCGCATCACTAGGTCGATTGTTAAAACACAAAGGTCTAGATGTTTCTGTTATGAAATTAGATCCTTATCTTAATGTAGATCCTGGAACTATGTCTCCTTACCAACATGGGGAAGTTTTTGTTACTAAAGACGGTTGTGAAACTGATTTGGACTTAGGACATTATGAACGCTTTATTGATTTAGAACTAACTGCATCTTCAAATGTAACAGCCGGACAAATATATAGTACTGTAATTCAGAAAGAACGGCGAGGAGATTACCTTGGAGGAACTATACAGGTTGTTCCTCAGGTAACTGATGAAATTAAAAACCACATAAAGACCTTGGCTAAAGAGAGCCAAGCTGATGTTGTTGTTGTAGAGGTTGGAGGTACTGTAGGCGATATAGAGGGATTACCTTTTCTAGAAGCTATAAGGCAGATAAGACATGAAGTTGGCAGAGAAAATGTTTATAACATTCACGTCACTCTTTTACCATTTATCCAAGCTACCGGAGAAATCAAAACAAAACCTACACAGCACAGTGTAAAGGAATTGCGAAGTATTGGTATCCAGCCAGATGCGATAATTGCTCGTAGTGATTTTGATGTTTCTAATGGTATATTGGATAAATTAGCATTGTTTTGTGATGTTCAAAAAGATTCAGTTGTAGTTCTTCCTACTGTTAAAAGTATTTATGAAGTACCTTTAGTTTTGAAAAATAGTGGTATCGATTCAGTACTTACAAAACATTTACAATTAGAACTCGAATCATCATTAGAAGACGATTGGGGTGATATGGTTACCAGAATGCATGTCTTGCAAAACACTCTCACGATTGGAGTGGTTGGAAAATATACTGATCTTCCTGATGCTTATATTTCTGTTAAAGAAGCTTTAAATCACGCAGGCGTTTACAATGACACAAATGTTGAAATTGTATGGATACAATCTGAAGAGATTGAAAAGGTAGGATGTGAATCACTCCTTTCAAATTTAGATGGCATTGTAGTTCCTGGAGGATTTGGTCCTCGTGGTATTGAGGGCATGATAAAAACTGCTCAATATGCTAGAACTAATAATATTCCTTATTTGGGGTTATGTTTGGGAATGCAAATGATGGTTATTGACGTTGCTCGTAATGTTCTTGGTTTAGAGTCTGCTAATTCTACAGAATTTGAAAAAGATACAAACAATCCAGTTATATGCCTTATGGAAGAACAAAAAAATGTTGTTAATAAGGGTGGAACAATGAGGCTTGGAAATTATCCTTGCGAATTAAACCCTGATTCTTATCTTAATGAGATTTATGGTATAAGTTCGATTAAAGAGAGACATCGCCATAGATATGAGTTTAATAATCAATACAGAGATATATTGGCAGAAGGTGGATTAATAGCTCAGGGTACTTCTCCAGATGGTGAGCTTGTGGAAATATGCCAGTTAGATCAGCATCCTTTTATGATAGGTGTTCAGTTTCATCCAGAATTTTTATCAAGACCTCAAAGACCTCATCCTTTATTTAGAGAGTTTATTGGTATTACCAAGAATGGCAATCATAACGGCTAATTAGTCATCTAGACTATGACAGTAGACTAAATTATATACATGTGTTAGAGTGTTCGTGAATTATCTAAGTCATTTACGACGTTTTCACAACATAATATATATTCCTAGATCCAATTTGGTTTTTTTCGTAAATGCATAATGATTTTTAACTAGGAGTATTGTTCAAGATATTTTTATCCATACAAACACTATTAAGGATAAATTATGTCTAATACACACGAGGTAGGTGTTTTTTGACGACAGAAACTGCTATTACATCAGAATCGCTCAATGAAAAAACAGATAAACAACTTTTTCGTTTAGCCAAGAAGCTTGGGGTTAAAGATATTTCTGAAGAAACTATAGAGCGCGACGAATTAATAAGTAAAATTGTTAAAGCTTCTGAATCCGATCAAGAGACTGAAGAGTTAGAGGCAGGTGGAATACTTGACATAATGTCAGATGGTTATGGTTTTTTGAGGCAAAATGGCATGGCTTCTCCTGGTAAGAAGGATGTCTATGTTTCACAATCACAGATCAGAAGATTTAGTTTGCGAACAGGGGATTTAGTTACAGGTAAGGTTAGGCCTCCAAAAGATGGTGAGAGATACTTTGGTTTAATACGCGTAGAGACGGTAAATGAATTAGATCCTGATAAAGCAAAAAAAAGATTAGGGTATGATAAATTAACACCTGTTTTTCCTAATGTACAGGTAACCCTAGAAACAGAACCTAAAAAACTATCGACTAGAGTTATAGATATGATAGCTCCAATTGGTATGGGGCAAAGAGGCCTCATTGTTTCTCCACCTAAAGCAGGAAAAACCATGTTATTAAAGGATATTGCTAATGGAATAACTAGTAATCATAAAGACATGCATCTTATTGTAGCCCTCATTGGTGAAAGACCTGAAGAAGTTACAGATGTAAGAAGGTCTGTTAGTGGTGAAGTTTTTGCTTCGACATTTGACGAACCCGTAGAAGATCATTGTCGTGTTGCAGAACTTGCCTTGGAACGTGCTAAGAGATTAGTTGAATTTGGAGTTAATGTTACTATTCTGATGGATAGTATTACTCGTTTAACAAGAGCCTATAATTTATCTCTGCCTACAAGTGGAAGGACTTTATCTGGTGGTATTGATCCAGTAGCTCTATACCCGCCAAAACGATTCTTTGGCGCTGCAAGAAATACTGAAGATAGCGGTAGCCTAACCATTATAGCTACGTGTCTTGTTGACACTGGTAGCAGGATGGATGATGTCATATACGAGGAATTTAAAGGTACTGGTAACTGGGAATTACACTTAGATAGACGATTAGCAGAACGAAGAATTTTCCCAGCCATAGATATTCAGAGAAGTGGTACCAGGAGAGAAGAATTAATTCTTGAAGAAATGACATTGAAAAAAGTGTGGTTATTACGTCGAATGGTTGGTCTTATAACAGCTAATGCTCAGGATAGTATTGATGCCACTGGCGAGATTCTTAAACGAATGTCTGAGACAAAAGCTAATACTGAATTTTTAGATAATCTCAATAGTCCATCGAAAAAATAATTTTTCGATTATTACCATAGAAGTAATTTGTAAATAATTAGTGCATACAAAGTACTTGACACTTACATCAAGATTATGTATATTTCGATAACGTTAGTTGTATTGCAACTGACAGAGGATTTGACCGACGACGCGATTAGTTTGGTAATATGAGGGTATTACTAGACTGTATTCGGGTCTTCGCATGATTTAGGCTGAAGAACTGATTCATGTGGGTTTGACCTTTTAAATAAGAGAGTATATTATGTACTCGACTATTTTTTTTTATTTTTAATATTAGTTCCTGTGGGGACGTTAGATTTACTGACGTTTCCAAGGTGGTTTCCCCACCAAATTTAAAACTTTATACCGTACATTATTCTTTTTAAGGGGGTAGCAAGTGAAAAAGAACTTTCGTATTTTAAGCCTATTTGGCGTAACCACTGCTTTGTTAGTGGCTATGCTATCTAGCATCAGTGCGTTTGCAGCACCATCAGGTGCAGTAACCGGTACTATCACAGTTGATAGGGATTGGTATTCAAATGCAACATCTGCTAACAATGACGTTCTCGTCAAAGTTACAGACGCTGATGCTAACGTAACAACTGCAGTCATAATCAATGACGATGTAAGCCTACGAAATTTGGGAGCTGGTGCAACAGTACAAAAGACACTAGCAAATACTCCAATTGTGGGTACTCCATTTTTCTGTTTGAATGACAAGGCCACAACTGCAGCAGCTTGTTCAGCACATGCTAGCAAGAACAAGATTGACCAAGATGGTCAGGATGCAAACTTACTGATATCGGTAACTGTTGTTGATGCCACAACTGGTGTTGTGAGATTTATTAATACAACAGGTACTGGTGTTTCTAATGATGCTGATGCCGTTGACTGGACTATCGACATATTTTATAACTACAGTGCTGTTGACTATGTAAAGACAACACTAAAGAGTACACAAGAGCCAAACGGTAATACAATTTGGTTGAAAGAAACTGGTAAAGACACCGGTATATTCACAGCTATTGTTGATATTACTCCAGATGCTACAGCAACTGACTATGGTACTTTGAAGACCATTTATAAAGGTGCTTCAGGTAACTTGGCTGCTGGTGCTCAATCTGCTGCATTCAATGCAACCGTTGATCACTTAGATGAAGTAGCTCTTAAGCAAACCAACGAACGAAATGGTGTTTGGTGTGTAAAATCTGGTGCCAATGACGGTGCTTTAGCAGACGATAACTGTGCTGAAGCAGCTGGTGGAGGTGTTACATATGTACCTGGTACATTGGAAATTGTAAGCAATACTGGAGTTATTTCAGGCACTGCAACCGTTAAATTTACACCAACAGGTGCATTAAATAGTCACATCGAAATCAATTATCCACACGATGTTGTGACTGCAGATCCACCTGCCGATAATGGTTTGAAAGCATTGAACTTAAATACTATTACTGCTGAATATAGTGACGCTACTCCAACAAGTGGTGCAACAGCAGTGAAAGTAACTGACACAGCTAGCGTTGAAACTAC